>NZ_JBWLUR010000006.1:0-2500 GCF_056504095.1 Blautia sp. HA9023 | reverse complement strand
GACTGAGCAGGATCCGGAGTACCACGAGACACGAGGAACCTTGTGGGAAGTAAGGGGGACCACCCCCTAAGGCTAAATACTACTTAGTGACCGATAGCGCATAGTACTGTGAAGGAAAGGTGAAAAGGACCCCGGGAGGGGAGTGAAAGAGAACCTGAAACCCTGTGTCTACAAGCTGTGGAAGTGCCATATGAGCACAACCGCGTACTTTTTGTAGAACGGTCCGGCGAGTTACGCTTACTGGCAAGGTTAAGTCCTCAAGGGATGGAGCCGAAGGGAAACCAAGTCTTAACAGGGCCAGAGTCAGTAGGAGTAGACCCGAAACCGGGTGATCTATCCATGTCCAGGTTGAAGCTGCCGTAAGAGGTAGTGGAGGACCGAACCCACATCCGTTGAAAAGGGTGGGGATGAGGTGTGGATAGGGGAGAAATTCCAATCGAACCCGGAGATAGCTGGTTCTCCTCGAAATAGCTTTAGGGCTAGCCTCGGTGTGAGTCTTGCGGAGGTAGAGCACTGAATTTCCTAGGGGGCGTCAAAGCCTACCGAAGAATATCAAACTCCGAATGCCGTGTAGATATCACCGGGAGTCAGACTGCACGAGATAAGTTGGGCGGTCAAAAGGGAAAGAGCCCAGACCTACAGTTAAGGTCCCAAAGTGCGCGTTAAGTGGAAAAGGATGTGGGATTTCGAAGACAACCAGGATGTTGGCTCAGAAGCAGCCATACATTCAAAGAGTGCGTAATAGCTCACTGGTCGAGAGGTCCTGCGCCGAAAATGTCCGGGGCTGAAACGCGCCACCGAAACTAAGGAATCCGTAAGGATTGGTAGAGGAGCATTGCATATGGGAAGAAGCAGTACCGTAAGGAGCTGTGGACTATATGGAAGAGAGAATGCCGGAATGAGTAGCGAGATAGAGGTGGGAATCCTCTAGGCCGAATATCCAAGGTTTCCAGGGTAAAGCTGATCTGCCCTGGGTGAGTCGGGACCTAAGGTGAGGGCGGGAGCCGTAGCCGATGGACAACAGGTTGATATTCCTGTACTGCAGTATAACAGAACTGTGGGGACACGTAAGGAGAGCGGGAGCCGGGAATGGAAAGCCCGGTACAAGCGAGGTACCAGTATGGTAGGAAAATCCGCCATGCAATGGGAAGACGTGATGTGGAGTGAAATATAGTAACGAAGCCCGTGAGCCATGCGTCAAGAAAAGCCGCTATTGTTTATATTGTACCCGTACCGTAAACCGACACAGGTGGATGAGGAGAGAATCCTAAGGCCGGCGGAAGAAGTATTGCCAAGGAACTCGGCAAAATGGCCCCGTAACTTAGGGAGAAGGGGTGCCTGCGAGAGCAGGCCGCAGAGAATAGGCTCAAGCAACTGTTTAGCAAAAACACAGGTCTATGCGAAACCGAAAGGTGAGGTATATGGGCTGACGCCTGCCCGGTGCTGGAAGGTTAAGAGGAGAGGTTAGACATAACGTCGAAGCTTTGAATTTAAGCCCCAGTAAACGGCGGCCGTAACTATAACGGTCCTAAGGTAGCGAAATTCCTTGTCGGGTAAGTTCCGACCCGCACGAAAGGCGTAATGATTTGAGCGCTGTCTCGGCAATACATCCGGTGAAATTGAAGTGCCAGTGAAGATGCTGGCTACCCGCGCCAGGACGGAAAGACCCCATGGAGCTTTACTCCAGTTTGGCACTGGGGTCCGGTGTTGCATGTACAGGATAGGTGGGAGGCTGAGAGATAGTGACGTCAGTTGCTATGGAGCCGCTGTTGGGATACCACCCTTGTGATATTGGGCTTCTAACCAGCCGCCGTGAATCCGGCGGTGGGACAATGCCAGGCGGGGAGTTTGACTGGGGCGGTCGCCTCCGAAAGGGTATCGGAGGCGCCCAAAGGTTCCCTCAGAATGGACGGAAACCATTCGAAGAGTGCAAAGGCAGAAGGGAGCTTGACTGCGACACCGACGGGTGGAGCAGGTACGAAAGTAGGGCTTAGTGATCCGGTGGTATTAAGTGGGAATGCCATCGCTCAACGGATAAAAGCTACCCTGGGGATAACAGGCTTATCACTCCCAAGAGTTCACATCGACGGAGTGGTTTGGCACCTCGATGTCGGCTCATCGCATCCTGGGGCTGTAGTAGGTCCCAAGGGTTGGGCTGTTCGCCCATTAAAGCGGTACGCGAGCTGGGTTCAGAACGTCGTGAGACAGTTCGGTCCCTATCCGGCGTGGGCGTAGGATATCTGAGAGGAGCTGTCCTTAGTACGAGAGGACCGGGATGGACGGACCGCTGGTGGACCGGTTGGCTTGCCAAAGCCATGGCCGGGTAGCCAAGTCCGGAAGGGATAAACGCTGAAGGCATCTAAGCGTGAAGCCCCCCTCAAGATGAGATATCCCATTCTTTAAGAAGTAAACCCCCTTGAAGACGACGAGGTAGATAGGGCAGAGGTGGAAGTGTGGTAACACATGGAGCTGACTGTTACTAATCGGGTGAGGGCTTGAC
>NZ_JBWLUR010000005.1:0-13176 GCF_056504095.1 Blautia sp. HA9023 | reverse complement strand
TGTACTTCGTTCGGTTATGCAAAGCCGGATATTAACCCAGACTTGGTACGGTTGGGTAACTGTTTTCGCATTTATCGTGAAACGCTTTCGCGTTTTTCGTGCGCCGCTTCAACCGCGGTTGATAATTCCAATATCATCAGCCAATAGAGAAATTTCAGAAAGGATATGACTTGAAATTAAAATTGTTTTCCCTCGCGCGTCCACAAAGCTCACGAATAAAGGAACGTACTTCTGCGATACCGATAGGGTCAAGTCCATTGATAGGCTCGTACTAAAATTAAAAGCTCCCAGGGTCGTGCATGAGCTGCAAGGGCAATCGCCAACCGCTGCTTCATACCAGAAGAGAGTATTGTGAAAACAGCTTTTTATCCTTGTAAGGACGCCCGACCAAATCCAGAGCGTCCTTGATTGCATGGCTGTTCGGCACTCCCCGCAGAGTAGCAAAAATACGCAGATTTTCCGTTGCGGTCAAATTCGGATAAAAGCCGGGGGACTCAGTTAGACTCCCAATGCGGGGGAGCAACTCTTCTTTCGTTCCCTTGCAAAGACTTTCCCCAGATTTTGACCTCCCCGGAAGTCGGCTTCGTTAAGCCCAACAGTATTTTCAGTGGTAGTCGTTTTTCCGGCTCCGTTTCTGCCCAGCAGACCGTAAATTTTCCCACGCTTCACATGGATATTTAAGTCAGCCACACTCTTTTGTGAGCCGTATTGCTTCGTCAGATTTTTTGTTTCAATGATATAATTTGTATCCATATTCAAAACCTCCTGTTCTGTAAGGTATTCTATCATGCCAACCTTGCATTAACCTTGCCGCAACCTTGCATTAACCTTGCAATTAAGGAATGAATTGCAATGCAAATCCTATTCCGCTACTTCTCAATCCGTTTGGGGATTGAGAAGGTTCCCATGCCATTTTCTAAAAGATTTCTGAAAATAAGTAAGGCTCCCGCCATAAAGACGGGAACCCGCTTAAATTTCCAAAGGAAAAAGCAAAGTAAATTCCGTTCCTTTTCCCGGTACACTTTCAACTGTTATGCTCCCACCCATCTTTTCTACAAGCTGATGGACAATAGAAAGACCAAGACCGCTGCCTTTGTCAGACCGTCCTTTGTCACACTTATAGAGCCGTTCAAAAATGTGTTTCAAATCTTCCTTCTCAATTCCCACTCCATTATCCGCAAGCAGCAGCTCCATGTTATTTTCCCTCTTTGACAGGGCAATTTTGATTTTGTCTGCATGGCTGTGAGCGATTACATTTTGAATGAGATTATTGCACGATCCTCATATAGCTGTCCATATCCAATCTTACCCGGATAGGCTGTTCGGGAATATCAATGTCATAATCGACCTGCTTATCTTCAAAAATCGGTATCCAGTCGATTAGGATATTTCTTGTCAGCTCTGCAGCTTCAACGCTCTGGATCTCCAAAGCAAACTCGTTAGAATTTAACTTGAACCAGTCAAAGAGTACATCAATATATTCTTTCAGATCATGGGCTTTCCGGCGGGCGGTTTCAATATAATCATCCCGGTCTTTTCCTGTGACCAGTCCTTTGTGTGCAGCGTCAAGATACCCAATCAGAGTAGTAAGGGGCGTTCGCACATCATGGGAAAGGCTCGTCATAAGCTGGCGGTTGGTTTCTTCCGTCTGCCGTACAGTTGAAAGTCTGCTTTCATAGGCCACAACGATCTCGTTGATTTCATAAGCAAGAGGTGCTGTCAGTTCATTTGTTGCAGATAGAATACGCCGGTTGCCATTTCCGTTTTTCACATCAACCAGCACATCGGTCATTTCTGCTATTTGTTTTTTTACACGCCGAACGAGAACGATGGAAGTCAATACAGCCACAACAACAATCACAACGGATAAGAATACGATGATTTCCATGCTGGCTACACCTCCTTATTAAACCGATATCCAATCCCTTTGACCGTTTGTATATACTTTGGGCTTGAAGAATTAACTTCTAATTTTTTACGAAGCCGACTGATAATCGCCATAATGTTACTGTCATCATAGAAATATTCTTCGCCCCATACTTCCTCATAAATCTGCTGTTTTGTCAAAATTTTCCCTTGATGTTTTGCACAGTACAGGAGTAAATCAAATTCCTTTGGGGGCAGTTCAAAAGTGCCGTTTGATGTAGTAACAGAACGATTTTCAAGGTCAATCTGCAGTCCGTTAAAATTTAGCTTCTGTATGGCTCCGGCTTGCTGATTAAAGCGAGTGTAGCGGCGTATAAGAGACGCAATACGGGCAATCAGTTCGTCCATATCAAACGGTTTTGTAAGATAATCGTCCGCCCCGGCCCGTAAGCCTCGTACTTTAGAAATGCTGTCATTTTTAGATGTAAACATCAAAATCGGTAAGCTGTACTCCTTGCGAATTTCTTCCAGCGTTTCAAAACCATCCATACCGGGCATCATCACATCCAGCACCACAAGCTGATATTCCTGCTCTCTTAATTTTTGTAAGCCCTCTTTTCCGGTATTACAAAAATCAGCTTCTATGTTTTCTGCTTGTACGCTACGTTTAATCAATTCACACAGTGCTTTGTCATCATCTATAATCAAAATCTTATTCATGATGCAACTCCTTCCCTTGGGATATAATCATTTCTACATCCTCCACACTAACATTAGTGCCTTTTATGGTAGCATCCAGATCCATAGTAGCTCTGGCATCCAGACCAACCATTGCCGCCACCAGCATTCCACCTTTTAATATAAACTGGTTTTTATACTCTGATAAAGAAATTCGTTCTAAAAAACGTTCCATCATATAATTCCGCATCAAAATCTGTGCATCTGCGGATTTTTTCTTTGACATATTACGAATTAAATCCTTTAATTGTCTTGCTGTTGTTATCATCTAAAGTAACACCTCCAAATATGGTCTTAGTATCTTTTCAACATGAAACATAGCTGCGTATTTCATAAGCATCCGTAAGTTTTTATCCTTACGTTTCGCATATTGCTTTAATGCATCTTGGAAGACCTGCATTTCAATATTTTTCCTGCTGCGAAGCAGATCGCAAATCGTTCTCTCCATATCATAAACCGGAACTGAATGTCCAAATGATGTCAGCATAGTTGTGATCCCTATTTCATGTAAATCCTTTTTTACTGTATACACTTGAAAACCGTCTTCCTGCAAACGGCTTGGATTATATCCAGTTCTTACTGTTATGGTGTATTTCAAAGGCTCTCTGTCCGTTAAATCATGAAAAAACGATGCAGTTTCGTGAGAAAATACAGCTTGACCACAACGCAAATGCAAAAGGAACATCGCATCTGTCCACGTATCAGGTGATACATACACACCATGAGAAGCTTGCTCTAATCCTCGTTCCTTCACATAGGCATAAAACACAGACTTACTAATTCCATTATTTAGGACTTGAAATGTCTGAATTGTCCCTCCACATTCACGCAATAACAAATCTAATTTTTCAAATTGAGTCATATAGATTCTCCTTTCATGCTAATATGATAATATATATTAGCATGAAAATAAATATAAATAACGCAAATGAACAAATTAGATTTTAAAAATATCCCCGTTCTTCCTGCCAGTCTTTCACATAACATCGGATTCCAATATAAATAACATGTGATAGTAATAGGAATACCATGAGATTTATCGGAATAGCGTTTTTAATGATCTGGTTTTCCTCCACTTTCCATGAAGCGGAGGATGTCTGTCCGTTTTGAAATTTCTCATCAATTTTTCTGGCATCCGCACCCTCATGGATCGTTGGTATCTCAAATTTTCCCTGCCTTGCATAAGAACGGTGGTCAATGTGATTTTCCACTTTCAAATGAGCATTACATACATTCGCCCATTCACTCCGCCACAGTTCACAATTTTTCGGATTGTTCCACCCGGTAGCATCGGTTAATACACGTTTCCACTGTTTACGGTTCCTTGCACCGACTTTCTGATTGCCATTTTCGTCCAATACCGGGATTCGGATTCCATGACGGTCAGGGTTCTTTTTATCCTGCCACCAGTCCGAATGGGATTCATCCACCACAATATTTCCATTTTCATCTCTGACAAAATCCCAGTCCTTGACTTCTTTGTTTCCCCATGAATGGTCTGGATTGAATGATCGCATCGTCACAAGTAAATGCACATGAGGATTTCCATCGCCTTTATCGTGGATGCTCCAGTCCGCACACATTCCCTTATCTACAAAGGTCTTTTGAATATATTCAGTTGTATAATCAATCTGTTCCTGTCGGCTCCATTCTTTCGGAAGTGAGAACTCAAATGACCTGCCGAGTTGTGCATCCGAGGTCTTCTCAATCTTCAAAACTTCATTCCACAAACGCTGTTTCTGAAAAGTGAGTTTAAATTTTTCCAGTGCGGCATCTTTGTTATCTGCTCTTTTATATCGGACAGATTTCTGGAACCGTCTGATATAAAAGAGCAGGTACATTCAGCCATTCCTGTGGTGCATTTTCACACATCAACAGGTTGGTATAAACAACTTCTCTTTTGGAAGTGTAATAACTGATCCTGCCTGTTTCTTCATTTTTCATCACATCGCCATTGAGATAAGCAGATGCCGATATGATGGATTTTCCTTTGCTGCGTCCAACAATCTTTACTGTATAATGAAAAATTGCCATGATCCGTTTCCTCCTTTCTGCCGTATCCGGCTTTGATTTCCGGCAGGTAACGTTTTCCTAAAAGAAAAAGGTATCTGCCGGAACGCCCTCTGCATAAGAGTGCCCTGTGCATAACAGCCTGCATGGAATGCGCCCCTCTGGCGAAGAGTGCCTCCTACGGCATGAGCAGGTCTGCATGAAATGCCCGCCGACGGAACGAGCCCGGCAAGCGTGAGCGCAGACCGGTTGCCACTTGTGGCAAACTTATACGGACGACCTCTGGTTGTCCATAAGTGCGCCCTTCATAAAAAACAATGAAGGGAATGGAAAACCCACTCCCTCCGGCATTACACTTCCTCCGTATTTGCAACTGGCTCTTTCTGCATTGCCTTTGAGAAAAACTTTCCGTTTGCTTCCTGCCTTTTTAAGAAGCCAATCAGCTTCGGGATATCTTCTTCCTCAATTGCAGAACCCAGCACCGATTCCACCGCACCACCAATCTGGCAGAGCCTGGTTATGCTGTTAATAAAATCGGAGACTTTTGTGTCACTGTAGATTTTCATCCGGTCTGTAAATAATGGGTGGTTATACGCATAATCGGGATAATACTGTCCGGCATTGTTTTCTGCAATGATGGAATACACTGCCAAGTCCAGAAACAAACCGTTGTTCTTTCCAATGATATCTCCCTGCATTTCATCCAGGTGATACTCCGCTATAATCTTACGCAGTACAAAATAGGTACCAGCTCTGAGACACCCGCTCCTGTAAGCACTGCCTTTTGTTTCCGGCAGTTCCTCAGCCGGGAAAAATTTCAAAAAGTTGGTGTTCGGATACATCAGCTCCGAATCATCCTCTGTACACTTTCTAATCGTCGTGTTCTTAGGGACAGTATACCCTTTTTTTGTATTGTAATTATGTTCATATGCATAGTAAATGTAAGTGGTTCCCTTAATTTTTTTACGAGTAATGCCAGCTGATTCAGTTGGTATTTTTACTTGAAAATCGAGATACATGGCGCCGCCTTTCGAGAGTTAATTATTACGGAAGTTCACATTTCTAGTATAACGTAAATTAAATAGCTACTATATATTTTGAGGATAATGTGTGGTATAATAGTGTTATCTAAGAAAGGGATGAACGCTATGAGAAGAACATATCTTACTCTGTCAGAGGAAGACAAAGATTACCTTAAAACATTATCAAAAAAAAGAACAATTCAGGCACAAATTGTAGATCGTGCCAAAATTTTATTATATAAATCTGATGGCATGACTTTCAACGATATCGCTGAAAAACTTGCCGTTAGTTCAGCAACCGTACGGCTTTGTGTTTCTAAATATTACGAGGGCGGTATTGAATTTAATGCCCGTCAAAACCGAAAGCCATAGAGCAATAACTTCTTGGTTTAGAAATTATTAAGGAGAGAGTACATAATGGAAGATGTAAATGCAATACACAGAATTTTCAAAAATTTAAAATATGAGATGGATAATAATGGTTGGGTCTATCAATGGCATTTAGGTGATGAGCCTATAAAAGTAACTCATAAATTTTACCCACCTGTATCCTCCGAAGAAATTCAGTTATTTGAAAAATATTTTCCCAACATGAAACTTCCCGCTTCGTATAAAGCCTTTTTATCTTGTTCAAATGGAATGGAGCTTTTTTGTGGAGAAGAGGGTAGTTCTCTAGTCAGCTGTACCATCTACTCTTTAAAAGAAGCTCTTAATCAAAAAGAGGTTTGGAATAATACACCCATTTTATCTGATCCAGAATTCACCTATCATCTTCCCATTCTTTTTCTGCAAGATATAGGTGATATAACCATGGATTTACAAGCTGTATTAGAAGGTAGAGAAGATTATTTATGTTATCCAGCTCCTGACACCGATCGTTTTAACCTTCCTTTTAATGAGTGGTTGGAGCGCTATATTGTATGCCAGGGACATGAATTTTGGTTTTTCTTAAATCCGTAACTACCAAAATACTTTCTCTATATTTTTATTTAAAAATATATGTTTATGAAAAACACTCTGACTACTAATAAGTTGGAGTGTTTTTATAATTCATATTATATTTATAGATTTACTCTCAGTGCTACACATTCCGGGGGTTGAGGCCGTCCCCAAAGTGCGTTTTGATATCCAAACGCTATGCTTGCCAGATACTTCCGAACACTTTTTAAGGAAACCATACCATCCGTCCAACCATTTTATATTAATTCTCATCCATATTATCTTTCTTCTCCATCAGCTGTTTCAGCTTTTTATTTATTTTGCTTCTATTCTCCTCCTGTAATTTTCCGCAGAATAGATAGCAAAATTTCAGTGCAAACCACCAGATATACAAAGCTTTAAAGCTCTGGAATGCCTGATCATCCAGCATTCCATGTGCCACATTGTTGCGCATGTTAAATCCAAATTTTGAACAGAAAATCGTATTTAAAGCAAATATAAGGTCTTCATCCAGGCTTTCTTTTACTCCTTCCAATTCTAAGACAGCGTGCATTGGTTTTACTTCTTCAATCTCTTCTTCATTCATGTTGTAAACAGGTTCTCCACATTCCACTGCCAGATATCTTACTGCATTTTCTATCTGTGGAATCAGGATACTTAGCGCCGTCAAAAAATCTCCTGAAAAGCCAAACATAAGACCCTTGGTATACGATTCTTTTCTCCCCTCCGGAATCGCACAACTTACATCTACAATCTTTTTTACATCACTCTCTTCGATCACAAATCTGGAACGAATATATTCAAACGTATTTCTCACCAGAATCTGTGCAAAATAATCCATCTCCATGGCTGCTGTCCGCTCCATATTATCCTTAAGCGCACCTTCATCGATTGTTCCATCAGGCTTTTTCACAGGCCTGCTTTTAGCAATTAATTTTCCTCCTTTTCCAAGGATTGCCGCTGGAAATATCGTGTTCAGGATCCCAGTCCTATTTAATACTTGATTCTTTACCTTTTCTCTTACCGGAATCGGAAGAAATGAAGCAAAATAACATAATGCCTCTTCTTTATCAAGATCTTCCAGTTGGCGGAACAGTTCTTTTACAATGCCGCTGGCATCCTGTTTATCACTCCATACCATCATCTCCGAAAGGGAAGCTTCTTCTATCTGTGCTATTTCCTGCAACAGTGCCTTTCTTTCTTCTTCCGTACCCTGTATGGTCTTTAACAACTGAATAACCTCTTTCAAATAGTGAATCTTTCTCATTAAATTTCCTTTAGAAGAGGCCCCGGCATATTCAGCCTCCATCCGGATAGCCTGAATCTTACGTCTTCGTATCGCAATCAGTTTAGGTTCAGTAATACACTTTTTCTTCTGCCAGTTATTTTTTCTGCAATAGAGTTCTTCCAACAGATCACAAAACTTACCAATGAGCGGTGCATCACAGCTATTATCATCGTAAGTTTTCAAGATATTTTCCACATAAGGGATCAGATATCCTGTATCCACTTTTTCCTCCATGGCAGTTTTTATCAAATATCCAATTTTTGCGTGGCTGCTGTTATCATACTCTTCTAATACTTTTATCAGCAGATTCTTTCGCACCTCTTCATTGATTTCCTTGCTTCGGATTTTTTTAGAGATAAACAAGATCCGGTTTATAGCCATGATATGATCTGCAAATGCACCGGTGTTCTTCAAGTGTTCGCAATAAGCCGTTTCTGCTATTTTAGCATTTGAAAAATCATTTTCCACAACCCATAAAAAATCCGATATCTTTGCCTTGTTGATCGGTGCGATGGGATAGCTTCGGATTTCCTCCAGCAATGCCTGATACTCTTCTCTATTTATATCTTTCCGATTCCAAATGCTGCGGGCATAGGAAAACGGTACGTCTTTAGGCGTATCAATCCATCGTTCCACAATAATATCCACCAGAAGATTCCTGAATTCCCCATCCATCGGTCCGCAGAAATCTGTCAGTGCTTTCTCTGCCGTTTGAAAATTAGGTTCTTTTAAAATCTCTGCGATCTGCTCTGCCATTTTTTCTGCCATACATATTCCTCCAACCTTTTTCTATAGGAAAAGTATAACGTATTTTTCTTTTTCCTGTAAAGCAGAAAGACCTGAAAATCCAGGTCTTTCTGTCATCATTGCTTAGAAATTGAAATTCACACTCTATTTTATATCCTTGGAACCCATAGAAGCCGCCCATCCAGCCTGAATCCTTTGTATTACGCTTCCATCCCGTGCATTGATCGTAAGGAGTGGAACACCTGCAGCATCCATCGTCACGTCTCCTATGACCGGTCCATCCTCCCCATTTCCGTACTCATACTCTGGCTCTTTGGATGTCCAGGTTCCATAAAAATCCCGACACCGGGATCAGGACTGCTTCGGTATCGCTGCCTTCACTGTCTGGCATGCACATATAACCCAGCTGTACCTTTGTTATGGTTATCTCCGCACTCTGTGCATCAATGGACGGATAACGGTAGTGGCTTCCTCCATCGACAGAGATCAGCCGATTCTTGTCTTCTGTCATGACCTGCAAAGTGATCGTTTTTTCAAAGATATCCTTGACCTCATCAAAAGGAAGTAGGAACAGCCTTTCATCGGAAGCATTCGATGCTTCTATGGGATTTCGGTGCAGAAAACTCTGAAGTGTCCCACTGCAAAAGTCCATCGTCAGTACTTCATTTTCCCATCCTTCAGACTGTCCTTCATGAAGTGTTCCATCTTCGTTTTCCCATTCAAGAGCCTGTTCATTAACAGGCAGAGAGGTTTCCCTCACATAATTAACCGGAACCCCGTCTATCATCCGTTCAAAAATGAAGTCATCTTTTTCCAGGGTAGTGCTTCCTTCAGTAAGTGCTTTTGAGGAACTTTCAAATATCTCCCAGTTTCCGGACACAAGACCTGAAACCTTCTCCTTTGCTTCCTTTTCAGATACTTTCCCGCTTCCTGCCTTTATATAATTTTGAAAGCGTTCTTCCCTTTCTTTTTTCTCACTTGATGCCAGGGTCATGTCCCCACAATCATCAAAGCTAAACTTCGCTATCTGAAATCCAAGTTCCTCCACATCCGATACCTGCTCGCTCTGTACATAAGAATACCGATAGGTCAGTCCATCTACTGTATACGTCCCCGCCTGTTCGTTCTCATTCTTCTCTTCCTGCATGGACTGTCCTTTTCCGAATGTGTCTTTTATTTTATTCTGTTCTTCTTCAGGAATCGCCAATCTTTTTACTTTTTTTAAACAGATTGCATCTACATCCGGCACTTTTATCGGTGCATCCGCTGTCGGGGTAAAATTCATCGGGGTTTCTTTATCCTCCCGGCCCGCTGATCTTAGATCTGCCTGGATCGTTGTCTGGTATGTTTCCGGTGCCTGTACCTGTTCGGCAACGGTTTTCTGAACTGTCTCCTTTTTCTCTTCTTTTTCTGTTCTGTCTGATCCTTTTCTTCCACAACAGCAGACTGGACAATACGGTCACATCCGGATAATGTCAAAAGATTCATACACAGAACGGCTCCCATAAACATTTTTATTTTCTTCATCCTTTTTCCATCCTTTCCTTTCGGTATTAAAAAAGGTACCCTCTTCTTATGAGAAAAGAGTACCATATTGCTTCGCTGATGTATTCATCAAGATGTAAACAAATTGTAAATCAGAAGATGGCTCTTACCGTGGTCCCCTCTCCTGGCTGGCTTTCGATCTTCAGAAATCCGCCATGGATTTCAGCCACCTTCACACAGAGTGCCAGCCCAAGTCCAGATCCGCCTTCTTTTCGGCTTCGTGATTTGTCCACCATATAGAATGCATCTGTGATCTTTCCCAGTTCTTCCTCCGGGATCCCCATTCCGGTATCCGACACCTCAAAGATCTTTTTTCCAGCTTTCTCATAAGCCTTTACCCAAATGCTTCCACCGGCATCCGTAGCCTTTAGGGCATTGTCGATCAGGTTTATCAGAAGGCTTTCCATCAGGGCCGGATCCATTTTCATGGAAAAAGCTTCACATTCCATCCTGAGGTGCACCGTTTTCTTTTCTGCCTGTTCTTTTTCCATGTCTATGACATGGTTTAAAAGATCACCTGCCGTGGTCATTTCCATCTGTATGGCATGGTTCTGATAAAGCCCCAGCATCTGCAGCATCTTCCCGGAAAGAGCCTCCAGGCGTTTTCCCTCCCGGTTGATATGTTCCAGTGCCCGGTCTTTCTGTTCGTCTTTCAGCTTTACATGACGCAGGGTATCCGAATACCCGATAATGGATGTTAACGGGGTACGCATTTCATGGGAAAGTGCCCCCATGAGCAGCTCCTGTTTCTCTGCCACTTCCTGTAGCTTCTCCATCTGTTCCACAGTTCTTCGCATCATCATATAAATAAAAAGGCCGGCGATCAGGAACACAGACAAATAAATTCCCAAAAACCAGACAGCGGTCTGTCTCAGCTCTGCAAAAAGCCCTGTGACTTCCCGAACAGAGAGGACTTCGTATCCTTCCGGTCTGGATAATGGTTCCAGCTGGAGAAGGAGGTATTTCTGTCCCAGTTTCTGTATCTTGTAGGCATAAGGATCTCCTTCATCCTTTAAGCCTAAGTTTTCGAGCCCCACAACTTTATAATCTGTCAGGTTTTCAATGACGGCATTGCTTTTTCGGTCGATGAGAGCCATGCCTTCCCCACAGCATCGCTGGAACTGAAAGCCCATATAAGCCCGCTTTCCAGTCTCGGACATCTGCTCATATTTGCTGTTATCCCAAAATTGTTCCAGGAGTATCTTGCCATTTTCCAGCTGTCTTCCGTAGGTCTCTGCAGCATTATTGAGGCTTCGTTTTCCTGTGATATAAAGACTTAGCGTTCCCACTGGGATCAAGGCACATAATAGCGTTACCAGCATAAGAAGTACCGTTCGTTTCCACAGCTTCATCCTTATTCCTCCAGACGGTATCCAAGTTTCGGGATCGTCCTGATCTCATCATAAAGTTCCAGCTTTTTTCTGAGCTGTCCGATATGGACATCCACCGTCCTGCTTTCTCCCAGGCAGTCTTCTCCCCAGACCCGTTTTAACAGTTCTTCTCTTCCAAGCGCAATGTTCTGATTTTGCATGGAGCAGCACAAAGAGGTCATATTCCATTGGCTTTTAGGCTTACCGGAAGCCCGTCTTTGTAGACCTGATGGCTTTGCACGTCCACCAGGATGTTCCGGACCGTTAAGACTCTCCCGGCCCGTCCCGTCCTCTCCCAGTACCTTCTCAACGCGTACTGCAGAAGTTCCAGCATCTCAAAAGGTTTTACCATATAATCTTCCGCACCCAGCTTTAATCCCTTCACCTTGGAAGCCACATCATCCTTTGCAGTCAGGTAGAGCACCGGAATATCTTTCGTTTTAAAATCCTCCATAAGTGCAAATCCGTCTTTTCCCGGCAGCATGATATCCACCACTGCCATATCTGCATCCTCATGCCATAAGAGCAGCCGCTGGGCTTCTGCCCCATCATAAGCTGCCACAGTCTCATATCCTGCCGCTTCCAGGTTCCCGCACAGCACTCTCTGAAATTGCACGGTCATCTTCTATCACCAAAATTTTATTTTTCATTCCCGTTGCCACCTCTAACGCTTTTCTATAGTATAGTTTCTTATATCCCAAGTCTACATTGCATTTGTTCTTGCCTTCTCATCATTTATACGTATCAGGGCACGATAATGTGACCAGCTCAATTCAGGACACAGTGTGTCTCGAATTAGAAAAGTACAATAAAACTGAAATTATAGATTTTTGTCCCTTTTCTTTTTTGCCATTACGAATCCAAACATTGGAATCAAGATTCATAAACAGTACAACTGTGCCACCTTCAATTTTACAGCTGCCACCCGACAGAATCCTTGAATTTCCACTAATTACCATGTTGAACAAATGCGGATAATCTTCTGCTAACTGATACTCCACCCAGAATAATTGCACCAACTCCATTCCATAAAAAATGGATTACAATCGGAGCAACTAAGCATTCCGTGTATTCCAAAACTGCCGTCACGAAAAGACTCATCGTTATAACGTTTAGTACAGGAAGTATTCCTGCCTCAAAAGCCCCACCATGTGCAAATGTAAATAATCCGGTAGATATAAGGACAGCGACAACTATGTTGTAATTATTTTTTATCATCTGATATAAGTAACCACGAGCTAACACTTCCTGCATAACGCTATTGATAAAAGCTGAAAATAACCATAACCAAAGCATAGAAATTTGGTTTCTGCCATTAATATGTATGGCCCCTGTTAAAGATAATATTACAACAGATACTCCTAACCAAATAGCTCCTGTGATACACCCAAGTACGATATTATAAACAGGTTTTCCAGTCAGATGTAATCGTATGTTTCTTTTATCTATTAACCAGAAAATAATTGTAAAACCAATAACTGACAATAATGGAATCAATTCTGCCCAAAATCTCCAGACTGCCGCACTTTTTGTATCTGGTATAGGCAAAATTGAAACACATATAGCCCAGCCTACAAAAAAGGCAAACGTTTTTAATGATACCAATACTAATTTCTTCATGTAATATTTTCCTCTACAATCCAGATTAATA
>NZ_JBWLUR010000004.1:0-84532 GCF_056504095.1 Blautia sp. HA9023 | reverse complement strand
ATGGATGTTAACGGGGTACGCATTACATGGGAAAGTGCCCCCATGAGCAGCTCCTGTTTCTCTGCCACTTCCTGTAGCTTCTCCATCTGTTCGCAACATCTTCGCATCATCATATAAATAAAAAGGCCGGCTGATCAGGAACACAGACAAATAAATTCCCAAACGTCAGACAGCGGTCTGTCTCAGCTCTGCAAAAAGCCCTGTGACTTCCCGAACAGAGAGGACTTCGTCTTCCTTCCGGTCTGGATGATGGCTCCAGCTTCTGGAGAAGGAGGTATTTCTGTCCCGGAGACTTTCTGTATCTTGTAGGCATAAGGCATCTCCCTTCATCCTTTAAGCCTAAGTTTTCGAGCCCCACAACTTTATAATCTGTCAGGTTTTCAATTGACGGCATTGCTTTTTCGGTCGATGAGAGCCATGCCTTCCCCACGGCATCGCTGCGAACTGAAAGCCCATATAAGCCCGCTTTCCAGTCTCGGACATCTGCTCATATATGTGCATCCCAAAATTGTTCCAGGAGTGTCTTGCCATTTTCCAGCTGTCTTCCGTCCAGGTCTCTGCAGGCATTATTGAGGCTTCGTTTTCCTGTGATATAAAGACTTAGCGTTCCCACTGGGATCAAGGCACATAATAGCGTTACCAGCATAAGAAGTACCGTTCAGTTTCCACAGCTTCATCCTTATTCCTCCAGACGGTATCCAAGTTTCGGGATCGTCCTGATCTCATCATAAAGTTCCAGCTTTTTTCTGAGCTGTCCGATATGGACATCCACCGTCCTGCTTTCTCCCAGTAGTGTCTCCCCAGACCCGTTTTAACAGTTCTTCTCTTCCAAGCGCAATGTTCTTATTTTGCAGGAGCAGCACAAAGAGGTCATATTCCATTGGCTTTCAGGCTTACCGGAAGCCCGTCTTTGTAGACCTGATGGCTTTCCATGTCCACCAGGATGTTCCGGACCGTTAAGACTTTCTTGGCCCGTCCCGTCCTCTCCAGTACCTTCTCAATGCGTACCAGAAGTTCCAGCATCTCAAAAGGTTTTACCATATAATCTTCCGCACCCAGCTTTAATCCCTTCACCTTGGAAGCCACATCATCCTTTGCAGTCAGGTAGAGCACCGGAATATCTTTCTTTTTAAAATCCTCCATAAGTGCAAATCCGTCTTTTCCCGGCAGCATGATATCCACCACTGCCATATCTGCATCCTCATGCCATGAGCAGCCGCTGGGCTTCTTCCCCATCATAAGCTGCCACAGTCTCATATCCTGCCGCTTCCAGATTCATGCACAGCAATTCTGAAATTGCACGGTCATCTTCTATCACCAAAATTTTATTTTTCATTCCCGTTGCCACCTCTAACGCTTTTCTATAGTATAGTTTCTTATATCCCAAGTCTACATTGCATTTGTTCTTGCCTTCTCATCATTTATACGTATCAGGGCACGATAATGTGACCAGCTCAATTCAGGACACAGTGTGTCTCGAATTAGAAAAGTACAATAAAACTGAAATTATAGATTTTTGTCCCTTTTCTTTTTTGCCATTACGAATCCAAACATTAAAATCAAGTTCATAAACAGTACAACTATGCCACCTTCAATTTTACAGCTGCCACCCGACAGAATTTGAATTTCCACTAATTACCATGTTGAACAAATGCGGATAATCTTCTGCTAATGATACTCCACCCAAAATAATTGCACCAACTCCATTCCATAAAAAATGGATTACAATCGGAGCAACTAAGGATTCCGTGTATTCCAAAACTGCCGTCACGAAAAGACTCATCGTTATAACGTTTAGTACAGGAAGTATTCCTGCCTCAAAAGCCCCACCATGTGCAAATGTAAATAATCCGGTAGATATAAGGACAGCGACAACTATGTTGTAATTATTTTTTATCATCTGATATAAGTAACCACGAACTAACACTTCCTGCATAACGCTATTGATAAAAGCTGAAAATAACCATAACCAAAGCATAGAAATTTGGTTTCTGCCATTAATATGTATGGCCCCTGTTAAAGATAATATTACAACAGATACTCCTAACCAAATAGCTCCTGTGATACACCCAAGTACGATATTATAAACAGGTTTTCCAGTCAGATGTAATCGTATGTTTCTTTTATCTATTAACCAGAAAATAATTGTAAAACCAATAACTGACAATAATGGAATCAATTCTGCCCAAAATCTCCAGACTGCCGCACTTTTTGTATCTGGTATAGGCAAAATTGAAACACATATAGCCCAGCCTACAAAAAAGGCAAACGTTTTTAATGATACCAATACTAATTTCTTCATGTAATATTTTCCTCTACAATCCAGATTTTCTTAATTTCACAAACTTGAATCCGTCGATTCCTTTCTTGTCTAATCTGTTAGCAATTTATCCAACAGCATCTGCCTGTTGTTTATGAACATTTCTGTTATCCGATAGCTCTCTGTTTCTTCATATTCGCATAAATGTATTCGTCCATCATCAAAACAATAGATATCTGCATCAGGTATTCCTAACAAAATTGGCGAATGCGTAACTATAATAAACTGTGCTCCCTCTTTTGCACAACTATATATTTGCATCAACAATGTAAGCTGTCTCTGGGGGATAATGCAGCTTCAGTGTTCGTCAAAAAGATACAAGCCATTTGGACGCAGATTATTCTGTGCCAAT
Source organism: Blautia sp. HA9023 (assembly GCF_056504095.1). Classification (NCBI taxonomy): domain Bacteria; kingdom Bacillati; phylum Bacillota; class Clostridia; order Lachnospirales; family Lachnospiraceae; genus Blautia; species Blautia sp. HA9023. The sequence goes on along the minus strand of NZ_JBWLUR010000004.1, from coordinate 81,860 downwards.
GCGAGAAAACTCTCTCCATGTGATTTTTCATGATATTTAGCGGAAGGATGTGTGAGATCCGCATATTCTTCTTCCTTCGTTGCAACATTATAAAAACTTTCAGCCCTAAGAAAATAACCCCACTTTTCCTTCCGATAGCCTTTGGAAATTCTTATCGCATCACACAATTCTGAATGTGTATCATGCGTAGAAAAAACATAATTCTTTGTTCCACCCTCCGGATTAAAACCATGTGCTACAGCAAGTGCCTCCAATAAAGTAGATTTACCACTGCCATTTTCTCCGACAAAAAAGGTAATTGGTTTATTGAAAACAAGTTTTTCAATCCCTTTAAAAGCCTTAATTCTATTTAAATAACTATCGTTATCAATTCTATTCCAATCGAATATTACTCCTTGTAAGAATTGATCATTCATCTAATCACCTGCCTGTAAAAAACACTTTCTAATCTACCTTTTCTTGCTCTTTGGACAAGAAGCATCATTCGCTCTAAATAGCTCGGTCAACTTTTATTTATCTTCTAACTCAAATCCGAGTTCTTTCAATTCTTTTTCGTTTCTGACATCTTCTTCCGTTTTCTTTCCAGTAATGGCACTGTAGGCTTCTTTGATTCCATTTTTCACTGCCCATTTGATGACGAAATACAGCGCAATTAAAATAATAATTGCGGTTCCCCCGCTTAAACCTAATTCATTCCACATAATCATTAACTCCTCCGATTTCGTGACTTTCAATTTATTTTCAATTTTGCAGGCTGGGATTTATCATTGAATAAAACACATCCATACTCCAACTGCTATAATCAATATGCCTGATATTCTTCCTGCGAATTTTGACTTTTGATATCCTAGAAAATTAATTGTTTCAGGAGTTGTAAATGGCAATAAAACAACATCTATACCCATTACTACAATCCCAATTCCTATTATAAAGACATTATTGTTAGAAATAATGCCATAAAACATAACTAAGAATCCCAAAATAATGCCTAATGTAAAATACTTGATTTTATGGCTGTCTTTATCCATCATCTTTTCATAACAATTTTCACATTTACTGTTACAAAATTCAAAATTATCATTGAGTTTTTTGCCACAATATTTGCATTTTTTCACACTCTATTCCTCCATAATTTTCGTTTTGTCACTAACATGATATCATATTTTTTCCTCAATTACATCCACCTAATTTTAATACACTGCCATTCGTTTTGCTTCTGTAACCAGCATCCTCTTGCTTTTCTCCTGCAAGATTTCCTTTGCATCTTCATCAATCGAATAGTTCTCATTTGTCTCGATTTTTTTCGGTTGCCGGTCAAAATGGTCAAAGACTTCTTTCCATATCTGGACGGAACATACACACTTTTCTTCCATGAAATTATTGCTGATAATTATAAAAAAACAGAAGACCAATTAAGATCTTCCATTTTATAAACAAACCTCTATATAAAACGATATATCCTGCCCATTTTTAATAAAAACAGACAATCGGCACACTTTCGTCTATCCTATTATAAAGTTCTGCCGCTTTGTCCGCCGGAAGATTAATGCATCCATGGGATCCACCACCTTCTCGGAAACGATTTCCTCCAAAGTATGGCTGCCATGAAGCATCATGAAACCCGATCCCCCCATTAAAAGGCATCCAGTAAGTTACTGGTCTTTCATATTCATATTTCCCATTTTCCAACATCTTTCCTTTCAGCACAGATGGACTTTTCTTGTAATACAGTTGAAAAATTCCCGGTGGTGTCTGCCGTTCTGCATACTGCATATCTCCTGACACAATATCCGATTCCAAAATGATCGAACCATCCTGATAGTAATATAAATGCTGTGCAGACAGGTCCACTTCAATATACGTGCTGCCTATATCATTCATACCCCGTGCATTTGCCCGCATAGCGTATACCGGTTCCCGGTTTATCTGTACTCCTGCAATCATTTCCTGCATAATGGTTTCTATTTCCTTTTCCTGATCGATCTTCCATCCATAAACGGAACTATACACCTGAACAGTACGTCCGCTTGTTGTACAAAATTCCCTCTCTGTATTTACGGTATCATGTGTGGCAGCCAGCTTTGCCACATATTCTGCCACGTACTGTCTCAGTTCATCCTCATTTTTTTGCAGCCGTCCTCTCTCATCAAAAATGAGCCAGTTTCTTGATCTCGTCCCCCTCCAATGTTACCGTTTCTTCTCCAAATATATATACGATTTTGGTCCGGATCAGATTTTGGCATTCTTCCAATGAATTTTTAAGATCTGGATCATCTTTCATTACTGCCGCTTTTACATAAACAGCCGGACAGCTATTCAGGTCAATCGTTCTTTTTTTGTCAGTAATCGCTTCTGACAGTGCCTGATAAGCTCCATTGAAATCCAGGGTATTCCCTTCTGTTTCCGGTACGATTTCAAACTTCGAATCTTTATAAGCTACATAAGCATCTTCTGGTGCTGTCTGATTCTCTTTTTTTACACATTCCAGTTTTTCCATCTGTTCTTTTAACTTCACTTTATCATAGGTCATGTTTTCCTTGGCTGTATAATTTTGCTTTTTCCAAAATCCCCGAACCCATTTATATGGTTTTTGTTCATCCAGATATTGGGAAATACTGCCATCCGAAACATAACGATATCCGATCAATTTTCCATTGATACTCTGTGATTTCAGATTTCTTGCCTTTACTTCCAGCAGATAATCCTCTGCTTTTTTAGCAACCGCCTGTTCTGCCTCTTCCGATGTTTTTCCAGAACAGTTAATTCCATTGATCGTTGTTCCCCGAAAAAATCTGTCTGAATAGTAATAAGACATTCCTGCATAGCCAGCCATAGCAAAGAACACTATGATGACAGTGATCATTATCCACATTTTTTGCTTTCCATTATCCTTACCGGTTATCTCTTTTCTTTTTCCCATCCATGCCCCCTGTTTTTAACGATAAACAGCATTCAGACAAACTTTTTAAATCGTCTGATTTTAATATCTCCGATTTAATAAAAAATAACCAAGGCTGCTGGAAAAAACATTTTCTTTTACAAACAGTAAGCTGATTTCTACAAAACATTTTTCCCCTGCTCTTTTACGGATAGGAACACCGCATCATCATTTATCTCACATTTAGCACTTTTGGGGTACTTTCAGACACTTTCCTTTTTCTCTGTGAACAGAACCCTGAAAACAGGAAAAAAAGGGCTGCCATGACCGGTCAGGGATTTTTCATCCTTGACTGATTCACGACAGCACCTAATCAGATCTCACTTATTTTCTTCTATACAAAATCGCTTCTCTGTTTTCTCCTTCTGTCCGGCCGGATTATACACGTGTTTGTTTTACACTAATCAGATGCAGATACAAGCAAATCGGTTCTCATAATAATAAATTTTTTCTTTCTATCGAATTTTCCTGGTTCATTTGATAAAATGTCCTTATCTAACAGGAGGTGATTTTTTGAAAAGAGTATTTGATAGTCCTTTTTTGAATAAAGCTGCACTGGTGCTGATCTGGCTTCTATTAATGGGCGGGACATTCTTTTATGCCAATAAAAACTATTTTCTTTACCATGAAAATCCAAATTTAATCAAAGCAGACGGATATTATCTTTATAATTTTGGTAGTCCGCGTCATTATTACTGGGCACTGCCTGTTAAATTCACCCATGAAGGCAAAGTATATCATTCTCAGCTTCCTTTAGATATACGAGATGAAAGTTCATCCTGTACTGTAGATCTTCGCATTTACATACCGGCAGATTCTTCTGGCAGTGCATTTGCATTCCGAAACAATATCACCATTCCTGCACTATGGAGGATCTTTATTTTTGTTCCACTGCTACTTCTTCTTACATCTAAAAGAAAAGCCTAGGAAGGTTTCACACCTTATAAAAAATATTCTATTTTCATCATCTTCCTTAAAAAAAAATGGGAGGTTTCACTTACCTCCCATTTCCCAAAGAATCCTTTTATTTCAATTTTTATAATGTTTCAAGAAAACGCATGAATGCTTCTCTTCCCTCGGTCGTACATTTGTATACTCCTGCATCTTCCAGAACATGGGTAAATACGATTCCAATCTCTTTCTGAAGAATGCCATGGATGTTTTCTTTTGTGATTTCCGGATATTTCGGAAGGAACTTCTTAACCCACTCTGCATGTTTCTCAATCTGCTCATTTGAAGAAATATCTTTGCCTTCAAGAATATACTCTTCCAAAAGTTCCATCTCACCTTTTAATCTGGCCGGAAGAACTGCAAGGCCCATAACTTCGATCAGGCCGATATTCTCTTTCTTAATATGATGATATTCTGCATGCGGATGATACACACCCAGCGGATGTTCTTCTGTTGTAATGTTGTTTCTTAATGTCAGATCCAATTCGTAGATATCCCCTACTTTACGTGCAATTGGTGTAATTGTATTATGAGGCTCTCCATTGGTTTCAGCATAAATAAATGCTGCTTCATCCGTATAACCTCTCCATACTTCCAGCACATGTGTTGCCAGATCTACCAAACGGTTAGAGTCTTTATGACGAATACGAAGTACAGATAACGGCCATTTTACAATTCCAGCCTCTACATCTTCAAATCCCGGAAGTACCACGTGCTGCTCAATTGGTGCTTTTGCCATTGCAAATGTATAATGTCCACCCTGGAAATGATCATGGCTTAAGATCGAGCCGCCTACGATCGGCAGATCTGCATTAGATCCAAGGAAATAATGCGGAAACAGTTTTACAAAATCAAACAGTTTAATGAATGCATTTCTCTCGATTTTCATTGGAGTATGCTGGCCGTTAAACACAATGCAATGCTCATTGTAATACACATACGGAGAATACTGGAATCCCCAAGGAGTATCATTGATTGTGATCGGAATAATCCTGTGGTTCTGCCTTGCCGGATGATTAACACGTCCTGCATATCCTTCATTTTCCGGGCAAAGAAGACATTTCGGATAGCTTCCGGATTTTACATTCCTTGCCGCGGCAATTGCTTTTGGATCTTTTTCCGGTTTGGACAAATTGATGGTAATGTCAATCTCACCGTATGGACTGTCTACCTTCCACTTTTGATCCTTCTCTACGCGATATCTGCGGATATAATTGCTGTCCTGACTCAGTTTATAAAAATAATCGGTTGCTTCCTTTGGGCTTTCTTTATATTTATCCCAGAATTCTTTTTGCACCTGGCCCGGACGCGGCATCAGACAGTTCATTAATCTGGTATCAAATAGATCCCGGTATACAATACTGTCTTCGATCAGTCCTCTTTTTACAGCTTCGTCCAGCAATTCGCCCAATGTTGTTTCAAGATTAACAGGTTCCTCAATGCTGTCCGGTTTCTCATAGTCATCCTCATGAAAAACGTCCAGCAGAAGATTTGTTGTGTAATTTCTTTCACATTCTGGTGTCAGACCTGTTGTAATCCCATACTGTACCAGTTTTGCAATGCTTTCACTTAACATTTTTCTTCCTCCTGTGCTTCACTTTTAAATTTATATTTTTGGTAACATATATACCGATTTCCCTGATAAGTCAGCATACCTCGATCGCCTTTTTCCAATTCACGAAAATCTCCCTGTTGCATTTGAAATTCCATCAAACTTCCATCTGTCATCTCAAATACAACGCGAAACCAAGGTACATGTGATTCAGACTGCATATGGGTATAGATTCCTTGCTTCTTTTCAACTACAGTCGCATCAACAGATTCAACTGCCGCACTGCTGTTATTGCCAAAACTTAACAACATTTTGGTAAATACAAACATCATGATTATGAGTGCTGCTATACAGATTATAAATGCCATCCTATTTCTCCATTCCAGATATTTCATCCTGGGTCTGACTTATATATTGTTCATGATAAAGATTCCGGTATTCCCTTGACGTTACTTTATATCTTTCACGAAATACCCTGTTAAATGTCCTTTGGCTCTCAACTCCTGCATCCAGGCAAATGTCTGTGATGCTCTTACCAGTACATTCCAATTAATCTCCTGCAAATTTTGTCTACTTTTTCTTCCCATTTGGCAAGTAATATACGTCTTCTGATATTATAATGTGCTTGTAAGATAAAGAAAGGAGGAAAAAGAAATGAAAAGATTTAAAGCATACGTCAACTACCTCATGAACTTCTATGCCAACTACTTCAGAATTTACCCCTATATGTAAAGGACATTCCTGCCATCACAGGAATGTCCAATACGGAAACCCAGTTTCAATGGTTTCCCTTATTATACTCTAATTTAGTTGCATTTGTACATGAACAGGATTATCGAAAACATAGACAAAATTGAACAGAATTATGAAAATACTCTTACCACTTTTTTGATTTGTAAACCACTTATTAGCAGACGGATCCGCCAATGCTGAAAACGGATAGGCCGTTTTCCTTTCAGCTTTCAATTTGTCCATTAATAATCTCTGAATTTCCATACATCTGATGGATTTGCATTTTTCATCCTCAGCATTCTTTGAAGCTGCTCTTCTGTAAACCACAGATCGTGCAGTATTTTCCGAAATATAGAGGCTAGATATCAGACCGCTTCATTGCAATTATAAACTGTTGATTTACCAAGATTATTTACATATACGGTAATCAAGTCACCTTTCTTAAGATCCGGATTTTCCCATACCAAACGGCTTTTGTGATAATACACTTTATCATGATATGTAAAACTATATAAAATCCTGTATGGAATCTGTCTTCTATATCTTGTGTATTTTTGCAAATATACTTTTTCTACCAAGCCCTTCACTTTTGTACCATTTTCGATTAATTGTAAATGTAATTTATCAAGCTTTGCAGTATAAATTCCAAGAGCAGCACTTATTATACACAAAAGCACTCCCGTTATAGAAAACACAGTTCCCAACATGTCTGGATTCTGAATGCCTGAGTTTACTGCTGGTTTTAATATCCCAAGAAAACTTAAGACACCGGAAACAAGAAAGAATATTCCTATCCAAGAGAAGATAACTCTCAATAAATCTTCTGTATAGTTAAGTTTTTTCATATTTATTTTCTCCACAAGCATTCCATCAAAATTTTTTATCCTGTTTCAATCATATCTAATTTTACTTCAATTTAGTTAAATCCTCTAAATACATTTCTGTATGTCCACACTCTGGACAGACTGCAACTTTAACATCATCTATAGTTGTCGTTTTTTGTTTTTCATCTACATCTACAACGATCCCATAGCCACCGCCATTAACTTTAAGTCTTAAATCCGCTCTCATGACTGTTCCACACTTTTCGCATTTTCTCATTGCTGTCCTCCAAATATATGTTTCGCTTTCCTATTTTTCTTACTATATAATAGCAGACAAAATATTAACCACTGAATGATCTACCGTTCATACGATGCAATGATTTCCTTACTATCCGCTATTTTATAATCAAGCGTTTCCAAATTACCAATCAAATCAAATGTCATATCCGCATTAACTTGCAATTCATCTTCAATCTTAACTGCAGACGGCTCAACTTTTAGAAATACTGTTAATCCATAAGGCTTCGTTTCAGACTGTATCTGTATGCTATCATAAGAATATCCTTCCGGATACTCTTGCCCACTTACAATATTTATAACATTCGAAGAATCTCCTACATAATCTGTCTTGTACTGTGACAGGTCAGGAATCTCGTACAGTTCTTCTTTTCTGCCACATGCAGAAAGCAATATTGCTGATACCGTAAATAAAATAATTGGAATTACTTTTTTCATCATGAACCAGCTCCTCTTCACACTTTGATATAAAACAGCCTGCTCAATGAACCAGAAACTGCCATATATTTGCTTCTTTATTTATAGATCAGCCTTTAAACAAACGAAGCATAAATCATAAAAATTTCTGCAATCAAAATAGTTCCTAAAACACAATCAATCATCAGGTTATATTGACCAACTGTTAGCCAAGTTTTCGAATGCATCAGAACATACTTTACACTTTTTATACCACTCAAGATCGTAACTGTCAGAAGAAGTATCGGCATTAAAAAAATTTCCATCTTATTGCCAAAGTCATCTGCTGCTCCATTTCCAGCAAAGTGAACAGGAATAATCTCCGGTAAGAAAAAGAAGCTTATTATTGCAATCGCAATTCCAACGATGCAAATTCCCCATGTTAATTTCCTGCTGCTTATACCATCCATAACAGTGCCTTCCTCTCATATGTCAGATACTGGTATTTACTCAAAGCCCTCTAATAAGCTTACTTTTTGAGCAATTCTATAACAACCCAGCATGTAGCTATTGTTTGCATCAGAAAAACGAAATCACACACATATTTCATTCCAAATTTCATAGAAGAGCTCCCAATCAATCCAAAACCTATGTAAGTCGCACCTATGCTGAATATCAAAGCCAGAATACAAATAAGTACCTTATATTCTTTTTTCATATCCCTTTCCTCCCACATCTACATTAATTTGTTGATAAAGATTTAAGGTTCCATATTTCTATTTTACATGAAGAATATGCTGCCTTGCCTCATCCGGAACGATATCTAATAAATATGTTTCCTTAGAAGAAATTTTTTCAAGAAACTCATCCAGTAAATTTTCTTCCTTACCTTCTGCTATTGGCAGAAGTTCCTCATACAAAACTGTAGGAATTCCAATAGAATACTTTTCTTCCTCATATACGAGTGAACCAAATGTCCAGTTTTCTTGTTCCTCCGGACATAATTCCATGATTAACTCAACGATCGGCAAATAATGATACATTTGTAGAAAACTTAAATTGACTTTTATCTGTGTCGTTCCACCCTCTGGGTCTTTTTCCGTTATCTCTATTCTCTTTCCTGTTACGGTCATTACAACTAAAGAATTTTTTGGAAGTTTTCCATTTATCTTATCTATTGATTTTGCTTGAATATAACCACGTTCCATAGCATTTGAACTATAAGTGCTATAACCTTTTGATTCGAAAACACCATAATAACGGTTCGAATTGTTTATTGCTATTAGATCCGGTGATTTGTATGTAGTTTTTCCATTAGCTGAAAGAAATCGATGTTTTTCTATGGGTGGCTGTGAACTGAGTTTTAATACCATTGATAAATGAACCATATACTCATAACCATATTTTTTCTTTCCAAGTACCGTAGTAAGTATCATTCCAATCCAATAATTAATTGCACCAATTTCTGTACTATCCAAATAGACTTTTCTTGCAGGATCGAATAAAAGTTCTCCATTTGGCGATAAAGCAACATATGTTTCAAACAGTTTAATTTTGAAATATATCTCCTCTTTACGATTTCTTTTGTTCGCCTTGTTCAAATATATATCTGGCATCCCAGCTGACACAATAGCATCCATTAGTTCCACTCCGGTAAATGACAATGTTCCATTGCTTCTTTTATTGTGGTCAGAAATTTTTCCAGGTTCCAGATACAAATCTATATAGTAAATATCTCCACGTTTTATCTTCATTGCCTAATTCCTCACAATTAATCATAGTTAAATTTAATTAGTTCCCATATCTATCACATAAATCATATTTTTCAAAGAATTAAAAATCTCAATATTCGTAAGAAACAATAATCTTTCTGCAAAAATCACAATTATAGGCAGCTATGCGGTCTCCAGATATCCTTGCTGCCAACTCTGGATCCGTATTTAACCGCAAACTCTCAGAGCCTTCTTTCCACTCCAGTCCTGCCCCTGCACCAACCGCATGCAACTGACCCTTTCGCATTTTTCCTTCACAATATGGACATCTCATATTCACGTCATCTCCTTTAAGTAATTAAAACTCCTCTTGTTCCCGAGAATTATCCTGTTCCTAGATAGATTGTATATCTCCTTTCGCATATGTCTTTCGCCTAAATGTTCTTTTCTATTTTTCTCGTTTCTTACGTTCTTTCATCAATAAAACAAATTGAACGGTCCATATTACACACGCTGCCAGACACCCAACTCCACTATATAAAAAATCTATGGCTGCACCGGCTACAAATGGCAGTGCCATCCACATCATCCGATTTCCATATACTCTGCACATTTCTTTTTCATCATACTGTTTTCGTTCTTCCTTAGATTTCATATTATAGCCAGACAAAAATGCAACGGCCTTTCCATTTGATTTTACAAAGCAGATTCCGAATAAAAACATAATCACTGCCATTCCCAAATCAAAGATAACACAGATTATCATTGCAGACACCTCACTTCCCGCTCTGGCTATCAAATAAAAAAAGCCAAACACAACAGTAAAACTTATTATGTTTGGCTAGGTCAACTTGTTATTTTTTTATCACTTCTTATGGTTGTATTATACTATATATTTCTCTATAGTAAAACAATTTTTTATATTATTTTTTATTTTAATATTATATTTCTACTTTCATCAATTTTTCAGATATTTTCAACGCATAAACAATGCTATTAGCTACAATATTTCCGGAAAATTCATCATAGGTTTGTGTTGCCACAAAGAAACGCTGGCTCTGAAAATCAAAGCCGTCGTTCCAAATTGTCTGCTTTTTCTTTTGCCGTCGTGCGGCAGATAATCAATTCATTCTATTTTGAACTTCTTTTATGCTACCTGATGTCTACAATAGGAATGAATCGCCAAGAATGTAAACACAAATAATTCAATTCCTGCCGAAATCAAAATAACATGCGGTGTCCAGAAACTCGTTCCACCGATATGCAGATAATTGAAATCTGCAAGCTGAGAAAGGAAATTGTTCTGCATACCAATTCCGGCAGATGGAAGTATGGTAGAGAGCCATGTTGCTCCCATCGCCACATATGCAAAAAGCGGCATGAGAAGAACTACAATAGAGATCAGCAAAACTGTCAATGTGTCTTTACATTTTGCAGACAGGAACAGCGTACAGCTAACCGTTGCTAATACAGAAAGTAAGCCCGCTGCTGCGAGAATTATCTGCAACTGCCCCAGATTGATGTTTGGCAGATTAATGATAGAGTATCGCATCTGAAACGATGTTTTTAAGCAATCCGTCCCGAACGCTGCATCTAAAATCAGAATGTGTACCGTGATCCCGACAAGGAAAGTAACAACGAAAAGTGTAAATGCCGCCAGAATTTTGGTAATTGCTAATTGTTTATGCCCGTATTTGGTGGTTCGCAGGATGCTGTCACCGCCCGTTTGATATTCTCCGGCGAAAGTAGGTGCTGCGATTGCCACACACAAAATAGCAAGGAACAAAATATAAAACTCAATATAATCAAATGCATCTTTAGAAATTCCAGAATGAAGATAAAATGGCGTATCAAGTTCTGAATATTTTTCAAGAGCTTTCTGCTGTGCGGTTTCGTTTTTTCTTTGCTCATTCCGCATGACATCCTGTAAATGTTCTGCGCACTTTTCATAATAGGCTCCGTCAATGTCATTCGGGTCAATATCCATTAAATCAGCACCAATGCCTGTTAATGGATCAGCAAACGCTTCGGACAGACCCATCAGCAAGTGACGGAACGGGACGATTTTTTCAATAAATACAGCCAGAGGAAAGCCCTCTTCCTCGACTGGCCCATATTCTCGAACGCAGCTTTGATAAGTTTCCAAAGCCGATTTGATCCTATCCGGGGTCACTTCACCAGCGGATGTTTTATATAAATCTTGTTTGTACTTGATAGCTGACAAGCCATCTAATTCTGTAACCGTGCCATCTTCGTTTGGACGGTTAATACCCTCAAATGAAATAGGCAGGTATGCCATGGCTACGGAAAGCAAAAGTGCGATTGCAAGTAAAATCAGGGTGCGCCGTGACTTCAAAATACGTTTTAGTTCAAGTCTAAAGAGCCGCATATTATCTGTCCTCCTTTTCCAAGTCTGTCTGCGGGAACAACCACAGATACAGATCTTCCAATCGTGGCTCCGTTGTAACAGACCCATCAATTTCCGAATGCTCGGACAGATAACGAATAGAAACCTGATTGTGATCTTCGCCTCGCTGATTGATAATGCGCAGCCGCATTTCACATTCCGGCAGCTTTGAGGTCGGAATTATGCAATTCCAAACCTTGCCCTCAATCCGCTTGACAAGTTCTGCGGTAGTTCCGACATCAACAATTTCTCCGGCTTTCATAATTGCGTTGCGCGTAGAAATATATTCTATGTCAGATACGATATGGGTGGAAATCAACACGATTCGATCATGCGAAAACTCGGAAATGAAATTCCGCAGACGCACGCGCTCTCCGGGATCAAGTCCTGCTGTCGGTTCGTCCATGACAAGTATCTCCGGGTCGTTCAACATAGCCTGCGCAATACCAACACGACGCTTCATGCCGCCTGACAGATTGGAGATTTTTTTCTTTTTCACATCGGAGAGCGAAAGAATGTCCAACAAATGATGGATCTTTTGGGTGGTTGCCCTTGTAGGAATATCTTTCAGCGCAGCCATATACTCCAAATAATCTTTGACCGTAAAATCCCGGTGATACCCAAAATCCTGCGGCAGAAAGCCAAACTTGCTTCGGTAAACTTCACCCAACTCTCGAATGTTTTTTCTGTCATAGTAAACCGCTCCGCTGGTTGGTGTCATAATATCAGCAATCATGCGCATGAGCGTTGTTTTCCCTGCGCCATTCGCCCCCAAAAGTCCCCAAACGCCGGGAGTCAATGTCAGATGGACATCATTTACTGCTGTTTTGTCTTTGAACTGCTTGCTTAAATGCTCTATTTTCAGTTCCATGCTTACACTCCTTTCTTTTGCTTCAGCTGAACAATAAAAAGCCCTTGTTCGATAATCATTGTACCGAACAAAGGCTTTTCAATCTCAAAAATCACACGCTTAAATTCCTAAGGTATTCCTAAGATCACATTCTTATTTTCCTAAGCGGAAAGGGGTAATGTAATCACAAAGTCTATAGTTTCGTTTTGACTGGATGCAGTAATCTTTCCACCATGTAAATGTATAATTTCTTCCGCAATAGAAAGACCAAGTCCCGCACCACCTGTATTAGAAAGCCGGGCTTCATCCAACCGATTGAATTTTTCAAATATACTGTTAAGCTGTTCCTCCGGGATTGTTTCCCCACGATTTTCAAAAGTGATCTGAATATCATGTTCTAACCGTTTAGCGGATATAGTGATCTCTGTCTGTGGGTAGCTGTATGACGCGGCGTTCCGCAAAAGGTTACTGAAAACTCTCGCCAGTTTTTCAGGGTCAGCGTTCACGGATAAGTTATCCTCCGCAGTAAATACCGCTGTATTGCCATTTGCGGAGAGTGTCGGATATATTTCATCTATTACCTGCGCAATCAGACAATGTAAATCTACATTTTCTTTTTTGATAATGACCGTATGTGCATTGTACTTGGTAATTTCAAAAAGTTCATTGATGAGCTTTTCAAGGCGTTCTGCCTTATTCAACGCAACTTTTACATACTTTTCCTTTTGCTGCTCAGGCATATCAGGAGCTTCATGGAGCAGGCTCAAATAGCCGATCACTGTTGTCAGAGGTGTGCGTATATCATGTGCCAGGTACATGACAATTTCATTTTTCTTTTCTTCTGCCTGCTTTGCAGCCTGCTTGCTTAACAGAACAGACATTTTGATCTGATTGAGCTGTTCCTCAAGTTCTTTCAGCGGATCAGACAACGATACGGTATGACTGTTCTGCTCATAGACCGTTTGGGTTGCGTCAATTACTTCATCCAGATAGTCCCACGGCTTTTTCCAATAGTAATTGAAGATACATACAAAGCCTATCACCAGATACAGAATAAACAGCGGACCAAGCCGCCAGTAGAGCCATGCAAAAATACCGTTGTCAAATTTTGAAAAGATGTAGTCCAAGATAAGGGTCAAACCATATCCAACAACGGTATAAACCAGCAATGATAGGTATAGGCGCACTTTAAGGCGCTTTTCTGTTGCCATTTTCTTATTCGACATGAATACACCTCCTACCGATTAGCAAACAGAAGAAAGCCAAGCAGGCCAATCACGACAACACTTACTATGCCTGCCAGAATGGAAAACAGTCTGTTTGCTTTTATTCTATTTCCGATTAACCGGGCTGCTATCGAATATACAGCAAGTCCCAAAAGACCGCCTGCCGTATTTGTGAGTACATCGGTAATATCAGACCGTCCGACTGCTAAGATATACTGCATAGTTTCCAATAAAAAACTTGTTCCAGCAATCAGCATGAATTTCACATATAATTTTGTTCTTGGCAGAAGCATTTGAAGATAAATACCCATAGGCACAAATATCAAGAAATTTTCGAGCACCTCTGTTAAGTGAAATGCTGCTCCAATTTCCTTGTCATAGTGAAAAGGAATTAAGTTTATACTTCTTATCTTGTCCAGATCACTGATTGAAAATTGTAATTTGAAAAGTATGATCCAAACCAAGAGTGCCAGATAAATTAAGAATAAAATGGTTACGAAGCAATTTGATTTTCTTTTCATAGCGTACTCCTTTCGCTTAAATTTTGTAACCAACACCCCAAATCGTTTTAATATACTGCGGAGTATCGGAAGTATCTTTCAGTTTCTCACGCAGATGCCGGATATGCACAGTAATTGTGCTGCTGTTTTTAGAGTAGTATTCATCTTTCCAAACTGCATGAAACAGTTCCTCAATGCTTACAACATTCCCGGCACTTTCCAAAAGAACCTGGAGGATAGAAAATTCTGTCGGTGTCAGAGAAACCGGCTCACCGTCTAACAGACATTCATGGGTCTGCACATTCAGGCACAATTTGTTATAGGAAAGTTCCGATGGAACTTTCTCTGTGATGATACCGGGCGAATATTTCTTGTAACGTCTTAACTGCGCTTTCACTCTGGCAACTACTTCAAGTGGGCGAAAAGGTTTTGTCACATAATCGTCCGCTCCCAATGTCAGCCCCGTTATTTTATCCGTTTCCTCAATTTTAGCCGTTAGCATGATGATTGGATAAGTGTATTTCTTTCGGATAAGCTGGCAAAGTGAAAAGCCATTCATATCCGGGAGCATAATATCCAGAATGGCAAGATCAATATCGCCGCTTTCAATACACGACATGGCATCCGTTGCGCAGTAAAATTTATAAACGACGTAATTTTCGTTTTTCAAGTAGACCTCCAACAGATCCGCTATATCTTGCTCGTCATCTATAATTAGTATCTTTTCAGACATATTTTCAACTCTCCTTTTTGCTTGTACTCGATTAAGTATAACAAATACAGCATCTAAATTCACAATGGATTGCATGCGAAATTATTAAGATTTTCCTAACTTTTTTTATGCTAATATGATAATGCACATTAGCATATTAGCATGAAAGTAATCACAAATAACACCCATGAACAAATTTAATTATAACAATGTCCCTTTGCAAATGCTTGTTTTATTGCTTTCATTATGGAATACTATCGAAAATAGACATTTTTTTGTGCAAAACCACGAACTTGTCCATTTATAAGAAAAAGAATAAATTACTAGGGATATTTTTGATTTCTGCACGTCTAATAGATGTAAAGAAAATGCTGGCTGGCAAAAAAAGAGGTGGTGTTTAAATGACAAAGGAACAACTTGGATCTCTGATCCTAGATTCAGAAAGACAATTATACTCAACTGCAAAAACAATTTTATTTAGTGACTATGACTGTGCAGATGCTATTCAGGAAACAATTGTGAAGGCTTTTTCCAACGTCGGTACATTAAAAAACGATAACTATGCCCGGACCTGGTTAATCCGTATCTTAATCAACGAATGTTACAGTCTTGTGCGTAAATCCAGTAAATTTATCCCATTGGAAAATCTAGCTGACAGACAGGAACCGGAATTAGAAAAAACAAAGAATTACAGTGAATTATATACAGCCGTAAATTCCTTAAAAGAGGAACTGCGTTTACCCGTTATTCTATACTATATAGAAGATTTCAGTGTAAAAGAAATCGCCCAGATCCTTGAAATATCGGAAGGTGCCGTTCAAAAGAGACTTGCAAGGGCAAGAGGAAAATTAAGGCAGGAATTACAGGAGGTGTCAATATGAGATTAGAAGATATGAAAAACGATATTCCCGAAACACCGGATTTTATCCATAATATGATTCAAAATGAGGTGGCAAAGCAGCTGGCGGATAATAAAGTGGCGAATCTGCGAAGAAGAAAACGATGGACAGCTCCGAAAGTTGCCGCAGTGGCAGCTGCGTGTGTGCTGGCAGTTTCCACGGCAGTATATGCAGGAGTAAATCTGTATCACTGGTTTTTGGAAAAACAGGGTTCTTATGGTGTTTCAGTCAAAATTGATGCTGGTGATGCAGCAAAGAAGACCGTACTTCCAGATGAGGTCCCAGAGGTAGATCTGTCTACTAAATATGTTCCGGAGGGCATGAGCTGGATTGACGAGTACCATCTCCAATATCCTGAGCATGACATGACTGGCGGGTTCAGTTTTTCATTTGTCCTGTTGGATAAAAATGATCTGGGACAGGTAGTACAGGATCAGAATGTTATTGATAGTGAAGAGCGTACATTTGGAAAATACCAGGGGATATATCTCAAATATAATAGCATTACCGAAAACGGGGCTCTTAACCAGAGAATTTATCTTATCTGCCCGGATTTATATCGTGTGCTTATGATCTACATCGGAGATGATGTGTCAAAGGATGAAGCCATAAAAGTTGCAGAAAATCTGGTGATTGAGGGAAACACGACTATGGTAAAGACCGCCGGATTACCTACATGGAGCGGAGAGATGATATCTGAAAAGACAGAAGATGATAATGATGAAATAAGTACTTCTGTAAATGAGAAAAAACTACCCATTTACCAAATTGGTGACACCTTTGATCTGGATGTGATTGGTGAAAACACAAATGGTGAATATCTGGAAAAAACGATTTCTGTAAAGGTAGATTCTGTTCAAATTTCTGATGATCTTCAGCTTCTCGATCCGGACAAAATACCACAAGAATGGGCGAAAGCCATTGATGCTGATGGAAAGCTAGCTACAAACACATTGAATTATGTGAAATCTGGCGACGGAATCGATTCCCTGGATGAAATTGTGAAGTCAGAGGAAGTGAATCAGAAACTGGTCTATGTTACAGTTACCTATACCAATCATTCAAATGAGGAAATCGACCATATGCTTTATCTTGGTGCTTTACTGACCCTGACTAAGGAAAATGGAAAAGTACAGCTTTACATTCCAACAGAACAGGCCGGCGATGGCTATGACTACATTAGCTGGGACGGCGTGGCAAAGACTGGAGGAATGGTATATTATAGTGTCTCTGAAAATTATGGCAATGGTGGAAACTACATTTCCTCTATAAAACCAGGCGAAAGTGTACAGCTGAACATGGCCTGGATCGTAAATGAAAGCGACCTCAAAAATCTGTATCTGAATGTGACTGGAGACGGAGCTTCATATGAGTTCTCTGAATATATACTGAAAAAGGGACTAGTAGATATTCGCAAATAATATGCTATCGTTTATGATCCCATTTTTTATATGTCATATATAAAAAAAGCGTTTTTCGATTCCTTTTGGTTTCGAAAAACGCTTTCTTTTATTCTGTATAGATGTTCCCATTCTCATCCGTCCAGGTGCCGTCACCATTGTCTGTGTATCCGACCCCATCTGCGTCACAATAATAATAATCTCCGTTTGTTGTTTCTATTACATTAACAGTACCGTTACTGCCCTGGAGTTCATGCTGTTCCAGTTGGTTTCCGAAATGATAACCTTCGTCATTCCAGGTACGATATGAATTTCCATTGGCATCTGCCCAGTTTCCATCTCCCTGATAACTGTATCGGCTCCCATAATAATCAGAATAGGTCCCATCTCCGTTATCGTAAAGAACTCTGGATTCTTCATCTCCTCCACCCGGTGCTACAATTGATGCTACACCGGAAGTAGTACTGAATCCACTGGTATATGGTACGCCTGCTGGCAGATTTTCATAAGATGAAACAGACCCGTTGTTGTCAGAGGTAATTCCATCATCGGTCGTTTCACTTACCTGTCCGCTGTTTTCCATGGCAGGTTCATCGTTTGTTTCCGCATCTGCTTTTTCCTCTTCGTCTACAGAATCCTCTGTATCTGTATTCTCTGTCACTCCTCCTTCGTCCTGGGTTTCAGCAGCTTTCTGCATAGTTACCATTTCAGAAAATGGTGCATAATCCGGTACATTATTTTTCTCTGGATCTGCATTTTTTTCAATACCAGACTTCTCCGTCTCTACTGAAACTGTATCTGTCCCGGCAGAGACATTAAATACCAGATTACCGCCTGCAAGCAGCAGCGTCACAAGAATTCCCGGAAGAATTCCTTTGCGGAGTTTCCGAATGTTCACCATATACAGAATCCGATCTTTAAACACCATTTCGCTGTCATTAAGACTTGCTGTCACATATGGAATCTGATTTTCCATGGCTACTGTCCTGAGAAGCAGCTGTCGATATAATTTATGTTCCTTTTTATTAACTCTGCGAACAACTGCTGTATCACACAGATTCTCAATATCCTTATCCGCTTCTTTCAGCATGATAAGAAGAAAGGGATTGAACCAGTATATCGATGCACAGATTCGAAGGAGCATCTTATACCAGAGATCCCGATGGCAATAATGTGTAAGTTCATGGTAAAAGATAAGTTTTCTTTCTTCTGCTGAATACCCGGTTGCTGGTAGATACAATTTTGTATGTAAAAGTCCTGCAAGAAGCGGTGTGGTAAGACCTGCGTTTTGCCTGAGTTCCGGTATTCTGCGTACGTGCTTCTTTTGACACGCTGCACGGTACATCTGAATACTCACCGTATCACTTACCTGCAGACTCATCCGTTCCAGATTCCTTATAGAAAAATAATATGCCAGCAATTCTCCTGTCAGTTTAAGTACCGCTACGCTCAGCCAGACAGCAGCAAAAATCAAAGCCACAATTCCCAGCCATTTATCTGATTCGTACCTGACAGTTCTCTTTTGTTCCGGGATTTCTGTCAGATTTTTCATGTCATTGCTCGCAGATGATACGTTTTCTGTTATCTTCTGACTTTCCTCTGGTCTGACTGCGTAATCTGTTATCTTCGGGTTTTGCGTATTCTGTTGACTGCTTCTAAGTACTTTGAAATCCACCAGTGCCAGATTCGCCGGAAGGCGCACCGGAACACAAAGGCTTATCGTAATCAACAGCCAGATAAGGTACTTCCATCTCGCTGATACACGTCCTTTAAACAGAGTTGCAAGCACTTTTACCAGTAAAATTACTACTGCTGCAATAATATTCAGTTTCAGAATGTGCAGAATAAGAACTTCCATAATTCGCTATTCCTCCCTGTCCTCCAGGTTCTTAAGAAATTCACTAAGATCCTGGACTTCTTCTGAGCTGATCTTCTTTCCATGATAAAGTGAAGTTACAAACTTTTTTAGTGAATTCCCATAAAGTTTCTCAAGAACACTCTGGCTTTCATGTGCCTGATAATCTGACTGCGAAACCAGGGGTGTATACAGATTCATTTTTCCCTGTTTCGTCACTTCCACGAAATTTTTGTTCTCCAATCTGGTCAGCAATGACAAAATTGTTGTTGATGCAAGCTTTTTCTTCATATTGATCACTTTCTCAATCTCCGGTCTGGTCATCGGCGGAGTATTATTCCAAAGAACAAGCATAATATCCAGCTCTGATTCCGGAAGTCTCTGGTAAGTTTTTTTCACTTTTTCATACCTCCTGTTACATATTTTCTACAAATGTAGGAATAACTCTATTTTACCACAGTTCACGGAAATGGCAAGGGCTTTTGCACAATTTGCAAATGCCCTTGCCATTCCTGCAGCTACTGACCACTATCAGTCTATTTCTGTATAACTGCTGCCATTTTCATCACTCCATGTCCCGTCTCCGTTGTCCGTAAATCCTGTACCATTTTCATCCTGGAAATAATAATCACCATTTGTAGTTTCCGTAACCGTCACAGTATTACCGTTTGCATCCTGAAGGTCATGCTGTTCCAACGTATGTCCCAGATGATGAGTATCATCATTCAGAGCTGAGTAGGTATTTCCATTTTCGTCGGTATAAGTCTCATCCCCATTATCGGTATAGTTCATTCCATCATCTCCACGATATTCACAAGAATAATCTTTGTGAAGAATGTAATTAATCTCAATGGTATTTCCATCACTGTCAACTAATGTCATTGGTGAGGTAGTAAGGATATCGGAATCATCATCGCTGTCCGAGGATTTTGTAGAAGCATTTTCTTCTGTATCGGAGGAATCTGAATCTCCTCCTGACTTCTGACTGGCAGTATCTGTAGTTGACTTATCAGAATCATCGGTCTGGTTTTCATTCTCCTGTCTGGTAAGTGAAGGATTTCCAGGATAAGAAATATATTCTACAAATTTTCTGACGTCACTGATATCATCTGCATCTTTTGCATATCCCACTGCCATATACAGGCTGTTTCCCTCTGAATAAATTGTCTGATAGCAGGCATCGTATGTGTCATTGCATTTGGCAATCCCTGTTTTGATATCCTTCAGTGAATATTTATAGATATTTACATAATCATTTCCGTTCGTATAGCTTGCATAGGTACCTTTCGTATCTGCTTTTTCCCATTCAGATCCAGCCGGCGGCTGTGTATAGAAATCGTTATTTCCTGCTGCCATAACCGTTGCAGCTGAAAAAATCCCAAGTGTTGCTACCGTCATAAATGTCATAAATTTTGTCTTCATCGTGGATTCTCCTAGAATTTTATTTTCTACATCTGTAGAAGTTAATTGTATTCTACAACTGTAGAATACAATTGTCAATTCTTTTTTTAATATTTTTTTATCATCTCAGTTTAATTTCTATTTTTCCTTCCACTGGGCTATATAAATCCAGAGGATCTTCATCACTTTCATAAACACGTCCTTCGCCTTCTCCGTAAGTATCTTCTGTTCCAGTTTCATATTTTTTATATGTTGTTCTGTTTTTTTCTTCTTTATTTACATTTATGGTATTCTTCTCCAGTTCTCCCCAATTTGATGAAAATTCAAAAATATAGTCATCCGTATTATATAGAACGTATTTTTTTCTGTTTGGTTGCACTTTTTTTATAAATTTTTTTGTTACCATAATTCCATTATCACTATAACATATTATCTAATCATTCTTCTCTCCCTGGTCAACTATTAATATCGTAATCTACTTCTGCAAATAAAGCTACATGCAAAAAATGAAAAAAGGAGCTGCCATTCCATGTGTATTCATGAAAGGCAGCTCCTGCTTGAATCATTTTTATTTAACTACTACTTTTACTTTTTTTCGGATCTTTCCAGATTTCACTGTGATATAGGCTGTTCCCTTTTTCTTTCCGATGATCACACCCTTGGAATTTACCGTTGCGATCTTCTTATTTGAAGAACTGTAGGTAACTTTCTCCTGGGAAGTGATCGGGCTGATGACCGGTTTCAGCGTAAGTTTTTTATTCCTTGCAACGGTCACGCTTGATTTCAGTCCGGTGATCTTTGTTGTTCTTACTGTTGTTTTTTGCACAGTAATGGAAATGACCTGTTTCTTGCCGCTGGCCAGTGTAATGGTCACTTTGGCTTTTCCGGCTTTCAAGCCTTTCATCGTTCCCTTGCTGTTTACAGAAACGATTTTCTTATTGCTGGAAGTCCAGCTTTTAACGGAATCACCCTTTGCAAGTCTAGAAACCTTTATTTTGGAAGTAGACTGTTTTACTTTCAGCTTAATGCTGGTAGCCGTTACCTTGATTGTGGGTGTCAGTTTTTTGCCGACGGTCCTCTTTTCCTTGCGGCCCTTGTTGCTGGTACGCATCTGTACAGCCGGTGAAAATACCGTGGCTGCAGAGATCGTTTTCCATGGTCCGAACACCTCCGGTACTTCTGTAGGTGTTGGTGTCGGAACGTTTTCTTTCCGCTGTATGGTAAGAAGATAGTCTGTTTTTCCGCTTCCGGCAGCTGTTACCGTGATCTTCACCTGTGCTTCGCCTGCATCTGTTTCCCAGTATACATTTACACGTTTCGTTTTTCCGTTTGCCACAACCGGCATGGATACTTTCTCAACACCTTTTACTTTCTGTACCGTTACCGTGGCATCCCCATCTGAAGGTTCCACATAAAGGCGGAGGAACTTTTCCTTATTTTCCTCTTTGTCTGCAAGATACGAAACGGTATAGCTGGTTTTGGTGCTGTCAAATACCGGTGATAATGTAAGATATTTTGAAGTATCTGTAAAAGTATTGCTGGTACTTACCACCAGGTTTGCCAGGGAGGAATTTCCAAGCCCGCTGGTAAGGTGGAAGATATAATCCCTGCTCTTTCCGTTCAGTGTTGTTTTAACCGTAACATCTGCCTGTCCGGATCTTACATCTGCCACATAAGTTCCATTGGAAGCTTTTCCGTTGACAGTCAGGGTACATCCGGCAGGTGCTTTAAATGTCAGGGTCACTTTTGTAGCATTTTCAGCAACCCTTAAGGTATGCTCTTTTTCCGAACGCTGGAATGCTTTTTCCCAGCTGACCCGGCCAGTATCTGCTTCTGCTGATACACTGTCAAGGTAAGCTCCATTTGTTTCCAGTGCCATCAGATAACAGGAGTCATTCTTATAATAAAGTGTCCCATCCCTGTCTACGCAGATCGGACTGATGCAGTACTCCTGCTGTGCGAGTACCGGACGGAAGAGTTCTTTCGGTTTTCCGGAAGTCTGGCCCGGCTCATCTGTCAGCATATAGATACCGCCAGGTTTTGCATTGTAGGTAAAATACAGATAAACACGTCCATCCGCTTTGCCATCTCCATTAAAGTCCTGGTTTTCATAAGCGGTCGAAAGAAGCGGTGCTGCCTGCGGATATCCCGGGATAGAAACTTTATATGCAAGGGAAAGACCGGAAGCAGATTCTGTCAGGACATCAAAATGGTGTCCCCCATCCGCATTGTACTGTCCGCCGTTTCCGCAGACACCTACATAGATTCTTCCTTTATAGACGACCGGTGTGGATGTTGCCGCACCGCCCAGGTTATAGCTTGCCACTGCACCGAAAGTACCATCTGCATTCATGGCAACCCGGTAGAGATATCCGCCTTTGGTCGTAAAATAAACATATCCGTTGTTATAAACAATGGTGGATCGGATATCGCCGATCATGTCTGTGCGCTTGTCGATCAGCTGTCCGGTGTGCGTATTAACTGAATACAGGATAGAAGTATAGGCATCACCGGCCCCGTCATCAGAACCAAACACCAGATAATTTTCGGACGCATAAGCACCTGTCCAGTAAAAACCGCCCTTATGGTTATATTTCCAGGTACAGTATTTTATCTCATCACCTTTTGACGGGTCTTCATCTGTAACAGAAAGGCAGAAGTAAGAACCAGGGGTTGTATCCGAAGTCCAGGTTCCGGTATAAATATATCCATCCTTATAGGTGATCGGGGAAAGTGTCTGGCCTCCCAGGCTCTCACTGATCCAGAGGGATTTTAAAGAAGTGGCACTCAGTGCCTGGATCTGTCCGCCGCCGATCTGTGCAAAAAGCATTCCTTCCGCATAAGCAAGCGGAATCATGGCATACTGCATATTTCCGTGCATCTGTTCACTGGTCTGCACGATATCCCCGGTATTTTTATCTATTTTATAGATGAACTGTCCGGATGCCACGTAAAGATAGCCGCCCAGGATCAGTGGAGGGGTAAGTGCTGCATCCCATCCCTTTGCATCCAGATGCAGGGACCATTTCTGCACCGTTGTATCCTTGCTGGTCGGCGTGGAGGTATTGGTGATCCCGTTGTTTGTTTCACTGTTCCGGTAACTGCTCCAGTCATTATCCGTGATCTCTGGCTGCGTTGCCGTCTGCTGTTCCAGTTTTACCTGGATCTCTGTTTCCTCACCTACCGTAAGCTTCTCTCTTCTGGAGATATATCCATGTCGTGACACATTCCAGGTATACTCATCCCCGTAATAAAGAGAATCATACACAGAAGCATCTTTGGAAGGTTCCACACGCTCCCCTTTAGAATCATATACACTGACCACTGCATCCGATGGATCTGTTACAAAAGCGATCGAGGACTTTGCTTTTTTATGTACGGTGATCGTATAGGTGCCTGTGGATGTATAAGTGATATCCTGATAAGCCGGATCCTGATAAGTCCCGTCTTCGTTCATCTGGAAAGTGATCCTGGTCTCAGAACCGTCAAGTGGGATCTCAATGGCATTGCTGCCGGATACTGCCTGTCCGTTTACGGTAAGGCCATACCACTTGTCATTAAAGGCTTTTGCAGAAACTTTTACAGATTCTGTATTCTCACCCACTGTCACATCATAATCCCTGGTGATACCGGCACTGTCAAATTCTGAGATCAGGTTTTTGGCCATATCCGTGTCCGAGGGAAGGTAACAGCCGATCATGGAAAGATCCAGCCTCCGGAGCACTACGATCTTGTAAGTCTGGCTGTCTGTGGCTGTACCGGCTGTTACTGTGTAAACAGCCCTTTTTCCATTATCTTTTGTAAAAACATTTGAAAAATTATAACGTTTTCCATCGGTATATCCGGTTGCAATGATCTCACTCTCAACCGTCTTTCCATCAAGATCGCAGGCAGATAACCGGATCGTCGATCCCTCCGGCGCATCGGCCCCCAGATCTGCCGTTACATAAAATCCGGTAGAATTATAACTGGATCCGATCTCAACGGTATAGGTTTTCCCGCCATAAGTTTCATCCAAATCTTCCCTGCGGCTGATCTCCAGAGGATCCTTAACGCCATAGCCGGAATACACACTGAGATCCTTGAGATATTCTTTCGTACTGTTCTCCCCGGCAGATGGAGCATCCTCAAAGGTAAGTTCTGCAGAATCTTCATCGTCAGAGCCGTCCATGACCAGTTCCTCCTGATCCTCGCCGTTAAATTCCCCCTCTGAGGATTCCGCATCTTTTGGTTCCTCTGTTTCCGGTTCTTCGGTGATCTCCACGTCACTGTCTCCCGGCTCTTCTGTGATCTCTGTCCCTTCCTGGACATCCGGCTGTGCTTCCGTCTCTGCTGCCCCGGAAGAAAAATCACTTTCCATGGATATGTCGGCTCCATAGACCGGAGCTGTCCCTGCCAGCATGCTCACCGACAGAAGGACTGCCAGCCATTTTCCTAATCTTCCTTTCATCTGATGTTTACCTCCCTTTTGGATTTTTTACTGCTGAAGCAGTGGATTCCTGCTTTTTATTTTTCTGAAACTGCGTCTCGCTCCTGTCCATAAGAGCAGGTACAAAACTCCTGCCAGTGCAAATAAGGATAGAATCCTGGTAAAGAGTTTCATGTGCGTCCAGGTGTCTGTTACTTTACTTCCTACCAGTTCCGGGATACTTTTTCCTTCGTTTTTGGAGGAAGCGGATGCTGTCCCGGATGTAGTCTCTTTTTCTTTGCTTTCAGTCAGTTCTTCTGTGGATGACGCTTCTGTTTTCTCTTTTGTTTTGTCTTTTACGGCATCCGCTTTTTTGCTGCTTTTCTTTTCACCTGATGTACCGGAACCGGAGCCTTTTTTCTTCGTACCGGCATAAGCCGTCAGTTTCTTTTCCTTGTTTTCGTCTGTGCTATCCAATCCGTTCTTTCCGGATGCCGTACCTTTTCCGCCAACCGTTTTCAGATTTGTAAGGGATCCTTCCCCATTATTGCCTTTGCCCGGGACTCCGGCTTCACTTTTATTTCCACCATATCCGGGTCTCTGGGCGATCGAACCGGAATTTCCATTGCCCTCATTTCCCGCTGTCCCGTTATTCTTCTTTCTGACATCAGGGATCCGGATCACCATCGGACTGCTTACATTGCCTGCAAGGTCTTTTACCACGATCACCACATCTTTTTCACCTTCTGACAGGCCTGTAATGGTCAGGGTATCGCTTCCTTTCAGTACTTCTCTTCCCTCTTTTGAGGTATCCGGGGTCTGTACTTTCGCACCGGCCTCTATAACACGGTAATAGCATTGTCCCCTTTCACTGGTCTTATATACTACTGAGGCCTGGTCCACGGATATCCTGCTCGCACTGATCTTTTTCAGTTCCGGCGGGGTCTGGTCCGTAATCCCAAGTGTCAGGTAATAATCCCTCCGGGTGCCGTCCTGTGCGGTTACCTGCACCCGGACCATAGCTTCCTTTTCCTGGTCTCCGAAATGGATTTTCCAGTAAACATGCCCCTTTCCATCGTTGCTTTCTTTGATGGTCTCATCTTTTTCCACGGTAGAATGCTTCACTCCGCTCAGCGCATAGATCTTGACCGTGGCATTCTTCTTCCGCTGTCAGCCAGATGTTCAGGCTCTGACGTTCCCCGTCATAAACCGCCTTGTATCTGTCATGGTCCTTGTTTAATGCGGGATCTAGTTTTAAGATCCCTTTTCCCCAGGTATCGGAGCTGGATATATATAATTCTTTCAGATCCGCATTGCTGCTTTTAACTTCCGGAGTGATGGTCGGTTCCGGTGTAACAGAAGGCTCCGGTGTAACAGAAGGCTCCGGCGTAACGGAAGGCTCTGGAGCTGCCGTCGGTTCCGGCGCAGCGGTTGGTTCCGGAGTGGCAGTTGGCTCTGGTGCAGCAGTCGGTTCCGGCACAGCGGTTGGTTCCGGTATCTGGGTCGGCTCCGGTTCTGCAGTCGGCTCCGGAACGGCGGTAGGTTCTGCGGGTACCGATGGTTCTGCCAGCGTTTCCCCTTCCGAACTCTCTGTGCTGTCTGCTGCATAAACTTCCCTGACAAAGATTACATCTGTTTCTGGTGCAGCCCCTCCTGCCAGAAGTCCTGCAGAAAGGGTCCCGATAATAAATTTGTTAATGATCGGTCTCTTTAAATTGTTTTTTTTCATTACCAGTCCCCCCATACTTCGCCGTTATCCCCGACACCCAGATCTGCTCCGGAATACAGGGTAAAGCGAAGCCTTACTTCGTCACCGTCTGCCGGGAAATAGCCCGACATTCCAATGTTCATATATTCACCGTTTACAAAATACATCCAGCCGGAATTCATGGTAAAATCAAATTCTCCCAGCCAGTTGGCATCATGCCCGGACAGCTGGCAGTTTACTTCTGTCAGATGCGCCATCAGGTCATCCGGGATCGAAGCTCCGGAAGTGATGCCGCCGCGTCCGATAGCTTTCAGGTAAAAACCTCCTGTTGCACTTCCATCATTCCTCCAGTCAAACCCGCTGTTCTGCAGAAGCCTTAAGACCACGGAGGAAAGCTGTTCGCCCTGATAAAAGTCGATGGATGTCGCCGGCAGGATTGTCCCAAGTCCGACAGTCCCCGCCTCAATGCTGACCGTGATGGAGCCGGCAGGTTCTTCCTGGCTCTCATTCCCTTTATAGATGGTAAACGTTGGAAGCGTGGTACTCCATCCCTCATCATCCGTTGCCTTGATATCCACAGTGTTGCTGCCCTCATTCAGATCCAGACGGTAAGCCAGGATTCCCGGCGAAGGCTCCCCTTTTGAAGAAAGTCTTTCACCGTTTCCATATACTTCCAGTGCCGTAGAGGATAAGCTGTTCCCGTACCAGTCTACCGCCTGTACATAAAATGTACGGTATGCGGCATTTACCGTTTCCCCGTCAGTCAGGTCTGTGGCGATCGTTGGATAATGGTCTTCCTCCGGTTCCTGTGTCGGTTCCGGCTCCGGAGATGGCGTCGGCGTTGCACTGAGCGGTACCTGCGCCCCATCCTGGTTCCGGTCATCGTCCTGGTCCGGTGTTTCTTTCCGGCTGTCATCATCCTGGTCACCATTTTTGTCATAATGGATGGTATTGTCTTTGGAGCTGTCATTATCCTCGCCTGTGGAGCCGTCTTCCGGATCGGTATCCCCTTTTTGGGTATCTTCCTTCTGGCTGTCCGGTTCCGGTGTCTGGGAAGCTTCCGGCTCTGATGTCGGCTCCGGGGTGACAGTCGCCTGTGCCTCTTCCTTTTTCTTTTCCGGTTCTTCCTCCGGTTCATCTTCCAGGATCTGTGCCTGTTCTTCAAAGGAAGATTCTTCACCCGTGGAAGCATCTTCCTGGCTTCCGGCATAAGCATATCCCTTTCCAAGATAGCCCTTTAAGGAGCTTTCACTGTTCACCCCCTGTACCGGATTTTCACTTTTCTCCGGTTCATAGTTTTTCATTCCCAGAAATAATACTCCAGCAAAAAGCAGGAGACAGACAATAGCTGTCAGAAAGGAAAGCCGGTTATTCTTTTTTCTCTTTTTCATGGTCATTTCCTCCTTAATACAGCCTTTCTATATATTTCATGATCCAGTTTCCATACCAGCTTCTGGCTTTTTTCAGTTCTTTTTTCATCTTCTGCACGCACAGAGCGGTATCCTTTCGTTCTTCTTTTGATACGGCATGGGGACTGAACGCAGCCTTTTCCCCAATAACGCTTGTTTTTCGGTAACACTTCATGGCATCTTCCGAATAAAGCTCAGGGCCATGATAATAAAGAAGTCGCGCATATCCGGCCATGGCGCGAACTGCCTGGCGGTCATCTTCACTTTCAAACAGTTTTCTCCGTCTTCTGTTTGCGTGGATGCGGAGCACACAGACCGTAAAGATAAATATCAGGCAGAAGAGGTCAAATACTGCAAGCAGGAGGATCAGAAGCTTTTCGATTCCGAACAGTGCCAGTTTTAAGCTCCAGTGTGTCTGGATGTTCTCCTGTGCAGGCGGTTCGTCCTGTGCTTCCGGGATGGCGGCTGCTTTGGCTCCTTTTGCCTCCAGGCCTGCCGTGAGGTCTGCTTCCTCCATGACATTATAGTATTCCGGTGTCATTTCTACCGGTACCCATCCAAGGCCGTCCATATAGATCTCGGTCCAGGCATGTCCATTCTTTCCCGGGACTTCTATCGTATCCCCCGGGGTTTTATCTTTGATATCTTCCGGTGTGATCAGATAGCCTTCCACATAACGGGACGGGATCCCGTAATAACGGAACATCAGTGCCGCTGCCGTGGCATAATGGACACTGTGGCCGATCCTGGTGTTTGTCAGGAAGTCCTCTGCAAAATCCCCCTGTCCGGTATACGGATCGGTTGCCGTGCTGTAAGTCAGGTTCTTTTCCAGATAGGAACGGATCCTGCTGATCGCTGTATAGTAATCGGTATGCCCCTGTTCCCGGTTTCCACCGTCCCCCAGTTCTTTGCGGAACAGGGTTTCCAGTGCACCGGACAGCTTCGTATCCTGGCTGTACACAAATGCGTTGTAATAACTCTCATCATCACGGTAGGAATCCCCTTCATCCCTGGCAAGTGCCTGATAGACCCTTGCCCCCAGCACCGTAAAATCTTTTACCAGGTTTCCATTTGCCTGATAGTGATAGTTTCTTGCTCCAAAGAGTCCTTTTGCTTTTAACATACTGTCAGCAAACGGTGTCTCTTTCCTGTATCCTGCAGGCAGTTCTGTGATCTCATAAGGGGTATAGAGATAACGGCTGTCTGCCTTTTCATTTTTTATGTCCACTTCGGATACTTTATCAGAAAGGGCATCATCATCTGCAAATGCCCTTGCACGGCTTAGCTGGGTCTCCCCATAAAATCCATCCTGGTGGAGCCAGTAAAAGAGCGTCCTCTGTTTATAGGCATCCTCCGTATCCAGGCTTTCCCAGGAAGAACCGTCATACACGCTTCCCACAAATCCTCTCAGGTAGAGAGAATCCGGATTTTCCATGGTAACGGAAAGTGCCGTATCATCTGAGGCACTCCAAGCACCGCATTCTTTCAGCTTTCCATCCGGAAGGGTATTTATCTTTCCTTTTTTGTACCGCAGGCTGCTGATCCCGTCCAGGGCCTCTTTTTTAGCTTCTGTGACAAGTGTCGAGGAACCATAGTCTTCGGACGGCATAAACTGTTCCAGAAGGATCCCGGCTGCCAGCATTACCGCACATGCCAGGATGCTTCCTGTCAAAAATGCCCGGCTGCTCTCTGCCCGGTGGCGTTTCCTTCCAGAACGGGAAAGGATAAGATTCAGTTCCAAAAGGATCCCCATGTAAAAAATAACTCCTGTGCCTGCATCCGGTTCCATACCAAGGATTCCCGAAAGGACAGGAAGTACCAGAGCCCAGGCAAGCACCAGTAGATAAAACTTCAATTTCAGGATAAGGAATCCGCAGACTGCCGCTGCCATTCCAAGATAAATAAGGAATACCATGCGGGCGGCATCCCCTCCCTGTATCCCGGCAGTCTCAAACCTTTTGAGGTAAATTCCTGCCCGGCTTCCCAGGATGTCTGCCATATCATTCCAGTATAATGCCATGCCGTCTAAGAGCTGTCCATGGAACAGGAAGATCCCTGCGATGGAAACCATTCCCAGTCCCAGCCGTCCATAAAGCCCATATTTTCCCATTCTTTCTGTTGCAGTACAGAACACTGCCATAAGAAGCACGCTTCCCAAAATCGGTGCCATGCGTTCCTGCTCAGTAAGGACACTCATAAAAAGCAGGAGCCCTCCGCCTGCACTAAGCCAGATCAGTGCAGTTTCCAGCAGGATACCGGACAGTTGTTTTCCATATGCTGTTTTTGACTGTCTTTTGGATTCTGTGATCCGTATTTCCATAATACCTGTTCTCCTCCACTGTCTCTGCCGCCTGTGCCGCATCCTACGATAGTCACTTCTCCCTTTGCTGCCAGGAGTTCTGCTTCTTTGTCCTGCGGGTCGCCGGTTATATATACATAGTTTGCAAAATTCTGTATTCCCGGGTCTTTTAGATATTCCCGTACCGTGACCGGTGTTTTTGCATCACTTCCATAACGCAGGAAGCGGTACAGGATGTTTTCGCGGTCCTCTTCTGTACGGATCTTCTCCAGCCGGAACTTCCCAGTGCTGTGGTCATAGACTCCGGCCTGGCAGGAGATCTTCTTTTCCATAAAGCTCTGAAGGACTGCTGAAAAGACTTCTGCCACCGTTTCCGCACGCTGCGGATCCCGGTCTGCCTGAAATGCTTCCGCCAGAATCAGTACCGTATCATCCACCGGGAAGCTTTTTTCCCGGATCATAATGTCATCCAGCTTTCCGGACAACTTCCAGTGGATCTGCCGGATACTGTCACCCGGAACGGTATTCCCGGATGTCATAAGTTTCTCCCGGATCATCCCCCGGGCGGCTTCCGGAATAGCGGAAACTTTCCATGTCGAATCCTTCCCTTGTAAAAAGGGAAAGCTCACCTTTTTGTCTTTCCGGCATTACAACGGTATAAGCAGATGTATCAGCCTTCCTTTTTAAAGAAAAGACACGAAAAAAATCCTGGCATTTCCAGTCAGAAAAACAAAATCTGATACAGCCGCACCAGCTGCTTCCGGTCTCAAACCCGATGACCTGTTTTTCCTTTCCTCCCAGGGAAAAGGAAAGAGGGATCTCTCCTTTTCCACCGGTAAAAGACTTTCCCATCTGAGCACTCCTGCTCCGCCAAATACCGGCCATGCAGACTGATTTTCCAAATACATTTTTCCATGGAAACACTCCCATTCTCTCTGATGCCTTTGGGAGATGCAGTTTGATAACGGCTTTTTTTCCGGACAAAACCACACTCCCTGCAGAAAAGATCAAAATAAGAACGGTGAGCAAAAGAACCGCTGCAAAAAGCCATGTGCCTGTAATTACTGCTGCTCCTGCCATGCAGACCAGCCACGAGAGCCACAGGGCCTCCTGTTCCTTCTATCGTCCTTCCACCTTCGGTTCCGCCACGTCTGCCAGAATCTCAGAAAGGATCTCACGGGCAGATTTTTCCTGATACCTCGCCTTGGAATCCAGAATCATTCTGTGTGCCGCAACGTCCTTAAAGACATCCTGTACGTCGCTTTGGAATAACATAATCCCTTTCTTTCATATAGGCAGCTGCTTTTGCCATCCTTACCAGTGCCAGGGTTCCACGCGGGCTTAATCCCAGTGTGATCAGTTCATGATTTCTCGTAGCCTCTGCAAGATGTGCCACATAATCAAGCACCTGGTCTGCCACATAGATCTCCTGTACCTCTTTCTGGAGTTTCAGCACCTCCTCCCGGGTAACTACGGTCTTTGCATTTTCCAGGGGATTTTCCTTCTGTCTGTCCCGTAACAGTTCCACCACAGGCTCTGGTGATCCGGATATCCCATGCTGACACTCATCATAAAAACGGTCAAGCTGTGATGCCGGAAGGAGCTGTGTACCGGAAGAGCCCACCGGGTTTTCTGTGGCAATGACTACAAACGGGGATGGCACACAATGGGTTTCCCCGTCTACCGTCACCTTTCCTTCTTCCATTACTTCCAGAAGGGCAGACTGGGTCTTACTGGAAGTACGGTTGATCTCATCTGCCAATAAAAGGTTGCACATGACCGCTCCCTCATGATAGGAGAACTGTCCGTTCTGTTTGTCATACATGGTAAATCCGGTCACATCGGAAGGGACAACATCCGGGGTGAACTGGATACGGTTAAATTCCATCCCCATGAGACGGCTCAGTGCCAGTGCGGTCGTCGTCTTACCGACACCAGGAACATCTTCCAGAAGGACATGTCCCTCTGCGAGCACTGCCATGAGGATCTTATCTGTAATATCTTTTTTTCCTTTAATGATTTTCTCCAGCTGATTCTGGAGTTCTTTATCTTCTGCGGCATTTTCTTTCCTCCATCCTTATCTGTGGTCTGTCATATCAAAAAAGCTGTTTTCCTTATCCTGGTAACGCTGGTAAGCCACCAGTGCACAGAATCCCTGGTCTGTTGCCATGGGGTTGCTTTCCCCGTCCAGGGTATGTTTAAAACTTCCATCCTTCTGATAAAAAGTCATCAGGGTATCATACAGGCCTTTTCCATCTTTCTGGAAGCGTTCATCCTCATTGCAGTCTACGCCTACCGCACTGAGGGCGATCACGGTCTGGGAAATAGATTCTGAGCTCTTTGCGCCAAATGCGGTATAACCGCCATCATCGTCCTGTATATCTGCCAGAAATTCCACACCCTTGTCAATGACTTCCTTTACATCTTCTTCATCCTGGTAGGGTTCCAGGCTCTGCAGTGTCATGGCGGTCAGATCCACATCCCCGTCTTCTGCGTTATCATCCAGGGAAAATCCGCCATCTGCTTTTTCCCGTTCCAATATGTAATCCAGATATTTCTGTTCCAGTTCCCCGTCTTTATTGGCATCCGGGTCATCGGCATTTAAGGCGATCAGTGCATAGATGGCACCGTTTAAACCCTGTGAGACCACTGCATCAAAATCTTCCAGCGACTTTTCGATATCATAGCCGCCAATATCTGTCGGATCTTTCCCTATGGATTTCAGGGCCATGACTGCCCTGGAATACTCGGTATAACGGTTATCGCTGAGCACGCCTTCCTGGTCTTTGACACGTTTTTCAAGATTGGCCCGGTATTTTTCAAAATAGTTTTCATCTACCGTTTCTCCTGAACGGGCAAGTGCGATCACTGTCCATTCCCCACCCAGGGTATCTGATGCCGGTGAAGTTACGGTTTCCTGTTCATAAGCAGCTGTCTTTTTCAGTGCATCTTCCAGCTTTGGGGTTCCGCCCCCGCAGCCTGTCAAAAGCCCCGCTGTGGTAACTAACACCAGAAACTGGCATGTCCGTTTTTTTAATCTGTTCATAATTTCCCCCTCATTTTTTCCTTTATCTGTTTTACGCTGAGAATCACATCTTCTTTATTGGAACATTCTATCGTCCAGGTCCGTTCCTTTGTGCAGGGAAGAAGTTTTAAAACCTTTTCCATGGAATTGTGCCCTTTCCTAAGCCCAAATGGGAATCCCTGTCCCCTGTATTGTCATGGATATGGACATGTCCGACATATGGAGCAAGTTCCTTCGCCCATTTAAGGACAGAGATTTCCGAATAGCAGTGTGCATGCCCCATATCCAGGCACAGCTTAAACTTTGGATGATCTACGATTCTATATACATCCAAAAGAAGCCGCCAGTCTTCATCCAGGACATTTTCCATGACGATCTCAGGGCCTTCCCGGTCTTTTAAAAACTCCCGGAAAAACCGGCCTGTTTGTTCCGCCCATCCTTCCCGGAAATATACCGTAGGGATCATCCCGGAATGGTATACGATCTTTTCTGCCCCCAGGCGGATCCCTGCCTGGTAACACTGGTCAAACCGTTCCATCGTCACTTTCCTTATCCGACTGTCAAAAGATGCCGGGTTTAAGTCCAGGAAAGGCCCATGCAGGGTAAGCGGCGGATTTCCCATCTGCCCCAGCCTTTTTTGATACAGTTCTATTTTTCTTTCCAGCTGGTCCAAATTGTCGGAAATGGAAAACTCAATGCTCTCCACCCCAGTCCCGTACTGGCAGCAGAGCTCTTTCATATCTTCGTCGCAGATCAAATGGCTGACATAGATCAAAGCATTTCCTCTTTCCCGGACTCAATCAGCCCGTATTTTTTCTTAATGCGTTCCAGTTTTTCAAGAAGCGGCCTGCTCAAAAACCATAAAAAGATCACAGTTGACAGTGCATGCACCAGATCCACAGGGATCCCTGAAATGTAAAAAGCAACCAGGCTGGCCGGTGTGATGTATCCGTAAGACATTAAGATGCTTGCCGGATTCATGATCCCGCCATAGATGAGCACCACACTTAAAAATCCATAGATACAAAGATCCCGCTTCCTTGCTTTTAAGATTCCTTTCTGGTAAAGAATTCCTGCCAGGAACCCGATGATGCCAAAAGAGAACATCTGCCATGGTGTCCAGGGACCCTGTCCCATAAACATGTTGGATAACGTGCGTGATAAGACAGCCAACGAGAAACCCCGCCTCTCCCCCAAAAGAAACACCGGTAAGGATCACAATAGCAGCTACCGGTTTGAAACTGGGTACCATAAAGAAGGCAGCCCTGCCTGCAACACCAATCGCTGCAAGGACAGAGATCACCATGATTTCCCGTGCTTTTGGTTTGCGTCCTTCAAACATCATAAAAAACGGGAGCATTGCAGCCACGATCACAATCAGGCTGCATATCAGATATTTCCTTCCATGGAAAAACCTGACCGACAGATACAAAAGCAGCGGAACCACTAACAGCATCAAGATAAGGGCAAACCAGGTCCTCCGGTTCACTTTCCCTTTCTTTTCCATCTGCCGGATGATCATCCCATCAGAAGGAAGGGTGTATTCTTCCAGATCTTCTGCCGGCCCATCTTCTGCCCTTTCATTTGGAATGTCTTCCCAGAATTCATCTATAAACTGGTCTAGTTGCTGTTCCGTAAGCATGCAATCACATCCTTTCCAGTCACAGCTTCCGGAAACAAATGTCTTGCCATCCGGTTTGCTGCAGTTGTGTAGAAATTATTTCCGGCAAAAAACTCCCGGGTATTCTGGCTGGTAACGATGTTTCCCTCAAAAAACAGGCCTACCCTGTCCGCATACTCTGCAACAAATTCCACGTCATGGGAGATCATAAAGATCGTCAGGCCATGCTGTTTCAGCCGGGTTAAGATCTTTCCGATCTCTTCTTTATATTCTGCATCCATTCCCTTCGTAGGTTCATCCATCAGGAGAATCCTCGGACGAAGCAAAAGGACTTTGGCAAGTGCCAGCCTCTGCTGTTCCCCGCCACTCAGATCATAAGGATGTCTTTCCAGAAGCCCTTCCAGCCTGGTAAGGCTTACGATCCCTTCTATAGCCTTTTCTTTTTTCATATGAATCTGATATTCCGAAGACATTTTTTCTCTCCTGCCCCCGATCACAGAATACAAATCTTCCAGGACTGTTTTCTTTAAGAAAATGCTCTGTGGGTTCTGCGGCATGACTCCCAAAAGCCCACAATACAGATCCCGGTCTTTATACGAACGGATATCCCGCCCTTCCAGAAGTATCTTCCCACGGTATGGACATCGCACCCGGCTTAAAAGAGACAGCGTAGTGCTCTTTCCCGTACCGTTTCCACCTACCAGTGCATAGAACTCTCCCTTTTTTACCTCCAGGGAAAGATCCCGGACAACATCCGGACTGTCCTTTTCATACCGGAACCAGACATCTTTCGCCTGAATGGACAATTCTTTCTTCGAACTATCTGTTTTTGTGTATCTGACTTTTTCAGTAATTTCGCTCTTTCGCTGACTATCCGAAGCAATTCCTTTTTCGTTACAGTAACGGGAGAGCCACTGTCTTCCCTCACTGACTGTCAGCGGACAGGTTGCCTGACTGTCTGTCTCACCATAGATCTGCATAGGAATCGGCATGGAAAGAAACATGCCATGTTTTTGTTCCTTTAATTTTAC
This sequence comes from Blautia sp. HA9023, assembly GCF_056504095.1. NCBI lineage: Bacteria > Bacillati > Bacillota > Clostridia > Lachnospirales > Lachnospiraceae > Blautia > Blautia sp. HA9023. Next base: position 45,707 of record NZ_JBWLUR010000004.1, on the reverse strand, counting down.
CCCGATTTCCCTGGGAGTTCCTTCCAGATAAACATTCCCCTTATCCATGACAAATACCCTATCCGCATAAGGGATGATATCCTGAAGCCGGTGTTCCGTAAGGAGCACCGTTGTTCCAATATCACGGTTAATCTTTTTTACGGTTTCCAGAAAATCAGAAGCAGCGATGGGGTCCAGCTGAGACGTAGGCTCATCCAGTATTAAAAGGGATGGATGCATTGCCATGATCGCAGCCAGGTTTAAGATCTGCTTCTGCCCTCCTGACAGCTCTGAGACATTTTTATAAAACCACTGATGGATACCAAAATAGCTGGCCATCTCCGCAACCCGCAGCCGGATAGTCGCATTGTCATATCCCAGGCTTTCCAGTCCAAAGGAAAGCTCATGCCAGACTTTATCCGTTACGATCTGATTATCCGGGTTCTGCATGACAAAACCGATCTCCTGGCTCTGTGTCCGGTGGTCAATCCCCGAAAGCGGCATCCCCCGGTAAAAGATTTCTCCCTCTGACTTTCCAACCGGGGCCAGCACGGTTTTTAACTGGCGCAGCAGCGTGCTTTTGCCGCATCCGCTCCGTCCGCAGATCACATTTAACGTTCCTTCTTCTATTTTCAGATTCGCATGGTCCAGAACCTTCCTGGAACATTCCGGGTATGCGAAGCTAAACTCCTTTACTTCTACAAGATTCATAATCATTATCCTTCCTGTTCCAGAGTTTCGTAGATTTTTTTGTAAGTCATATCCAGATCTGTTTCACAATGCTTCCGGCTTCTGGCAAAACGGATAGTCTCCGTCACATCCAGGATCACCGGAATGAAACAAAAACATGCGAAACAGATGTATGTAAGCATTGCTTCAACTACTGGAACAGATACCGGAGCCTGATGCCCCTGAATGGTAAAACCAGCAAGTAAAATACGGGGATCATAACTTGCATAAGAAGCCCCATTCATACAGCCAGTGGCAAATACAAGGAATAAAGCTGCCATCACTGCCAGAAGGCTTTTATCCTTCTTCGTAAATTTGTAAATGGAAAAAGCAGTCCTGCCTTTTAATCCATATCCCCTGCTCCGCATGGAATCCGAAGTTTCTATGGCATTTTCCAAAGCCCATGTGACCAGTATCGACAGCATATTAAATCCCGCACGGATGCGGTTAAAAAGACTGCCCTCTGAAACATCCCTTCCCATGGATTTCTGACCGTTCCGGATCACTTTCAGCTGCCCCGTAAATCTGGGGACAAAGCGAAGCGCCATGGAAAGGATCAGAGAAAGGGCCGGTATCAGCCTTCCAAACAGGTAAATAAATTTATCACTTGTCATAACTTTATTATAACAGGAAAACCACTGAATCACTACGAACATGACCGCTCCAAGGACTACTCCATAGACTAAGGCCTCCAAAGTGATCCAGTTTCCACTGCTTTCTACGTAATATAACATCGTGACCCCATAATGATTGAAAAGTGGATTCAGAAGAGCCACGATCAAAAGACTGGGAAGGGTAAAGAGAAAGCTTTGCCTAAGTGTCCTTTTTCCTCCAAGCAGAAGGATGGAATAAGACAAAGCACCCGCATAAGAAATGCAGATAAAGACGGGATGCTGATTAAACATAGTAAATAACAGTACTACAGCAAAATAAAAAAAATTCAAAAATGGATGGCATGTGGAAAAAGCATCAATGATGGATTGATCCGCAGGCTGTCTGTTTCTTTTCTCGGTCTTATTTGTTGATAACACGTTTAAATGTACTCCCTCTTTAATCCCTGCTCTTCACAGTACAAATCCACTTTGCTTCCCTTTTTGCAACGTATCGTGCAGTTTTTGTTCACGATTTTTGAGCCAATATGCTCAGGATCATGATGTATCTCCAGATATTCCAGCCGATTGCATCCATGAAAGACTTCCTCTCCAAGATACATGATATTTTCCGGAATATATACCTCTTTCAATTTCTTACATCCGAAAAAGGCCCTCTGATCTAATTTTTTAATTTCTTTTGGTAAGACTATGGTTTCAAAGCAACAGAAGTAAAAGGCTTCCAAACCAATTTCTTCCAGTGTATCCGGCAGCGTGATCTCCTTTAATTCCTTACAGCGGTAAAAAGCTCTTCTTCCTATACTCTTTAAATGCTCCGGGAATACCACTTTACTTAACTGCGTGCAGGAATGGAAACAGCACTCCGGAATCCTGCGGCATTCTGAACTGGTTTCAAATGCTACCTTTTTAAGGGTTGTGCATCCTTTATAACTATAATCTCCCAAAATTTCCAAAGATGCCGGAAATGTTACTTCTCTGAGAGAATGATTTTCCGAAAAAGCACTCTCTTTGATTTCTTTAACGGTCTGTGGGAATACAACGGGCTTACGGAGCTGGCAGCTTGCAAAAGCTTCCTTTCCTATGATTCTGCAGCCGGATGGCAGGATTATCTCTTTTATTTTCCCGTTGCCCTTATAACAGCAATCATCAATATAAATATATTTTTCAGGAATTGCTGCTACCTGTTTGTTTCTTTGCATACTGGCAAGCTGTGCCGTAAATGTACGATGATTAAATCGCAGTATACTCCATGTTGCTTTATCATTCTGTGAGCGCATATGATCTCCTTTCCAACGTTCGGCTCATACAAACTGTATATCTTTTACATGTTTGTATTCTTTACCTGACGTGTTGGATATACTGGCTCAAAATGCTTTCATAAGACGTTTTTCAGTCGATACATTTCACACAGGGAAAAGCAGCTCCGGAATCGCACCGGATTTCCTTAAATCGGCTGCCATCAGCCGAACCACGCTCGATTTTTTTGTTATTCTAATTATAACGATACGCCTTATTTCTGTCAATGTTCGCCAATGTTTCTGGTCTTTATCTCATACCAGTTTAACTATTTTTCACAATTTCTTTACTTCTTATCTTTGTATGGGTTTCCAACATCACTTCCAAGATTGCAGGTATACTTCCATTCAATCTTATCCCCATCTTTGGGCTTATAACTGGAAGCCCCATAATTCGGGAACTCTCCATTTACACTGTACATCCAGCCAGAATTTTTTCCGCAGTCAAATTCATAAAGCTGATTGATGCCTTCCACGTAATAGCTTTTATATAACGGGGTGTATTTGGAAGAGAGCTGGATGTTCTTTTCCCCGCAGATTTTTTTTAAGATGTCAAATACGGTATCGCCCGTAGTAAATTTAACTTCCATTTCCGGAAGTATCCAGCCATTCTCCGGAACAAATTCTTTTTTGGTTTCTTTTAAATCACCGATATTGTCAAGGATCGTCTGGCAGTCTATCGAAATGGTACAGGCAGCAGGCTTTCCGGAATCCCCTTTCCCGATTCCACAGCCCGTAAGGAGACAGCTCCACAAAAGCATAAAACAGATGATTCCTATTACCCCGATCCGTTTCCAATATATTTTTTTCAGTTGCTTCATAATTATCCTCTATCGGATGAAAAGGTACCAAAAACACTATTTGATTTTTGATACCTTTTACACCCTTACTCTGTTTACTTAACTGTAATTTTTATCTTTTTTGTCACCTTTCCAGATTTAACTGTGATGGTAACGGTTCCTTTTCTCCGGCCTTTAACCACGCCCTTCGAGCTGACTGTTGCAATCTTCTTGTTGGAAGAACGGTAGGTCACTTTCTCCTGGGAAGTGATCGGGCTGACCACTGGTTTTAAAGTAACACTCTTTCCTTTCTTGATGGTCAGTTTTTTCTTGAGGCCGCTGATCTTCGTAGTCTTTACCTTTGCAGTCTGGACTTTTACTTTCAGAGTCGCTTTCTTTCCACTCTTTAAAGTAACGGTGATCTTTGCCGTTCCTGTTTTGGTTCCGGCCTTGATCTTTCCGTTCTTATCAACGGTCACGATCTTTTTGTTGCTGGAAGCCCAGGACTTTATGGAATCTCCATATGCCATGGAAACCTTCACCTTTGTGGTGGCCTGTTTCCGCCGCAGGTTAATGGAGGATACGTTCAGTTTTATAGTTGCCTTTAATTTGCTTCCATAATTCCGTGTCTGTTTTTTACCGCAGAGGGAACAGGTTCCTTCCTGCTTCGCCGGACGGAATACCGTAGCTTTTGCCGTAGTTTTCCAGGTGTATTTATGCGTATGTGCAATTACAGGAATCGTTTCCGTCTTTTCGTATCCGCAGACCTGGCAGGTATATCTCATCAGTCCGGTTGTCTTATAAGTAGCAGCCTTGATCTGCTTTCCTTTTCCATAGGAATGCTTCTGGTAACCACCCTTTTTCGTGTTATCCGTGATGTCACATTTTCCATACATGGCAACACACTCATGCCAGTGGGCATCCTTATCAAAATTCCATTTGCTGTCCCATACATGGTCATGTTCCAGGGTATAATCATCGGTATAATGGAATACGATCTCATCCCCGTCTTCCAGGTACTGCTCTTTTACTCCAAGATCTGGGTGGATTCCATTTAAAGTATACATCCAGCCGGAGTTCTGTCCGTTGGAAAATTCTGCAAGCTCCTGACCATCCTTCGTGATTCCGGCAATGTAGGTCTCATCCCTCAATGTACGACAGCTCATTCCATTTTTGGACAGCACTTCTTTTAAGAGTTCCAGGACGTTGGCATTTCCATCGATCGTGTAATCTTTTGCTGCGATCCAGGTATCCAGATTTCCTTTTCGCAGGGTGTGTTCCTGATCCTCCTTTGCACTGCCATGAACAGAGTCTCCGAGAAGCGTAAAGCTTACCGTGATCGTACCGGCATCTTTTTTCAATACCTTAACGGTCAGTTCCACGAATGCTTCCTTATAGGAAATTTTCAGTTTCTGTTCCCCACGTTTATCCTTGTTATATCCCTCTATGGTAAGATCTGTCAGCGAAAGCTCCTGTCTGGTTCCGTCACTGATCACAGCAACCACTTTCATTCCACTGAGATCCAGGTCCTCCCCAAGGTAAAACTCTGTCCGGTAATCACCAGTCAGCTCCAGGGAATCCACATAAACACGCAGGCCTTCTGTAGAGACCAGTTTTTCCTGGTCTGCCCCCAGTGGATCATCCGTCCGGTTATATCCGGTCTGCCATCCGCAGCCTTCCACCTTCGGGCAGCTGGTGGTTTCTTTTTCTGTATTGACATAAGTGGCTCCGCTTGCCGTCTCATGGGTCAGACAGTTGGTATCAATGTATCTTACAAAACCGATTCCTTTATCTGCCCCGCAGTCTTTTGCATAATAATTGTTGGTGATGTCATCGATCCGGTTCAGGCTGTCATAAAAACCAATGATACCTCCTACATATGCTGCGTCTGCCTTTGTTGCCTGTACCTTTCCTGTAAAGGAATTGTTTTTAAAGGTATAAGTGCAGTTGTTCCAGGTCTGTGCCACATAGAGGTCTCCACCAAGGATTCCTCCGACCTTGTCAGAACCGGTGATGCTTCCCTCTGAACTGCAGCTGTTGATAGTTATCTTGCATCCGTTCGGGGCTGTGGAATTGTCATAACCGCCGCCCACAATACCACCAGCCACTTCACCAGAAGCCTCTACGGTGCCATAAAATTTACAGCCGATCACAGAGCAGTTGCCCATGGCATTGTCCCTGGTTCCGATAATACCGCCTACATAACTGGTTCCGTAAACGATCGCATAACTTACACAGTCTTCTACGGTACCCTGCATACGTCCGGCAATGGCCCCGATCTCATTCTCATTTCTGTCATATCCGATGACAACATCTTTCTCAATCGTACAGTTCCGTACCGTTGCCTCAAAGGCTGAAGAACATCCGGCATAAGGGCTCATCGTCTTATTCGCACCCAGAAGGCCGGATTTCAGGGTACTGGAACCACTTTTCAGGGTAACATTGTCGATCTCAACTGCCATTCCGGAAAGTCCCACACCTTCAAAGTTATTGACAAGGCCATAACCGGCAATCTTCTTTCCATAGATGTTCAGGTTACGGATCCTTGTATTACGGACATAACCAAAGAGAGGCAGCCCGCCCTCCGGTACTATTACGGTATGGTTATTTCCATCAAAAATACCGCTGAATGCATTAAGGTTCTCGCCATTTTTCAGGTCTTTCCTTCCATCCTTAGTCACACCGATAGGCTTCCATCCAGTTGGCAGGGTGATGTCTTCCGTAAGCTGGAAGTATGTATTTTCAAAGGAAAATCCCTCTGTATTTACTTTGTCCCGCAGTGCTTCTACATCTGAAGCTGTCTTAAGGAGATATGGAGAGCTTTCACTTCCGTTTCCCTCCCATGGGAGAGGAGCTTCTGTGACGGTGACACAGGCAATATCCGAACAGATCTCTTCACTCGATATCTTTACACCATCACCATTTATATATGCTAGAATATTTGTTTTTACTTTACAGTAATAGTAAGTTATTCCTGTTTCTTTTATTTCTGGACTATATGTATTTTCAGTCGCTCCAGATATTAATATTCCATCTTGCGTTGAATTTACTCTATTTTGATACCACTGATACTCTGTTTTAACGCGAAAATCGTTAGATTTTTGTACAACTATTTCCAATTTTTCTGTAATAGGGATTCCCTTGACATAGGTTGTGTCTTTAGGCTGTTGGAGTATTACAGGCTTATCTGCTACATGTGGGTATACTCTTGCTGAAAAAACGTTACTTGTCGCAGTATAAAGATGTGTATTTATTTCATAAGAAACAAGGCATCTATAGTATCTATAATACTGTGGCTGAGTTGTATTTATTGTGTATGAATTTTCAACTGCATTCTCTATTTTATCATAATCTTTAATATCCGAACTTGCACTTGAACTTACATACCATTGATAAGAAAGTTTTCCTTCATTTTCCTGTAAAACAGAAGCTTGCACTATAAACGGCTCAGCTTTCTCGCCTTGCATAATCCCTACTCCATTTGGCTCCCTGTTATCAGTAAGTATTGGAGTATAGTCAATTTCCCCCGACTTTATGGTAAGCGTATATACTGTATCTTCTGAAACATACTTTGCATCATCTTTTTTTAATATTATGACAGCTGTATACTCCGAATGACTATTCCAATCAGGCGTGAACCGCAAAGCCCCACCAAGTGGTCGTTTAATAAGTTCAACACCATCCATCGCAATCAATTCCGGATGTTCCGCAATTGAGCCATAGCAGTCATTGTCACTTCCGGCAATGTCAATATATTCCGTATTTTTCGGTACAGTCACCTCGAGGTTTTGACTTTCTGTAGTATCCTGCAAACCTGTAGGAAATTCATGTCCCCAGGAATCACTGACTGTCAGCTTATTTAAACGTGCTTTATAATGTATTGGAACTTCAATTGACTGTAAAATATTTCCATTCTTTCTTACTTCAAAGCCAATAGAAAGAATTGCTTTTGAAGAATATTTCACACTCGTATTTTTTAATAGAGTTGAGGAATCCTGTGACAATTTCACTCTTTTTACTGTATCATCCAATGGACTGGTGTAAACTGCATATAAAGTACAACCCTCTGGAATGCTTTCCATTGTACTTACATTTACATAAAACTCGCCATGACTGAATCCTATTGGAAAGTTAAATGCTTGCGTCCCATCAAAAGCGTTGACTGATTCCTCTTTTACTTCAGTTTCACTGTTTTTAATGCAGAGTCTCACACTGCTGATATAATCGCCTTTATCAACTCCACCCGGAACAACGGTTATGTTTGCATATGCTGCTGAAATCGCAGTACTCTCTGTCCCATTATTATTGATTTGTTTTTCTGCTGTAATAAAGTAGGGAGTTTCTCTTGCTTCCAGCACTGGAAGTGTTACTTTTCCCTCTGCATCTGTTATAATGTTTTCCTGCTTTTTTCCATCTATATAGATAGACGCTCCCTCGCAGTTTGAATATGCACGTCCGGCATCATCTTCCTGTCTGAGTCTGAGAACGATCGGCTGTCCTTCTGTAACGGTCTGTTCTTCTTCTGTAAAAAATGCAAGTTTATCCTGGTCCTTTTTCTGCTGTATGAAAAAATGCATCTCGTCACCATTTTCTACAGTTCTTCCAAGCGCAGAACCATAATTGGCACTGTTACGATTTAACGAAGACTTAATATATGGTACATTCTTTTTGTCATATCCCCATAACCGGTAAATCACGCCATCAAATATACCTGCGTCATCCGCGTGGTAATCATAACCAGCCTCTGCTCCTCCTGGATAATACAAGTCATGAGCTACCCTCAGAGCATCATCCATAGTATAGCTAGATTGTCCGCTTAACGTTATTACACGTCCTGCCATAGGTTTTCCATCTTTGTCATCAAGAAACTCTCCATCTTTACTGACACTGACAGTTACCTGTATTTCTTTTGATTCTCCTGTTTCTCCTTCAGACTGGTCTGTTCCATCACTGAAAAGAGCGGCACTCCCATCTGTAAATTCACTTTCACCTGTAACCGGCTCCTCCATCTCCAGATCAAACTCGGAATCTCCATCCTCAGCAATCTGAATATCATCCGTATCTTCTTCCGTAAGATCAACCTGATCATCGGATAGTGTCCCTTCTTCCGAATCCACCTGCTCATCTGCAGAAATATCTTCTTCCAGAATATCCTGACTGGCCAAATCTGTTTCTTCGGATGTATACGCCTCATTAGCATTCCAGTCTTCTGCAAATGCATTTACCGGAAGCTGTAGTGCTAACAAAAATACCAGCAGCCATCCGGCAATCCTTTTCCACAATTTTGTTTTTTTCATTTTGTCCCTCCTTTAAAAAAAGCTCCTCTTCCTCACGGAAGAAGAGCTCTTCAACTCTTAATTATTTTACCTTGACAGTCACTTTAACGGATTTAGATCCGGATTTTACTGTTATTTTTACAGTACCTTTTTTCTTTCCGGTTACAACGCCCTTGGAAGAAACGGTTGCAATCTTTTTGTTGGAACTTGTATAAGTAACTTTCTGACTGGATGTGAATGGAGTTACGACTGGCTTCAGTGTCACTCTCTTTCCTTTCCGAACAGTTACATTTTTGGATACTGTAATTTTTGAGGTTTTTACTGCTGCTGTCTGAACTTTTACCTTAACTGTCTTCTTCAGTCCACTGGCAAGGGTAATCTGCAGTTTCGCAGTTCCACTCTTTTTACCAGTAATCTTGCAGGTTCCGTTAGACTTGCCGCTTACTGTGAAGATCTTACGATTGGAAGATTTCCAAGATTTCACAGAATCGCCTTTTGCAAGTCCGGTAACTTTAAGTCTGGAAGTAGACTGTTTTACTTTTAAGGTTACAGTAGAGGCATTAAGAGTTGCTTTCGGTGCAAGCTTTTTGCCAACATTTCTTGCCTCGCTCTTATTGCATGTAGAGCATTTTCTGGTCTGAACTTCTGGTTTAAATACTGTAGCTGCTGTTGTTCTTTTCCAGTTGCTCCACTTATGGCCTGTCGCTTTAATAGTTTCGGTCTTTGTTTCGTTGCATCTGCTGCAGGTATAAGTAAGAGTACCATCTGCTGTACAGGTTGCTTTCTTGGTTACTTTGGAAACAAAATCATGTCCAAGTGCCGGAATCTCCTGTACATCTTCTTTGGCATCACAGGCTGTACAGTGTTTGCTCTTTTCACCAGCTTCTGTGCAGGTTGCTGCTTTATCTACTACATAATCCTCGGACCATGTATGACCAGTAGCAGGAATCGCATTTTCCTCTGTCGGATAAGAATAGTGTTCTCCGCATACTTCGCAGACACCAACTTCTTTCCAGCCGTTTTCTGTGCAAGTTGCATCTTTTGATTCTATAGCATCTGCTTTGCAATGAACAATAGTTCCCGCTGGAATTGTCGATCCGGACCAACTTGCAGCCGGAATCATAGAATCCCATTGTTCTTTTGTTCCAGCATAACAAGCTGATTTCAAGCTTGATTTATTAAAGGCATTCCTTCCAACACTTGTTACATTTTTAAAATCAAATGCAGTAAGTGCCGTTCCTTTGAAACATTCTTTTGGAATTTTATCAATATTGCTTTCACAATTAAATGTTTTTAATGATGTACATCCATTAAATGCATTGCTTCCCAAATCTTGAATTTTTTTCGCTGTTACTGTAGTTAATGCTGTACAATTTTGAAAAGCATATTCTCCAATTTCCAATTCTTCGTTTTCAAATGTAACACTTTCCACGCCAGAATCTGCAAATGCAGCGTTTTCAATTATTTGGACATTATTCAAATTAATGCTCTTCAACGCATCTATATCACTAAATGCAGCTGTCGAAATTTTAGTAACATTTGGTGAGAGTACTACTTTCTCCAGATTATCATAAGCTCCTGGTCGGCCATTATCAAAATTAAATTTTCCAATCTGAGTGATTTCACCTTCAATTACTACAGTCTTAGCATTATTAAGCTCTGTTCCGTATTTATTTCGCCATTCACTTGTCCAACCTGATTGTGTATTATCTGGTAACGCTACCGGAATAGAACTTTTCATATAAAATGTCTGGTTACTGCTATCATACTTAAAAGAAAGTCCCGTAACCTCTTCTGACTGTATCCAACCGTCTTCTTCACTTGCAAAGTCAGTGCTATCACTACCATCATCAAAAGAATCTATTGCACTATTTTCTACACTTTCCTGTTCAGATTCAGTAAGAATAGAGTTGTTCTCAAACACAGCAACATCATCTTCTGGTTCAATTGTCTCAATTTCTGAATCAACCGTCACATCTGGTTCTTCTACGCTTTCAGCAACAACATCTACCTGTTCTGACGCCAATACTGGAGCCGAAGTACTTAAAACCATGGATAAAGCAAGGCAATAGGCAAGATATTTTTTTTTCATCACAATTCCTCCAACGCTCTACTACTTACCAATCAAAGTGAGTAGTATCATAGCTCAATACGATAGAAAATTCATTGGCTGATGGTACCTTTGTTCCACCTAATGTTGTCTGCGGATAAGAAGAAGTGTCTTCCAAAGTAACATCATTTCCCGGATACCACATCCAAGAACTTCCCTGCCATGTAGCATGAATCATATTACCCTTTTCATCATATGTCGGGTTAATATTTTTTCCGTCGTTTGCATTAGCATATCCTGGAACTTCAAGTGCTGTTAAATACTCATTAGCTTTTTCATTCCAAGTGACACTAAGCTGATTTTTAGTATCTGCTAAATCAAGAGCATCTTTATAAGTACCATTTGGATCCACGCCAGTTACAGTAACTACAGGATTGGTAATTCCAGAAATCGGTTTCGGAGTTCCTAAATAAGTATTACTGCTTGTTCCCTGTTCCCATTCTCTGATGTAAATGTGCATTGTTGCTGCGGAAGCCATTACAGTTGAACCAAGCATCATAACAACTGCTAAAATGACTGCTGATAATCTTTTGAATTTTTTGCTCATACCTTTTTCTCTCCTTTTCTTTTCAGATGCTCATTTTTCGTAGTTTCTCCTTAGGACAGCGGTTTCTGTCCCGTACAGATCACGAGTCTGGACCTGCCTTTCTCCTCCTCTCCCGTATTGGGAATATCCTGGTGCTCTGAGATGTGATGGTAACGTGCGGTTTTTCTTGTAAAAAAATAAGCCGCACCCTACGCATGGCACGACCCAGTCACAAAATACCCGTGCCGCCCTGAAACCGAGGGTTGATGCACAATATTGTAGGGATAGACCTGACTTGTAGCTTTTGCTCATCACAGTAGCGTTCCTGTGTCGGATTTTCACCGAACTTCCTATATATGAGTCTTTGTCGAACCACTCATATATAAAATCTCTACAATATTACCTTTTTTATAGCATAACTTTTTTTCCATATTTTGTCAATCATTTTGTCTTGAAATAGCAGAAAACGTCATATGTTTTTATAAACAAAATTCGAGAAAAATCGACATTTTTCTTCTCAATTTTTAAAGTAGTCGCAACTAACATCACTTTTCTTTCTTCCTTTTTCTACAATCATATTTCCATCAAAGTGCCATTTTACGCCATTCCTGCAATAAAAAAAGGCCTTTCCGGATAGACCATGATTGTTCCTGTCCATCCAGAAAGACCTGAAAAATAAAATGTTATATTTTTTAGAAATTATCCATTAAATTTCTGCAAACTTTTAAATAAAATCATGGGTTTCGTTTTCCACAAACTCCCCATCTAAGAAAGCAAGATCATCCCCGGCTTCCTGTACTTCTGCTTCCTCGTCAGAATATCCTATCTGCCCACCTTTCTCTTCCTGCCTTTCACACCATATGACCAGACGTTTGGAGGCATCTGTTCCACAGGTAGAAAGCAGAAGCGTTGGAACTTCCTCCTGCGTTCCAAGTAAGAAAGCATCTCCATCTGCCGGTGTATACTCGCATTTTACGATCACAAAGATCCATACTCCTTCATCCGGAAGATACAGATAGAGGATACGGTGTTCTTTTAAAAATTCATCGTCAAGGAAATTTCGAAGTCCGCGGAACATGCTGCCATCTTTCATATTGTGGCCATAAATGATGTTTTTGTCATCAGAAAAATCGGCATTGTTATCGGAATCCAGGAAAATGGCTCCTGCCACATGTTCTGTCTTCTTAAAAGTGTGCGTCAGATAGTAGGAGTCATCGTTTCCCTGTACTACTGGATAATCAATGCTGGTATCCGGGATTCGGATCCATGCAACGATATCCGGATTGATCTTTTTTAATGCCTTAAAATCAACCACGGTCTGTTTTCCATCGTTTCCATCTGTTCCTTTGGTATGGTCATCCTCATCCGTTTCCTTGACGTATGTACGCAGGTCTTCATATTCCTGCACACCTTCCCGGTACATAAAGTAAATGCCAAAACCGGTACATACGCAAAAGCTGAGTACCATCAGGCAGACTGCCACGATCATGATTTCTTTTATGTGTCTCATACAAACCTCCGATTATTCTTCCTGGAAAAAGGGCTGCCCGTAAATCGAGCAGCCCAGAACCGTATTAATTTCCTTTTTTCTTCTTATACCAGATCACGCCGCCAATGCCGCAGGCAGAAAGGACTGCCAGAAGGATCGGAAGCCAGATGTTGGTGCTGTCCCCTGTTTTCGGGCTGTTTCCTGTCGGTGTGCTGCCGGAAGGGGATTTGGTATTTTTGATCTCTTTTACGATCTCGATCACCTTGGTTTTTCCGTCTTTGTATTCAAAGCGGATCTCTTCTTTTTTGCTGCTTAATTCATAACCATTTGGTGCTTTGGTCTCTACCAGGATATATTCCACGGTTTTCTCTACTTTTCCATTTTTATAAGTAGCAATCGGAATCTTGCCGCTTGTCGCTGTTCCGGTCTTATCCGTTACCAGTTTTTCTACGACTTTTCCGCTCTCCTTTTCACGCAGTTCAAATTCTGCTCCTGAAAGGGCTGCCTTACTGGTGGAATCGGTCTTTTTGATGACCAGTTTTCCATACGGATGTGCATCCTTCATTTTGACTTTCTGGACTTTTCCAGTATCTTTTACCGTAAATTTCACATCTTCCGCAATGAGGTATCCATCCGGGGCTTGCTCTTCACGAAGGGTATATTCGCCTACCGGAAGTTTTTCGATCATATGCGGTTTATCTGTGGACGTCCAGCTTTCAACTTTCTTTCCATCTTTATCCAGGATGAACAGTTTTGCTCCCGGTACCTCACTGGAATCCGTAATGTCTTTCTTGCTGATTTCCACTTTGGTCACATCATCAAGCATCTGGTGTTTCTGTACTTCTTTTGTGTTTTCGACGGTAAATTCAATACTTTCCGCAGTCACATAACCATCTGCCGGCTTTGTTTCTGTCATCTTGTATTTCTTTCCTGCGATAAGACCCTTGATGATATGTGCTTCCTCTTTGGATACCCATTCATCCACCGTATTTCCATCCTCATCTGTTACCTTTAAGGATGCTCCCGGAAGTTCTTTTTTGTCCGTCAGGTCTGCTTTGGAAAGTTCTACCGTAGTCTGTTCATCTTCAAAGGTGAACGCATACTCTGCAACACTGGTTCCACTGCCCTGGTACTCAAAAGTGAATTCCTGCGGTTCCTGGTCTGTCACATAGCCATCCGGGGCGGCAAGTTCCTTAATGTAATACCTGCTGTCAACCGGAAGGTCTGCAACAAACTGGATCTTTCCATCCTCATCTGTGGTCTTCAGTTCGATCAGGGTGTCTTTCGCAAGGAGTACTTTTCCTTTTGAAGATACGATGTCGTCTGCTGCATAGAGGCCAAAGATCGCCCCGGAAAGTACTTTGTCACTGTCCTTTTCTTTTTTCAGGACTTCCACCTGTACCCTCTGGCGTGCATTCTGCCAGTCGGCACTATAAGTAACCAGAGGTGTATCCTGGTCACGGTATGTAAGATCCACATATCTTCGTTCATTATCCAGAACGTAACCATGTGCAGTCTCTTTTTCCACGATGTAATAACGTCCAAGCGGAAGGTTATCCATCTGTGCGATGCCATTTCCATCTGTTGTAATGGAGCCGACCAGTTCATCTGCCGCATAATAATCTGCACTTACCCCGTCTGCTGCACGGATGGCTTCTGCCGCGTAAACATTGAAGGTTACATCGGTCAGGTTTCCGGTCACATAGTTGAACAGGTGCTCGATCATGCCTTTTGCATTGTCAAGAAGGGATACACTGTCTAAGAATTCCCCTTTCTTGTTTACCAGAAGTCTTGCTACCGGGACTTCATCTTCCATTTTGACTTTCTGTACTTCTGCAGTATCAGAGATCGTGAACTCTACGTCTGTTGCACGTAAGTAACCGTATGGTGCAAGCTCCTCACGCAGAATGTATGTTTTTCCAACCTGAAGTCTCTTGATCACATGTGGGGAATCTTTTACGGATGTCCAGGAATCGATCACGTTGCCATCCTTATCCAGTACACTCATGGAGGCCCCGTCAAGTTCTGTTCCAGTCGTGATGTCTGCTTTTGTCACTTCTACCGTTGTCGGCTGGTTTTTCTTCACGGATTTTAATTTGATCGTTTTTACGTCCTGGCCCTGGTATGTGGCATCAAATTCCAGGATCTCATCGGAAGATACATAACCCGCCGGCGCCTGCAGTTCTTTCACATAGTATCTGTCAAGCGGAAGATCCAGCGTAAACGCTGCCTTACCTTTTTCGTTGCTTGTGATCTCCTGAAGCAGTGTATCTGCTTTTACGATCACCTTGTCGCCGGAAGAAATTGCTTCTTTATTGTATAATCCAAAGGTTGCACCTTTTAAAGCCTTTCCGGTCTCGGCATCCTGTTTTTCCACACTCAGCTCTACTTTCTGGCGTTCATTGGAAAATTCCAGTTTTTCTTCGATCTCCGGTGTGTTCTGATCCTTATAGATAAAGGATACTTCCTGACTGTCTGGATTTAAGACAAATCCGGCCGGTGCTTTTGTTTCTTTCACACGGTATTTTCCAAGCGGAAGGTCTTTGATCACAGCTTCCCCATTTTTATTAGTGGTCACTGTTTTTACCAGGGTATCCTTTGCATAGATCACGTGACGGTTTCCCTGCTCGTCCACCTGATGATCCGGTGTGAAAATATCTTCTGCTGCGTAGATTTCAAATTCTGCCCCTTCCAGGGAAGTTTCTTCGTATACAAAATCCTTTTTAAAGGATTTTAAGGTTTCACCGGATTTATGGATCACCAGTTTACCTTTGACCGGATGGTTTTCATAGGTCACGGTAATGATGGCATCCCCGCTGACAGAATCCATCTGATAAGCTGTATTCTTGTCAACTTTAATCTCCACATACTGGGTATTCTGAGTGTAGCCATCCGGCGCGCTCACTTCCTCGATCCTGTAATTTCCGCATTTTAAGGATTCCGGAAGGATCAGGTAACCATTTTCGTCCGTAAAATAGGATTTATGGACAACCGTATTTGGATAGGTCGTTACCTGTTCCACATACTTTTTCGCATCCAGGTCGTACACTTTGAATTCTGTATTGGCAAGGAGGACCGGCTGTTTGGTCTCATCATCCTGTTTCACGATCTTAAGCTTTGCTTTGAACTCATCGTCCAAAAGGACTCTCCATACCTGCGGTGTGCTGCTGTTCTCGGTTACGGTTACGGTAAAATCATCTACCGGCATGAAATTATGCGGTGTTGTGGTCTCACGGACAATGTAGCGTCCATAAGGGATCGGGATGCTGCACGCATAGCCGCGTTCATCGGTAAACATTTCTGTTTTTCCGTCTTCCGTAAGAACGATCGGGGTCGCATTTGTAAAGTCATAGCTTCCATCGTCTTTTACAGTCAGGCTGCTGATCAGATAAGCAGAGAATCCGGCACCTTTTAAAAGATCCGCATCGGTCTTATCATTATCCGCTGCTTTGATCAACTGGAATGGCTGTTTGATCACGTCTTCTTTGGAAACGGTATTTCGTTTTACCGTCTCTACCTGGTCTCCTTCGTAGTCGCAGTTTACATCATGCTCCTCTTCGTCCAGAAGATAACCTACTGGAGGCGTGATCTCCTTCAAATAATACTTTCCAAGATACAGGTTGCTTACGCTTGCTTTTCCCGTTTTATCGGTCGTCAGGGTAGCTACCTGCTCGTCCTTTTTATAAAGGACTCCGCTCCTGCCATCCGGATGATTAATGTCTTCCCTTGCATAGAGCCCGTAAATGGCTCCTTCAAATACTGCATCTCCCTGTGCGCTGTTTCCTGTCTCGCTGTCTTCTTTTACCAGGTCGATCGTTGCATTTACACGCTTATTTGTAAAGGTATGGCTAAAGTTTACTTTTTCTTCCTTATCATTGGTAAACTTAAAAGTGAAGGTGTAAGTATCCTCACTGTTTCTAAGGTAAAGTTCCGGTGCCTGGATCTCCCGGATGCTGTAGCTATAATTGATCGGAAGTTCCGCTTTATAAGAAGCTTTTCCATCGGCTCCGGTCGTTGCTTTTTCGATCAGGGTTCCTTTGGGAACAACGGTCTTACCGTCAACTTTGATATCTTCTGCTGCATACAGCCCGTAGATACCTCCGGAAAGCGGATTTTTTGTCTCTTCGTCCTGTTTTTCCACACGGACTGCTGCCTTCTGGCGTTCATTTAAAAAGGTGGCACTGCCGGTCTGCACTTCTACGGTCTGGCCTGCATACACAAGTTCAACCGTCTTGGACTCTCCTTTACATACATAATTATCCGGAGCCTTCGTCTCGGTTACTGTGTAGGTGCCAAGATAGAGATCCTTTAACGTAACGCTTCCGTCATCTCCGGTAACCAGATTATCCTTGACAAGCGCACCTTTTTTATAGATGAGGGTGCCATCTGCCGCCTTGATATCTGCACCTGCATAAACACTGTAAACGGCTCCTTTCAATTTCCGTTTTTCGTAGGTAAATGTCACACCATTTTCCGTGACGGCAGCTCCGGTGAGCACTTCTCCTTCTTTATAAATGGTGAGTGCACCTTTTTGCTCTTTATCCGTTAAGTTCTTGGAAGCGGTCTTCCCTACGACCAGTTTTACCCCATAGGCTTTCGTATCCAGCACGTATCCGGACGGGCCTGAGATCTCACGAAGGTAAACGGTATCCTGTGTTTTGGTGATCTTTACTTCGGATTCCCCTTTTGCATTTGTTGCCGGCATTTTTTTGATAAGTTTCGTGCAGGCTTCATCTGCATAGATGCCGTAAACGGCACCTGCAAGGAGCGCGTTGCTTCCCTTATCTTTTTTGATGATCTTGACCGTTGCTTCATCCGGCCAGTCTACCTCCAGGTTCAGCTCCAGTGTATCGGTATAATATCCAAATCCGATATCCTGGCTGTTCGCCAGCTTTAAGAGCATGGCATGGAAATTAAGCGGATAGTTGGATGTGATCGCATATTTTCCTTTCAGGCTTCCAATATTCTGGGTGGTTGCTTCCAGATGGAATTTTTCACCGCCCTTTACGCTCACATTTCCGGTCCCGGTTTTCCCTGTCGTCTCATTTACAAGGGAGACCCCGTTTTCCAGATGGATCGTGATCACAAAAGCTGCATTTGCCTTCCATGTAAATGTCGGGCTCTGGTTTCCATTTGCAGAAGCACTGAGCCCTGGTGTCAGTTCCATGGTCGTTGGATCCGGCATCTTTGCAAGGGCTGCCTTGATCTCTTTTAACATGTTTTTGGCAGTTGTCGAAAGGGAGCCGCCAAATCCGGATTCCCCGTCATATAAATAATCGACCAGATAATGCTGCATTGCACGGGTCTCGGAGGAACAGCCGTATTTTTCCATGATGGATTTGATATTATAGCCGTTGAATGTGCCGCCCCATCCGGGACCGCCATATCCGTAAAACATGGCCTTCCTTAAATAACGGTCATCGCCGCCTTCATCCAGTTCGACCATATTTTTATAAGTCGTTCCACTTGGCGGGGACTGTTTACTGTGCTGCATGCAGTATGCATAGACGGTATAAGTCTTTCCGCCTGCTTTGTAACGGATATACTTATAGGAATCATTTCCGCCCTGTCCCATAACAGAATCAAAAGGATGCAGTTTTCCATCTGAATAGTAGTAATAGGTATTAGCTTCAATGTCTGTTGAATCATCCCACAAGTCTCCATCGGAAGCTGCCACGGTACTAATACCGCCCTCAGCCTGGTCATATAGCACACTTAATGCAACATCATCTTCCGGCATCTCAAAGCTGAAGGAATTTGTTCCCTCATCGTAGCTTACTTCTGCATACAGAAGATCTTCGGTATTCTCTGTCTGGTTTGCTTCGACAAGACTTGTTCCCACTGCGATCAGGCTTCCCTGCGGGATATCACCGGAAAAGTTGACCGTCTCCCCCGTCTGGTAACGTCCGTCCTCGTGGTCCAGTTCAATATTGAATTCATTTCCCTGTACGATGTCAACCTGATGGCTTCCATCCTCTGTTTCCTCATCGGAAAATCCTTCTGCTTCCTCTTCTTCTGGCTCCTCCGTTTCTTCCGGCTCTTCCAGAGTTTCCGGGGCATCTTCCGGGCTTATGGTCGGGAGGACGGGGTCTGCCTCCGGTTCGTCATCGCCGGTTTCCTGTTCCTGGCCGCCATTGGATCCGTCTGTTTCTGCTTCCCTTGGTGTCACCGTAATGTTTCTGGCAACCAGATAGGCTTCTCCCGATGCGGGCGTAACAAGATATACGCATTTATAGGTCCCCGCATGGTTATAATCAAATACAGTCCCGTCTTCCATTGCTGCTTTTTTCAGTTCCACATGGTCTCCGTCAGAGAGTTTCAGTCCTGTAAAATCATTCTGGATATCAAAGGCTTCCCCTTCGGTAACCATAAGCGCAAGTTCCGGATCAGCAACGGTTTCCTCGATCAGTTCCTCCTCGCTTTTCTCCGTCTGCGTTTCTGTCTGTGTTTCTGTCTGTACCTCGATCTGCGTCTCGCTCTGTGCGGAAACGCCTCCCACCTCAGCGGCGGATACTGCAGAAGCTCCCGTCTGCAAGAGCGTAGTGCAGCACAGAGCAAAAGCCATCGCACCCGCCATCCATCTTTTCTTCCAGTTTTTTTCCAAGTGCACGTTCTCCTTTCATGATCGCTTTTTTCCCTGCAGTTTTCTTTTGGTCCGTCTCTTATCTGCATCGCTTTCTCCTTTCTTCCGGCTTTTTCAGCCAGATAAAAAGGAAACTGAAAAAAATCCCAGTTTCCCTTTTATCTGACCAAACCATTTTATGCCGTCTTTCTGTTTCCTTTTTCCTCTTTTTGAAGGATCCAGTCATCCACGCCTTTGTAGTGTTTCATCCAGGTACCGGATGCATCGGTATCCCAGGTGACTCTTTTGCAGGATACATTCAGTTCCTCACAGATCTCATATAGTTTTATACAGCCTTTTCGGATCATGTCCCGCTTTCTGCGCTTTCTGGGGCATTCTCCATGATACAGATAAATTCCATGTTCACATTGCCGGCACGCACTTTTTTCATCGTGCTTACAGGACAATTCCATCATTTTATCCATGTCGTAACATTCGTAAACTCTTTTTAACCCCTGCTCTTTCAGTTTTCGCAAGACAGTTTCCAGTCCTTTATGATTGGAAACTCCAGGGACTCCGATATAAGGATTTCCTGTACACATCCATGCGATCTCTGCCTTTAAGATCCCTTCCGTTACGTAAACCGTGCCATCCTTTATTTTCCCAAACACTCCTGCCGGGCTGCCGCTTGATGTGCCTTTTTCTAAGCCGCTGCTGGTAAACCAGAGGTACTTCCGTTCTTTTAAAGGAATATCCAGCCGGATCTGGAATCCTATGATCCGTTCCTTCCCATCCCGGACCGGGCAAAGATACCCGTTATTCTTCCTATAAAAAGCAGCTTCCCAGTCACCATCCCGGTTGATGAAAAATCCAGGAACCCCATCCAGGCGAAATCCCTTTTTTAAGAGCTTTCTGGCAATGGCCACGGAATTCTCCTCATCCGTACTTAAAAAACCTCGTTCTTCCATCTGTCTGACCTCATTTAACGTCAGCCCACGCAGGAGAAGGTTCCTCCGGTGTGTTTCCTTAAGCTTAAGAAAAGTGAGCATTTCCTTATATACATGGTCCCGGTAATCCCATTCCTCTTCCGTAAGGGAAATGCGTTTCTTTTTAGAAACGATAGAAGCGAAACCATTTCGTGTCGTGGACTGCTGTCTTTTATCCGTTCCAGAAAAAGAAAGTGCCTGCTTTATCTCCCGGTAGGCTTCTTTATACCGGTTTCTCCCGTAAATGCCGGATAGTTCCGCATACAGTGTCAGCATGTTTCCGGATGCTCCGCAATGATAGCAATGGTAAACATTTTTCAGTTCTCCATTTTTGCGGATGCAAAAACTGCATTTTCCTCTTAAATCCCCGCAAAAAGGACATTCCACCGGAAATTCGTCCTGGTAAGAATCACTCAGTCTTCGGATTGACAAAAGATCTGCTACTTCTGCGATCGTAAACGATTCTCTGGCATACATGCCTTCCTCCTTTTCATAAAAGATGGCCCCGTTCCCGGAGCCACCTCAAACTATTTCTCTGTTTTCAGGCTGCTTTTTGCATTTCCTTTTCATGATCCAAAAGAATCTTCGCAGCTTTCTGTATTTCCTGATTCTGGCCTTTGTAACGCTGTACCAGCCATTTGATCGTCTGGTAACCTCTGGCATCCTGCATCATTTCCCCAAGAGGGGTTCCGGCATAGACACCAAAATTGCAGATAACCTTTTCTGCCCATTTCACTTCATCCTCTGCATCCTCTTCGTGAGCCATATCCTCCAACACTTCCTCAGCAGTCTCTTCTGGTGTTTCTTCTTCTGCATCAAAAGAAATCTCATCATCTTCATCAAATGGAACTTCATCCGTTTCTTCTACTGCACGGAAACCGTCTGCATCCGTCTCGGCAGTAATTTCCTCATCTACGGAGATTTCCTCGGTCTGAACCGGATCTTCCGCTTTGGTTTCTTCATCGGAAAATTCTTCCAGTCCGCTTTCACTTTCTTCCATTCCAAAAGTCATCTGTCCAGGAAGGTTTTCTTCTGTATCCGTCACTGCATATTCCACTTTTACAGTACCTTCTGATATGGCATTTCCATCACGCAGTTTTTTACGGTCCGTTTTCTTTTCCCTGACCGGTTCCGTTTGCTCCGGCTTTGCTGCAGTTTCTTTTCTTTCTGCCTTTTCCTGTTTCTTTTTCGGTTTTTCCGGTTTTACGGAAGCTTCCTGCTTCGGCATTTCTTCTTTTTCCGTCCCACGCATGTCCGGATCGTCTATTCCAGATGCCTGCATGATGTTGAATTTATTTAAGAAATAATACTTCAGGCCATACGTCCATGCCGCACCTTTTGCTTTATCCGGTGCTTCATTGGTCCCAATGACATGCAAAAAGCTCCGTACCTTGTCTCCCGGACGGTCTGCATTGGTCCAGCACAGCTCCAGGTCAGCCTCATATCTCCAGAGCGCTCCCATTTCCTTTAAAAACACGGAATTGCCCTGTTCGTCCATCTGTGTCGGCCTTTCACTTAAGATGTCAAAATCGACCCCGTATTTATTAAGGGCCGGTGTCAGGCATTCATAGATATCATCCAGTTTTACAAAATCATAAGTAACGTCCTCACTGTACCGTTTGCGGATCAGCTTCGGCACCTTTTTTCTAATCCTGATCATCTTCTGGTTCAGATTCATGTAATTGTATTTACCCATATTATTCGTTTCCTCCTGATTTTTTCATTTTTTATACTAAGCAGAACGCGGAAGGCTTGCCTCCGGCCCTGTCCCAGTCTTTTTTAACATTTCTTCCATTTCCTCCCGGATACATCCGATACAGATCTTCTTTTTTGAGATCTCCGGAAGTTTTTCAAGCAGCCACTTCTGGGCGAAAAGCTCTGCTGCCCGCTGTGGGTTGCTTAAATATTCCAGAAACATCCAGTCAGAAAATTCCCACTTCATATCCGCAAAATGAAACTGCGGCTGATAGATCAGATCCTCCGGCCGCTTTCCTTTTTTAATAAAACGGTCTGCATTTAGCTGGATATAAACCCTGCTGATCTCCGGGATCATCTGTGCAGCTGCATACCCGCCTTTTAACAAAAGTTCATCCCATTGTTCCCGGATAAGTTTCTTTCCAATGCGGCTTATCTGTGTTTCCAGTTTCGGGATCAGATCCTCACGCACAGGAAAACCAAAATCATCCGGTATCCCGATCGGTTTCAGAAAAATATCTTCTGCTTCATAAAGGGAATACTCCGGCATGTGGATCACGGCACACCAGTTCCGGTCTGTTTTTCTGTTTTCCTTTAAACAATCAAAGAAAAAGAAACAGTTTCCATATCTTGCCTTTATAAACAGCTGTCCGGAAAATTCTTTTACTTCACAATCCGGCGATTTCAGCCATGCGATCAGTTTTTCTGCCTCCCTGCTCTCTTTTAACCAGTCCGGAAGTTTTCTATCCATCACATACCTCCGTAATTTAGATATATGGCAGGGAATACCTGGAATACACCATCTTTGCCTGTTTTAAAAATGCAGAGCCTTTTTCTGCTTTTGCAAACCATTCCACAAAAAATCGTGTCAGGTTCTGCTGCAGTGTCCGGTGGGTATCAAGGGCATAATCCACAAATTCCCCATATCCGTCCATACTTCCTGCAAGCAGGTAGCAGGTAAACATTTTTGCCATCTGCTCTTCATCTGAAGGATTGATCTCCATTTCCTCTGCACCTTCATACACCAGGCGCACCCTTTCTGGCTGTTCCTTTACATGCAGGCACAGATCATCGGCCATCAGTTTCGATGCTTCGTTTCGAAGGTCGTAATATCTGACCTCTGAAAGACCTTTTAGCCAGGCAAACCCAAGATAAGTGTAATTGTCTTTTATTTCCTGCTGCTCTTTTGCCATGGACTCCATAAATTTTTTGTGTCCGGTGGGATGGCAGTTCAAGTATTCATCTACCAGCAGCCTTGCCACATCTTTTCCATTCGTAACCTTCATGTTTTCCTCCCATCAAAAAAAGACAGTCCATGCTGTCTCCATTCTTTTAAATCCTGTTAGTATTTTACAGTGCCAGGAATATCATATTCATGCCAGCGTTTTGACACACAGCCGGCAATTTTTTCTTCCAGAGCTAAAAGTCCTCTCTCATTCGTCTTTTCCTGCCTTGCAATGGTAATGGATTCACAGATCCCGCAGTAGATCTCGTATGCGCTGCATGGCTCATCCCCGGTAGTAGCCTTAAACTGCTCCACGGTTTCTGCAAGCAGTTTTTTTCCAAATCCCGCCTGCTTCATGATCCCTGCCATGGCATTTGCCGGATGCTCGATCCAGATATCACACAGCCGCATGACCCCTTTTAAGACTTCCCGGTAGTAATCGAAGATCGACTCTATGTTTTCCGTGAAATCTTCCATTCCTTTACAGTTTTTGTGCGTAACCTTCAGGGCATTGCCAAGGATTACATTTCTTGTCGGCTCCTGCAGCGAATAAAAAATATTCGCTCCGGACACACCAACGTCTGACGTAGTGATCCGTACAACTGCTTTTATGTCCTTATCGGTCTTTCTTCCATAATTCTGCATCAGTTCCTTATAAACATCTGTAAGTTTCGTATCTTCCAGCTGCCAGGACGCCGTAACAGAATAATGATCTGCATAGCCGTTTAAAAACGTTGCCTTCTCATAATCTCCATGGATATATGCCGAGGTAACCATGTACATATCCGGCATGGATATGATGGCATAATCTTTTTCATCACCGGACAGGACTGCCCTTATTTTTCCTTCACAGAAACGGATCAGTGCTCTTCCTCTTGCAACCTTCAGGCATTTATTCAAGATCTCTGCCAGTGTTTTCTTATCGACATCTGCCAGGGCTTTGCCATCAATCCTGGCCCGTCCTTTCAACGATTTGATTGCTGAATTTCCTATATAACAGATCCTCTCGGGCAGGATAAGAACCAGCCTGGAATGAGATAAGGTATCTTTTTCCAGTGCTTCCAGGGAAATGCCCGGAACCTCTGTACAGGTTTCCTCTCCTGCAGCTGCCACCTTTAATTTCTTACTGGTGATCCGGATCCATTCTGCCCGGCTGTCTATCTCTTCCAGATACTCGCACAGTTCCTTTTCTGTCCGGAACTCCTTATAAAAGTCATCTTTATAATACATAATGTCCGCCTTTCCACGCTAGCTGAAAATCCGGACTTCAACAGCCTGTATCTTTCCATCTTCGATGCAAAATACATAGCCGTCTTCTGCCATCTCCATAAGCATTCCAATTTCCAGTGCATTTGCGTTTTCCCATTTAATTGTCTCCATAATCGACCCTCCTGATTTTACAATGTGTTTTCTTTTTTTGATGTTCTTAAGGTATTTCTTTTTGCAGTTTCCTTAACTGACAGTTTCATTCGTGCTCCTCCTTTCTGCTTTTTATGCAATAAAAAAAGACACAAAAAGAATCTTCTTTCCTTCTTGCATCTTCCTTATATTTTGCATATCCATTTTTTCTCATTAAGGGCAAGACCGCCCCAAAGTGTTTCTTCCGGAATGTCCGGAACTAAAGAATAACCACAGTCTTTTATAGACTGTTAAATTATTTTTCATTTAAAGACTACCACAACATTTTGTGGTTGTCAATTATTTTTAACTATATATTGTGTTATTGTGTGAGCTATCTTTATTATTCTGTTACATGTTGTGACAGGCGGCATGATACCGCCTGTCTTTTCATCCGTCTGCATAAATGCATGTATCTGAGGGGAATAGGTAATCTGTACATGCACTATGAAAACGTCTTACTCAGCGTTTGGATCCGCCGGGGAAATATTTTTGGCAAGGCTTCGCCCGTTGGCATCCGTCCCTGCTTCAAAAAGGACCGGCTGGCCACCGCTTAATTTCCGGTATCCATCCATCTGGATCTCCGAAAAGTGGGCGAAATAATCAATCCCGTCTTCACCGGTGATAAAACCGTATCCTTTCTGTGCGCTGAACCATTTCACGGTTCCCTGTAGTGTTTCTGACATATCTTTCTCTCCTTTGCTGTATTTCCCGCAATAGTCTTTTGCGGAAACAGGGCAGCATGGAATCGAACCATGCCTGGTGCTCCCCTCCCTGCTATAAAATGGATCTCTTCCTCTTATATTTCTTCGTTTCCCAAAAAAGTCCCGTTATTGAGTGCTGCATCCACCCGGCGGATTCCTACCAGCTTCTTTTCATTTATGCCAAAATAAAACCGGTAACGTTTTCCCTCCAAAACTTTTACGTTTTTATCCAGCAAAAGTTCACTCTGCCGTCCGGCCGGATCACTTACCCGGATCTTCCGTAATCTTGCAAAGGGATTTTTCCCGTCTATCCCGGTTACCAGCCCTTCCACGATTTCATAGGTCTTTTTATCCGCGGTGCGGAAAATAAGATATGTTCTTATAAACCCGATAATCCCAAGCAGGAAAGACCAGAAAATAAAAGTTTTGTCTTTCATCCATGTTCCCATAAATGATCCGAAAAGCAGGATAAAAAGAGACAGGATACCATATCGCTGGATCCTGTCCTTAAAAAAATCCGGTATATTCTGATAACGTGTTCCAAAATCTTCCAAGCATCTATACAGCCTGTGCCAATACGGATGTTCCGTTTGCTTCAAGGCAGTCCTCCCTTCTTATGTTGTCGATCACAAGCTGTTTCTTATAGTAAAGCTGCGCTACACGGCTTATAAATTCCCGTTGGATGTGTTCCTGGAGGGAATCTGCTAAATTGGGTTCCCTGCTTTTTGCCTCTTCTTTTAAACATTTCAGGTGGCAGGAAACATCCCCTTCTCTCTGAAGATTGGAAAGTATCTGGTATTCCTCTTCTGTAAGCAGCGGCTTTTTAAAAGCCCTCAGTGAAAACTTCAGTCCTTTTCCCATGGAAAGGGCTTCCATAAAATGCTTCATGCGTTCTGTCCGTGAAAAGGCCATGGGAGCCATGACTGACCGTCTGATAATGCTGTATACAGCTTCCTCTCTGGTACATCCTTCTGTCAGCACAACCAGGCCCCGCTTTACCAGACGGTTCAGGCAAAACTGAAAATCCTCTTTGTCCGCCCATTCCTGTGCCTGTTTTTCTCCAAGGCTAAATACAAGAAGACGATGCATCTGGGAGTGGACCTTATCCTCTTCACAGAAAGACCAGGTGAGCGCAGCCCACAAAATAGTTTCCATTTCTGTAAGTACTTTTTCTTCCCCATCTACCCAGACACAAAACCTTCCATCTGCATCATTCTTTTTTTCATTCCGATTGCTGTATACCATCTCATGACATTTCCTCCTTGTCATTTTCACTCTTTCTAATCTCTGCTTCTGATCTGTTTTCTTTCATAACTTGTTACCCATACATCATCATTTCCAGGAGTTTTGGAAGTACATACCCCAAAAGCATGCCTGCTGCCGTACAGATTCCGATATTCGGCCGCCGCAGTTTCCATACTTCCTGTGTTTTGGTCCCGATAATCCTTGTTCTTCCCGGTACGATCCACCTGAGTTTCCGATAAAACTCCATGAATCCCTGATTGTCAAAGCCAAAGGATCGTACACAGAAAACATCCCGTTCCTGTTCTTCTTCATCCAAAAGGAAAAAGCTTTTCTGTTCTTTCCCTTCTTTTCGGATCACGATATAAAATTCCGGAACTCCCCGTCTGGTTCCTTCTACGATCTTATCCATCTCATCGTAAAAGATCCTGCAGGACTCATATTTTCCGTTTTTTTCCGGCTGGCAGACTGCCTGGCTGTCCTCTTCAAGTGCCATATAACAGTTTTCTGCCTCCATGATCCTCCGGCTGATTTTTATGGCCTGACGAAGAAGCAGGATTATCGCAAGCGCCAGTGCAGTACACAAATATGCAAGATCCCAGCATCTTTTCTGGTATATGAAAAAGTATGCGCTGATTCCCTCTGCCACACTGCATATTGCTGTCATAATAAAATACTGTTCTTTAAGGTCCATCAGATGATATACATCATCTTCTGTCGCCTGTAGTCTCAAGGGCATCCATCCTTTCCGTCATGCCACGCTTATTTTATCCGGGGATTTCTTTTTTTCCTCTCGGCTTTTTATATAGTCTGTACATTCCCGGATGGTCTGTTCACACAGGTAATAAGAAAATTTCCCGATATGTGTGTCCTTTTCCCGGAGATTCAAACGGTTCTGAAGCCAGATATATGTGCTGTGTTTGGTCATATAACCATTTTTCCAGATTGCATCCAAAGCTCTGTGTGCTTCGATCCGCTTATTACGCAGATTGCTGTCAGCCATGGTTCCCATGGGACGCATACTTTTTTTGTGTGCCCCAATGTATGAATCACAGGAAGGATAGCCGCTGCATACATACAGGTATTTCTCCGGATCCAGGTTGTTATCCCCATAGACATAGGCTGCCGGCCTAAGTACCCCGGGTCTTTTGCAATATGGACAGTACAAGGTTTCCCTCATCTGTTTTTTCTTCTTTTTTGCCATCTGACGTCACTCCTTTCCATCTTTTTCTCCGATATTAAAGAATTCCCTTTTTCTGTGTCAACAGAATTCTTTGAAAATCATAAAAACATTTTCAGGAAGCTCTTTTGATAAGCCTTGTGATAATGCCTTCTGCCACTTCATAGTTGTCGTTGATGCGGGTCACCACAAATCCGATCTTATCTTTCTTTCCCGGAAGTGCGGACATATTGCAGGAATGTGCCACGGCATTGACTCCGATATCAAGGCGGATAAAATAGGTTCCCTTATGAGCTTCCGTAATAATCCCTGTATATTTTCCCTGTTTATGGCATTTCCGGAGGTTATCTTTATTGATATTGGCTGTCGGACTCTTTGCATCCACTTCTATAATGATCTGGTCAACAGAGCTTGCTTCCACCTTATTGACCATGACCAGCACCAGATCGCCTACCTGGAATTTTTCTCCGGCATCTACCATCCACTCCCATGCCATATCTCTGGCCCGGACAGATACTTCTACACCAAAGACTTCCAGGCGGACTGCTTTGGGAGCTACCGCGATCACCCTTGCTTCTACGATCCTGCCTTCATAGAGCATTGGTTTTTCTGTATCTTCCCCAAGGTAAAAAGTCTGCCTCTTTTTAAGCATTGCATCTTTTCTGGATGCTACAACACTCCGGCTCTTGTTATCCAGATCTTTGATGATGAAATCAATATCACAGCCGAGCATGTTGTTAGCAATACGGACCTGACGGTTTAAGGTATCCGCGTTTTCACGCCCGTCTCCCTGAAGGTTGATCATCATTTCATTCATTGGGATAATGATCCGAAAACCATTAAAGTATGTAACAGCAACCATCCATCCGCTCTCCAGTTTTTCAATGCCCCCAAGCTGGCCCGTCAGGATCTTTCTGGTACGATGTGCATTCAAAAGCTGATGCCATCTGGCTTCTTCCTGTTCCTCCATGCTTTCAACCTGCGCGTCTACATCGATTGTCAAAACACCATCGTAGACTGCACGCGGAACATCTTTTTCCCCATTTCCCGCCAAAACTGTTTTTTTGGTATCCTCCATATACTTCCTCCTGTTCTTATTTATTTTTGTCTTCTCTGCTCCATCCAGAAAACTCCTTTTCCTCCGGTACTCAAGAAAGACAAAAGAAGACACAAAAAAAGCAGCCCGTTTAAAGCTGCTTTCTTCATGCCTTCTTTTTACAGATACCATTCTATAATACATGGAATTCTATGTCAATATTACCTCGATTGCAATAGTGTCGCATATTAGTTCCTTTTATGAAGCCTGTACGACAGAAGGATTTGGTAACACTAAGAACTGCCAGATTCCTGTGTCCTTATAGAAAATTCCATCTCATGGAACAGATGTTAATTCCATTATGCGGGATATGATGTCTATCATTTTGGAAGGCGCCATTGATCAGGAACTGGATGAAGAACTGGGATATTCCAAATATGATTATCGAAATAAAGAAACCGATAATTCCAGGAATGGACATTCCCAGAAAACGTTACATACCAGTTACGGAGATATGGAGATTGATATTCCAAGGGATGCCTTCTTTCATCAGCATAATCATTGTATCAGGATAAAGTTCACAAAGTATCCGCAATACGTTCCCATAAGTTCATGTCATTATTAGAATCGTACATATTTCAGTGTAAAAAGTTCACTATTCAAATTCTGATTATTTATAGTTAATATGTTCTATCAAAATGACTATTTTCTTTTTCATTATTTAATTTAACAAAACAATTCCTATGCCAAAAGGCGGAGTTTACTTTACATTTTCCCCACTAAAGCTGAACAAGTCGAACTCTGTATATGATATTATCGTATACAGGAATATGTTTTGTTTGGTGTATCGAAGAAAATAAAAGTAACGGCATTGTATGTTACGAAAGTGATATACAGTGTCGTTATTTTTATGCTATAATGCGGATATGAATTTAACAAATCGGAATTGTGCGCCCAGACAAGGGCGAGTAGTCTAGCAGGTGGAATGCCTGTCTGGTAAGGTCTAACCAACCGCCAGTAGCGAGTCCTGGGTGACTGCCAGTAATGGTAGTTGCTAAGCGTAGACAGCGAGAAAATAGAGAGTGTGATTGAGCCTCGAAATTTTGATATCTAGAAGGCTGACGTTTTAATTCCAGCGGAAAGCAACACAAACCAAATCGTCATGGTAAGAAATGGTTTGCTTCTGCGGGGTCAAAGAGCACTTTATGTTTTACATTGTGACTATTCAGTCAACTGGGGAGAGCCTGTTGTTTCTTGTCATTGCAAGTATGGCAAACAACTGCAAAAGGGAGAATGCCAAAAGAACAGCAGGCAGTCGGATAGCTTCATAGTACTGAAGAAGTTGGGTAATGCCAATGGAGGGAAGGGAGCTACATAATAATGGTCTTTCTGAGGACACATCAACCGTACTCAGGGACGGAGGTATTGATGGAAACAAAATTGGAAAGAATAGCAGAAATATCGGCAAGTTCGCCGAGACCAAGTTTCACATCGTTGTATCATCTAATCAATAAAGAAATGCTTCTGCAATGTCACAAAGAATTAGACGGAAGTAAGGCAGTTGGTATGGATGAGATTACGAAGAGAGAATACGAGAGGAATCTGGAACAAAACATAGATGACTTGGTAGAAAGATTGAAAAGAAAATCATACAAACCACAGCCATCAATTAGGGTATATATCCCTAAAAGCAATGGAAAACTTCGACCATTGTCTTTTTCGTGTTTGAACCCCCAAAGCATGATCTGATAAAAAATCGGCATCAGGTCACGGCCCCGCTCGGTGAACGAATACTCTACATGAGGCGGGATTTCATTGAACTGTACCCGGTTGATGAAACCGTCCCGTTCCAGTTCCCGCAGGGAGTTGGTCAGCATGGTATTGGTGATGCCCGGAAGTTCCTTTTTTAAGGTGCCGAAGCGGGCCGTATCATGGATGCACAGCTCATAGAGAATCTGTGTTTTCCACTTTCCCTGAAGCATCAGAAGCAGCGGCGTGACCGGGCTGTTGCCCAGATCGGTGACGATTCCCTTCTTGACATCGCGCAGATATTCCTCATATGTCATGATATGATCCATCTTGATTCCTCCTGTTTATAGCCTTGGTCAGTAGTTTGATACTATGTACGAACTTTCTGCGTACTTGCTTTCGTTTTCGGATACCGTACAATATTTATACAATGAATCGTCAAGAGAGGAGGCAACAAAGTGACTTCTTTAACCATAGAACAAAAAAGAGTGGACATATACCCAAGCGCAAAGCCGGGCAGCCCAGTTATCTATCTCAACACCTTTTCCAATGCCGTTAACAGTGTGTATAAAAACCTGATGGCGCTCGGCTGCCCAGATTTCTGTCTGGTGGCGGTCAGTGAGCTGAAATGGGATCATGACATGACACCGTGGTATATGGGGCCGATCTCTAAACACGATACGCCCTGCACCGGGGGTGCGGATGATTACCTGAAACTGCTTCTGGATGAAATTATGCCGGAAGCGGAAGCGCTCCTTCCCGGTGCGCCCGCCTGGCGGGGCCTCGCCGGTTACTCGCTGGCTGGGCTGTTCGCCCTCTACGCTCTCTACCAAACGGATGTGTTTGCCCGCGCAGCGAGTATGTCAGGTTCCTTCTGGTTTGAGGGCATCATGGAATATGTGTGCTCCCATGAGATGAAGCGCAAACCTGACTGTCTGTATTTTTCTCTCGGAGACAAGGAGAGCTCCACCGATAATCCGATTTTGAACGTTGTGCAGCAGAATACGCAGGAGATAGAAACACTGTGCCACGGGAAAGGCATCGAAACCACCTTCGTACTGAACAGTGGCAGCCACTATCAGGCGTGCAACAAGCGCACAGCGGCTGGCATTCACTGGATATTAAATAGATAAACCGACAAGGAGATAAAACGATGGATACGATTTATTCGCTTTTTCAGAAAGTAGTTAAAGAACATGAAAATGCCCCGGCTATCATTGAAAACGACCGCGCCATGACTTTTGGAGAGCTGTCCAACATGGTAGATATGATCACGTGCAGCTTTCCGCAGGAAGTACACAGCATCGGCATCGTCATGCGTCACCGAACCGAGATGATTGCCTCGATTCTGGCGGTACTCAAATGCGGCGGCCGATATGTCCCAGCCGAGCCGGATTTTCCCACCGGGCGCATCCATGACATGATGACCGAGGCACAGGTGGATTTTGTGCTGACGGAACACGCCTTTGCGCCCAAACTGAGCAGTTTCCCCATCCGCTATACAGATTGTGAGATCTGCGGCGTGGAGACGCCCTCCTGGAAGCGCAACGCCATCGAAGACCCGGAACGCCCCGCCTATGTGCTGTATACGTCAGGTACCACCGGGCGGCCCAAAGGTGTCTGTGTCACCAACCGCAATGTTTGCCATTATGTCCGTGCCTTTGCCAACGAGTTCCATCCCGGCCCCGGTGATGTCATGCTGCAATATTCCGTCTGTTCTTTTGACATCTTTGTGGAGGAAGTGTTCACCAGTCTGCTGAATGGTGCCGCTCTGGCCATCCCCGCTGACGAGGATAAGGCCGACATCCATGCGTTGATGGCTTTTGTGGAACGTCACCATGTGACTATGATCAGCGGCTTTCCGTATCTGCTGGCAGAAATGAACCACCTGTCTGTCATTCCGTCCTCTCTGCGGCTGCTTATCAGCGGCGGCGATGTGTTGCGGGGCGTTTATGTGGATCACCTGCTGAACAAAGCAGAGGTTTACAACACCTACGGCCCCTCCGAGACAACGGTCTGCGCCTCCTATTACCGTTGTAATAGTGGAACTGTGCTGGAGGACGGTACCTATCCCATCGGTCATCCTGTACTAGGTGCGCAGATCAGGATTCTGGATCAGTCTGGCAACGAGGTTGCCAAAGGGCAGACGGGTGAGATTTGCATTTATGGCGGCGGTGTATCTCTGGGCTACATTGGCGACCATGCCGAGGAAAACAGCGCTTTTGAGCGGCAGCCGGACGGTAGCACCATGTACCGCAGCGGCGATTTGGGCTATATCCTGCCGGATGGCAACATTGCATTCCTGCACCGCAAGGACGACCAGATCATGATTTACGGCAAGCGGGTGGAACTTGCCGAGGTGGAGTCCCGGCTCTATCGGTGCAAGGATGTGCAGCAGGCTATTGTCCGGGCTTTTACAGACGAGGATGGACTGTCCTATATGACCGCCTATGTGGTGCCTTCCGACAATAAGCTGAAAGTCTCGGAAGTAAAAAAAGAACTGTCTGAAAATCTGACTTCCTTTATGATCCCAGAGTTCTTTGTGAAGATGAAGCAGATTCCTTTGAATGTCAACGGTAAGCCGGATGTGTCGAAACTGCCGGTGGTAATGAAAGCGGGGGCATTATAATGGAGATTCAGATCCGGCAGGCCACGATCCAGGACCTGAATGTATTGATGCAATGGCGAATGGAAGTCTTGCATGAGGTATTCTCCATCCCCTCGGAGCGGTCTGTAACAGAGCTGGAATCGGAAAATCGCCGCTACTATCAAACAGAACTGCCGCAGGGCGGACATATTGCCTGCTTTGCCTACGTAGGGGAGGAAATCGTCGGCTGCGGCGGGATATGCCTCTATCATGAGATGCCCTCACCGGACAATCTAAACGGGAAATGTGCCTACCTGATGAACATTTATACCCGGCCGCAGTTTCGCGGACACGGCATAGGGAACAGAATCGTCAGGTGGCTTGTAGAGCAGGCTCGTCAGCGGCATATTTCAAAAATATATCTTGAAACCTCAGACAAAGGCAGGCCGCTGTATCAAACAATCGGTTTTGCCGATATGAAGGATATGATGAAACTGTCCCGTGAAAAATAAGCAAAATCAAAGGAGCATACATACAATGGAGCCAATCATCTGAAACGTTGAAGTAAAAAGCGTCCTCACAAAATCCAATTTGCCTGTGAGTGATTATTATTCGGTCAATCCTTATGTGGGCTGTGGCCACGGCTGCAAATATTGCTACGCATCTTTTATGAAGCGTTTTACCAATCACCCGGAGCCCTGGGGAGAGTTCATAGACGTTAAATTTTGGCCGGAAATCAAACACCCGGAGCGGTATGCAGGGAAAGAACTGTTTCTCTGTTACGTGACCGACCCATATCAGCCGCTGGAGGAAACCGCCTGCCGCACCCGCGCCATTTTGGAGCAGATGCAGGGCAGTGAATGTAGCCTCAGTATTGCTACCAAGTCTGACCTGGTGCTGCGTGACCTTGACCTCATTAAAACATTCCCCAATGCGCGGGTATCCTGGTCGATCAAACACACTGGACGAAGATTTTCGCGCTGATATGGACAATGCAGTGAGCATTGAGCGGCGGCTGGCCGCTATGAAAGCATTCCATGATGCTGGTGTGCGCACCACCTGCTTTATCTCGCCGATTTTCCCCGGCCTCACCGACCTGCCCTCCATCATCCACCGGGCGAAGAATCAATGTAATTTGGTCTGGCTGGAAAACCTAAACTTGCGGGGCGGTTATAAGAAAACGATTTTTGACTATATAACGGAAAAACATCCAGACCTGCTGCCGCTGTACGATACCATTTACAATAAAAAAGAACGCAGCTACTGGTCAATGCTGGATGCGCAGATGCGGCAGTTTTGCCAAGAGGAAGGGCTACTGTATGTCCAGGATGATGATTCCATCAAACGCCCTTTCAACGATCCGCCTATCGTGGTCAATTATTTTTTCAACGAAGAGATAATCCCTCGGCCAAAATGCAGAAGAACAGGTAATCAAAACTATATAGTAACATGCAGAAAGCTAGAAGTTGTAGAGGTGAGGTTATGAAACGCGCAGAATTAGAATCAGACATATAACGCCGAGACAGATTATCCGTGGCTCAAATATCCGAATTATGAGGTGTTCCGGCATTGTAATAATCGGAAGTGGTTTGCTCTGATTATGGATGTACCAAAGAACAAGCTGGGGCTGCAAGGCGAAGAAATGCTGGAAGTAGTCGATTTCAAATGTGACCCAATTCTGATTGGCACACTACGAGAGGAACCCGGCTTCTTCCCGGCGTATCACATGAGCAAGGATAGCTGGATTACTGTTGCACTGGATGTGCAGCGTATCAGATGACAAAATCAAAATGTTGCTTGATATGAGTTATGAAGCAACGATACCCAAAACATGCAAAAAGAGATACTGATAAATTCAAGTTTGGAGAATTGAGAAAATCGGAATTTTGGAGGTTATTATGGCTTTTGATTTTAAAAAAGAGTATAAAGAATTCTATATGCCGAAGAACAAACCAGAGATTGTAAATGTACCTAAGGCAAATTATATTGCAGTTAGAGAAAAAGGCAATCCAAATGAAGAAGGCGGAGCATATCAACAAGCAATCAGTGTTCTATATGCTGTTGCATACACATTAAAAATGAGTTACAAGACTGATTATAAAATTGAAGGATTCCTCTCCATTTGATAAGTACAAAATAAGTTCATAATACAAGTACATTTTAAGTACAAAACATGGTAAAATGGTTTAAATGAACTTGTTTTAAGTACTCTATATTTTATTATTAGGGGAGAGCATCAAAAATATGAAGAAATCCGAATGGATTATTTCTGGCTTTCCATTCTGGCAGTCATAATACTGCATGATGTTTCATCGTTTTAAATTCTTCATCGGTTAATTTTTCTGGTTTTTCCAGAATCTCATTCCCGATTGCGACCTTTCCTATGTCATGTAAAGCTCCGGCAATATACATTTTCTGACAGATATCCTTATCAAATCCCATGAACCTTGATATTTTTTCCGCACCTTCCGCAACACCCATTGAGTGGTTACTTGTAAAGGGTGATTTATAGTCCACAATATGGGCAAAAAGATCTGCAATAGCTTTAATCTGTGCAAAATTAAGTTCCAGCTTTATTCTGGGTACTTTCTTCCACAACATCGTATCCAGGGTTTCATTATCAATCATATGAATTTTTTCATCTGAAAAAGCATTAAAAAAAACTTCCACGCAGAAGGAATCAAACAATTTATCTTTTGACTTTATTACAAATTCTTCTGTTCTTTTCCACTCATCCGAATCTGATTTCATAGATCGGCAAAATATATCTATCGTATCACACATATGGATAATCCTTGCAAAAAACGGTACTTCATTCCATTGTTTTCCAAAAGGTTCACTTCCATCAGCGTTTTCATGGGGGGGGGTACAGTATGACATTAGATACATCATTATGAAACGGTATATTTTTCAGAATTTTTTCTCCTATGGTACAATGCCTTCCCAGCTTCGTCACCCCGTTACGTAAAGCGTCATTTTGAAGCTCTTCCTGAATATATTGTGCCACTGCATTGTCGTGCAGCAATGC
Organism: Blautia sp. HA9023; assembly: GCF_056504095.1. NCBI lineage: Bacteria > Bacillati > Bacillota > Clostridia > Lachnospirales > Lachnospiraceae > Blautia > Blautia sp. HA9023. The sequence goes on along the minus strand of NZ_JBWLUR010000004.1, from coordinate 9,521 downwards.
ACACTCTGCCAGATCCTGCAGACTTTGACCCTGTATACCCATTTTTTTCAGCAGTACAAACCGCCATATATGCCACACGTTTAGAATGATTGTTTGTTACTTTAATCAGCTCTGCCTCTACACAGTCCAATGCATATGAGCAGGCTGCTAATAACCCCAGCACATCAAATTTCATTTTTGATCTTGTCTCCTCCTTTGTTCTGTTTTCTGAGAAATCTGGAATATGCTTACCATGACAGATTTCTCAGCCTCGGATCAATAAAAGCATATGTTTTGTCTTTTCTTTAATTTTTCCATGACCGTTGGATATTTTTTATAATCTGTGTGAGGTAAGGCCTGGGCAGCTACCATCTGTTCCAGAAAATCATCCACTTCCGCAAATTGTATATAAGTCATTTCTTCCAGTATCTGATCAATATCTGCAAGAAGTTCTTTGTTCAGCAAAAGCTTCTGTGCTCCTTCCAGCGAAGAATTTCCAGCATTGATCATCTTCTCCCGTTCCATGTCAGGATACATCCCAATGGTAATGGCTGATTCCACAGATACATATTTTCCAAAAGAGCCGGCTACATAAAATCGATCTGCCTGATTCAGTTCAAGTCCAGATTCCCGGAGCATGATCTCAACCATTATATGTGCTGCGGCTTTGGTAAGAATAAATTCGTCGATATCTTTCTGATAAAAATACAGACCCGGAGCATATTCTATGCAAAGCTGACCTTCTCGTTTCTGAATAAGATTCGTTTTTTCAGGAGAAAACTTACCACGAATATCTATCCATCCTTCTAAAAAAAGTTCCGCAATCAGATCGACAATACCGGAACCGCAGATACCCTTAGGGCTAATTTTTCCTGAAGAGTTACCAATTACATGAACATGGATTTTTCCACCTCTTATCCTCACGCTGTCCACTGCTCCGGCATCTGCCCTCATCCCGGTATGTACTACACCGCCTTCCAATGCAGGCCCCGCCGCACCGGCGCCGCAAAGAAGAAAATCTTTATTTCCTATCACAAGTTCACCGTTGGTTCCAATGTCAAAGAAAACACTGATTCCATCCTTTTTATATAATTCCGTTTCAATCATTCCACTGATGATGTCACCACCCAGATAATTAGACTTCGCCGGATAACAATATACATAACCATTCAGCGGAATGTCCAGATCTTTTGCCGGCTGGAATCCCGGACGGTCTGCATGAACAGCATGTGGCGTATAAAAGACACAGAAAGCATCTATTCCCAAAAGAAAGTGGATCATGGTGGTATTGCCTGCTACTACCATAGACAGACATTTTCGTGACACCGGATGCTTTACATCCAGCTTATCCATGCACTCTATAATAGACTCAACTGTAGCAAGCCGTATCTCTTCCAGTTTTTTCCTGTCATCTTTGCAGAAAAAAATACGTGATAAAATATCGGTTCCCCACTGAATCTGTTTATTAAAGCAGCTCTCTTCTCCCAATATCTCACCACTATTACAATCTAAAAGTCTCACCACTACCGTTGTACTTCCAAGATCCACAGCCAGCCCATAATGCTGTCTGGCTGTATCTCCGCTTTCTATATCAACCAGCTCCCATTTTTCTCCATTCCAGGAAAGCGAAACGGTTATTTTCCAACCTGCACGATCAAGTAATGGATATAGTTGTCTCAACATGCGAACCGGAATATGAACCTCCTCTTTCACGCCCTCCGCGGATAAAGCTTCCAGAATGCGCTGCTGGTCTGAACGCTGATCCTCTTCGGTTGGAACAGAAAGATCAAGATATAATTTTCGGCTAAGACCTCTCATAGTATTCATCTCCCTACAATTTGTGCATTTTTTATTCTGTAAAAAAAGAAGGTCATCCGTTATATCACATACTTGACATCCTTCCTTTTCATTGTTATTTATTATACTTCTGAGAAGATTAATGATAATCCTGCTGTCATCAAGCACTGAGCGATATAATCTTTCACCCCAATAGTCATATAGATTTTTGGTATCTTCTATTTCAGCTTTCGCCTTCATCTCCAGGCGATGCCTTCTTTCATCAGCATAATCATTGTATCAGGATAAAGTTCACAAAGTATCCGCAATACATTCCCATAAGTTCATGTCATTATTGAAATTGTACATATTTTAGTATGAAAAGTTCACCATTCAAATTCTGATTATTATTTCTCCACATACTCTTCTGCCATATGTACTGCCATAGCACCATCTGCCACTGCTGTTACTATCTGACGAAGTAACTTTGTTCTGACATCTCCTACAGCATAAACACCCGGAATACTCGTTTCAGTGTTTTCACCTGCCACAATATATCCTTTATTATCCAGTTCTATCTGATTATCTAAAAAATCTGTTGTCGGTTTTCTTCCTATACTCACAAACACGCCGTCACATTCTATAATGTTTTCTTCTCCTGTAACTGTATCTTTCAACCGCACACCAGTCAATCGTTCTCCATAAATCAGTTCATTTACTGTATTGTTCCATCGAAACTCTATATTTTCAGTTTTCATCAGCTGGTCATGGTAGATTTTCGTTGCACGTAATGTATCTCTTCGATGAACAATGATGACTTTCTTAGCAATTCGACTTAAAAGAACAGCATCTGATACAGCAGAATTTCCACCACCAACAACCACCACGATCTTATCTTTATAAAACATACCATCACAGGAGGCACAATAAGCAACCCCATGACCTATCAATTCTTTTTCTTTAGCGAGACCAAGTTCTCTTGGATTTGCTCCAGTAGCAATCACTACTGTTTTCCCAATATAAATTCCCGAACTAGTTTCTACTCTCTTAAGCTTTCCTGTTAAATCCATATTAAAAACTTCAGCATATTCACTTTTAGCGCCAAATTTTTCCGCCTGTTTTTGCATTTTCTCTGCCAATGAAAATCCGTCAATTCCATTTTCAAAACCAGGATAGTTATCAATCTGCCAGGTCAATGACATCTGACCACCTGCAGATAATTTTTCTAAAACAATGGTATCAAATCCTGCTCTGGCTGCGTATAATGCTGAAGTATACCCTCCAGGTCCTCCCCCCACGATAATCATATCGTAAACATGATTTTCATTCATACAGCAGTCCTCCTTTTATTTTTCCAATGCTTCATTAATAAAATTCTCTATCATTATTTTTGATTCAGGTGCAACAATAGAATCTATTGCCTTTCCATTTCGATATAAAACCAGCGTAGGAATCACCTCAATCTTTTCAGCTTCTGCAATCTGTGGTTCTTCATCAATATTTACTTTTCCAGCAACAAGAATATCGCTGTATTCTTCACTTATTTTTTCATAAGCTGCTCCAATTCTACGGCAATAACCACACCAAGGTGCCCAGAAATCAACCAAAACCGGTTTTTCCTTATGAATTAATTGTCCAAACTTTTCTTTATTTATATTTATAGATGTCATATTTTTCAACTCCTTCTCCTATTTGAACTTAATATACCCCAAATAAGTGCTTGCTTCCGTGATGATATCACAGAAAAGATAATTTACTTTATTACACTTCTTTTTATTTCTATTTATGGCATATGCCAGTTATATAATTGACGCATCTAAAAAAAGCAAGTATACTATGTTCGTAAAGGAGATAACGGTTATGAACTTCGAAAATTGTTTTCCACTATGGAATGACTTAAATACAGCACAGAAAAAACTAATTTCAGACAATTTAATCACACGGGATGTAAAAAAAGGAACGATCATTCACAATGGAAACCTGGACTGTACTGGATTATTACTGGTTAAATCCGGGCAGCTTCGAACTTACATACTTTCAGATGAAGGACGGGAGATTACACTTTACCGTCTGTTCGATATGGATATGTGTCTTTTATCCGCCTCATGTATCATGCGGTCTATTCAATTTGAAGTAACCATTGAAGCAGAAAAAGATACGGATCTTTGGATCATCCCTGCTGAAATCTATAAGGGCATCATGAAAGAATCTGCTCCTGTCGCAAACTATACCAATGAGTTAATGGCTACCCGTTTTTCTGATGTCATGTGGCTGATTGAACAGATTATGTGGAAGAGTTTGGATAAGCGTGTTGCTTCATTTCTTTTAGAAGAAACATCCATTGAAGGAACAAATGAACTGAAAATCACTCACGAAACTATCGCAAACCATCTTGGTTCCCACAGGGAAGTTATTACTCGAATGCTTCGATACTTTCAAGGCGAAGGACTCGTCAGACTCTCTCGCGGCAAAATAACAATCCTTGATTCGAAAAGACTGGAAACACTACAAAGATCATAAAACGTTTTTTTCTCTAAAGAATCCTCCATTTATCAGAATTATGAAAGTCATTCTAATAAATGGGGGATCTTTTTATACTACAATCAAACTATAAAAATATTTTATTTATTTCTAATAATCCATACCACATGCATATGATCTTTCAATCAGTGCATGGTCATTAGCCACTGCATCATAAAAGCGGAATCCACCTGAAAAGTTGTATGTTTCATATCCATTTCCTTCCAAAATACGGCTTGCAATATAACTGCGTAGCCCACTCTGGCATATCAGGTAAACAGGCTTTCCCTTCTCAACTTCATTGATACGTTCCCTCAGTTCATCTACAGGAATGTTTTTAAATCCATTAATATGGCCCCTGCTAAATTCACCTACTGTTCTCACATCCAGCAACACAGCATTTTTATCTTTAGAAATCTTATCCATATCTTCCAAATGCCATTGTTTTAAGGTTCCTTTTGCTATATTGTCTATCATGAATCCGGCCATATTTACAGGATCCTTTGCAGAGGAATATGGCGGTGCATATGCGAGATCCAAATCTTTCAACTGGGTTGCCTTCAGTCCTGCATGAATTGCTGTTGCCAGCACATCAATACGTTTATCAACACCTTCATATCCAATAATCTGAGCACCAAGCAAACGATAAGTCTCTTTTTCAAAAACCACCTTCATGGTCATCACTTTTCCACCAGGATAGTAACCGGCATGACTCATAGGAGAAAGAATTACTGTATCTACATCTAACCCTGACTTTTTGGCATTGGTTTCATTGATACCTGTAGTAGCTGCTGTCATATCAAATACTTTGATAACGGAGCTTCCCTGACTGCCCAGGTAACGACTATCACCGCCACAAATATTATCAGCAATGATTCTGCCCTGTTTATTGGCTGGTCCTGCCAAAGAAATCAGCGCATCATTACCCGTAACATAATGTTTTACCTGAACTGCATCACCTGCAGCATAAATATCCGGTACAGAGGTTTCCATTCTGTCATTCACTACAATACTTTCCTTGATGCCAAGTTCCAGACCGGCTTCTTTTGCTAATACTGTGTCTGGTGTGACTCCGATTGCCAGAACTACCATATCAGCCTGAAGGGATGGATTATCTTTCAACAGGACCTCCACTCCGTTGTCTTTTTCTTTAAATCCTTCTACTGTATAGCCCAGTACCAGTTTTATCCCATGCTTTCTCATTTCATTATGGATCATGGATGCCATATCCGGGTCAAAAGGGTTCATCAGCTGCTTAGGCCTCTGGACAATCGTAACATCCATGCCAAGCTCCCTCAAATTTTCTGCCAGTTCCAGACCAATAAAACCGCCACCTGCCAATACAGCCGATTTTGGATGATTCTTATTTATATATTCCTTTATCCGAAAAGTGTCTTCTACAGTACGAAGTGTAAAAAGTTTATCAATACCTACTCCGGGAAGTCTCGGCTGTGTTGGCTTTGCACCTGGAGAGAGGATCAGCTTATCATATTTTTCTTCAAATATCTCACCATTCTCTAAATTTTTCACTGAAACCGTTTTACGTTCCGGATGTATGGAGATAACTTCATGATGAATTTTCATGTTAATACGGAAGCGTTTAAAAAAACTCTCTGGTGTCTGTAGTGTAAGTTCTTCCGGGTCTGTGATCACGTCTCCAATATAATATGGAAGTCCACAATTTGCATAGGATATGTATCCGGATCTTTCAAACACAGTAATTTCAGCATGTTCATTCAGTCTGCGTATTCTTGCTGCGGCTGTAGCTCCTCCGGCTACACCTCCTACAATTATTACCTTCATCTTATTTTTCCACCTTTCCTGAGTAAGCTGCAATGCCACCGATATTATTTACTTTAGAATATCCCATTCGTTGCAGTATCCCAGTTGCCTGGCGGCTTCGTGAACCGGAATAACAGTATACAAACAGTGGGATATCCTTATTCTTCGCTACAAAAGCAATATTGTCAAGTTGCTGCAACGGCACATTTTTACTTTCTGGTATATGTCCTTCCTGATATTCCTGCGGTGTACGTACATCCAGCAGAACTGCATCATCAGTCCTTTTATATTCTTCTATGCCTTGATTAATATTCGACTGTTTAAAGAGATCAAAAAATCCCATTAGCACCCCCCTAAAGCATTTCTAAAATCGCATTCTTAGGTCTCGCCCCTGAAACCTGCTGTACAATCTTCCCATTCTTCATAACCACTAAAGTTGGAATGCTCATAATACTGAACTTATTTGCCAGTTCAGGCTCTTCATCTACATTAATCTTTCCAACTTTAATATCTCTACGCTCACTTGCAATCTCCTCTACAATAGGTACTACCATACGGCAAGGCGCACACCAAGATGCCCAAAAATCTAAAAGAACGGGTTTATCGGAATTCAGTACTTCGTTCTGAAAATTATTTTTATTGATATTAATAGCAGACATTTTACAGTCCTCCTTATCTTTTTGTAGAGTTATTATAGTCTTAATTTCATTTATTTTCCGTGATTACATCACCATACCTCATTAACTTAACTTCTTGCCATACCATCTACACTTAATATAACACCTGTAATGTAACTCGCCTCATCTGAAGCAAGAAACACAAACGCATTGGCAATATCTTCTGGCTGTCCAAGACGACGCAATGGAATTCTTTCAATCATAGGTTCGATAACTTCCTTTGGCACGGCCTTCATCATATCAGTTTCTGTAATCCCAGGTGCAACAGCATTAACACGAATACCTTTAGGTCCTAGTTCTCTTGCTAATGATACAGTCAATCCGTTTACTGCAAACTTCGATGCCGGATAAGCAAACCCACTTGGCTGTCCCGAAATACTCACCATGGAAGAAGTTGAGAGAATGACCCCCTTGCCTCTTGCCACCATACATTCTGCTGCTACACGAGTAGTATTAAATACTCCTTTTACATTTAGATCCATGACTTTATCAAAAGTCTCCTCTGTATAATCCATAAATGAGGTGTTTTCTGAAATCCCTGCATTATTTACCAGTATGTCGACACATCCATATTTTTCAGTTGCCTCTTTAAAAGCCTTTCTGACAGACTCCATGCTTGCCAGATTTGGACTAATTCCAGCAACTATTGCATTGGGATATTTTTCTTTTAATTTATCTACAGCAACATCTGCCGATTCCTGTGAACTTGCTGCCAACACAACTGAAGCACCTTCCTTCAAGAATTTATCAGCTGTAGCAAATCCTATACCACGGCTTCCACCCGTAATGATTGCAACTTTATCTTTTAATCTCATTTAGACTACCTCCTTACTTTGTTTGTAGTTACATTATAAGCAAAAGGTAAATCATTTTCTGTGATATCATCACAAACGATCGCAATAAAAAACCCTGTTGCTCACACGCACCAGGGTTTTTGTTTATCTATCCGTATTTAAATAATCAGAATTTTATTCAACTTCTGAAAACTGATCTTTTCCAACATTACATAATGGGCATTCAAAATCTTCTGGAACGTCCTCCCACTTTGTTCCTGGTGCAATACCACCTTCAGGATAACCTTCCTCTTCATCATATTCCCATCCGCAAACGTCACATACATATTTCATTAGTTTGTTCCTCCTTCTATTATTATAATAATCAATATTACTGATTACCTTTTATTTAAAATAATCATTCAATCATCATTTTTTCCGTTCAAAAACATATTCTGCATCTGATGATAAATCAGAGCGGAATGAATAGCCTAGTCTATCAAATTTCTTAATATCCTCAGGATTTTCAATTCTGTTTTCAGCCATGAACCTAACCATTTCACCACGGGCCATCTTAGCATATGTACCTTTTGTCACCAGTTTATCTCCTGATAACTCACAAAATATAATCGTAATGTATCTATCCTGTCGTGTCAGATATTTTTCTATGCACTTAGAGTATTCTTTCGATGCCAGATTGATTATAATCCTGCTGTTATCAATCACTGAGCGGTATAATAAATCTCCCCAGTACTCATACAGATTTTTTGTTTCTCCTATTCCAACCTTCGCCTGCATTTCCAAACGATAAGGTGTCACACCATCCCTTGGTTTTAGCACACCATAAAATGCAGATATTATTCTCAAATGATTTTGTACATACTCGAACTGACTGTCCTCAAACACGGATGGAGCCATATATTGAAAAGCAATTCCTTCATATGATAAGACAGCTGGGGTAAGTAAATGATAAAGATCCATGTTTTCCAATCTATTGAAGTTCTGTTCTGTAATTTTGTCATTACATTTCCAGATAGTCTTCAGTTCTTCTTTTGACTTACTTTTCAACCAACTTTGTATCTCTGTCGTCTTTTCAATAAATTCAGGCAATCCATCCGGCGCTATGCTGTCAGTATCTGTAATCATCTTTTTAGCAGGGGATAATATTATTTTCATTAATCTAATTCCTTGAGCATATTTTCAGGATCATCTGCAGCCTTGACTTTATCATTTGCCTTTATAATAATCCCCTGTTCATCAATAAGATATGTGGTTCTTACTACTCCCATAGAGACTTTGCCATAATTTTTCTTTTCTTTCCATACATCATATGCTTCAATAACTTTCCGCTCTGGATCTGCTAAAAGTGTAAATGTCAATCCATATTTTTCCTCAAATCTCTTATGAGAGGATACAGAATCCTTACTGACTCCAAGAATAACTGCTCCTTTTTCGGTAAACTGAGGGTATCGCTCAGAAAACCCACATGCCTGTTTCGTGCATCCCGCTGTATTATCCTTGGGATAGAAATATAAAATCACTTTTTTTCCTGTATAATCCGATAATCTATGTATTTTCCCATTTTGATCTGGCAACTCAAAATCCGGTGCCTTAACCCCTACTTCCAACATTATTTATCCCTCCCTTTCTGTATCTTTCTCTTTATTCGCCTTTTTCTTCCTATTCCCGGTAATCATTTTATGACCTGTATATATCGCCATTACCATACATAACATAGAACTTAAAGCAAAGTATTTGTGACTTGATTTTTGCTTTTTATATCCAGTGTAAAAAGTCCCAAGCATTGTGATCAATGCTCCTACTGACCAATATTTATGTGCTTTCATGTAATTCCTCCATTTTTTCAGTGTATTCAATTCTAATTATACGCTACCATATTCCTATGTCAATTTGATAATAGAGCATTCCTATAAATTTTTTCAAAATATCATTGTCAAAACTATGTATTGTTATCCTTTAATTTTTCTTTGAAATAATTGACAAAAAGCTTGTG
>NZ_JBWLUR010000003.1:0-335631 GCF_056504095.1 Blautia sp. HA9023 | reverse complement strand
GGGTGTGACTATGTGGAACTTATTAAAATCGGAATTATTGAAACTGCGCCGGTGCCAAATCCTTTTGGTAGGGTTTGTGGCACTTGCACTTTGTCCTTTGGTGCAATATGGAAGCCAGTTGATTATGGAGGCGGAGTACCGAAATCCAAACTATGATTTTTCTGCACTATTTGAAAATGTTGTTTGGGGAAACACTCAGATATTCCTTCCAATTTCACTGGTAATGATCGGAGGATGGCTTATAGACAGAGAATCCACTCATGATACACTGAAAAACATCATGACAATTCCTGTTTCTATGCCGAAAATGTTGGGAGCTAAGTTACTTTTAGTCGGTATGCTTGCAGTTCTGCTGGGAATATACAGCGTTGGCATTACCTTGATTACTGGTTTGATGGTTGGATTATCGGGATTGACAGCGGAAGTGTTTTTTCATGGAGGTACGCAGATCGTGTTAGCAGCTCTGACGACCTATTTGGTCTGTATGCCGCTGATTCTGATTTTTGGGCAGATCCGAGGGGCATATCTGGGCGGTTCCATTCTGGCGTTCTTCCTTGGATACAGCATGTTGTTTTTCAAAGGTGGTATCTTTGCCAGCATCTATCCTTTCTCTGCTGCGCTGATTTTAGTAGGATTTGACATGAGTGAATATGCTGGAACAACCACATCATCAAATCTTTTGTTGGCGGTTATTGGGGTTGGTATCATGGTTCTTTGGACTGTGCTGTTGTTACTGATGTCCAGTAACAAAAAAGAAATAAAATCCCGTAAACAGACAAATGCCAAGGGAAAAGAAAAGCGTGCTATACGCAGGAAAGGAAGGTGATAGCTGTGAAGAAAATAGTCTTATCATTATGCCTGATGCTATTGGGTGCTTCTGTGCTTTCAGGTTGCACAAAAGATGAAGTTCTCGATCAGTATAACAATATTGTTCAGTCTGCTGGTTCCATAGCGCTTACTGGAAATTCATCCTTACAAGGTACGAAAGAAAAAGGAATTGATGATTATACTGGAAGCTATACAGCCAACTATGAGGATTTTTCAGATACAGAGTATTTGTTCGGCGGAACTTCCATAAAGCGTGAAGCTGGTAAGGATCTGTCTATTGACTGCGCGCTGGAGGTTACGGAGGGAACTGCAAAAGTATTTTGGATTTCTGGAGCTGATGAAGCAGTCACTTTGTTTGAAACAACTGGAACATATAGTGATACAATTACACTCCCTGAAGGTGGAAACTATATCGGTATTGAATGTGAGAATTTCACTGGAAACATTGAATTAAATATTGAATAATACTCTGCTGGACGACGGCAAAAGAAAAAAAGCCGTCGTAGAGCAGACAATTTGAAACGCCCATTTGAAACGGCGGCTTTGATTTTCAGAGCCGCCGTTTCTTTGCGTCTACACAAACCTATGACGACTTGCGGGGACACGGTAGCCGATTGGAGGTTAATTTACCGTGTCCTGTTTGCTTTTTCAAAGCCCACATGATCTACATCAGTTAAAAAAGTATTACTCCTCCCGGGCACGTATAACATTGCATCGGCATTATCGTTCCATGTAATTCAGTATAATAATGGCTGTTCTTGGCGCGCCAGTTTTCCATCACGGAAATCTGGCGTTTTCTTATAGATTTGTACTTGCCTGTTTATCCAATATACGGGAATATTAAAGTAGCTTCACACCCTTTCGGGAAAACATTAGTAAGTTTGAAATTGCCGTTATGAGCTATGGCGACTTGTTGGACAATCAGCAATCCAAGCCCATGTCTTAAATCAAGCCGTTCATCTGTGATTTCCATATAATGCGGTTTTTCTTCCAGCTCTTGTAGCTTTTCAGCAGACAGACCCGTTCCGTTATCCGTAACCGCCAAGATAAGATGGTTTTGCGATGCTGTAAGCGAAAGGCAGACTTCACAGCCCTGTGGGTTGTGTTTTATGCTGTTCTGGACAAGGTTGTTTACAGCTCGCGAAATCAATCTGGCATCACATTCCAACACAGCATTTTCGGCGTCAGGAGTGATCTTAATTCCGATGTTGTAGCTATCGGAAATTCCTGTATTCAACAGGTCTGCTACATAGGATCGCAGTAGTTTGGATAAGCGAACCATCTCTTTATGAAGCGGCTGCATCTCATATTCCAACTGCGATACTAAATTCAAATCCTGCACCAGCTCTTTGATTTTTACACTTTGCTTCCGTACTATTTCCGCCTGTTCACGGATGCTCTTGCTGGCAGCTTTACTTTCTGCAATACGGCCTGCATACCCCATAATCATGGAGAGAGGTGTGCGGATGTCATGGGAAACGCCGCTGATCCAGTTCGCCCGCGCTTCATTTTGCCTATTCAAAATGGAAGAAGCTTTGTTTACACTGCTTGCAATTTCCGATAGTTCTCCGCTGATATGAAGTGAAACTGGCTTTCCATCTGCCAAAGTTTCCACAGCGGACACAATCGGTTCGGTATTGTGAATGATTCTGCGTTTGGAAAAGTAATAGGCTGAAAAGAGGCACAGCAAATCCAAGCCAAGCATCCCCAGAACAAAGATGGGGAGTCGTTGAAGTGCTGCAATGGAATAGTAATTGCTGGTGAGTTTTGTGTAGCTGTCTGTGGGATAGCCCAGCACCAACAACCCATCATCGGTGTTCCAAATAAAAACCGGGTAATCCTCAATATACCCTTTTGAAAATAGTGCGACATCTTGAATTGTGTAATTTTTCGGCACATTGTCCGGCAAATCAACCGACCAATAACATTGACCATCTGTGTTCAAGTAGATCGCCCAAATATGATTCTGTCGGAGCATTTGCACCGCCTCATCCGATAATTGTTCCGGCGTAGCGGCGGTAGCAGTCATTTCCAACATGGCTTGCGGGGATGAATCGCCATAATCCTCGGTCACAATCTTTTGAAAAGTCAGACCGAATACTACTGCATTAAGAAAAAGCAATATCAGAATAAAGGCAACGAACGACACAAGATATTTAGATATATAACTTCCGAATGATTTCATGACATCACTTCCTTGCTATCAGCTTATAGCCTAATCCTTTAATGGTTATTAGGGACACGGGTTTTGATGGATCGGTTTCAATCTTTTCCCGGACGCGCCGGACATGAGCATTGAGGCTGTTTTCGTAGCCAAAAGGATTATCCCCCCAGAGGGCTTCACAAAGCGCATCTACGGTAACAATCTTTCCAGCATTACGGGCAAGCGTTTCAAGTAAAGTATGTTCTTTGGCTGTCAGGGAAATAATTTCGCTGCCCTTATGGACTTCGGCCCGGCTGAAATCAATCGTACATCCATCCAAAACAAGCAGCGGTGAATCCTCTTTGTAGGTCCGCCGCAGTACCGCATAGATACGCAGTAACAGTTCCTGCGGCATAAAGGGCTTAGAAATGTAGTCATCTGCACCAAGCCCCAATCCCGATAATTTGTCGGCTGCTTCGTCCTTTGCTGTTAAGAAAATGATCGGCACATTGGTAAAAGTGCGGAAATGTTGCATCAGAGAAAAGCCATCCCCATCCGGCAGCATGACATCCAAAACAATTAAATCGGGAGTTTCCTCTTTTGCGGTCAAAATAGCTTCTTTGACCGTCATTGCGGTAAGGACAGTTTCAAATCCTGCATCTTTCAATATATCTGAAACCATTTTCAATAGTTCCTGTTCATCATCTACCAACAGGAGCCTTTTAGTATGTAAAAAGGAATTATCCATAGCAGTTTCTCCAATCTGATTTTATTTGTTTCTATTATATCATGGGCTGTCCATTCTGCGTTCTTGTTCCTTGAAAAGTAAGGTAAAAGTAAGGACGGGAGAATGTAGATGTCAGGTTGAAGTTGTACCATAGAAGCATCGAAAGGAGATGTTTCTATGGACTATATCATTACAACGGAACAGTTGACCAAAAAATATAAGAACTTCACTTCGGTCAATCATGTTTCGCTTCATATTCGCAAGGGCAGCATTTATGGTTTTCTTGGCCCGAACGGGGCAGGCAAATCCACTACCATGAAAATGCTGTTGGGGTTGACCGACCCCACAAAAGGCAGCTTTACCATTGATGGGAAACAGTTTCCGCAGGATCGGATTGCCATTCTCAAAGAGATCGGCTCTTTCATCGAAGCGCCGTCTTTCTACGCGAATCTCACCGGGCGGGAAAATCTTGACATTATCCGCCGCATTTTGGGACTGCCGAAAGCGGATGTGGAAGATGCTCTGGAACTGGTAGGGCTGACCGAGTTTGGCGACCGGCTGGCAAAACAGTATTCGCTGGGAATGAAGCAACGCTTGGGCCTTGCCGGGGCACTCTTGGGGCGTCCGCCGATTCTGATTCTGGACGAACCCACAAACGGTCTTGACCCGTCTGGTATCCACGAAATCCGCAATCTGGTAAAATCCTTGCCCGGCCTTTACGACTGCACGGTGCTGATCTCGTCCCATATGCTGTCTGAAATCGAATTGATTGCAGATGACATTGGGATTCTCAACCACGGGCGGCTGCTGTTTGAGGGAAGCATGAATGATCTGCGTCAATACGCCCTGCAATCCGGCTTCGCTGCGGACAATCTGGAAGATGTGTTTCTTTCTATGGTTGAGAAAGATAACATGGACAGAAAGCAGAGGGCAAAATTATGAAAACGCTGGCAATCGAACTTCGGAAAGGAAAGCGAACCGGCGTGATTCCCGTGCTGCTGGCCGTTGGTGTCTTGGGAGCCGCCTACGCATTTGTCAATTTCATTGTGCGGAAAGACACACTTCTGAATTTGCCGCTGGCCCCGATGGATGTCTTGTTGACCCAGCTCTACGGCATGATTATGGTGCTGAATCTGTTCGGTATCGTGGTTGCTACCTGCATGATCTACAACATGGAATTTAAGGGAAGTGCCGTAAAGAAGATGTATATGCTTCCCGTCAGCGTCCCGGCCATGTATCTGTGCAAATTTCTGATTCTGACGGTCATGTTTTTGGTTGCAATCGTGCTGCAAAACCTGGCACTTGCACAGATTGGAATGACGGACTTGCCGGACGGAGCATTTGAGATGGGTACGCTGGTACGCTTTGCCGGATACTCTTTTCTCACATCCATGCCGGTACTGTCGTTTATGCTGCTGATTTCCTCGCGCTTTGAAAATATGTGGGTGCCGCTTGGAATTGGTGTTGCCGGTTTTCTGAGTGGTATGGCCCTTGCAAATTCGGGGCTGACGCTTTTGCTGGTGCATCCTTTTGTGATTATTCTGAAACCAGCAGTAGCCATGAGCGCCCAGCCTGATTCGACGGTTGTCCTTGTCGCTTTGGTGGAAACACTGTTGTTCCTTGCTGTGGGCTTGTGGCTGGCGAAGTACAGACGCTACGAGTAAGGAGGGATAATAAGAAATGAGTTTTTTGGATTTACTCAAAATCGAGTTTATGAAAGTAAAACGCTCCAAAATCGTACCCCTGATTTTCATTGCACCTTTATTGGTGGTGGTTTCTGGGGTTGCGTATTTGAGCAACTACTTTACACCGGAATACACCAATGCGTGGGCTGCCATGTTTATTCAAAGTGCGCTTGTTTACGCCTACTATCTGCTTCCATTCAGCATGATCGTGGTTTGCGTGATGATCGCAGGACGAGAAACAGGAAATAACGGGATTCTGAAAATGCTGGCGCTGCCGGTCAGCCGCTGCGCATTATCCATTGCCAAATTCTGTGTGCTTACCTTTTATCTGTTTATGGAGATGGTGGTGTTTCTTGTCGTATTTGTAATTGCTGGGTTGATTGCGACACAGACAATGGGAGTAACAGGAACCCTGCCGATCCTATATCTTCTGAAATGGTGCTTGGGGCTGTTTCTGACTATGCTGCCGTGCATTGCGGCTATGTGGGCCATCACTGTGCTGTTTGAAAAGCCGCTTCTTTCTGTGGGATTAAATCTGCTGCTTGTGATTCCCGGTGTATTGGTTGCGAATACGCCGCTGTGGATCGCCTACCCGTACTGTTACAGCGGTTATCTCGTTTCCTGCTCTCTCCATGACTTTACAGCAGAAACTTCCGACGCCGCTTTTTCGGTGTTTCCGTTCCTGCCGTGCGCGATTGTAGTGTTTGGCCTGTTTTTCGCGCTGGCTGTCACCCAATTTGGGAAAAAGGAAATGAGGTAAAACTATGGAAAAGAAAAAAATACCAATCAATCAGTATCGCTGCGCTCGTTATGAGCATCCTGCCGTTGGCGGCTCTCGCCCCATCGCTTCTGCACCTTTCGCTGTCGGACGGAGTCCGAACCGCTTGGGCCGGAGCCAATATCGTTTTTGTTCTGCTGGGCCTGATTCTTTCGGTGGTATGTGTGCGGAGCAGGGAAAGCCGCAGCGTTATCAATATCGTATCTACGGCAATCAGCGCGTTTTGGGCGTTGCTGATGGTGGGAATTGTTGCGCTTGCCATGTTCCTTACTTTCGTTCAGTGAGGAAACGGTTATGCGTAGAGTTGGGAAATTTATTGGATGCTGCCTGATCGCGGTTTCTTTGCTGGTTTGTACTGCCTGCTCCGTCTCGATAGGTTAGAGCAAAAAGCCAAACTGTACTATGGTAACTATTGCTGCAAAACGGATTTTGATTTAATCCGAAAAATTAAAGCCATAGTCAGTAACTAACTACAGACACCATCTGCCGGACGACGGCAAAAGAAAAAAGCCGTCGTAGAGCAGACAATTTGACACGCCCTTTCTTTGCGTTTACACAAACCAATGATGAATTTTCCGGAAATATTGTAGCTAATAGTGATTTAAACTGTTGTATTTGTTTAAAAATCAAAAAATTTCTAATGAATCTTCTGCATCTATCCACATTTGCAAATTTTCATCAAGATATAATCTTGCATATTCCAGTGGTTCATCAATAGCAAGTGCATCTAATACACAGTCTGATCCAGGCGTGATTTTTAAGTCCTTCTCAGCTTCCCAACAATCAATGCGGAGCATATAACCAGTAAACATCAATGCTGTTTCTGTGTGGATTGCATTCTGCAAATATCGTTCTCATCGTATAGCATCTCCTTATCATTCAATCAATCATCAGTTACAAAAATTAGAAGCATTTCAATCAGTTCACCATGTCACTTTCATTTTGTGTTATAATGTGTTATCAGATTTTTTTGCCCTTGTATTTGCCCTTATCAGAGTTTGTAAACACTGGTGGGACGATATAACACAAGGGAAACAATAAGGGAAAGCTCACCTGCGACAAATTCAGTGTTTTCAATGGTTTACAGTGAATTTGATAACAAAATATAACAGTTATTAAATCTCTTAAAACAGGTGAAATCTCAATCGAAATTGACCGAGCGCATTGGGCGAGAGATACTTCTTGTTTGAATGTTGGAATGATTATAGGTATTTGTTTTCGGTATGAAAATACCGTTTATTTATTCTAGACATAAGATGTCCGGTTGAAAATTAACGGATTCTCGTTTTATGTCGTGGTAATTTTGGTGCATATTGGTAAGCTGTAAGTGGAAGAGAGGTAGAGATATGGATACAAAAAAGATTGGAGCTTTTTTAAAGCAATGTCGTAAAGAAAAGAATCTTACGCAAGAACAGCTTGCCGAGAAGTTTGGGGTATCTGCAAGAACAGTTTCCAGATGGGAAACAGGAATAAATATGCCAGATCTCAGTGTACTTGTTCAACTTGCTGAATATTACGATGTTGAGATGAGAGAGCTCCTGGATGGAGAAAGGAGCCAGACTATGAATAAAGATATGAAAGAAACACTGGACAAAGTTGCGGTGTATGAAGAATGGGTGAAACAAAAAGCATTAAAGGCTGGAAATCTTGCATTTGCATCAATGTTTGTGATTGGTGTGTTAGCGATTATTATTCAGATGCTATTAATGGTGGATACTCGTTTGGTTTTGGGAGAGATAGTAACTGTCTTAGTAGGAGGAATCCTATATGTAGCTATTATGGTGTATAATGGAATATGGGATAAATGCCTGCCAAAAAGTGCTGCTATATGGCGAAATTTTCTCACCAGTGTAATATGTGCAGGAATTTTTACAGTCATCTATGGTATATGTTTATTTAGAATGGGAGCTACAGAAACACAGATAACACGATTGGCATTGGGATTTCTGATAGGTATTACTATTGTGTCATTTATTATTCTTAGGACCTTAGCATTTATTAATCGAAAAAGAAATCAGAATTCACCAAATGTTCAGGAGAGAAAAGAAACTTCCCAATCTAAGACAGAATGGACAAAGATTTATAATGCACAGAATATAGTAGAGACAGAACAGCTCGTAGAAATGTTAAAGCAAAGTGGAATAGAAGCTTTTTCCCAGGAAGCAGGTGCGAATGTTGCAATGCATGGAGCACCTGGATTTGGAATATATGGTATGGATATATTCGTGAAAACCGATGATGCAAAGAAGGCAGTACAGCTGATCAAGGAGATTAATAACCAAGAGAATGAAGAAATTTTTTGACATTGTCACATATGCGTGCTAATATGATTATAGAAAAAGTGTGCTGCCGATAGACGGTTAGTCCACATACTTAATTGATTGAAAATAACCGTTCAGTTTTGCTGGGACGGTTATTTTTGTGTCTTGTTATTAACTTTGCCGAATACCTTTGAGTAACGAGGGAGTGAGATATATGGAGCAATTATTGATTGTTGAAGATGATATTGGTTTGAATCAAGGTTTATGCAAAGCACTGAAAGTAGATGATCGGAAGATCATTTCCTGCCAAGACCTGAAAACGGCGAAGGAGCAGCTGCTTTGCGGCGGTGTATCCCTGATCCTGTTGGATATCAATCTGCCGGATGGCAGTGGGCTTGAATTGCTACGGGAGGTCAAGGAAAACACACCCGGGATTCCTGTTATTCTGCTGACTGCCAATGATACCGATCTGGACATCGTAGACGGACTGGAGAGGGGCGCTGATGATTACATTACCAAGCCCTTTTCTCTTTCGGTTTTGCGGGCAAGGGTGAATACCCAACTGCGAAAGCAAGCGTCAAACCATAAAAATGCGCCGTTCCATATGGATCTATTTCACTTTGACTTTGAGGCTATGACCTTTTATGTGGGAGATTCAAAAGTGGAATTGAGCAAAACAGAACAAAAATTACTGCGTCTGCTTGTTGAAAATCGTGGTCGAACCATGACCCGTGGAGACCTTGTCGACCGGATCTGGACAAATGGCGCAGAATATGTGGATGAAAATGCTTTGTCTGTTACGATCAAGCGTCTGAGGGATAAGCTTGGTGCACAGAAATACATTAAAACCGTCTATGGAATCGGTTATAGCTGGGTGACAAAAGATGAATAAAACCGGTATTGTGATCATACTGCTGTGTTTTCTGGCGGCGGCAGCTGTTGTGTTATGGGAGCAGAGAAAGACCAGAAAAACGATGGAAGAAATCGAAAGGATGCTGGACGCTGCCATGACCGGCTCCTTTTCTGAAACCAATTTTGATGAAAGTCGGCTGTCTGCTTTGGAAACAAAGTTTGCACACTATCTTTCCGCAGCAGAAGCATCTTCTCGAAATGTAGCGCAGGAAAAAGACAAAATCAAAACCTTGATTGGGGACATCTCGCACCAGACAAAAACGCCGATTGCAAACCTGCTGTTATACAGCGAGCTTCTGAAGGAGGAAACTCTGCCTGCATCGGCGAAGGCAAATGTGGAGGCGCTGTACAAACAATCGGAAAAGCTGCGATTTTTGATCGATTCTCTCGTAAAGCTTTCCAGACTGGAAAATGGGATCATTTCACTCACCCCTCAGCAAGCAGCGCTACAGCCGCTGCTTGAAAGCGTAGTAGAACAATATGCCGCCAAGGCTTCTGAAAAAGGATTGTCTTTGCGACTGCAGGATACCGATGCTTTTGCTGTATTCGACTTCAAATGGACAGCGGAAGCGCTGGCGAATATCGTAGACAATGCCATCAAATATACAGAGCATGGCACAATCAGGATTTCTGCCGTAAGTTACGAAATGTTTGCAAGGATCGATATATCGGATACTGGCACAGGCATTTCGGAAAGTGAGCAAGCGAAAATATTTGCTCGCTTTTACCGCTCAAATAGTGTGCAGAAACAAGAAGGTGTGGGCATTGGCTTATATCTTGCCCGACAGATCATATCCGGCGAGGGCGGTTATATCAAGGTTGCTTCCGTTCCGGGAAAAGGAAGTGCGTTTTCCATATTTCTGCCGAAATAACAACAATTCTTTCAAAACTGTTAGATTTTTTTGCGCCCTCGCAAGAATGTGGAAAGAATCCTATGCGATAATCTGTATGTGTAAAAGGATCATTTCCTTTCATACATACAGATTTTTTCATGGAGGTACTCATTTATGGAAGTTTTACAGGCAAAAGACCTGAAAAAGATTTATGGCTCCGGCAATAACGCAGTTCATGCGTTGGATGGAGTTGATTTAAGTGTGAAGAAGGGCGAATTTGTTGCAATTGTCGGCACGTCCGGCTCCGGAAAATCCACGTTGCTGCACATGCTGGGCGGGCTGGATCGCCCTACAAGCGGTACGGTCATGGTGGACGGACAGGATATTTTCTCCCTGAAGGAGGAAGCGCTGACCATCTTCCGCCGCAGGAAAATCGGCTTTGTATTTCAGAGCTACAATCTTGTTCCGGTGCTGAATGTATATGAAAATATCATTCTACCAATTGAACTGGATGGTGGAAAGGTAAACAAGAATTTTGTGCAGCAGATCGTGCAGACGCTTGGACTGAGCGACCGCTTGGATGCGCTGCCAAATCAGCTCTCAGGCGGTCAGCAGCAGCGTGTGGCAATCGCCCGTGCTTTGGCGGCAGCGCCCGCTATCATTCTGGCAGATGAACCGACAGGTAATCTGGATTCCAAAACCAGCCAGGATGTATTGAGTCTTTTGAAAGTCACAAGTCAAAAATTCGCCCAGACAATCGTAATGATCACTCACAACGAAGAAATTGCGCAGATGGCAGACCGCATTATCCGTATCGAAGATGGTCGGATCGTCTCCGAGAACTAACGGGAGGTGGCTACGATGAATGTCAAAAACAGAAAATGTATTCGAAAGCTCAGCTTAAAATCTCTTTATGCGAACCGTCGCCGCAATCTGATTGCAATTTTTGCTATTGCGCTGACCACGCTGTTATTTACTTCCATGTTCACCATTGTCCTGTCATTGAACGCCAGTTATGAAACCTACCAGTTTCGGCAGGTAGGCGGCTATGCGCATGGCACCTTTAAGGATGTTTCCCCCGAGCAGGCGGAACGTATCGCTGCCCACCCAAAGGTGAAGGCTACGGGGGTACGGAAGGTAATCGGTATCACTGCGGAGGGGGTCTTTGCCAAAATACCGGCAGAGATCAGCTACATGGATGCCAACTGCACTAAATGGAGCTATGCCACCCCTACTATCGGACGGATGCCCGAAAGCGGCAAAGAGGTGGCTATGGATACGACAGCGTTGCAGCTGCTTGGTGTGACACCGGAACTGGGTGCCGAGGTCACGGTTTCCTATTCCATCATGGACAAAGATCAAACCGGTTCTACTGTAACAGATACCTTTACGCTAGTAGGCTATTGGGACTATGATGAACTAATGCCTGTTCACTACATCAACATCAGCCGTGATTACGCAGATGACATCGAAGCGCAGGCAGTGAAAACAGGGTTACAGCCTTTCCGCACCGATTTGAATGTCATGCTGGCTTCCGGCACAAACATTCAAGGGCAGATGGAGCAGGTGGATACCGATCTTGGTTACACATGGGACAGCTATACTGATCCCAACAGCGTCCGAATCGGCGTCAATTGGGGATATACCTCATCTCAGCTGGAGTCGCAGCTCGATCCAGAGCTGATAATTGCCATAGCAGCTTTTTTGTTGCTGGTGATTTTCACGGGGTATCTTATCATCTATAACATTTTTCAGATCTCTGTTGCAGGGGATATCCGGTTTTACGGACTTCTGAAAACCATTGGCACAACGCCCCGGCAGCTCAAACGCATCATTCGCCAGCAGGCACTTCTGCTTTGTCTGATCGGCATTCCGGCGGGGCTGCTACTGGGCTACGGCATCGGTGCTGTTCTGATGCCTATTGTCTTGCGCTCCACCAAGTTGGATGCAGGCATCACCACCATCAGCACTTCGCCTGTGATCTTCCTTGGTTCCATGCTGTTTGCCCTGTTGACGGTGCTCTTGTCCTGTTCCAAGCCTGGAAAAATGGCAGCCAAGGTCTCTCCAGTGGAGGCTATCAAATATACAGATGCAATGCAGACTAAGAAAAAACAGCGCAGCACCCGGGGGGCCAAGCTCCATCAGATGGCCTTTGCCAATCTGGGACGAAATAAGAAAAAGACGGTGCTGGTGGTGTTGTCTCTGGCACTGTCGGTGACACTGTTCAATGCGCTGTGTGCCTTTGTGGGAGGCTTCAGCATGGAGAAGTATGTGTCCAGCATGACCTGCGCCGATTTTATCGTCAGCACGCCCGACTATTTCCGCTACAACCCGGCAGATGAATTCATCACGCCAGAACAGATCGGAGAGATCGCAGCAAACACAAAGGCCAGTCTTTCCGGCACGGGATATGCTGTGCGAAAACCCGCATATCTGTGGATGACGGAGGATGCTCTGCGGCAGGACTATGCATTGTTCGAAAGTGCTGAGCAGGTGGACAGCCATATGAGCCGCATGGAGCACCGGGGCAATATGGTGATGGGAAAGACCAGAATTGAGGCTTTGGATAACAGCCTGTTTGACAAGCTGCAAGTATTCGACGGAGATATTTCTCCTATGCTGGAGCCAAACAATAACGCTATTGCCATTGCGGTTTCCTTAGATGACTACGGTAATCTGCCCAATCCTGAATACTACCCCAAGGTGGGAGACACGATCACAGCTACCTATGCGGACGATGTGAAATATATCGACAGCCGCACCGGGGAACTCTGCACCGAAGATACACCGGAGGAGTACCTTCAGGAAAAACTGTGTGGAGCCAGAGATGTAGAGTACACGGTCTGCGCCTTGGTAGAGCTTCCGTTTTCCATGAGTTATCGTTATGATGGTATTGGATATGAGGCGGTTTTGTCTGTGGATACCGCACAGAGGGACAGCGGTGGTGCAGCCATTCCGATGCTCTACCTGTTCGACACAGCGGACGAAGTTGACGAGGCCGAAGCAGAGCAATATCTATCGAAGCTCACTGCCGGTGAGTTTTCGCCCTTGATGTATGAAAGCAAGGCCACGGCTCGCTCTGAGTTTGCTCAATTCCGGCAGATGTTCCTTCTGATCGGTGGTATCCTCTGTGCTATCATCGGGCTGGTGGGACTCTTAAATTTCTTCAACGCCATGATGACCGGTATTCTTTCCCGCCGCCGTGAATTTGCTGTGCTTCAGGCTGTAGGAATGACAAACCGGCAGCTCAAAACCATGCTGATCTACGAGGGATTGTTTTACGCAATGTCTTCCGTAGCGGCGGCCTTTATTCTGTCGCTGGCGGTGGGACCTCTTGCGGGGAAAATGCTGGGCAGTATGTTCTGGTTCTTTGAGTATCGGTTTACCATTCTGCCTGTCCTGCTGACAATTCCAGTATTTCTTCTGCTGGGGTGGCTGATTCCCTGCATGATGTATGATAACGCAGCGAAATGCAGCATTGTAGATCAGTTAAGGGATGCTCAATAATTGCTAAGCCAAAATTAGCCCTCTGTCAATGAAAAGGCTGAGGGCTGGAATTCAAATAATAATCAAAGTGACCATTACACTGGCCAGCGGCAAGAAACAGGTCATTTCCGTTACTGTGCAAAAAACAACGGTAAGAACAACAAAGATCACCGGAATGAAATCAAGCGTGACCGTTGCAAGAAATAAAAAACTTACGCTGAAACCGGTCATCAGCCCGATCACTTCCCAGGAGAAAGTTACCTACAGTTCTTCAAATAAGAAGATCGCAACGGTAAGTTCCAGTGGTGTGATCACTGGAAAGAAAAAGGGAACAGCCTATATCACAGTGAAATCTGGAAATAGTTGCAAAAAAGTAAAAGTAGTTGTTAAATAAAAATGATTTAAACAGGAGCTGCCGTTCATGAATGCACATTGAATGGCAGCTCCTTTTTTTCATTTTTGGCATGTAGCTTTATTTGCAGAAGCAGATTACGATATTAATAGTTGACCAGGGAGAGAAGAATGATTAGATAATATGTTATAGTGATAATGGAATTATGGTAACAAAAAAATTTATAAAAAAAGTGCAACCAAACAGAAAAAAATACGTTATATATAATAGACAACATTAATATGGCACACTGCAAATAGCCTATCTGCATAAAAGCACTAATATACAAGGGAGAAATGTGATATGGAAGATATACATATTATAAATTTATTTTTAAAAAGATCAGAAGATGCAATTCGCCAGGTAGAAGTAAAGTACGAAAAATTTTGCTTTAAGATTGCATGGAATATTTTATATAACACAGAAGATTCAGAAGAATGCGTAAATGATACGTGGCTGATAACGTGGAATAAGATTCCGCCCAAAACGCCAACAAAATTATCTGCATTTCTTGGAAAAATAACCAGAAATTTGGCATTGGATAATTTCAGAAAGAAAAATGCTTCAAAAAGAGCAGATACACATATGATGGATATTTGTGGTGAAGTGGAAAAACTGGAAAGTACAATAAAGGATTATGTGGAAGAGGATATAAAGAAAAAGGAAATTTTGAATATTTTAGAAAAATTTTTAAGTGATTTAAAAGCAGGGGACAGGGATATTTTTGTCAGGCGATATTGGTATATGGATAATATTAAAGACATTGCAAAAAGACATGGATGCTCTGAGACTAAAATTAAATCCAGCCTTTTTCGAAGCAGAAACAAATTATGGGAAGAGGTGAAAGAAATCATATGAAAAAAGAAAACAATTTTTTGGATCTGATGGGAGAAATAGATGAAAAATTTGTTTATGAAGCTTCCTTGCCATGGGAAAAGCGAAATGTTAATTTGAAATTAAAATTAGCAAAAATTGCAGCAGCAGGAGTTGTAATAGCATTATTGATAGGAGGCTTGGGACATCCGCATGAGATAAAGGCGGCCTGGGAACAGATTACTTCGTGGATTCAAACTGCATTGGGGATTAATGAAAATGTAGAATCATATATAGATAGTGTTGGAAAAACGATTACTAAAAATGGAGTTTCTATTACGTTAGATGAAATTGCTGCTGATAAGGAGAATTTATGGGTGGCAATATCTGATAATATAAATGCTTCAAAAGAAAAGGAGACTATTCTACTAACAGAAGTGGAGATAAATGGAAAAGCGGCACAGTTAGATGGAACATATGCTCTGGAGAAAAAGGAGAACGGAACAGATGGTCAGGTTTGTCATTATAGGTTGGAAGATACAACTATTAAAGATAATACAGCAGATATAAAAATGAAAGTATGGTTATTTGATCCAACAGAAATGGATACTGCAGATACAGAAGATACGGATGACTATATTTTTGAATTTTCATCAAATTGGGAAGAACTGGAGAAGAATACAATAAATGTAAATGTGAATAAAAAAATAAAGATATCTCCAAATCAAAATCTGACGATTTCAAAAATGAGCTTAAACGATTTGGCAAGTACAATTTATGGAAATTTGGATAATAAAGAATATGAAGATTATTATTTACTAGGAACCGACGATAAAGGAAATCAGGGGCTTTATAGAATGACAAATTATGGAGACACAGAGACTGTGTTTGAAGAAAGCAGAAATAATACAAAATATAAAGGAATTTCTCCAGATGCTAAAACGGTGACATTAGAATTATATGTAAATAAAGAAGAAAAAAACAGAACAACATATAAAAAATATGAAACTGGAACAGAAGATACTTACGGAGAAGGCGTAGGACGTGTTTATGAAAGTGATGAAGATCCTCTGGATTTATATAGCCCAGTGGAAGGAAAAATAGAAATTAAAATCAGATGACAAAAGAATAATTTTATCGAAGAGAGGAACAGCCAATATCATCTGCCTTCAGATATTGGCTGTAATATATATGATACATAAAAAATACAAGCAGCAGATAACGATAAGATTCTTATATCAGTCAAGGAAGCCTGTGAACGCACAGGTCTTTCAGAGAAAACCATGAGAACTCTTATGAAGAATAATACCTTCATGGTACGAATTGGGCGAAGAACCCTGATTGATAAGAAAAAATTTCAGAAATGGATAGATTGGCAGTCTTGAAAGGTTTTTGGGGTTGTGTTAAAATTAAGTCCAGTGCCATGCATGATCATCTATTGTTATTAGAAAAAGGATGGTAATGTTATGGAAAAAATCTAAGAGGAAAAGAAATAGGTAAGGGAATCCGACAAAGAAAAGATGGGCGGTAAGAAGCCAGAATCACAATTAAGGAATCTGGCAACCGCCTTTTTCTATCTATGGAACAAATCTTCAGCAGGTGAAAAAGCAAAGAAACATGTATTTGGCGGAAGTTCTCCCAGGTATTCCAGGCTTTGATTCGAGTATGTCCGTTTCAAAATGGTATGAGAAATGGATGGAACTTTATAAGGTTCGAAATCTTAAAGCAACCACGATAAGAAATTATGAAGAAAAGTATGGAAAAGAAAGCTAATTTTACTGATAAAATGACAATTTAGGAAGAGGTTTAAATATTTGGAAAAAGCAAGAAACACTGAAGAAGAAAAAAAAATGGGTCAAAAGTGGGTCAAAGAGGAACATAAAGCATCTACAAGCCGCGTAAATACAGGGTTTCCAGTCAACACAGGGAAATTATCACCGATGATGAAAGAATACGTAAAGACCAAAGAAGAATACAGCGACTGTATCCTTTTTTACCGTCTGGGCGATTTTTATGAAATGTTCTTTGATGATGCGCTGACTGCATCCAAGGAACTGGAGATCACACTTACAGGAAAAGACTGCGGATTGGAAGAGAGAGCGCCCATGTGTGGCGTTCCTTTTCATGCTGCGGAAACTTATATCAACCGATTGATAGAAAAAGGTTATAAAGTTGCCATCTGTGAACAGGTAGAAGATCCGAAAAAAGCCAAGGGTCTTGTTAAACGAGAGGTTGTCCGCATTGTCACACCGGGAACTACTCTGGATACCATGTCACTGGACGAGTCAAAAAACAATTATCTGATGTCCATTGTCTCCATTGGAGATCATTTTGGCTGTGCAATTGCAGATATCACAACCGGTGACTGTTTTCTCACAGAACTGGATAAACCACAGAAGCTTCTGGATGAGATCAATAAATTCACACCTGCCGAGATCATCTGCAACGACGCCTTTCTTTTAAGCGGTGTGGATGTAGCGGATCTGAAGGGGCGTCTTGGGATCTGTGTATTTGCTCTGGATCCCTGGTACTTTGACGACCAGCTGTGCCAGAAAACCCTGAAAGAGCATTTTCACGTCGGAAATCTGGAAGGTCTCGGGATCGGAGATTATGATAGCGGGATCATTGCTTCCGGTGCACTGTTCCTGTATCTGAAGGAAACACAGAAAACAGCACTTTCCCATATGGCAAGCATCCGCCCTTACTCTGCTGAAAAATATATGCTCATCGACAGCTCCAGCCGTCGTAACCTGGAGCTTGTGGAAACCATGCGCGAAAAGCAGAAAAGAGGTTCTCTTCTCTGGGTTCTGGATAAAACCAAAACTGCCATGGGTGCAAGAACCCTTCGTTCTTATGTGGAGCAGCCTCTGATCGATGCAGAGGAAATCGAAAAGAGACTTGGTGCCCTGGAAGAACTGAACGCAAAACCTATGGATCGTGATGAGATCCGGGAATACTTAAATCCGATCTACGATCTGGAACGTCTGATAAGCCGTATCAGCTACAAATCTGCCAACCCAAGAGATCTGGTTTCTTTTGCCTCTTCTCTGGAAATGCTTCCTTATATAAAACAGGTCCTGGCAGAATTCAAATCTCCACTGCTTACTAAGATCAACGAAGATATGGATCCTCTGACAGACATTACCTCGCTGATCCGGAACTCTATCACCGATGATCCGCCTCTTGCCCAGAAAGACGGTGGCATTATCCGGGAAGGATATAATGAAGATGTAGATAAATTCCGCCGTTCCCGGACAGATGGAAAGAAATGGCTTTCTGAGCTGGAGGCAAGAGAGAGGGAACGTACCGGTATCAAAAGCCTGAAGATCAAGTACAATCGTGTATTTGGTTATTCTCTGGAAGTTACCAATACTTTCAAAGATCTTGTGCCGGAGGATTATATCCGCAAACAGACCCTTACCAATGCAGAGCGTTATATCACTCAGGAACTGAAAGATCTGGAAGATCTGATCCTTGGAGCTGAGGATAAGCTTTATGCGCTGGAATTTGAACTGTTTTCCAGTATCCGTGATCAGGTTGGAGCGGAAGTTGTCCGTATCCAGCGCACTGCAAAAGCAGTGGCTGCACTGGATGTTTTCGCTTCTCTTGCACTGGTTGCCCAGAGGAATAATTTCGTCCGGCCCAAGATCAATGAGACCGGCCTCATTGATATCCGAAATGGCCGCCACCCGGTTGTGGAACAGATGATCGAAAACGATATGTTCATTCCAAATGATACGTATCTTGACAACCACAAAAAACGTATCTCCATTATCACAGGACCGAACATGGCCGGAAAATCCACATACATGCGCCAGACAGCCCTGATCGTACTGATGGCACAGATCGGAAGCTTTGTTCCGGCAGACAGTGCAAACATCGGTGTGGTTGACCGGATCTTCACCCGTGTAGGTGCATCTGATGACCTTGCAAGCGGACAAAGTACCTTTATGGTGGAAATGACGGAGGTTGCCAATATTCTTCGCAATGCCACTTCCCGTAGCCTTCTGATCCTGGATGAGATCGGACGTGGAACCAGTACTTTTGACGGTCTCTCCATTGCCTGGGCAGTGATCGAACACATCAGCAACACTAAGCTCTGTGGTGCCAAGACCTTATTTGCGACCCATTATCATGAGCTTACCGAACTGGAGGGAAAACTTTCCGGTGTCAACAATTACTGTATTGCTGTCAAAGAAAAGGGCGACGATATCGTATTTCTTCGTAAGATCGTAAAAGGCGGCGCTGACAAGAGTTATGGTATCCAGGTGGCCAAGCTTGCCGGTGTTCCGGATTCCGTGATCCAGCGTGCCAAGGAACTTGTGGAAGAGCTCAGTGACGCAGATATCACCGCAGCGGTAAAAGACCTGACTGCTCCGAAAAAGAAGCAGAAGATCACCTATGACCAGGTGGATATGGCACAGATGTCACTCTTTGACACGGTGCAGGATAATGATATCATCGAAGAGATCAAAGGCCTGGAGATTGGCAACCTGACTCCAATGGAGGCCCTGAATATTCTCTATAATCTGCAGAACAAAATAAAGAACCGGTGGTGATACCTTGAGAAAAATTGCAGTTTTAGACCAGAATACCATTGATAAGATTGCAGCAGGTGAAGTTGTGGAGCGGCCTTCTTCTGTTGTAAAAGAACTTGTGGAAAATGCTATTGACGCAGGAGCTACCGCCATCACAGTAGAGATCACAGATGGTGGAAAAAAGCTGATCCGTATCACAGATAACGGCTCCGGAATGGAAGCAGAACAGGTTCCCCTTGCTTTTCTACGTCATGCTACAAGCAAGATTGAAAAAGTGGAAGACCTGACACATATTGCCTCCCTGGGCTTTCGTGGCGAGGCTCTTTCCAGTATTGCCGCAGTTTCCCAGGTAGAACTGATCACAAAAACTCCTTCTGCCATCAGCGGTACCCGCTATGTGATCGAAGGTGGAAAAGAACAGTCTTTGGAGGAGATGGGCGCACCGGAGGGAACCACCTTCCTGATCCGGAACCTTTTTTACAACACACCTGCAAGAAGCAAATTTCTGAAATCCGACATGACAGAAGCCGGTTACATCAATACGCTGATGGAACAGCTGGCGCTTTCCCATCCGGAAATTTCCTTTAAATATATCCAGAATCGTCAGGTGAAACTTTCCAGTTCCGGAAATTACAGCGTAAAGGATGTGATCTACAGCGTTTACGGACGGGAGATCGCCAAAGCACTTCTGGAAGTCTCCTATGAAAATGATTTTATGAAGATCGAAGGCTTTGTGGGAAAACCGGAGATTTCCAGAGGAAACCGCACTTTTGAGAATTATTATATCAATGGCCGGTATGTAAAAAACAAGATCATTACCAAGGCTATTGAGGATGGGTATAAAGGACTGGTCATGCAGCATAAATTTCCGTTTGTCTCACTTCGGATTGAAATGGACGGCAATGACCTGGATGTTAATGTGCATCCCGCAAAGAGAGAAGTGCGTTTTGCCAGAGAAACCGAAGTTTATACGGCTATCTATGAAACTGTTCGTAAGGTACTGACTCACAGAGAACTAATCCCGCAGGTATCTGTGGGAAAAGACGAACCGACATCTCACAACGAGCAGATGAAGCCAGGAAATGTTCCGGAACCTTTCGAGGTAAAAAGACGGCAGGAGATGTACGGACACCAGAACCGGACGGCGAATATAGCTTCCCATATTGCACCGACAGCTTCTGAAGTACGTACATCGCCGGTTTCATCGATACCTTATAATAAGTTGACAAATAGTACAGCCTCCTATGGCTCAGCTGAAACAGCTCACAGTTCTTCAGATTCTTTTACAGATAAATACAGGCATATGGGTTCTCTGCGGGAAAATCCCGTATATAGATCTCAGCCCTTTACAAAAGAAGAAGAGGAAATGTTTTCCGGCACACTGAAGGACGGAAAAAAAGAGACTTCCGCTGTAGAAACAGCTGATCCAGAAGTGATATCTGAAAAACCTGCCGAATCGACATCTCCTGAGATAAACAGCGAGCCGATCAAATCCCTGGAACAGGAAACGCCAAAACAGCTGGAACTTTTCGAAGAACGGCTTCTTGCCCCGGAATCCAGAAGCCGCCACAGGCTGATCGGACAGCTGTTTGACACCTACTGGCTGGTACAGTTCGAAGATAATTTTTATATCATTGACCAGCATGCGGCCCATGAAAAAGTATATTATGAGCGGTTCGTAAAGCTGTTCCAGTCTCAGAACATCCAGTCTCAGTACGTAAGCCCTCCGCTGATCGTTTCACTCAGCCTTGAGGAAGAAAACCTGTTAAAAGCAAACGAAAAATATTTTCGGGATTTCGGTTTTGAGATCGAACCTTTTGGGGGAAGAGAGTACAGTATCAGTGCGGTGCCATCCAGTCTTCTGGGAATGACAGAGGAAGAGCTGTTTCTGGAAATGCTGGACCATCTCACTGCAGACGGCTCCAAAGATGCATTTGAACTGTTTACCGCAAGGCTTGCAACTATGGCCTGCAAAGCTGCTGTAAAAGGCAATCATTCCATGTCACCCCAGGAAGCCGACAAGCTGATCGATGAACTTCTGACACTGGAAAATCCTTATAACTGTCCTCATGGAAGGCCAACCATCATTGCCATGAGTAAGACAGAGATTGAAAAAAAATTTAAACGTATCGTGTAAGATACCTATCATAAACGGAGAAAATCTATGAAAAAACCTCTTATCGTCCTTACCGGACCTACTGCCGTGGGAAAAACAAAACTTTCCATTGCCCTTGCAAAAGCAGTAAACGGAGAGATCATCTCCGCAGATTCCATGCAGGTTTACCGCCATATGGATATTGGTTCCGCCAAGATCACACCGGAAGAAATGGATGGCGTCCCTCATCAGCTGGTGGATGTGTTGGAGCCCACAGAAGATTTTAATATTGTCCTTTTCCAGCAGATGGCAAAAGAAGCCATGGAAAAAATTTATGATAAAGGCCGGATCCCGATCCTGGTAGGCGGCACGGGATTTTATATTCAGGCCGTAACCAGAGATATTGATTTTACCAGTTCCAACCAGGATGACCATTACCGCAGGGAGCTGGAAGAGCTGGCAGAACAAAAAGGCCCTTCATTTCTTCATGATATGCTTGCACAGGTTGATCCCAAGTCAGCCCAGGACATCCATGAGAACAATGTCAAGCGAGTGATACGCGCCCTGGAATTTTATAAACAGAACGGTACCAGGATCTCCGAACATAATGAAGAGCAGAAAGAACATACCAGCCCCTATGCCCTGGCATACTTTGTCCTGAACGCACCCCGTCCCCTTCTCTACGAACGCATAGACACAAGAGTGGATGAGATGTTGAAAAACGGGCTTGTAGAAGAAGTAAAAAAGCTCCGGGAGATGGGCTGCCACAGAGGAATGGTTTCGATGCAGGGACTGGGCTATAAAGAAATCCTGGACTGGATGGACGGAGAATACCCTTACGAGGAAGCCGTTCGCATCCTGAAACGTGACACCAGACATTTCGCCAAACGCCAGCTTACCTGGTTCCGAAGAGAAGGCGAGGTAACCTGGGTAGATAAAGATAACTTTGATTACGATGACAGCCGGATCCTTTCCTACATGCTTTCTGTATGCAGAGAAAAAGGGATCCTGCCTGCCAAATAAAATAAAAAAGGAAAAATGATCATGAAAGAATTATATGCACAGCTTGGAATCTCTTCTGCAGTTTACGATTTCGGTAAATCCGTGGAAGATTCCCTGAAAGAACGTTTTGAAAAATTTGATAAAACTGCAGAGTATAACCAGATGAAGGTTATCCATGCCATGCAGAAAAACCGTGTCAGTGAGGCATGTTTCGGAGCTTCCTCCGGTTATGGCTACAATGACCTTGGACGCGAGACCCTGGAGCAGGTCTATGCGGATACATTCCACACAGAAGCCTGCCTGGTCCGCCCGCAGATCACCTGCGGGACCCACGCACTTGCCATTGCACTGTTTGGAAACTTACGCCCGGGCGATGAGCTTCTTTCCCCTGTAGGCAAACCATATGATACTCTGGAAGAAGTCATCGGGATCCGTCCGTCCAACGGTTCTCTTACAGAATATGGTGTAAAATACCGTCAGGTAGACCTTCTTGAGGATGGTACCTTTGATTACGAAAATATCAAAAAGGCAGTCAATGAAAAAACAAAACTGGTAACCATTCAGCGTTCCAAAGGCTATCAGACTCGTCCTTCCTTCTCTGTAAAACAGATCGGTGAGCTGATCGCTTTTGTAAAGAAGATCAAACCGGATGTGATCTGCATGGTAGATAACTGCTACGGTGAGTTCGTAGATACCATAGAGCCAAGTGATGTAGGTGCAGATATCATGGTGGGTTCCCTGATCAAAAATCCAGGCGGCGGTCTTGCCCCTATCGGCGGATATATCGCCGGAAGAAAAGACTGTGTGGAAAACGCTTCCTACCGTATGACCTGCCCGGGACTGGGCATGGAAGTGGGGGCAACCCTTGGTGTAAACCGTTCTCTGTACCAGGGATTTTTCCTTGCACCGATGGTTACCAAAGGAGCTTTAAAAGGCGCCGTTTTTGCAGCAAACATTTACGAAAAACTTGGTTTCCCGGTGGTACCGAACAGCACAGAACCACGTCAGGATATCATCCAGGCAGTCACCCTTGGAACACCGGAAGGTCTTGTAGCATTCTGCCAGGGTATCCAGGCTGCAGCACCGGTAGACAGTTTTGTGACACCGGAACCGTGGGATATGCCAGGGTATGACAGTCAGGTCATCATGGCTGCAGGTGCTTTCATCCAGGGTTCTTCCATCGAGCTTTCTGCCGATGGTCCTATGAAACCACCTTATGCTGTTTATTTCCAGGGTGGTCTTACCTGGGAGCATGCTAAACTTGGAATCCTGAAATCTCTTCAGTATATGGTTGATAAGGAACTTGTGAAATTATGAAAAAATCTGAAGGACAGGACTTAAAAAAGCAGGTCTTTGTCGTAGGAGCAGGTGCTTCCGGCCTTATGGCGGCTATTCAGGCTGCCATAAACGGAGCAGCGGTTACGGTTCTGGAACAGAATGACCGTCCCGGAAGAAAAATCTGTGCTACAGGAAATGGACGCTGTAATATGACAAATCTGAACCAGGATGAAAACGCTTACCGGGGATCCCATCCGGAATTTGTCAAAGATGCCCTGGCACAGTTTCCTGTGGAAAAGACTCTGGAATTTTTTCAGGAACTGGGAATCTGTACCACAGACCGCGACGGATGGATCTATCCCCGGAGCAGCCAGGCGCAGAGTGTGGTAGATGTTCTTACCATGAAAGCACGCAGCCTGAAAGTAAAACTGAAAACCAATCAGACTGTTACCGGCGTGTCTTTCACAGACGGACAGTGGAAGATCCATACTGACGGATGGACCTACAATGGTGATGCCGTGATTCTTGCAAACGGTTCCCGCGCCTCTTCCGTTGCAGGTTCCAGTGAAAGTGGATACAAAATCGCAGAAAGTCTCGGACATCATCTGATCGAACCTCTTCCAGCTCTGACAGCTTTGAAATGTAAGGGAAATTCTTTTTCCGGCTGGAGTGGTGTGCGGACAGAAGGTAAGATAACCCTTTATATAGATGGCATTCCGGCAGCCTCTCAGCAGGGAGAACTGCAGCTTACCGATTACGGTGTATCCGGGATCCCGGTATTTCAGATTTCCCGCTACGCCATCCGAGCGGTTCACGAAAACAAAAACGCAGAGCTTTCCATAAATTTTTTTCCGGAACTGAACCAGAAAGAACTGGAAGAATACCTGGAACAGAGAAAAACAGCCTGCCCTTATAAAACAGAAAAAGAACTTCTCATCGGACTTTTTCCGGAAAAACTGATCCGTGTCTTATGTGCACAGAAGGATCTGATCCATGGGATCAATGATTTTCGCCTTCCGGTAAAAGACAGCCTTTCTTTTGAACAGGCACAGGTTTGTTCCGGCGGCGTGGATACTTCTGAAGTTCAAAGTAAAACCATGGAATCCAGACTTCATAAAGGCCTTTATTTTGCCGGAGAACTCCTTGATATTGACGGCACCTGCGGTGGATACAACCTGCAGTGGGCATGGTCAAGTGGAGCTACCGCCGGTATCTGGGCAGCAAAGGAGGAATAACAATGATCCGGATCACACAGTTGAAGCTTCCCATCACCCATACAGAAGAGCAGCTTCACAGAAAAATAGCGAAAACACTTCGCCTTGGAAATCAGCCGTTCACTTATGAGATCCGAAAACAATCTCTGGATGCCCGGCATAAAGAGGACAAAAAATTTGTCTATACTGTAGACATTAAAGTGGATAATGAATCCCGTGTTTTAAAAAAGGTTCACGATAAAAACATTATGTTAACTACAGAGAGAAAGTATCATTTTCCGACACCTGGTTCTGAAACATTGTCCCATCGACCGGTAGTGATCGGAAGCGGACCGGCCGGATTATTCTGCGCCTGGTATCTGGCAAAAGCCGGATACTGTCCATTGGTACTGGAACGTGGAGAAGAAGCAGATAAACGCCAGGAAACTGTAGAAAATTTCTGGAAGAACGGCATCCTGGATCCGGATTCCAATGTGCAGTTCGGAGAAGGCGGTGCGGGAACTTTTTCCGACGGAAAGCTGAATACTCTGGTAAAAGATACCTACGGAAGAGGAAAAGAAGTCCTTTCCAGATTTGTAGAAGCAGGAGCTCCATCTGAAATCCTTTACCAGCAGAAACCCCACCTTGGTACGGATCAGCTTGTGGGAATCGTTCAGTTTATGCGCCATCAGATTGAAGAAATGGGCGGGGAATTCCGATTCCGTTCCACAGTGACTGATCTGGTGGTCCGTGACCAGAAACTTGCGGCTGTCATCGTCAATGAAAAAGAAGAAATACCGGCAGAAATCTGCGTTCTTGCTCCCGGCCACAGTGCCAGAGATACTTTTGCCATGCTGAACAAGCACAATCTTTCCATGGAGCCAAAATCTTTCGCAGTAGGAGTACGAGTGGAACATCCACAGACCATGATCAACCAGGATCTTTACGGAGAGCCGGAAAATGATTACCTGGGCGCAGCCAGCTACAAAGTTACCCATACACTGGAAAACGGACGTGGCGTTTATTCTTTTTGCATGTGTCCCGGTGGCTATGTGGTAAATGCTTCTTCTGAGGAAGGCATGCTGGCAGTAAATGGGATGAGTTACCAGGCACGTGACAGCCGTAATGCCAACAGTGCCATCATCGTTACAGTAAATCCTTCTGATTTTCCGGAGGAAGGCGTTCTTGGAGGAATCGCACTCCAACGAAAGCTGGAACGTGCTGCCTGGGAAGCCGGAAACGGAAAAGTTCCGGTACAGCTTTTCAAAGATTACTGTGCGCATAAGAAAAGTATCAAACTTGGAGATGTGAGCCCCTGTATCAAAGGAGCCTATATACTTACCGATGTCCGCAGCATTTTCCCGAAAGAGATCGGGGATTCCATTGAAGCCGGAATCCATGCTTTTGGAAAAAAACTTTCCGGTTTTGACCGGCCGGATGCATTGCTGGAAGGAGTAGAAAGCCGTACATCTTCTCCTGTCCGGATCGTGCGGGAACCAAAAAAACTCACTTCCAATATAGAAGGAATCTACCCCTGCGGAGAGGGCGCTGGTTACGCCGGTGGCATTACATCTGCAGCAATGGACGGAATTAAAGTGGCAGAAGCAGTAGCTTCCATTTATGCCCTGCCTGTAAATAAAATGTGAAAAAAGTGGAAATTTCCGGGATAGAGTGTACATTCCTGCTTTTTTATGCTAAAATAACTTCTGCAATTTTGCATACCCTTCTTCGAGAGCGAAAAGGGAAATCATATGAAAGATACTATAATGGAAATGCCAGATTATCAGCGCCCGTATGAAAAATGTCTTCGGGAGGGAGAACAGTCTTTAAGCGATCGTGAGCTTCTTGCTGTGATCCTGCGCTGTGGCGTACAGGGATTAAGTTCTCTGACACTGGCTGATAAAATCCTTAATTTATCGGAACAAACAGGTCATTCCGGACTTTTGGGTCTGTTTCATGCTTCTGTACCGGAGCTGATGAAGATCCATGGGATTGGCAAGGTAAAAGCCATACAGCTGAAATGCATCGGGGAGCTTTCCAAACGTATGGCAACTGCTGCAGCGAAGCCGGAACTGTCTTTTCAGCATCCTGTCACAATTGCAAAGTATTATATGGAACAGCTTCGTCACGAAGAACAGGAATTATTGTACTGTATGATGCTGGACGGACATAATCATCTCACAGGAGAGCAGCTTTTAAGCCGTGGGACTGCCACCGCCACACTGATCACTCCAAGAGAAGTTTTTGTAGAAGCTGTAAAATATCATGCTGTAAATTTGATCCTTGTGCATAATCATCCAGGCGGTGATCCTTCCCCCAGTCAGGCCGATCTGGAAGTCACCAGACGGGTTTTCGAATCTGGTGAGCTTCTTGGAATCCATCTGTTGGATCATATTATCATTGGAGATCACAGGTACATCAGTTTCCGGGAAAAGGGGATTTTTGATGAGTATATTAAGTGAAGGGGCAGATTTATGCTTTTTAGAAATAATTACGGGGTAGACCTGGGGAGCAGCTCTGTAAAAGTCTATTCTTTTTTCAGAAATAAAACTTACATAGAAAAAAACATGGTTGCCTACCGGGGGCGTCGAATCCTTGCTATTGGAAATGAGGCCTATGAAATGTTTGAAAAATCACCTTCGGATATTTCTGTAGATTCTCCCATGGCTTTTGGAATGCTTGCGAATCTCGAATTACAGGAAATCGTACTTTACAGCATGTTGAAAAAGATCGATCATACATCCGGCCTTGGTGCGGATATGTTTTTTTCGGTTCCTCTTGATATGACGGCCATTGAAAAAAGAGCCTACTATCATCTGGTCAATGGACACTGGCTTAGAAAAAACCGGGTTTTCATGGTAGAATCTCCGATTGCAGATGCGGTAGCCATGAACATCAATCTTGAAAAAAATGAAGGCAGTATGGTTGTAAACATTGGTGCACAGAGTACAGAATTTTCAATCCTTACAGATGGCAAGATCATCATAAGCCGTAAGATCCCTCTTGGAGGCCGGCAGATGAATGAATCCATCTGCAGTGAGATTCGTAAACATTACAATCTGCAGATCGGAACACGTACGGCCAAACGCCTGAAAGTAGTCATGGGACGGCTTAACGACCAGAAAAAGGAAGCCCGGAAAGTTGTAGGAATCGACAGCGTTTCCGGACTTCCCAGAGAAGAAGTTGTTTCCGCCTATGTTGTTAATGAGGGAATCACCAATTGCGTAAATCAGATCGCGGCAGAAATGAAAACATTTCTGGAACGTACACCACCACAGATTGCCTATCATATTGCAAAAGAGGGAATTTACCTTACCGGTGGCAGTACTCGACTTCCATATATCGACAACTATCTGGCAAGTTATACAGGATTTGCCTTTAATCTTTCTGATCTGTACGAAACTTCTGCTGTACATGGACTGGAAAAGATCATTCACGACAGAGAACTGCGCAGATGGGCACAGCCTGTAAAGCAGAAAAAACTGTAAAGGGGCATATATAATGAAAAACATCCGAAAAAAAGTGCGTTTTCATTTTAATTTAAAAAGCAAACATCTTCTGGTAATCATGACACTTTTCTGTGGAAGCTGTATTGTTGCTACCGCAGCTTCCGGAACAACTTCAGCACCTCTGCAGAATGTGGCCGGATTTCTGGTCGTTCCCTTTGAAAAGGGCATTTCCGGTGTCAGTAATATGTTCGGAGATGTAAAAAGCAGTCTTCGTGATAAGCAGGACGTACTTCAGGAAAACGAGGAACTTAAAAATCAGATCAACAGTCTTACCGAACAGAATAATATCCTGATCCAGGATCAGACAGAACTTACCAGGCTGAAAGAACTTTATAATCTTGATCAGGAATACACTGATTATCCAAAAGTTGCGGCAAGGATCATCTCCAAAGATCCAGGCAACTGGTACGATACATTTATGATCAATAAAGGTACTAATGATGGAATCCATGTTGACAACAACGTAATTGCAGGAAAAGGACTTGTCGGGATCGTCACGGAAGTTGGCCCATCATGGGCTACCGTTCGTTCCATTATTGATGACAGCAGTAATGTCAGTGCCATGGCTGTCAGCACTTCTGATAATTGCGTTGTTACCGGAGATCTGGAGCTGATCGATGAGGGAAAACTGAGTTTTGAACAGCTCTATGACCAGGATAACAAAGTAACCGTGGGAGAACGTATTGTCACTTCAAATATCAGCGAAAAATACGTGGAAGGACTGTTTATCGGTTATGTCAGCGAAATCCAACAGGATCCCAATAACTTGACAAAAACAGGTACGATCGTTACACCCGTTGATTTCGGCCATCTGAAAGATGTGTTTGTCATTACCGTCAATAAACAGGACGCAATAGACAAAACGGAGGATGCGTCCAATGAAAAATAAAATAGTATTATTTATTACCATTATTGTCTGTTTTCTCCTGCAATGTACAATAATGGATTACATTTCCATTGGTTCCATTACGCCAAACCTGCCTTTGATCCTGTGTGTAGCCATGGGATTGATGCGCGGAAGAAAAGTCGGACTTTGGACAGGATTTTTTTCAGGACTTTTTATTGATCTTTTTTACGGATCACTGTTTGGTTTCTATGCGCTGATTTATATGTATGCAGGATATATCAGCGGCTACGCATTCCGCAGCTTTTATGATGATGATCTGAAAGTTCCGCTTTTTCTTGTAGCAGGAACAGATCTTCTTTATAATCTGTCTGTATACGGCCTTCAGTTTCTTCTCCGGGGCCGACTTGGATTTTTGACCTACATATACAGAATTATTATCCCCGAGATTGTTTATACGGTTTTTCTCACAATTATCGTATATCGGATATTTTACTGGATCAACTACCACTTAATGGATACTGTAAGGAAAGAAAGTGAGTCTATTTGGGAATTAAAATAAAAAAAATCATCAAAAAAATCCGTCTGAAACGTACTACTGTTCTTGTGATCGTATTTGTTTTTCTTTCATCTGTTCTTGTTCGGCAGCTTTTCAGCCTGCAGATCATACAGGGAGAAGACTATATCAGTAAATTTCAGACACGTACCACAAAAACACGTGTGATCAAAAGTACACGAGGAAATATCTATGACCGAAACGGCACTGTTGTAGCTTCCAATGTTCTTGCCTATTCTGTTACTTTTGAAGATAGTGGAACATATAACAGCACACGTGAAAAAAATCTGGCATTAAATGGTATCGCATACCAGGTATTGCAGATTCTCTCCAAAAACGGGGACAGTTTGGCCGACAATTTTCATATTATTGTTAATGATCACGGTGATTATGCTTTCGATGTGGAGGAAGGTTTTACTCTGAACCGTTTTCGTGCAGATGTTTATGGTGAAGCACAGATTGATAATCTGAGTGATGAGCAGAAAAACGCAACTGCAGCACAAATGATGGATTATCTTACAGGAAGCAATGGATTTTCCATTGTACTCTACGGAAAAGATGCCTATACTGACGAAGAGCTGGCAGCGCATTCTCTCCCCAAAGAGCTTACCAAGCAGGAAATCCTTGAAATTGCGATCATGCGCTATCAGCTGAATACGAACAGTTTCAAAAAATATATGCCGGTAACGATTGCAACGAATGTCAGCGAAAAATCAGTTGCTGCCATAAAAGAAAATCAATCCGCACTTCAGGGAATTGATATTGTGGAAGATTCCACAAGGCAATATGTGGAAGATGAGAGTATGGCACCGATTCTTGGCTATACCGGTCAGGCTTCTTCTGAAGAACTGGAAACTCTTCGGAAAGATAATCCGGATTATTCCAATGATGCCATTGTCGGAAAAGCCGGGATTGAACAGTATATGGAACTTCAGCTTCAGGGAAAAGACGGTGAAGAAACCGTTACAGTTGATAATCTTGGAAAAGTTCTTGATATTGATAATTCCAAAACTGTTGAGCCAATAGCCGGAAACGATGTGTATCTCACCATTGATTCTGACTGGCAGAAGAGTATTTACCAGATTCTTGAGCAGCGTGTAGCCGGTATTGTTCTTTCCAAACTGACCCCTGATAAGAGTTTTGATTATGAAGCAGAGAAAGACGCAAGTAAAATCACAATTCCAATCTACTCTGTATATAATGCTCTTATTGCCAACAGCGTTATTGATATCAATAAATTCAGTAACGATGATGCATCCGATACAGAAAAAAATTTATATGCCAAATTTCAGCAAAAACAGCAACAGGTTTTTGATACAATAAGTAACAGGCTGACAGGAGATAATCCTCCGGCATATAAAGACGAAGACTCACAAATGCAGGAATATCTTACCTATATCTGTGATGATCTTTTAACAAACACATTAAACATACTGAAAAGTGATTCCATTGATACCTCTGATGAAACATATAAAGCATGGAAAAATGATGAGAGCATCAGTTTGAAAGATTATCTGAATTATGCTGCCAGTCAGAACTGGATTGATATTTCTCAGATTTCCACTTCTAATGAATATCTGGATTCTGAAGAAATCTATCAGGCACTGACAAATTATATTATCGACTATCTGAAGACAGATACCGGATTCTCCAAGCTTCTGTACAAATATATGCTTCAGGAAGACACCATCAGTGGTGAAGAACTTTGTGTTGTTCTATATGAACAGGGAGTTCTTTCCAAAGAAGATGAGCTGTATCAGACAATGCTTTCCGGAGGTCTGGATGCATATACCTTTATGTATCGAAAGATTGCCAGTCTTGAGATCACTCCAGCTCAGCTTGCACTGGCACCATGTTCTGCTTCTGCTGTTATTACTGATACTACAAGTGGAGATGTTCTTGCCTGCGTTTCCTATCCTGGTTATGATAATAACAGACTGACCAATAATATGGATACTGATTATTATGCCAAATTATCAACTGATCTTTCTAGTCCGTTTTTTAATAAGGCAACACAGCAGAGAACGGCTCCAGGTTCTACATTGAAGATATTATCTACCGTTGCAGGCATGTCAGAAGGTGTTATCGATGACGGTACTTATATTGAATGTACAGGAAGTTTCGATCTTGTAACACCACCGATCAACTGCTGGAATAAACAGGGGCACGGAGCTCTGGATATCCGTGGAGCGATCGAGCAGTCCTGTAACGTATTTTTCAGTACGATCGGTTTTGAACTTGGAAAAGATTCCGAAGGAAACTTTTCTGAAGCAAGAAGTCTTGGTATGCTTCAGAAGTATGCATCCCTTATGGGACTCGACAAAAAAACTGGCATTGAAATTTCTGAAGCTTCTCCTCAGATTTCAGACAAAAACGCAGTTCCTTCCTATATGGGACAGGGTACGAATATGTTTACCACCAGCCAGCTTGCAAGATATGCTTCAACGATCGCTACATCCGGTACGATCTACAAGCTTTCTCTGCTGGACCGTGTAACAGATTCCAAGGGCAAACTGATCAAGGAATATCCTTCTGAAACAGAGGGACAGCTGGACATTTCCAGCAATATATGGGATGATATCCATGATGGTATGTACCGTGTAGTGCAGACTCATGATCAGTTTAACGGACTTGGTGTGGAAGTTGCCGGAAAAACCGGTACTGCCGAAATTGATTACTATCATCCAAATAA
Organism: Blautia sp. HA9023; assembly: GCF_056504095.1. NCBI lineage: Bacteria > Bacillati > Bacillota > Clostridia > Lachnospirales > Lachnospiraceae > Blautia > Blautia sp. HA9023. The sequence continues at coordinate 303,067 of NZ_JBWLUR010000003.1, read as the reverse complement.
TGCTCTTTTCGTGGGATATGCTCCGGTTTCCGAACCGAAATATGCAATATCCGTTCGAATCGCAAACGGATATGCATCCGGTAATGCCTGCCTTGCAGCTAATGATATTTTTAAATACATTTTCGGACTTGCAGATGAAAGCACCATTCTCACTGGTTATGCCGCAAGCGACACCAGTAATGTATCGAATGACTAAACAAACTTTATGAGGATACCAGAAGTGTGGAACATTTTAATGGGAGGAATCAGAAAATATGAGTGAGGTCATTGTCATTACATCCGGAAAAGGCGGCGTGGGTAAAACCACTACGGTAGCAAATATCGGGACCGGGCTGGCGGCCATGGGAAAACGGGTTGCTGTTGTGGACACGGATATCGGACTTCGAAACCTGGATGTTGTTATGGGACTTGAAAACCGTATTGTTTATAACCTGGTAGATGTCATCAATGGAAGCTGTCGCCTGAAACAGGCTCTGATCCGTGACAGACGGCATCAGGATCTGTACCTTCTTCCTTCTGCACAGACAAAGGACAAGACTGCTGTATCACCGGAACAGATGATCAAGCTTACGGACGATCTCAGGGAGGAATTTGATTATGTTCTTCTGGATTGTCCTGCCGGAATTGAACAGGGATTTAAAAATGCGGTAGCCGGTGCAGATCGTGCCCTTGTGGTAACAACTCCGGAGGTTTCCGCAATCCGTGATGCAGATCGTATTATAGGTTTGCTGGAATCCGGAGGGATTCGGGATATCCGGCTGATTATCAACAGGCTCAGGCCTGAAATGATCGCAAAAGGAGATATGATGTCAGTAGAAGATGTCCTGGAAATCCTTGCTGTAGATCTGATCGGTGCCATTCTTGATGATGAACAGATTGTAATTTCCACAAATCAGGGTGAACCACTGTCTGGGAAAAATTCACAGGCAGAGGAGGAATACCGCAATATCTGTCGACGACTTATTGGAGAAGATGTTCCCTATACTACCGTCCGGCGAAAAAGCAGTGTATTCCAACGGCTTGGCAGTATTTTTCGCAGATAAATAAGCACTGCCAGATTATCTTTTCATCACAGAGGGAGGAATAAATATGCGGTTTTTCTCCGAAAAAAAACGCTCCGCAGGTTATGCCCGTGACCGAATGAAACTTCTTCTTGTATCGGAACGCATAGACTGCTCTCCACAGATGATGAAACTTTTGCGGAATGACCTCATACATACCGTAAAAAAATACGTTGTAATTGATGAAACAAGGGTGACCATACAGATTTCACAGGAACCACCTGTTCTGCATGCTGTCATACCTGTACTTAAGAAAAGGGATGCATAATTTATGATTAAACAGTATAAGCTGCGGTTTTACAACTTTCGTCTGGTAGTTTTTCTTCTGGCGATCAGCTTTATTGGAATCCATCTTGTAGGAACAGCTGCCGATTATCTTCGCACCCGTCAGCTTCTGGGTGTAATCATTGGAGTAGTCTTTATGCTGCTTCTTTCACTGATGGACTACTCCTGGTTGCTGAATTTTCAATGGATCATGTATGGTTTTAATATTGTAATGCTTCTGGCGGTTCGTTTCTTCGGCTCAAGTGCCAACGGCGCAGCAAGATGGGTGGATCTTGGTTTTATTCGCTTCCAGCCGACAGAGTTATCTAAAATCATCATTATCCTGTTTTTTGCAAAATTTTTCATGGATCACGAAGATGATCTGAATACATTGAAAACTCTGGCACAGTCAGCAGTTCTTCTGGTAATTCCGTTAATGTTGATCTATGTACAGCCAGATATGAAAAATACAATTACTGTAGTAATTCTGTTCTGTATTCTGATCTATATTGCAGGACTCAGTTACAAAATTATCGGAGGAGCGGCTCTGATTGCAATTCCTCTTGCAATTATTTTTCTGTCGATTGTTGTACAGCCGGATCAGAAACTGATTCAGGATTATCAGAGAAACCGTATTATGTCGTTCCTGTATCCGGAGAACGAAGAATATGCGGATGATATTGAACAGCAGAACAACTCAAAAACAGCGATTGCCTCCGGAGAACTTGTAGGACGTGCTTTCAGTAATGACACAAGTGTTACTTCCGTGAATGATGGAAACTTTGTTTCTGAGAATCAGACAGACTTTATTTTTGCAGTGGCAGGAGAGCAATATGGATTTATTGGCTGTACTCTGATCGTGCTGCTGCTGTTTCTGATTACTTTTGAATGTATCCGGATGAGCCTTCGGGCCAAGGATCTTGCCGGAAAGATCATATGTTGTGGAGTGGGAAGCATTGTTTCCATACAGAGTTTTATCAATATCTGTGTTGCTACCGGACTTGCGCCTAATACCGGTACTCCGCTGCCTTTTGTAAGCTATGGTCTTACCTCTCTGATCAGTCTGTTCATTGGTATGGGACTTGTTCTCAATGTAGGACTGCAGAGCAGTGCATATAATAAAGAATTACAGAAGAAAGAGCAGAAAAAGGATGCCTACTTTCGGAAAGAGGAATATTTATGACACATAAAGAACCTGTGAAAAAAACTGCACGTCCTGGAAGTACTCCCGGACATCGGTCTTCCAAAGCCGCAACTCGCACAGCTTCCGCTGGGAAAGACAGAGTTTCTGATCCATCTGCAAAAGCTGTTCCCTCCAGGCGCAAAACACAATCAGTCAGAATGAAACGGATGCGCCGCAAAAAGATCCGCAATACCGTTCTTCTGCTTCTTCTGCTGGTCGTCCTGTGTGGAGCAGGGGGATTTGGAGTCTACATGTTAAAAGGCGGGAATTTTTCCACCCCGGTTAATTCTTTCAACGCCTTTTCCGAATTTGATAATACACTGGTCTCAAAAGAGGAACAGAGAGCAGAGGGCTTTGCTCAGAATCTCTGCGTTGTTACCAAGGATGTTCCTCTGGACTCGGTCAGTCTGGATGATAACCAGTCCGGTGTTCTTTTGAACCTCAGTGACAAAAAGGTCCTCTATGCAAAAGGTGCCTACAATAAGGTATATCCAGCCAGTATCACAAAGATCATGACCGCAATGCTGGCTCTGAAATACGGCAATATGGATGATACCGTAACGATCTCCCAGGAAAATGTTACGCTGGAATCCGGGTCACAGGTTGCAGGTTTTATGGAAGGCGACCAGGTCACCATGGACCAGCTGCTTCACTGCCTTCTGGTCTATTCCGCCAATGATGCAGCTTCTGCCATTGCAGAACATGTAGGCGGTTCCACAGATAAATTTGTGGAAATGATGAACAGTTTTGCCGCTGAGCTTGGATGCACAGGAACTCATTTTACCAATCCTCATGGCCTTCAGGACGAAAATCATTATACAACGCCTTATGATATCTATCTGATGTTAAAAGAGGCGCTGAATTATCCGGAATTTACAGACATCACGCAGATGTCGTCCTATACAGTTACCTACAAACATTCGGATGGCTCAGATGCAAGTACTACCTTAACCGCTACTGACCATTACCTTACCGGTGAGGCCACAACACCGAAGGATGTCACCATCCTCGGTGGAAAAACAGGAACAACGGATAAAGCAGGAAACTGTCTGGCTCTTTTAAGCCAGAATGCTTACGGAAAGCCTTTTATTTCCATTGTTATGGGTGCATCTTCCAAAGATGTTCTGTATCAGGAAATGACATCATTGCTTCAGAATATCAACTGACAGAAAATCATTACATCATAAGGAGGACAAGGCAATGATCATTACAATTGACAGACAATGTGGATGTGGCGGGCACCGTGTAGGTGTTCTGCTGGCAGAAAAACTGGGACTGGAGCTTTATGACAAAAAGAAGCTTCTGGAAGAATCAAAAAAAATCGGTAAATTCGAGGAAAACAGCGATTTCTTTGATGAAAAATCGGTAAACAGCCTGTTATATTCCATCGCAATGAATTATGGTGAAAGAAATCCAATGACGAATTCATTCAGCCTGGTACGGGAACTTACCAAAGGAAAATCTGTTGTTATGATCGGACGATGTGCCAATATCATATATCAGGATATGCCAGATGTCACCACTGTTTATCTCCATGCAGATATGGAACATCGGGTACATCGTATTATGGAGCGCGACCATGTTTCTGATAAAGAAGCACGAAAACAGATCCGGGAAACAGACAAAAAAAGAGAGCAGTTCCATAAATCCTGCACCAATACCTCCTGGAGTGATTCGAACCAGTATCAGCTGTCTATTGATACCGGTCTTGTGGGCATCGAACAATCTGCTCAGCTGATCATTGATTACATTAATCTGAAGAAAAAAAGTATCTGAACCAGACAATAAGATTCATCTGTCAGGCAGATAAAAAAACAGGTACGCTGTGAGTTGGTCAAACCTGCTCATGAAGCGTACCTGTTTTTTATTTATGCATGTGTTTTCTGAAGATCAGTAGACTTCTACGGTATCATCTCCGGTATCTCCGGAACTACTGTCATCCAGTTCCGAATCAGAATTGTCACCGGTATCCGTACCATCATCAACAACATCACCAGTATCTCCTGTATCATCTCCCTGTGAAGTATCTGGATCAGAAGTGTCATTAACGTTCCCGTCATCAGGAGTATATCCCTGATCGTAATTTCCGTCGTCTCCGGTATCTGGATCACCGGTATCTGTGTTATCATCGGAATCATCCGATCCACTGTAATAACTGTCTTCCGTATAGATTGGAAAATCAGCACTGTCAGAATCTGCATCTACGGATCCCTGTGAAGTTGAGTCGGGAACGGGCTCCGCTGCGTTGTTATCCGGAATTGCCGTAAGATGAGAAATGTTTCCATCTTTGGGGACCACAATATAAATCCCAAGCATTACAATACATAATGCCATGGCAAGTCCGGCGATCTTCATTTCTTCCATATGTTTCATAGACGTCAGTCTCCCTGTCATTTTTTTGTATTATAGCACAGAATCAGTCGTATTTGTAAACCTGTTGTTGTTTTTCATGAAATTTATTTTTGGGCAGTGTAGACACATTTTCCCTTCGTGTTTATAATAAACAATAAGATTGATTTCCATGTAGCCATCGAGTATTTTACACAGAAAGGCAGGATATTTCATGAGTAACTGTATCACCACTTATACGGGAAAACATTTTGATCCCACACACCCTGAAAAAGAACGGATCTGCATAGATGATATCGCACATGCCCTTTCTCTTTTATGCCGCGGAAATGGCCATGTAAAGACCTTTTTTTCCGTAGGACAGCATTGTATCCTCTGTGCAAAGGAAGCCATGGCCCGTGGCTTGCCAAGACGTCTTGCACTGGCAGCTCTTCTTCATGATGCCAGTGAATGCTATATGTCTGATGTTCCCAGACCGTTTAAAAAAAGCCTTCCCGAATATCAGCGACAGGAAGAAAAGCTTCTTTGCATCATATATGAAAAATATCTGGGCACCGGACTTTCTGCCAAAGAGGAGCAACAGCTGAAAAACATTGATAATGATCTTCTCTGGTATGATCTGAAATTTCTTCTCAACGAAGAACCGCCGCAGCCCAAACCATCGGTCTGTGTTCCCATAGATTATACAGTCCGTCCTTTCCAGGAAGTGGAAGACGAATATCGGATGTTATTTAAGCAATTGCGGGCGGATATTCACAATTCAGATTTACTTGATCATGATTGAAAGAAGAAGTATGTATGGAACGATTGATTTTTCATGTTGATGTAAACAGCGCCTTCCTTTCCTGGGAAGCTACCCGAAGAGTAAAGCAGGGGCTTCCGGATCTTCGGGAAATTCCTTCCTGCATTGGTGGAGATCCCAGAAAACGGACCGGCATCGTAGTTGCCAAATCCATCCCTGCAAAAAAATACGGTATCCAGACAGGAGAACCAATGGCTATGGCCTTTCGTAAATGCCCGGAACTGATATCCGTTCCGGCAGATTTTGAGCTTTATGATAAATATTCAAGGTCTTTCAAAAGTATCTGTGCATCCTATGCCCCTGTGATGGAATCCTTTTCCATTGATGAGGTATTTCTGGATATGACTGGCACCTCCTACATTTACCCGGATCCGATTGTAACTGCCCATGAGCTGAAAGATAAGATACGGACCGAACTGGGATTCACTGTAAATATCGGCATCTCTGTCAATAAACTGCTGGCAAAAATGGCCTCAGATTTTGAAAAGCCGGATAAAGTACACACCCTGTTCCCGGAAGAGATCCCTGTAAAAATGTGGCCACTTCCCGTAAGAGATCTTCTTTTCCTTGGAAAATCCTCTGAAAAGAAGCTTAAGGAGGCGGGTATACGAACCATCGGTGATCTTGCCCATGAGAAAAAGCCCAAGATCCAGGCACTTCTGGGTGAAAAAGCAGGACAGCAGTTATACCGGTACGCCCGCGGTCTGGATGACTCCCCGGTAAAAATGAAACCAGATGAAGCTAAGGGATTCAGTCTGGAAACAACCTTTAATGATGATCTGGTATCCATGGAGCAGGCGCTTCCGATCCTTCTGGAACAATGCGATGTCCTTGCTGCTCGTATGCGCCGCAAAAAGAAAAAATGTACCTGCATCTCTGTAACCTTTCGAACGCTGGATTTCCAGAACAGATCACACCAGATGAAACTGAAAAACGCCACAGACATCACCGACGAAATTTATTTCCACGCCCGAAAGCTTTTTGAAGAATCCTGGAGAGAACAGCCGCTGCGTCTTCTGGGGGTATCACTTACCGGACTTACCGACGACTCCTTTGAACAATTATCATTCTTTGAAGATACCAGGGAAAAAGAACGCCGCCAGAAACTGGATGCAGCCCTGGATTCTATCCGACTTAAATACGGAAATGACAAGGTTACCCGCGCCAGTATCATGAACAGTACCGCCCGGATCGGGAGAAAAGCAAAAGCGCAGATGGAAAATGAGAGAGAACAATAATGTTTGATGAAAATTTACCAGATTCTTTCAAAAACCCCTTGCAATTTTATTCACAATGCACTATAATTTGAAACATATCAATAGCAATTTTATTCAAAATTATTATATGTGTCTAAGGAGGAAAACAGGATGGTTGAACTGATCGTAGGAAAGAAAGGCAAAGGAAAAACAAAAGTACTGTTAGACAAAGTAAACGGGGCTGTGAAGGATGCCAGCGGCAGCATTGTTTACTTAGACAAAAGCACCAAGCACATGTATGAGCTGAACAACAAAGTCCGCCTCATTGATGTTTCCGGATTTCCGGTTAAGAATGCGGATGAATTCGTAGGATTTATCTGTGGTATCCTCTCTCAGGATCATGATCTGGAGCAGGTATATCTGGACAGCTTCCTTACAACAGCCAAACTTGAAGGAAAGGATGCAACCGGAACACTGGATCAGTTAAGTGCCATCGGTGAAACCTTCAAAGTTTCCTTTATTATCAGTATGTCTCTGGATAAAGAAGAAGTTCCGGCAGCATATCAGGATAAGATTATCTGCGCATTATAATAAAATTGAATATGAACGTCCTATTTTGTACATAAAACATAAAAGAACGTAAATTTTAAAGGGATCTGTCGCAGGGCAGATTCCTTTTTTAATCGAATAACTGCTTCACAGTTATTCGATTATGAGCAAGTAGCGAATGCGGATTGCGAATATCCTCTTGATTGCAAGCCGATTCCTCATATGGTAAATCACGCAAAAAAGCATTGACATTACAACCGTTATAAGGTTTAAATTATATCCGGGAGGTTATCTGACCGGGAATATTGCCATCCGGCTAATACATCCGACCGATCAGACAAAAGAGAATCATGGAAAAAAATCTTACAACCGGAAATATCTTTAAAACTATTGTGTACTTTGCCCTGCCATACCTGTTATCTTATTTTCTTCAGACACTTTACGGAATGGCAGATCTTTTTATCATCGGACAGTTTGACCATGTTGATGCCATCACTGCTGTATCAAACGGAAGCCAGGTCATGCATATGTTAACAGTCATTATTGTAGGACTGGCCATGGGCGCAACCGTTACCATCAGCCGGGCTGTCGGCGCAGACAGGAAGCTGGACGCAGCCAGAGCTATCGGAAACACGGTCACATTATTCATGGCTGTTTCCATTCTTTTTACGCTCCTGCTTCTTCTCCTCGTCAGGCCCATTGTTGTACTGATCGGTATCCCGACAGAAGCGGTGACAGGTACCACACAATATCTTATCATCTGTTTTATCGGAATTCCCTTTATTACAGCTTATAACATAATCAGCTCCATATTCCGTGGCATTGGTGATTCCAAAACTCCCATGTATTTTGTGGCCATTGCCTGTGCTGCCAATATTGTACTGGATTACGTTTTCATTGGCTTTTTCCATATGGGACCATCCGGAGCAGCCCTTGGAACCACACTTGCCCAAACTCTCAGTGTGATCATTGCCCTGATATTCATTCGCCACAGAGAAACCGGAATCCATCTTACAGGAAAAGATTTCCGCCCGGATCCTCGTGTGATGACGCAGATCCTGAAAATCGGAATCCCGGTAGCTGTACAGGATGGATGTATCCAGGTTGCATTTATTGTGATCACGGTGATCGCCAATCACAGGGGATTAAATGACGCAGCTGCTGTTGGTATCGTGGAAAAAGTGATCAGCGCTGTCTTTCTGGTTCCGTCTTCCATGCTGGCTGCGGTCTCTGCTCTGGCTGCTCAGAATATCGGTGCCGGGAAGCATGACCGTGCGGCAAAAACGCTCCAGTACAGCATCCTGATCACTAGTGTTTACGGAATCATTATCTCATTGATCGTTCAGTTTACCGCTCCACATATCCTTCAGGCATTTACCGGAGATGACACGGTCGTACTTCTTGGCACTCAGTATATCCATTCCTATATCTGGGACTGCATTTTTGCAGGCATCCATTTCAGCTTTACCGGATATTTCTGTGCATATGGAAAATCCTATATTGGTTTTATCCACAATATCATTGCCATTATTCTGGTCCGTATCCCGGGATCTTATCTGGCTTCCAGATATTTTCCCCATACGCTGTTCCCTATGGGAATGGCAGCGCCGGCAGGTTCTCTGCTTTCGGTTCTGATCTGCCTGATCGCCTATTTCTGGTTGAAACACCATGCCGGTCCTGGTCCTGTATCCAGATGCAAAGGAGATTCCAATGGAAGATAAAAAATTATTTCTTATCGGAGAAGTAGCCAAAATGTTCCATATCAGTATGGGGACTCTCCGCCACTATGAGCAGGCTGGTCTTTTAACACCGGAATATACAGACCCGGACACTAGATACCGGTATTATGGCACCAGACAGTTTGAGCTTCTCAACACCATACGTTATCTCAGAGTCCTGGATTTTCCACTCGCCCAGATCAAAACTTTTCTGGATAACCGTGATACCGATGTGATCGAAGAAAAGCTGGTCCATCAGAAAGAAGTGATTGCAAGGAAGCAAAAAGAGCTGGAGCTGATCTCCCGAAAGATCGACCATCGCCTGGAACAGCTCCGGGATGCCATGAATTCCAGGCTTGATGTGATCCAAACTGTCGAAATTCCCGAAAGCCGCGTTGTCTGGCTCCGGGATTCCCTGCATCCGAAAACATATCTGGATCTTGAGAATTCCATCCGAAAACTGGTAGAAAATCAGAAGGAATCTCTGGTTTTTATGGGAAAGATCGGAATCGGGATCTCCAAAGAACAGCTTTCCCAAAAATCTTTTCAGGATTACGACCGGATCTTTCTTCTTCTGGATCAGGAAGACCGATATGACGGAGAAACGGAAACTTTTCCCAGACAGACCTGCGTAACCATCCGTTTCTGCGGAAGCCACAGGGAAGCACCGGCTTATTATCAGAAACTCCTTGCATACATTGAAGAGAAAAAACTCTGTATCACCGGATTTTCCAGAGAAACCACGTTGATCGATTATGGAATTACAAACAATACCGATAAATTTGTTACGGAAATCCAGATCCCGGTGAATATCTGAAATTTATGCCTTCTTATGGAGTGCTTTTTTAGCTTCCAGTGAGGAGGCTTTGTTTATTCTTCATTTCTGTGGTATACTGAATGGCAGAATAAACATACAGGAGCGTTTCTTATGAATCATTTACTGGAAAAAATCAAACAGAAAAATGCATCCGCATTTACCCACAGCGGAAAATTTCATGCAGACGATGTTTTTTCTGCCGCACTGCTTTTATATCTGAATCCTGAGATCACCATCGCACGTGGAAACATTGTTCCGGAAAATTATGAAGGTCTTGTTTTTGATATTGGAAGAGGGCAGTATGACCACCACCAGAAAGACAGCCGTATCCGTGACAACGGCGTTCCCTATGCGGCATTTGGTCTTCTCTGGGAAAAACTCGGGCCGGAAATCCTCGGTGAGGAGCTGGCACAGAAATTCGATGAATCCTTTGTCCAGCCATTGGATATCAATGACAATACCGGTGAAAAAAACGAACTTGCCACGCTCATCGGCAATTTTAATCCTGGATGGGATTCCAAAGGCAGCAATGACGAGGCATTTTTCCAGGCAGTCAGTGTCGCCGGCATGATCCTGGAAAATAAATTTGAGCGTTACCTTGGAAATGAGCGTGCGGACAGACGGGTGGAAGAAGTTCTTGCAGAACACACCGAAGCCCTGGCTTCCGGTGAAACTCCGGCAGAAAATACCAATATCCTGGTACTTCCGGAATTTATTCCCTGCCAGAAGCGCCTTTCCGAAACCAATATCGCTTTTGTGATCTTTCCATCCAACCGGGGCGGCTATTGTATCCAGCCACAGAAAAAAGAATATTCCATGAATTATAAATGCAGCTTTCCTTCTTCCTGGCTGGGCCTGGAAGGAGAGGAGCTGGCTTCGGTAACCGGCCTTGAAAGTGCGATCTTCTGCCATAAAGGCGGTTTTCTCATGACCTGTGGAACTCTTGAGGATTCCATTCTTGCCTGCCGGAGCAGTCTTGCTGCTTTTCATGAGGAAGCTGTGATCGTAAGCCTTGGTGGAAATGATACGACTGACATGCTGCTTCAGAATCTTCCGGAGCTTCCTTCTGCCAGGATCGTGCATCTGCCGGTTCCTCAGCTTCCGGAACTGACTCTGAACGGGATCTACGGAGAACTATCCATGGAAAAAGCAGAATGGAAAAGCCATATAAAAGACCAGCTGAAAGAAATCCTCCGATACAGGCCGGAGGCAGTTTTCGCAGACAATGCCATGTTTTCTCTGTACCCGATCGTCCATGCACTGCGAAAAAAACATATTCCTGTCCTTACAGTAATAGAAAAAGACGGCCAGAAGCTTCTGGTGCGAATCCCATCTGGTTCATAAAATCTGTCAAGCGAAGCAGATATATTTATATTGCATATTCATACAGAAAGAAGGCATATTTATGCGCGAAGAAAAATTTAAAATGGAAAGGCAGGGACTGATCCAGGTAGGAGATAAAGTGAAAATCTCCGAATTTCTCTCTGCTACAAACTACAGCTACATTATTGAGCCTGCAGTAGCCATGTCCGGCTGCTATAGAAACGCAGACCGTATCAAGTCCAAAGAAGGGATTATAAAAAGCATTGAGCATACACCGCGTGGCTTTATTGTTACTGCAGAATTTGACGAATAAGCATACTGCTGATCAGATATCTGCCCCCTTTCAGGGTACATGCCTGATTCGGTTATGATCCGGCAGTTGACAATCTGCCGGATTTTCTGCGAAAAAAACGTCTAATTGTTTCTGGATTATTTTGCAAAAATCTGGTATTATAAAGAAGATATTTGTGTAATTTCTCTAATTATCAGGAAATTACAAATTTTTAGAACAGAGGTGTAATATTATGAGCTGGTACAACGAAGCAACCTTCTACCATATTTATCCACTTGGACTTACAGGCGCTCCTAAAGAAAATGATTACGGAACTCCTGTACATCGACTGAACACACTGCTGCCGTGGATCGACCACATTAAGGAAATCGGATGTACTGCCTTATATATAGGTCCGCTTTTTGAGAGTGTAGGACATGGCTATGAGACAACCGACTATAAAAAACTGGACTCCCGTCTGGGAACCAACGAAGACCTTACAAATTTTGTAAAAGCCTGCCATGATAAAGGGATCCGTGTGATCTTTGACGGTGTATTCAACCACACAGGCCGTGATTTCTTTGCTTTCAAGGATATCCAGAAAAACCGGGAGAATTCTCCTTACGTAAACTGGTACTGTAATGTAAATTTCGGCGGTAACACAGAATACAACGACGGATTCTCCTATGAGAACTGGGGCGGTTACAACCTTCTGGTGAAATTAAACCAGCGTAACCCGGAAGTTCAGAACTATATCTGTGATGTGATCCGTTTCTGGGTTTCCGAGTTTGATATTGACGGAATCCGTCTGGACGCCGCTGATGTCCTGGATTTTGATTTTATGCGTGTTCTCCGTCATACAGCAGATGAAGTCAAAAAGGATTTCTGGTTGATGGGTGAAGTCATCCACGGAGATTACAGCCGCTGGGTAAACGGACAGACCCTTCACAGCGTAACCAACTACGCCCTTCATAAAGCTCTTTACAGCGGACACAATGATCACAACTATTTTGAGATTGCCCACACAGTAAAATATCTTCAGAATATGGGAGATCTGGATCTTTATAATTTTGTGGACAACCATGATGTGGAGAGGATCCATACCAAACTTCAGAATAAGGCACATTTTGCACCGGTACATGTGCTTCTTTATACTTTGCCTGGTGTTCCAAGTATTTATTATGGATCTGAATTCGGAATTGATGGAAAAAAGAGAAATTTTCCGATGCAAGTTTAAGACCGGCACTTGATCTGAAGGATTATGCAGATGCCGTTACCAAAAATCCATGCACAGCTCTGATCGCTGCTTTAGGTAAAGTCCGTCAGGGTACGCCTGCTTTAAGTTACGGAAGCTATTCGGAGCTTGCTCTTACCAACCGGCAGTTTGCTTTTGCCAGGGATCTGGATGGGGTACGCGTGATCGTTACCGTTAATAATGATGACAGTGAGGCGGAGATGAATCTTCCAACCGGAAGCGCAGATGAATATGTTGGCGCTCTTACAGGTAAAAAAGTACGGGTAGAGTACGGAAGGATCCGTGTCAGTATTGCTGCAAACAGTGGTGAGATCTGGCTTCCAGCTGGAGATATGCCGGAATATAAACCGGTTCAGGTTGAAGTTCCAGAAACTGCCGCAGCAAAAGAGAACGAAAGCAATGCGCCTGAGACAGAAGAGAATCAGGCGGCTGAAGCAGGCTCTGTAGCAGAAGCTCCATCCACTCCTGAAGCGGAAGCTTCCAGCTCACAGGAAACAGCAGCGGAGGTATCGAATCCGGATAAAACACCGGAAGAAATGACCGTAGGCGAACTCCAGGCTGCTATCCTTGCAAAAATGGCAGGAAACGGACCGGTCACAGACCAGATGAAAAAAACCGTATACGACAACATCTGGCATGATTCCCTTGTAAACTGGCTGAAGAGCTTCCGCTAAAATTCAGAACATGATTTATAAATATTTTGTAATTTTGCGCAGATCACAGAATTTTCTGCTAATTTTATTCTTATTTTTTATAAATCTGTATATTGATTTTTTGCAAAAATATAGTAAAATAAACTCAATTTAATGATGATATACAAATCAAAGGCGATCTGGTTTCATACCGGACCGCCTTTGTCTGTATATCCGATGATATTACTTCTTATGCGGATCTTTTTGATCCCAAATACAAAAACAGTGAGGTTCTTCTGGATGATTTTCGCGTAATTATCGGCCTCACTGCCAAGAGCCTTGGATACAACAAGGTCATCTGGCTGAAAGATTGGATCGATCCTGATGAGACAAATATCCACTGCATCACACAGCAGCAGCTAACATGTATACTTTGAAGCAGGAGTTGCACTTCATACAGGTAAACAAAAAATGGCGGAAGCCTTAAACTTCCGCCATTTTCGTTTATCCATATTGATTATCGTTCATCAAACGGCACAAAATCTGTATGATGTCCCACATATTTGTAAGCAGGACGGATGATCTTGTTTGCACTGATCAGTTCTTCCAGACGGTGTGCACTCCAGCCAGGCATACGCGCAATGGCAAAGATCGGAGTGAAGAGTTCTTCCGGGATACCAAGCATGGTATATACAAATCCACTGTAGAAGTCTACATTTGCACAGACATTCTTGAACAGCTTCCTGTGCTCCATGATCAGCTTGCCTGCAATACCTTCAACCTTATCGTAAAGTTTGAATTCGTCTGTCATGCCTTTCTCCTCTGCAAGAGCCTGTGCAAAACGCTTCAGGATCACTTCTCGCGGATCAGAAAGGGTATAGACTGCATGTCCCATACCATAGATCAGCCCTGCATGGTCAAAGGCTTCTTTATTCAGCACTTTCTGCAGATATTCCGTGATCTCTTCGTCACTTTCCCAGTCTTTTACATTTGCCTTCAGATCTGTGAACATATTCTGGACCTTCAGGTTGGCACCACCATGACGCGGACCCTTCAGTGATCCAATAGAAGCGGCTGTGGAAGAGTAGCTGTCTGTTCCGGAAGAAGTTACTACATGTGTGGTAAATGTAGAGTTGTTACCACCGCCATGCTCTGCATGAAGCACAAGTGCGATATCAAGAACCTTGGCCTCAAGCTCTGTATACTTGCCGTCCGGACGAAGCATCAGCAGGATATTCTCTGCAAGGGAAAGTCCCTTCTGCGGATTACGAATAAAGAGTGTTTCATCTTTTCGGAAATGGCGGTATGCGTGATAGGAGTAAACCGCGATCTCAGGAAGCTTGGCAATCAGCTCCAGAGACTGGCGGAGCACATTCTCTACGGAAATATTCTCCGGATTATCATCATATGTATAAAGAGCAAGTACGCAGCGCTCCATGGCATTCATAATGTTGGCATTGGTTCCCTTCATGACAACATCACGTACAAAACGTCCTCCCAGATCTTCCATATCAGAGAGAAGTTCCAGGAACCTGGACAGCTCATCTTTACTTGGAAGTTTACCGAAGATCAGAAGATAGATCGTTTCCTCAAAGCCAAAACGTCTGTCCTTCAGACCGTTTACGATATCCTGTACATTGATTCCCTGATAATACAGTTCACCGTCTGCCGGAATACGTCTGCCATTGACCAGCTTATATCCGGTAACATCAGAAATTTCAGTAAGACCGGTAAGTACACCTTTACCTGCAGAATCACGAAGGCCTCTTTTTACATCATATTCCACATAGAGATTGGGATCAATGTGGTGATGCTTCAGCAGCTCCTGCTCAAAGAATTTCATTCTGCCTTTCAGCTGTTCGGAGTCCTCCAGACTCATCATTTCATGCTTTTTTTCCATAATCTTTTCCTCGTTTCCCCATTGTATATTAAAAAACACTGATACAGTTAAGATTGGTTACATCTTCGTAATCAGTGTTCGGGTATGGCATACATTTGTGTTTACCTGATTAATAATTCTACAGTAAAAATTCCGAAAATGCAAGAGGGTATTTTATTTTTTCGTGCATACCTCTGGTTTCTGCAACAAAGCTATGTTATGATTGTTCCGTAACTTTTTCTATAATAGAAGGGAGAATTTAAAAGAATGCAAAGCAGCATCAACAACATTTATCAGCTGGAGGGAAGAGTCCCTGTCGCAAAAGCGATCCCATTTGGACTTCAGCACATCCTTGCCATGTTTGTGTCAAACCTGACACCGATCACGCTGATCGCAGCCTCAGCCCAGCCTGCTCTTACCCAGGCACAGATCGCAATCCTGCTCCAGAATGCCATGTTTGTGGCAGGAATCGCTACGCTGATCCAGCTTTACCCCATATGGAAGATCGGTTCCAGACTTCCGGTTGTAATGGGAGTCAGTTTTACCTTTGTCACTGTTTTAAGTACGGTTGCAGCCAATTACGGTTATCCTGCCGTGATCGGCGCAGTTATGATCGGCGGTATCATGGAAGGAACCCTTGGCCTCCTTGCAAAATACTGGCGGAAGATCATCACACCGGTAGTTGCCGCTTCTGTCGTAACCTCTATTGGATTTTCACTGTTTACCGTAGGTGCCAGATCTTTTGGCGGCGGGTACAATGAAGATTTCGGCTCTGCGCAGAACCTGCTTCTTGGTACTATCACACTTGCTGTGTGTCTTCTCTGGAATGTACTCAGCAAAGGATATCTGAAACAGTTATCTGTGCTTGCCGGCCTGGTAGTCGGATACATCATTGCCATTTTTATGGGAAAAGTCGACCTTGGTTCCATCTTATCCGGAGGCCTTATTTCCCTTCCTCATCTGCTTCCTGTAAAACCGGAATTTCATGCAGGAGCCATTGTTTCCACCTGCATTATCTTCCTGGTATCTGCGGCGGAGACCATCGGCGATACTTCCGCACTTGTTTCTTCCGGACTGGACCGTGAGATCACTGGAAAAGAAATTTCCGGTTCTCTTGCCTGTGATGGTTATGCTTCCACGATCTCTTCCCTGTTCGGATGTCCTCCGGTAACATCCTTCTCACAGAATGTAGGACTGGTTGCTATGACGAAAGTCGTAAATCGTTTTACCATTATGACAGGAGCTGTATGTATGATCCTGGCCGGACTGCTGCCACCCATCGGAAACTTTTTCGCTTCACTTCCGGATTCTGTTGTGGGCGGATGTACCATTATGATGTTCGGTTCCATTCTAACATCTGGTGTACAGATGATCGCTTCCTGCGGTTTTTCCCAGCGGAACATTACCATTGTTTCTCTTTCCCTGGCCGTGGGAATTGGATTTACCACAGCAAGTGAAAGCGGGATCTGGGATATTTTCCCATCTATCATACAGTCTGTTTTTGCGGAAAATGTAGTTGCTGTTGTGTTTATCATATCTATTGTTTTAAGCTGTATCCTTCCTGAAAACATGGATATTGAAAAGATCAAAGAATAGGGATGTAAAAATGTTTAAAATTCTCATTGCGGAAGATGACCGGGAACTTCGCCAGCTTTTCCAGCATGTCCTGCTGAAAAACGGTTATACGGTAAAAGGGGTTTCCGACGGACAGGAAGCACTGAATGCCCTGGAAAAAGACTATTATGATCTGATCATCTCGGATATTATGATGCCAAACATGGACGGCTATGAACTGGTCCGTTCGCTCAGAGATGCCGGAGATTCCATTCCTGTACTTATGGTTACCGCCAAAGATGCTTTTGATGATATGCGTATGGGATTTCTGTCCGGTACGGATGATTATATGATAAAACCAGTTAATATCAATGAACTGGTTTTGCGGGTGGGTGCCCTTCTTCGTAGAGCACAGATGATCAATGAGCGGAAACAGCGGATCGGGGATACCATCCTGGAGTGCGATTCCCTGACGGTATCCACCTCCTCGGAAAATATGGTTCTTCCTCAGAAGGAGTTCATGCTTTTGTATAAAATGGTATCCTTTCCGGGAAAGATTTTTACCAGGCAACAGCTTATGGATGATATCTGGGGATATGATTCCGCAAGTGATGCCCATACTGTGGATGTCCACATCGGAAGGCTTCGGGAACGTTTCCGCGATAATCCGGATTTTAAGATCGTGACGATCCGTGGAGTTGGATATAAGGTGGTAAAAGCATGAAAAAGAAACCTTTCGAAAATTTAAGCATCCGCATACGTTTTATACTTATGATCATGCTGGAGCTTATCTGTGTATCTCTGATATCCTGGATTGTTATGGATGTACTGCATATTTCAGATGTTCCGTACATTGTATGGATCATCCTGGCCAGTGTGATCGCAGGGGGCGTTCTCAACAATTTCCTCAGTATCCGGTATTTTGGCCCTGTATTAAAGCTGGAAAAAGCCATGCAGCAGGTAGCAGAGGGAGATTTCTCCGTCCGACTAAAAACCGGAAAACATCTGAAGGAAATCCAGGACATTTATTCCAATTTTAATCTGATGGTCCAGGAACTGGAAGCAACGGAAATTCTGCAGACAGATTTCGTTTCCAATGTTTCCCACGAATTTAAAACACCCATCAGTGCCATTGAGGGATATGCAACTCTTTTGCAGGATAGTGACATGCCTATATCAGAAGAGCAGGAACAGTACATAGACAAAATCCTTTTTAATACCGGAAGGCTTTCACACCTGGCTGGAAATATCCTGCTATTGTCCAAAATTGAGCATCAGGCGATCCAGACCCGCCAGAACTGGTACCGCCTGGATGAGCAGATCCGGCAGTCCATTGTTATGCTGGAACCGAAATGGTCCGAAAAAGAGCTCGAATTTGATGTGGACATGGTAGATGTGGAGTATCTGGGAAATGAGAATCTCATCTGCCATGTATGGGACAATCTGCTTTCCAATGCCATCAAATTCAGTCCCTGTGGTGGTACGATCTATATCCGGATGATGCCGGAAGGGGAAAAGATCCGTTTTTCCATAGAAAACGAAGGGCCCCAGATCCGTGAAGACTCCATGAAACATATTTTTGACAAATTTTACCAATGCGACAGTTCCCATAAACAGGAGGGGAACGGTCTTGGACTTGCCCTTGTAAAACAGATCCTGAATCTGTGCAAGGGAACGATCTCTGTAGAAAATATTCCCGGAAGTGGCTGCCGTTTTACTGTTATACTGTAAAATAAATACTTTATTATATCTTGAAAATGAAAACAACGGACATCTTATTTTTACTACAATGAGGTGTTTCCGTTGTTTTTTATTTTGCACAAATTTTTTTATAAACTTCAACAATTGTTGAGAAACAGTTGATATTTGGTTGCAGATCATCTTTTAAAGTATAAGATAGTTATTTATAAAAAAACAGGAGATGTGAAATATGTTATTAAAAAAAGAACCTGCCTACAGGAAGGCAGAAAAGGAAGATTTTCCACTGATCCGGGAATTTATCCGGAGAAATTATAAAGACCGCTGGGAATTTGAGGAAGCACATACAGAAAAACGCCTGACCAGACTTTTGTTTTATACTTATATGATTTCCAGAGACAGTATTACCGTGGCAACCTACCGCGATCAGGTAGTTGGAGTGCTTATAACCGGCAAAGGATCCAAGGTCCGTTTTGCTCCGGTTTTTCGTCTGAAAAAAGGCTATCATTTCCTGCGCCTGAAACTTACCAGAGAAGGCCGCAAGAATCTGGAACATTTCAACAAACTTCAGGATATGAAAAAACAATTGACCATTTCCAGCGAAAACTCCGCTTCCCCAAATATCCTCTTTCTTTATGTGAGCAAAGATTATCGCAGAAACGGAATCGGTACCGGGCTTCTTAAACAGATTTTAGCAGAAAAAAATACCGATTGTTCTATATATATGGACCAGCTGGATCACAGAGCGTTTATGGAAAGCCATGGTTTCATAAAGAAAAACGAGGTTTCCCAGATGCGGGAGCTGAACAAAAAACGCTTCCGGGAAAGCGTAGCTCTTTATCAGAAGAAAACCCATTGAGAAATGCATTTATGAATTACACAGGAGAAAATATGATATGAGAAAAATTGGAATTATGGCTGACAGCCACAGCGGTATTTTAAAAAAGGAAGCAGAGGAACTGGATATTCATGTTCTTCCCATGCCTTTTTATCTGAACGGAGAACTTTTTCAGGAAGACTTAAATTTTTCCAGAAAAGGATTTTATGAAAAACTCCGTGATGGAGCAGATGTCTCAACTTCACAGCCTTCCCCTCAGGAGGTTATGGAAATGTGGGACGAAATGCTTTCATCTTATGAGCAGATCCTCTACATTCCGTTAAGCAGCAGTTTAAGTGGTTCCTGCATGACTGCTTCTGCCTTGTCGCAGGAACCAAAATACGATAATAAAGTGTTTGTGGTAGATAACGGACGGGTTTCCACACCTCTTCACCGCTCTATTCTGGATGCAATAGACCTGGTGGAAGATGGATATACAGCACAGCAGATCAAGGATATCCTGGAGGCTTCCCGTGAAAAAACCGTGATCTATGTTGGCTTAAGTACGCTGGAATATCTGAAAAAAGGAGGACGCATCAATGCCACCACAGCACTGGCCGCAAATCTTCTCAATATCAAACCGGTTATGAAATTTGGGACCGGTAAGCTGGATATTTTTCAGAAATGCAGAGGCATAAAGAAATCGAGAAAAGCCATGCTCGATGCCATGCACAACGAACTGGAAACAACTTTCAAAAAAGAATATGAGGCCGGAAAAATATATCTTATGGCTGCATCCAGCAGTACTTCGGAAGTTACCGCAGACTGGATCTCACAGATCCGGGAAAGCTTTCCGGGAATGGATGTGATGTGTGATGATCTTTCCCTTGGTCTTTCCTGCCATATTGGTCCGGACGGGCTGGGGATCGGATGCTCCTGCATGCCATTATAAAAAACGTTTCAATATTTTCTGCAAATAATCCAGAGTTGTGGTATGATATTGTTATAAATACATAACAGAAAGATTTTATCTGTTACTATAGCAATTCCAGCAATTCATGTTTTGTACAGTTCAACCTGATACAATCATTTCCGGGAATGCTATAATCAGAAGGGAGAAATTACCATGGCAAAAACAATCAAAGAATTAACACAGGATCTTCTTCAGGCACCCTCTGCATGCAAAGAAGTAAAAGAAGCGGCACAGAATTATCTGGATGCGGCAGGAACTGAGAAAGAAGCAGATGCGGCAACTGCTTACGTAAAAGAACTGGAAGCAGATATCATGCCCATCGACGGACTGATCTCTTTTGCAGGTTCTGACATGGGTGCTCAGGTATTTGGCGCAGATGGCGCAAAAAAGATCCTGGCTCACGCTGAGGAGATCAAAGCTGCAGGTGCAAAATACTGTGACTGCCCGGCATGTGCAGCCTGCGAAGCACTTCTGAACAAAAAATCTGAAATTCTGAAGTAATAGCATGGATCAGTTTGAAATTGAGGTCAAGCTTCCATTAAAGAATCTTAAGGAAACTCTGAAACTTCTGACAGATCAGGGATTTCATGAGACAGCAGAAATCAGGGAAGAAGATACCTATTTTAACAGCATCTACCATGATGTGAAAAAACGTGATGAAGCACTGCGAATCCGAACAAGCACAGACTGCAGATCCGGTATTTCCAAAACTCAGATTAATTTTAAAGGTCCAAAACTGGATAAAGTCTCCATGTCCCGAATGGAACTGGAAACAGAAGTATCCGATACAGAAGTGCTTAAAAATATTCTCATCCATCTGGATTTTTCTCCTGTAGCGTCGGTTATAAAACTGCGAAAATACCTGAAATGCGGCAGATTTACCGCCTGTCTGGATCAGGTAGAGGGACTTGGAGACTTTCTGGAGCTTGAAGTGATCGCAGAGCAGGAAAGCGAACGGGAAGAAATTTTATCCAGGATGGAAGATCTTCTTGCCATATTGGGATATCACATGTCAGATACTGTACAGACTTCTTATCTCAGTATGCTTCAGAAAAAGGCTGCACATACAGAAGCAGATGGATATCTTGCCTGATTCGGTTAAACTGGCAGGAATATTTTCGTATAAGTATTTAAGCTACAGAATACGAAAATGTTCCTGCTTTTTCTTTTCTTACAATATTATAAATTCCACATTATAAAACAACATCAAACCACATTCAAATCACATGATATTTCCATTGATTGTTTGCTTTTTTGTTGCTTTATGTTTACTTTTATGTGGTTTGTTGAATGCTTACAATGTTTTTTGTGTTGTGAGTGTGGATTTGTTGACATTTTTTCAAAAAAGGTCTTTACAAATCCACATCATCGGTCGTATAATAAAGCCACAAACAACAAGAAACAATATAAAAAGATTGAAATCTCAACAACAAACCACATATAAACACGGAGGGAATATAATATGAAAATTCTTGAATCTAAATTTGTACAGGGCTTTATCAAAATGGCGGATGATGGATATCAGCAGGGATGGCATGAGAGAAACGGCGGAAACTTAAGCTATCGTCTGAAAGCAGAAGAAGTGGAGATGATCCGTCCACGACTGAACGCCCCAGGAGAGTGGATCCCTATTGGTGTTGAAGTTCCGGGGCTTGCAGGAGAGTTTTTCCTGGTAACCGGAAGCGGCAAATATTTCCGTAATATTATCGTTGACCCGGAAGTATGTCTTGCGATCATCGAGCTTGACGAAACAGGAACAAATTACCGTATTCGCTGGGGACTGGTGGAAGGTGGCCGTCCGACCAGTGAGCTTCCAACTCATCTGATGAACCATGAAGTAAAGAAAAAACTTACCAACGGAAAACATCGTGTTATTTACCATGCACATACTACCAATACCATTGCACTTACCTTTGTTCTTCCTCTGGATGACAAAGTATTCACCCGTGAACTCTGGGAATCTGCAACGGAGTGTCCGGTAGTATTCCCGGATGGTGTTGGTGTCATCGGATGGATGGTTCCAGGCGGAAGAGATATCGCTGTCAAAACCGCAGAACTGATGAAAAAATATGACGTCGTCATCTGGGCACATCATGGAATGTTCTGCTCCGGCGAGGACTTTGACCTGACCTTCGGCCTTCTTCATACTGTTGAAAAATCCGCAGAGATTCTGGTTAAGATCTTATCCATGGCTCCACAGAAACTGCAGACTATCACACCGAATGATTTCCGTGCCCTTGCAAAAGATTTCAAAGTAACTCTGCCGGAAGAATTCCTTTACGAGAAGAAATAAGATCCTTCATATGATACAAATTATACAGCCTGTATTTCTCTGAAAATTTATCGGAAACAACCAAATATTTGCTGATTTTTGCTGATAAATCTGGTATGATAAAAACATATCTGGTTTATCAGCAAATTAATTTCAGAAAGGATATGGATAAAGTATGGAAGAATTATATAAAGCGATCGAGGAGAAGATCAAGGAAAGCGGATACCCGCGAAAGATTTCCGGAGAAGAGGTTTACGATGACATCTGTGATCAGATTGACGGAAAGGAAAACGGAAGTTATGTGCTGCTTTCCAAGTTTGATGATGATGTGATCTTTGAATATCATATCACGATCATGGACAGCGAGTTTAATCTGGGTGTTCTTACCATGCGTACTCCAGAAGGCGTATTTGAAACGGATTTTGATAAATAATATTCTATATCTGTTTTAATAGTGGATATAAAACGTATATAAATATAGAGGCGTTCGATTTACATAACGTATATTATGTGAACCAACCACCTCTATATTATTATTTACACCCATACATCTCAGGATACGTCAAGCGGATATTCGCAATCCGCTTCGCTACTTGCTCATAACCAAATAATTGCTACGCAGCTTATCAGTCCTCACGAAGCCGTACAGCCTTGGCCGCCTGACGCCGCCTGGCATCGTCCAGAGCCGCATAATGCTTCTTGGTAGTATTGACATCCTTATGTCCAAGAACATCCGCTACAAGATAAATATCGCCGGTTTCCTGATAAAGCGCTGTGCCATATGTACTTCGCAGCTTGTGAGGCGTGATCTTTTTGGTAGTTGTGATCTCTCTGGCATATTTTTTCACCAGATTCTCGATAGCCTGGACACCGATCCGGCGACGCTGGGTAGAATAGAAGAGTGCATGCTCATGGCCGGCCAGAGGTGTAATATTTTCCCGCACTTCCAGATATTTTTTCAGAGCTTTTTCTACCTCCGGACCAAAATAAACGACCATCTCATTTCCACCTTTTCGTGTGACCTTGATCCCGTTATTTTTGAAATCCACATCCTCAACATCCAGTCCGACACATTCAGACACACGAATTCCCGTACCAAGGAGAAGAGTAACAATAGCAAGATCTCTGTCCTTTGTCTTTTCATAATACATACGTTTCTGACCAGTCAGAGTATCCCCACAATGTTCAATATAATCAAGAAGCAGAGCGACTTCATCTGTATCCAGGCGGATGATACTTTTGTCATGGATCTTGGGAACATCAATAAGAACTGACGGATTCGTGGTGATCATTTCGTGCTTATAATAATAAGCATAAAAACTCCGCAGCGCAGAAATTTTACGTTTGACACCGCGTTCGCCGTTTGTTTCGGTTTTGGAAGAGTCCGCGGATTTATAAACCTTCAGATATTCTTCATATTCCTCAAGATCAACAGCCTTGATCTGGTCCAGGACATCCACCGTGAAATCCTTCATTGTTTTATCTTTAAACATTGGATTCTGATCTAATAAAAACTGAAAAAATATGCGGATATCGTACGCATAGGAAATTCTGGTCTTGGTCGTTGTGGTTGCATCAATAGCACGAAAATAATCCCGGCAAAATGGAGGAAGCGTTTTCAAAACTTCTCGAAGCTTTAAAACATTGTCAATGTCATTTTGTTCGTGGTAAGTAATTTTATTCTCCATAAAAACTCCTTTATAATAATTGTCACAAACCTATTTTATATTATCACAAAAACAACCATATTTCCAGAAAACCAGGAACAGATTGGGATAACCAGAAATCCCTCATAAGAAGTAGTTACTCACTCATCTATATCTATACGACAAACCCGAGTTTTTCAAATAGATGGGTAGTATAAACAGCTACTTCCTGCAAAATTGCCTGTTTTTGATAAATTTTCAAGTAAATAAAGTGCCTCCTTATGGAAGCACTTTTTATTATTATTTGTCGTTACCCTCTGAGGTTTTCATCAAAAATAACGGTAAACGGTCCGTCATTTTCCAGAGATACTTTCATATCTGCACCAAAAATTCCGTGTTCCACAACCGGAACCTGTTTACTGGCTTCTGAAATAATATATTCATATAATTTATTTGCTTCATCTGGCGCACCGGCTTCTATGAAACTTGGACGATTTCCCTTACGGCAGTTTGCATATAAAGTAAACTGTGAAACCAAAAGCAATTCCCCGTTTACATCTGCCAGGGATAAATTGGTCTTTCCATTTTCATCCTCAAAAATACGAAGTCCCAGAAGTTTTTTCAAATACCAGTCTGCATCTTCCCTGGTATCCCCACGGCCAACGCCGATCAGAACAAGAAATCCTTTTCCAATTTTTCCAACTGTTTCTCCATCTACTTTAACTTCTGCATGATTTACACGCTGAATTACAAATTTCATCGTTTATTCTTCCTCCGTCTGTTTTTCTGTTTCAGTCGAAAACCTATATATTTTGCCTGGACAAACTTGGCCAAAAATGCAAACATTCGTTTGATTTCGTTCCATGCTCCGGTCCACACTCTGTGTTTTTCTGCTTTTATTGCAACTGCCTGCATTTTTGCTTTTGTTGCAGATTCTTTTACCGGCATGGGCAACGCTTTTCCGGAAACGGGATCTACACAGTCAATATCTTTATAAAACTCAGCATCTGCAGACATCTCTTTTTCATCAAGGCTACGTCCGATCAGCTTCCATACAGCCGCATTCAGAACCGCAAAAACCGGAACGCCGACAATCATTCCCGGAACTCCGAATAAACCACCGCCAACCATAATTGCAACAATGACCATGAAACTGGACAATCCGGTAGATTCCCCCAAAATCTTAGGTCCAAGAATATTTCCATCAAACTGCTGAAGAACCAGAATAAAGATCAGGAAATACAGACTCTGAATCGGATCTACCAGCAAAATAAGAAGAATACACGGAATCGCTCCAAGATATGGTCCAAAAAACGGGATAACGTTTGTCACGCCAACGATCACACTGACCAGAATCGCATATGGCGTTCCAATGATGGATGTTCCCACATAACACAATACACCGATAATTGCAGAATCCAGGATCTTGCCACTGATAAATCCGCCAAAAGTCTTATGCGTAAAACGCATGGAATGAACAAGAAAAGTCGCCCATTTGGCCGGTAGAACCGCATAGGTAGCCATTTTGGCCTTTGCAACAAATCCCTCTTTATCTGCCAGGATATAAAGTGATACAATCGCTCCAATAAGGAAATTCTTCAAAAAAACAAGAAGATCCAGAAAACTCGCAGATATGTTTTTCATCATGGACTGCATCTGAGGAAGGATCGTATTTGTCAGATATTCCTGCAATCTGCTGGAATACTGGTTGATCTGGCTGATCATATCCGGATTCAGCTTCCAGCCCTTTTCCACAACGGAATTCAGCCAGTTCTCCACAACATTTACATAATGAGGAAAACTGTAGATGATATTCATGATACTTCGGATCAACTGCGGAAGGATCATCATGACAAGGGCATAAATGATCAGGAACATAAAAAACACAGAAAGAATTACACAGATCCAGCGTACTACTTTTCTGCCCTTTTTCTGAAGGGTTTTGTGTCTTTTTTCAAAAATAGGAAAAATAATCTTCCGCTCCAGAAAATTAACAATGGGGGTTAACAGATATGCTATGGCGGCTCCATAAATGATCGGCGCCATAATGCTGAAAAATGTTTTAATTCCGGTAACCAGGGATTTCATATGGAAAATCCCGTAATAAAATAAAATACTGGCAGCAATGACCAGAAATGCAGTCACACCTAACTGCACGTAGCGATGATTCCAACGAATTTTCATAGTAATTTCCTCCACCATGTGATTATAACATAGCATCTCCGGTTTGTGTCTAAAAAAAGCATAAACATTCTCTCTCAAAACTCATAAGGATGAATTCTGTCTGTATTTTTTCGCTGATACCGAAAACACCCTGCCATAAAATGGCAGGGTGCCTATAAAAATCTGACGTTTATTTTTTCAGGCTGTCATAAATGTGAATGGCTTCAATAATGGCCTTTGCAGTTCCATCAATACCAAGCTTGCTGCTGTCCAGACAAAGATTATAGCTGTCGGCAGATCCCCATTTCTTATTGGTGTAATAATTATAGTAACTGGAACGGCTCTTGTCTGTTTTGTTGATCATGTCTTTGGCTTCTTTGGCGTTCTTATTGTATTTCTGGGAAATACGGTTGATACGCCAGTCAAGATTTGCATGGACAAATACGCTGAAACAATCCGGATTATCTGCAAGTGCATAATCTGCACATCTGCCTACCATTACACAGGGGCCTTCTGAAGCAAGCTTCTTGATCGCCTCAAACTGTGCAAGAAAAATCTTATGGTTCATAGGCATATCTGTAAACCCTGCGGATGAATATCCAAAAGAATACGTATCCATTACAAGAGAATAAAGAAAACTGTTTGTAGGTTTCTCATCATGATGCTCAAACAGTTCCTTACAGATTCCACTATCATTGGCTGCGTGCTCCAGCAGCTCTTTATCATAGCATTTAATTCCAAAATACTTAGCAACTTCCTGGCCGATCTGTCTTCCGGCACTACCATATTTACGACCAATTGTAATAATAGAACTTGTTGTATTGTTACTCATAACAGCCACATCCTTTCTGCTTCGATTCAGCAAATTCATAAATATGAACTTCGCTTCCTCTTTAATACAGCTATTATACACTATATTTCACAAGTTTTCCAGTTATTTTCGCAATTTTGACAGCAATTTAACAAAATATTCCGGAAGTGGAGCTGTAAATTCCATATATTCACAGGTACGTGGATGAACAAACCCAAGAATCATTGCATGAAGAGCCTGTCCCTCCAGATGATAGGGATTTTTTGAAGACCCATATACCGTATCTCCCAGAAGTGGATGTCCGATGCTGGCCATATGCACGCGGATCTGATGGGTACGCCCTGTTTCTAGCCGGCATTCCACATAGGTTGCCTGTCCAAAACGTTCCAGTACTTTGTAATGTGTTACCGCATCTTTCCCATTTTTGTAATTGATGGCCATTTTTTTACGATCTGTTGGATGACGTCCGATAGGACCTTCTATGGTTCCCTCGTCCTCTTTCAGATTTCCCTGTACAACTGCACGATAACGTCTCCGGATACTGTGGCATTTCAGCTGTTCTGCCAGATCCCGGTGGGCCGTATCGTTCTTGCACACCAGAAGCGCACCGGTAGTATCTTTATCAATTCTGTGGACAATTCCAGGTCTCATCACCCCGTTGATCCCGGAAAGGCTGTCACCACAATGGGCCATAACCGCATTTACCAGTGTTCCCTGATAATGCCCGGCAGCAGGATGTACCACCATTCCTTTGGGCTTATTAACGATCAGCACATCTTCATCCTCATAAAGAATATCCAGCGGAATATCCTCCGGAACAATATCCGGTTCACTGGAATCCGGAATCTCCAGATGAATTCTGTCGTTTTCCCTGACCTTATAATTGGATTTGGCAGCCTTATCCCCAACTGTAATCTGTCCATCTTTCAGAAGTTTCTGAATGAACGACCTGGAAAGACCGCTGTCTTTTTCTGCAAGATAGCGGTCGATTCGTATACCTGATTCTTCTTTTTCTACTGTATAATCGTATATTTCCATTTTATATCTCCTGCAAAATCAGATGAATCCATCATCCTCTGACCAAATCACCGTTTAATATTCAGAAATGAAAAATCATCATCTCTGTATTTGGTACACACAAACAGAATCAGAAAAATCCCACTTGCAACCACATAAATATCTGCCAGATTAAACACCGGAAAATCAATCAGGGAGAAATAGATAAAATCAATCACATATCCTCTGAAAAAACGATCAATAAAATTTCCCAGAGCACCGGCAGCAAGTACGGTAGCAATCGTAAGTAACGGCAGATAAAAACGCTCTTTTGGAATACGGATCCATGCATAGAGAATCACTCCCAGAAACAGCACACTTACAATTGCAAAGAAAAGTACACTTCCCTGAAACATTCCAAAAGCAATTCCCCTGTTTTCCGGATAAAGATAATGAAGTTCAAGTACACCGGGAATCAGCGAAATCGACAGTTGCCCTTTCAGATACAGATATGACAGCCATTTCGCCACCTGATCTGCGGCTACAAGTAAGATCATCAGGAAAATATCCCCTGCCAGACATTTGCCAGGAGACATTTTCTGATGATGGTTAACACGGCTGATCATAAAGTTATCTCCTGAATACAGGATAACAGTTCTTCATCGGTAACTGTTTTGTCAATAAAACTTTTTCCGATGCCGTCCATCAGGATAAACTTAATATGACCCTGTTCCATTTTTTTATCTTTCTTTGTTGCCAAAAGAACTTCTTCCGGAATAAGGCCATCTACATGTACAGGAAGACCATAGTCCGCACATCCCTGACGAATTTCCTGATATTCTTCTTCTGTCAAAAGTCCTCGTTTCATGGAAAGATACGCCGCAGCTACCAGTCCGGCTCCCACACACTGCCCATGAAGCAAGGTGAAATTCTTGAGTTTTTCTACCGCATGACCTACGGTGTGTCCCAGGTTGAGAAGTGCACGCTCTCCCTGCTCCTTTGGATCACGCTCCACAACACCAGCTTTGATCTCACAGCATTTGCGTACCATTCTGGCAATCCGTTTCATGTCCAGCTTTTTAATCTCTTTCTGCTCACGGCATACAAAACGGAAAAATTCTTCATCACAGATCAGTCCTGTTTTCAGGATCTCACCCATTCCACACGCAAACTGTTCTGCCGGCAGAGAAGAAAGAGTACTCATATTCATATAAACAAAACGTGGCTGATGAAAAGCTCCAACCATATTTTTATACTGCTGGAAATCTACTCCTGTTTTTCCACCAACGCTGCTGTCTACCTGAGCAAGTAACGTCGTTGGAACCTGAATAAAATCAATTCCTCGAAGATAAGTAGCCGCTCCAAATCCGGTAAGATCACCTACAACACCGCCACCCAGAGCAACAAGAAGACTTTTTCGATCAAGTCCGTTACTAATCAGTGCCTGATACAAGCTGGAAACGGTATCCAGATTTTTATTTTTTTCTCCGGCCTCAAAAGTAAACACGGAAATATCAGAGCTTACTTCACTTAAAGCTTTTTTTACAGGTGCTTCATACAATGGACCTACATTAGAATCTGTTACAATACAGATTTTTCTGTCCGCAAGTCCTTCTTCTCTCATAACCTGAGCCAGATTGGAAAAATCCTCTTCAAAACAGATTGGATATCTAAAATCCCCCTCACGCTTTACAAGTAATTTTGATTCAGCCATCGCGTTTTCCTCCTTGCTGTCAGATATAAAGCAGAATACGTACACCGAGACGTCCTTTTTTCGTCCGGCGGGATACTCCATCAAAAATAAAACGTCCTTTTTTTCGAACGGATATAATATCGCCTTCTTTAGGCTCATAGCCATTGGATGTAATCAGTTTTCCATTTACAAATACAAGACCTTCTTCAATACAATGTACAATACTGCTTCTTGACGTCCCAAAAGCCAGTGCGATCAATGAATCCAGACGTACAGAAGCACAGGTACCTGTAATTGGTGTCATTTTCGGCTGTGGAAATTCACCGGGGTCTTCTATCCTGGAAGCCACAACGGTGGTATGTCTTACACGGCACAGATTCTCCAGAAAAAAATCTGTCATTCTATGCAGGCAGAAGAAACTCGCCGTATGGTCTTCTATGAGAATATCACCCACAACACTTCTGTCAACGCCAAGGTTCAGTATTGCTCCAAGATAATCCCGGTGTGTCAAATCTTCCGAAAATTTTACTGCTTTGGGCTCCAGGCGGAATGCAATCAATGGGATATTCCCATGTAAAAGTAAGAGCATCAGAATGAAAGGCTACCATCTGACGCTCTGCATTTTCATATCCTCCAAAACTTTCTGCTGTTACGCCCAGCTTATGAAAATTCTGACTGTTTAAAATATTTTGTTCATTTAAATTAAGAAAATCCGTAAATGTGGTAATATCCCGCTGATATGCCATGTTTGCCAACTCACGGATTCTCTTGATAAAAAGTTCTTCTTTATCCATGGAATCAGTAACCCACTCTTACAGATGGTACAGATCCTCCAAGGATATTCTGAAGATCACCGGTAATATCCACATTGTATGGTCCAAGTACAAAAATATAGCTGGATACCTGCTGAAGACTTCCTCCAAGAGAATAACATGCTCCAGAAGTAAAATCAATGATCCTCTGAGCAAGTTCCACATCAATTCCTTCAAGATTCAGAATCACTGTAGAATTTTCAACAAGTGTATCTGCAATCTCTCTTGCCTCTTCCATAGTAGTTGGTTTAATTACACACACTTCCATATTTACTGACTGTGAGGAACGTTTACTTGTACGCATAGGTGTGATCTTAGACGAAGGCGCTGGTCTGGAAACACGTTCCTGTTTTACAGGAGCTTTGGCAGCAGCTGTTTTTGCACTTACTTTTGGAGCAGAAACCTTCATCGGTTCTTCCTCCGGCTCATCGTCCAGAAAATCGTCTTCCTCTTCTACATTCTTTTTCTTGGAAAACTTCTCAAAGAATTTCTTCTTTGGCTTCTCTTCCATATCATCGTCATCATCGAGGAAATCGTCATCATCATAATCGTCCTCATCCTCAAGAATACTATCATCCAATAATTCGTCATCGTCATAATCGTCGTTCAGTTTGATGGCATCTAAAAATTTATCTAAAACGCCCATTTTAAATCTCCAATCTTATTAGTCTTATATTGCGTAATTTCTTGCACCGAAAATACCGGTACCTACACGCACCATTGTAGCGCCCTCCTGCACGGCGACCATATAATCTCCGGTCATTCCCATACTCAGAACACTCATAGTAACATTATTAATGTTTTTAGCTGCAATGTCAACACTTAATTTCTTGAGTTCACGGAAAATTTCACGATTTTCCTCAGCATTTTCTACATAAGGAGCAATTGTCATAAGACCTTTGATCTGTATATGTGGAAAACTTGCAATCTGTTCAATAAACGGCAAAACTTCTTCCGGCTTTAATCCAAATTTGCTCTCTTCCTGAGCTACATTTACTTCTATAAGAATCGGTACGACTACATCCTTTTTCTCTGCCTCTTTTTCTATGGTTTCAGCCAGTCGAAGAGAATCTACAGAATGAATCATCGCAACCTTATCCACAATATATTTTACTTTGTTACGCTGCAGATGTCCGATCATATGCCACTGAACATCCGCCGGCATCTGATCATATTTATCCACAATCTCCTGTACTTTATTTTCTCCGAAAACGCGTGCACCTGCAGCATAAGCCTCCTGAAGCATTTCCACTGGCTTTGTCTTGCTGACGGCAATAAGTGTAACCTCTCCAGGATCTCTATTTACTTTCTTACAGGATTCTTCAATATTTTTCTGTACCTGTACTAAATTTTCCGCTACCATAGCCGAAAGCCTCCTTTATTAATAAAGTATATCTTGTTCACTTACTTTATCTGCATTTTTTACAATACGGTCATATCTGACAAGTCCATTATATGTTTCTTTGGAAACAACCGCGTATTCTTCATTTTCATCCAGAATTTCAATTCTGCGAAATACAGCATACCCTTGGTTGATGCAGTAAACGCCCTCCAGAACTTCTGTATCTCCGATTACAAACTTTTCTCCGCTGTCCGGATCAATGATTGCATCGCCTTCATTGAATTTACTTTTATCAACGTAATAAATATAACTTACTTTCTGTGTTTTTTCATCCGTAGCCTCATCACGTCCGTAAATACCCGTATTTATAAACGTTGTAGTGCTGTTTCCTTTTTTGTTTCTGCCTGAAAGCATAAAGCCTGACTGCTGTGTATCTTTATCCGTTGTCATATATTTCGAGGGAATTGCATAAAATTCCTTCGTTACTATAGATGATAACGGAACTTTCAGTCCGGTCACATTATTGGTAACCAGTTCTATTTCAAGGAAACGATCCGATGCATAACGGATAAGACCTTTATTGAAATCAATCTTTCCATATTTAGATCCATCAATCTCCTTAATGGAAAAATCTCCGGTCTGAGTCAGATCATCTTTTAAAAATTTAACACGTATGGATGTGCGGTCTTTCAGATTGGCAGCCTGTTTTTCACTTAACGGAATCAAAAGACTCCATCGTTCATCCGTGATAATTGTATAAATATCATCTCCGGCATTTACCTGGCCATCTGTTTTCAGATCTGTTTCCTGATAAGAATTCTGATCAAAATCAGCTGCTGTAACGGTATCGACGGTTTTGGATTCATATCCATCCGTAGAATACAAAATAATACCGTCTGTCTGGGCACGACGTATATTCGGGTCACTGGAAGCTGTTGTTGTAGTTGTTGTAACTTCCTCCCCGTCTTCGTTCACTGTACTGGTCGTAGATACACTGGAGTTATCAGAAGCATACTGAAGAATGCTTCCGTTCAGCTGATATTTAAAACTGTATGTACTGTTAAATTTACTTGCATCAAACCCTTTGGAAAAACTCTGCATATTACTGCGGATATCCGTCAGCTCCTCCTTACTCAGAGAAGAACCGCTGCCCGCAGCCTTGGAGCTGTTTAAACTGTATACAGCTCCATTTGCATTGATCTTGGTTCCCTCTCTTGCATAATAGGTAACATACCCACCAGCATCTGCCTGTACTACATTTTCTGTCATAATAGACAATCCGGTGTATGTTTCATTCATGGACAAAGGACCTGACGGAACCTGATAGGACTCCATATGAGAAGCCGTAAGATAAAGAATCACACTGAAAATCATATAGATAAGTATCGCTCCAAACATTACCGTTCCAATGTTCAGACCAAAAATTTTACGAAGTTTTGCCAGTATTCCAGGTGTGCTGCTGGAATGCGTTTTATTATCAGGCAAATGAATGCCTCCTTTACATCTTTCATCTCTTAAAATCCGTTTTATTGTAACATTTTCTTTTCCTGAATACAAGCTCTAAAACGGGCGAACATACTTTCCGAATATCCGTTTGCTATTTTCGCAAAAATATGTTATAATATTCAAAATATAATTTCGTGACGCTGTCATATCATATCCGGCAGCAGATAAACTTTAACCCAGGGAGGTAAATACATATGACATATGGCAGAATCAGCAAAAAACAGCAGGAAATACTGGATTACATGAAAAATGAAATTCTCAACAGAGGTTTTCCGCCTTCTGTACGTGAGATCTGTGAAGCAGTAAATCTGAAGTCCACCTCTTCTGTTCACTCTCACCTGGAAGCTCTCGAAAAAAACGGATATATTCGCAGAGATGCAACCAAACCCCGTGCAATTGAAATTATAGACGATAATTTCAATCTGGTACGCCGTGAGGTTGTCAATGTCCCACTTGTAGGTACCGTTGCAGCCGGACAGCCGATCCTGGCTGTCGAAAACATTGATGCCTACTTTCCAATCCCGGCAGAATATATGCCAAATGAACAGAGCTTTATGTTAACAGTAAAAGGTGACAGTATGATCAACGCAGGTATTTTTGACGGTGATCAGGTGCTTGTAAAACAGCAGTCCACCGCCGAAAACGGAGATATGGTAGTTGCTCTGATTGATGATTCTGCCACAGTCAAAACATTCTATAAAGAAAATGGTTATTATCGTCTTCAGCCGGAAAATGACAATATGGAACCGATTATTATCACTGGAAACCTGAAAATCCTTGGCAAGGTATTTGGAGTGTTCCGCTTCTTTTCTTAAACTGCAGTTTCCAGTTATATGAAAGCAGCAAAAATGCGGTATCTGTTTAAAGGATACCGCATTTTTTGTTCAGCTTGTTTAACCAAATCAAGTAAGTAGCGAAGCGGATTGCGAATATCCGCTTGACTCTATACGAAGTTATTCTTTGCCTTTCATGGTTTACATAATGTTTTTACAGTAAACTTTAAAACAAAATTTATTCTTCACCCTCTGCCAGAAATTCCTGTGCGTCAAGAATCTTTCCGTCTCTCCAGATTCTCTCCAGATCATAAAACAGTCTGTTCTCTTCGTCAAAGATATGGATGATCATATCGCCATAATCCATAAGAACCCAGCTGGAGTTTCTGGTTCCCTCGATCTGTTTTGCCTCATATCCGGCACGGCCAAGCATCTCATCTGCGTTGTCAACCATTGCCTGTACCTGATTCTGGTTGGAAGCACTTGCGATCACAAAATAATCTGCGATTACGGAAACCTCATGGATATCAATGATCTTGATATCTTTTGCTTTTTTATCATCCAGTGCCTTGCAGGCAATCCGGACCATCTCTTTTTCGATACTCATAGAATTTTAATCCTCCTGTCTGTTGGCTGCATCCTGCATTTTTCTGTCATGGAGGTCTTTATAATAAACATAAGCATCCCTGGTCGTACTGTCGATCTCCTTGGGATTTTCCTCCAGATATTCCAGTGTATCTTTCAAAATCTCATACATACACTCATCCAGATCTTCAAAAGCGATCTTTCGAACTTTTGGAAGATTCGGGGCTTTGTCACGCATTGGTTCGATATAATCTGAGATATATACAATCTTCTCAAGAAGACTCATTCCCGGTCTTCCTGTCGTATGATACGTGATCGCTGTCAGGATCTCTTCATCTTTAATGTCATATTTACTGCTGGCCACATAAGCCCCCAGTTTTGCGTGAAGAAGAAATGGATGATCCTTTTCAAAATCTGATACCGGAATATCATGCTGGCTGCACAGTTTCAGTTTCTTTTTATTAGGAATGCACTTTGCACTGTCATGAAGAAGACCAGCAGCCTGTGCATCCTCCAGATCATAACCATAAACCATGGCAAGTGCGGCACAGGTGTACATAACTCCCATCGTATGCTCAAATCTGGCTTCATCCAGATATTTGGAAAGTTTCTTTTTTATCTTGATAAAATCATATTTTCCCATCTGAATCATTTCCTTTATATATATCGTTTTTCTCAATATAGGAAATCACAGGTTGTGGAACGTAGTAGCGGAGACTTTGTCCGCTTTTGTGCCAGGAACGGAGAAGTTCACTGGACACATCAATATTCATGGTATCCAGTCGGATAAATTTCCCGTTATACTTTTGAGCCAGAAGTTTCATCTGCTGATCAAGTTCCTTTAACGGAGTGTGATCTCTGGTTGCCACTACCAGCACTGCTTCCTGACAGATGCGTCCCGGTTCCCTCCAGGTATCAAAATTATAAAGGGAATCCGCACCGATAATAAAATAATATTCTGTATCCGGATTCGCTGCATTCAACTGTTCCAACGTCCGGTAAGTATACGTATAGCCTTCCTCATGCATCTCGATCAGAGACAGCTCAAAATGAGGATTGTCCTTTATGGCAAGACGAACCATTTCCGCACGCTGTTCATCGGTAGCCCGGCCTTTCCGGTTTCGTTTATGCGGGGGATTTCCACAGGGCATAAACAAAACCTTATCAAGGCCCAGCTGTTCATAGGCTTTTTCTCCCAGAATCAGATGTCCCATATGAATGGGATCAAAAGTGCCGCCCATGATTCCTATTTTTTTTACTTTTTTGCTCAATTATGACCTCCCGAAATTACGGAAGAATGATCTTTTTCTTATCCTTTTTACCTTCTCTGTAGAGAACGATCTTTTTACCGATCACCTGTACTACCTGAGATCTTGTTCTCTCTGCAAGGACCTGTGCCATTTCACGTGGGTCTTCCAGACAGTTCTGAAGAACACTGATCTTGATCAGCTCTCTTGCTGCAAGAGCTTCCTCAACAGCAGCAGTATTTTCAGGAGTAAGACCTCCCTTGCCAAGCTGAAGAATCGGATCCATGGTCATGGCAAGGCCTTTTAAATATGCTCTCTGCTTACTTGTCATTTGTCATACCTCTTATTTATAATAATCAAAATCAAAGCCATACATACGAACTGTGTCGCCTTCCTGGATACCTGCTTTTTCCAGTTCTTCCAGAATGCCGCCTTCTTTTAGGAATCTCTGGAAGAACGCAAATCCCTTCTCAGAATCCAGATTTGTATAGCCAAGCATTTTTTCAATCTTAGGACCTTCCACAAGAAAGACTTCCGGATCTTCTTCACTGCGTTCCACAGTAAACGGAAGATTCTCATTTACCAGAACATCTTCAGGGAAGAATTCCTGTTCAAACACAACCGGTTTCATAGGACTCTTGTCCAGAAGCTCTTTCACATGGAAAAGAAGCTCTCTGACACCCTGTCCGGTAACTGCTGAAATCGGATATACAGAAATACCCTGCGGTTCAAATTCTGCTCTCAGCCGGTCAATGGGGTTTTCTTCTCCATCGTCGAAAATACAGTCGATCTTGTTGGCTGCGATCACCTGCGGTCTTGCCGCGATTTCCGGATTGTAAGCTTCCAGCTCTTTATTGATCTTGTGGATATCTTCTACCGGATCACGACCTTCTACGGAAGCTGCATCTACAATGTGGATGATAACTCGTGTACGCTCAATATGACGGAGGAATTCATGTCCAAGTCCCACACCCTCCGATGCACCCTCGATCAGTCCCGGGATATCTGCGATAACAAAACCGCCGTTATCCGTATCTACAACGCCAAGATTCGGGCTTAATGTTGTAAAGTGATAGTTGGCGATCTTCGGCTGTGCATTGGTCACACGGGAAAGGAAAGTGGATTTACCAACATTCGGGAATCCTACCAGACCAACATCAGCGATCACTTTGAGCTCAAGGAGAACTTCAAGCTCCTGAGCCGGCTGTCCTGGCTGTGCGTATTTCGGTACCTGCATAGTAGCTGTTGCGTAGTGCTGATTGCCTTTTCCGCCACGGCCGCCCTTTAACACGATCTGTCTGCGGTTCTCACCGGACATATCCGCAATGACCTTGCCGGATTCCGCATCCATGATGACCGTTCCTTCCGGAACTTTCAGGACAACATCTTTGCCATCGGCGCCATGACAGCGTTTTTTACCGCCCTCCTGGCCATCCTCAGCTTTATATTTTCTTCTGTGTCTGTAGTCTCCGAGAGTATTCTGCCCCTCGTCGATCTCAAAAATCACATCACCGCCACGACCGCCATCGCCGCCGTCCGGGCCACCATTCGGCACATACAGCTCACGGCGGAAGCTTACATGTCCGTCGCCGCCTTTACCGGAGCGGATAATGATCCTTGCTCTATCTGCAAACATATTACACCTCTATTCCAAAAAAAGGCTCCAAACCGGATCGATTTGAAGCCTTTTACCTATTTCATTACTCTGCGTCTACAGGAACGATAGAAACCTGTTTCTTATCGCGACCTTTTCTTGTGAATCTTACGACTCCGTCTGTAAGTGCAAATAAAGTATAGTCTTTACCGCAGCCTACGTTTTCACCTGGGTGAATCTTGGTTCCGCGCTGTCTGTAAAGAATGTTTCCGGCTTTTACAAACTGTCCGTCTGCTCTTTTCGCACCTAATCTCTTAGACTCGGAATCACGACCGTTCTTTGTAGAACCAACTCCCTTTTTATGTGCGAATAACTGAAGGTTCATCTTCATCATTGTTGTTACACCTCCTTGACTTTTACTGTCAAATATCGATTGTTATAACTACCAGCAATTTCCGTCAGACCGAGAAGTAAGGAATCCATAAGGAGCATCCCCCGTTCAGAAAGATCATTTCTGAAATGAATGGAAACAAATCCATCCTTTTCCTGCACATCAAATTTATCATCTGTAAACTTCTCAAGAGAATTTACAGTGGTAATAATCAGTGCAGACACAGCAGCACAGACAATATCCTGTCCAGCTTCCGCATAACCGGCATGTCCCTTCGAAATAAATTCTACGTAAGATCCGTTTTTCTTTCTGACTTTAATTGTAATCATGATGACACCAGATTAACCGTTAATCTTTTCGATCTTAACTTTGGTGTACTGCTGTCTGTGTCCGTTTTTCTTGTGATATCCAGTTTTGCGTTTGTATTTGTAAACGATGACCTTGCGATTCTTACCGTTTTCAACTACAGAAGCGGTAACACTGGCATCTTTTACATCTTCGCCAACTTTTAATCCGTCATTGCTAACTGCGATTACGTTGTCAAATGTTACGGTTTCACCAGCTTCTACACCGAGCTTTTCAACTTTAATTACGTCACCCTCGGCAACCTTGTACTGTTTACCACCTGTTGCAATAATTGCGTACATCTGTGGCACCTCCTAATTATTTACTCGCCAAATTCGGTGGCTTCTGTCTTAAAACTGAAGCTCTTTAACCTCTTTGTGCGGCATACTCGATTATCATAACAGCGACTTACTGTTCTGTCAATAGTTTTTTTGACATTTTTATTATTTTTTTGCAATTTCCCGGATATCTTCAATCACAGGGCGTCTTACTTTCTTTCTGGTCATTTCCAGGATGTGTAATGGCGTGATATCAATGGCCCGGCTCTTTATCGGATCCTTTCTGAGAAGCTTCTGTAAAACATGGAAGAGTTCATCTCTGTGATCCGGGTTTTCCATATTGATAAAATCGATCAGGATAATGCCTGAAAGATTCCGAAGCCGTAATTGCCGGCTGATCTCCGCTGCAGCTTCCAGATTGATCTTACGGAAAGTTTCTTCCATTTTCTTCTTTCCGGTATATTTTCCGCTGTTTACATCAATCGATACAAAAGCCTCCGTCTGCTGGATCACCAGAAAACCACCGCTATTCAGCCATACCTTTTCCTTCTGGATCGTATCCAGTGCCGTTTCCACACGATACAACTTATAAAGAGGAAGTAGTTTATCCTGATAAAAACGAAGCTTTTCTTTAAGCTCTGGACTGATCTCTTCCAGATATCCCTGGATCACTTCCCTGATCTCGGGCACATCGGTGATGATCTCATCCAGATCACGGCCATAGGCATCCCGTACAGCCGCCACATAAAATGGTTCGGTCTCCAGAACAAGGCTGAAGCAGGTACGGTTCCGTCCCTGAACCACAGCTTTATGGTAACGGCCCTTCAGCCATTCCAGTTCCTTCAGGATTTCTTTTTTGGAAGCATCTGCGGCATTGGTACGAACAATGATCCCGAATTCTTTATCCGGGCGGTCTGCTTCTTCTTTCAGCCATCCGCTGAGACGATGACGGTCTTCCTGTGTCAGTTTGGAAGACAGGCCAAATTTTTTATCTCCTGTGGTAAGAACAAGATATCTTCCTGTAAAATTCAGATTAGACGTCAGTGCAGGAAGTTTTCCCTTCATGGCATCCCTGCTCACCTGGACCAGAAGTTCATCTCCCGGCCGCAATGGTCCGTTTCCTTTTCTTCCTGCGGAAAAAACAGCTCTCTGCGCTTCCGCAAGGGGATAGTAACATCTCTTTCCAGGTCCGATCTGGACAAAAGCCGCCTGGATATTGGATGCGATATTTTCAACCTGTCCGGTATAGATATTTCCAAGAATGGATTTTTCCTGATCGGATTCCAGCCGGACCTCCACAATCCGTTCCTCTTCAATAAGAGCCGCAACTGTACACGGAACATCATGGATCTCCATCCTTGTTATGATCAGTTTACTCAATTTCCTCACCTAATGATTCCAGCGTCACAAAACGCGGGCTTGCATTTTCTCCCTGGTCTGCATACATTTCCAGACGTTTCACTGTAAAGGCAAATTCCGGAAGTTCTTCTCCCAGCCATTTGAAGAATGTATTTGTTACCAGTTCTGGTTTCGTGTAATTGGAACTTGCAGATGCCAGCATATAAAAGAAGCCATTCTCCCTTACTTCCATTTTATAGATATTCGGTCGAAGATCGATTTCCTTTTCACTGCGCTTGGTCTGCTTGGTCACTTTGATCTCCGGCTGTGCCAGAAATTCTTCCACTCGGCTTTTCCATTCAATAGAAGGCTCCTTGCCCAGCCGGAACTCCACAAGGTAATCTGCTGCTGCCACCAGCGCCATCGCTTTACCAGCTTTTCCATCCTCTACCTTGCGGACACTTACGATATGCATCCCCTCTGCCATCTGTTCATCCAGACGAGCCGCAATCTCAGACGTAGCCATGTCTTCTGCCATCTCCAAGTCAAAATAATCTCCCAGGCTTTCCATTCCAACTCCAAGAGGAACTGCAAAAGACATGATCATATGGGGACTGTATCCTCCCGAAAAAGCCACTGGAAGCTCTGCACGGCGTATCGCCTTCTGGAAATAACGCATGGTATCCAGATGTCCCACAAACTTCATAGGACCCTCTTTACTGAATTTAATTCTTACCTTCAAGGCAGACACCTCCTTTAAATTTCATAGCTCCACATGCAGAACATTTCTGACGGCAGTTTTCTGTCACAACACCCTCTTTTGCACGCTGCCATTCACGCTCCAGGAATTTACGGCTGACACCAGTATCAATGAAATCCCATGGAAGGATCTCATCCAGGCTTCTTTCACGAAGTGTGTAGAATGTCATATCCACGCCACATTCAGCCATAGCTTCTTTCCAGATACCATAATCAAAATTTTCTGTCCATGCATCATAGAGAGCACCTTTTTCATAAGCTTTCAGGATCACATCTGCACATCGTCTGTCACCTCGTGCCAGGAATCCCTCCAGTGCTGTTACATCCGGCTCATGCCAGTTGTAACGGATGCTTCTCTGGTTCAGCTGTGCACGGATCTCACTCTTAACCACTTTGGCTTTTTCCACAAAATCCTGCTCTGTATACATCGGTGCCCACTGGAATGGTGTAAACGGTTTCGGTACAAAGAAGGAGGTGCTGACATTGATCTGTACTTTGCCCTTCCTCTGTTCTTTCGGAACCACTTCATAATAGGTTTCCGCGATCTTCTGAGCCAGATGTGCGATTCCCTTCATATCGTCTTCTGTTTCTGTTGGAAGGCCAAGCATAAAATAAAGTTTTACCTGATTCCAGCCGCCTTTAAACGCCTCGCCAGCGCCATGGAGGATTACTTCCTCTGTCAGTCCTTTGTTAATAACATCACGAAGTCTCTGTGAACCTGCCTCCGGTGCAAAAGTCAGGCTGCTTTTCTTTACATCCTGCACTTTGCTCATAACATCCAACGCAAAGGCATCGATCCTGAGGGACGGAAGAGAAATATTGATCGCTTTTCCATGAAACTCCTCGATCAGAAAATTCACCAGTTCTTTCAACTGAGAATAGTCACTGGAACTTAAAGAACTGAGGGAAATCTCTTCGTGTCCTGTATTTTTCAGCATGACCCGTGCGGATTCTTTCAGAGTTTCAACATCACGTTCACGGGTAGGACGGTAGATCATTCCTGCCTGGCAGAAACGACATCCACGGATGCATCCTCGCTGGATTTCCAGAGTCACACGATCCTGTGTAGCCTTGATATGTGGAACAACCGGTGCCTCCACTGCACGATATTCTTTTTCCATATCTATGATCAGCTGTTTCTGGACTTTTTCCGGAACACCTTCCTCAGTTGGTACAAAAGACGCAATCGTGCCGTCTTCTTTATAGGTAACCTCATAAAGAGATGGAACATAAATTCCCGGAATCTTAGCTGCTGCCAGAAGGAAATCTCTCCTGCTGCCCCCGACCTTCTTATTGGCC
Source organism: Blautia sp. HA9023 (assembly GCF_056504095.1). Classification (NCBI taxonomy): domain Bacteria; kingdom Bacillati; phylum Bacillota; class Clostridia; order Lachnospirales; family Lachnospiraceae; genus Blautia; species Blautia sp. HA9023. Next base: position 260,876 of record NZ_JBWLUR010000003.1, on the reverse strand, counting down.
TTATAAGCATCAAAAAGAGCATCGTAAACCGTCTCGCCCTCTCCAATATAAAACAGGTCAAAAAACGGCGCCAACGGCTCCGGATTATACGCACAGGCACCACCACCGATCACAATCGGGAAATCCTCACCACGGTCCGCACTTTTCAGCGGAATCCCGCTGAGATCCAGTACCTGGAGGATATTGGTATAACACATTTCATAACCAAGAGTGATCCCAAGGAAATCAAAATCACGGATCGGCTCCTGGGACTCCAGTGCAAATAACGGGATATTCTGTTCTCTCATCACCTTATCCAGATCCGGCCATGGAGAAAAAAGGCGCTCACACCATACGTCCTCACGCTGGTTGAACATGTTGTAGAGGATCATCATGCCGAGATTTGACATGCCGATCTCATAGACATCCGGGAAACACATTGCAAAACGGATATCTATCTCATTTTTATCTTTCATGACAGAGTTGACTTCACCGCCGATATAGCGGGCGGCCTTATCAACTTTAAGTAAAATTTTATCACTTAATGCTAACTTTCTCATCTTTATCCTTTCAATTTTTTGTACATACTCAACAAAAACAGGTATATAATTTAAGGATGAGTATGCAGTTATTGTCTTTGAACAGGCTTCAAAAGTGTACAAAACTGTGAGCACTTTTGGAGCTTATCATTCATCAAAAAATCTATTTGGTCACAAACTTTTTTCAAGCTGCCATAAGAGTTTTTGACCTGGAGTTTCTGAACACCCCATAATGTTCCTATTATACCTAGATTATTCCATAAGTTCAAGCAGATAATCGTCGTCAAACGGATTTTCATAAATTTTACCGACTGGAACTTTCGAAGATGCCTTTATCTGGTTACGATAATTTTTCTTTTTGGAAGGAATCTGCAAACGGAAGGCATGTTTCTGGATCCTTTTAATCTGAAAATCTGCGTCTGATAAGAATTCACATACTCCCTGTAACTTCTTTCAGCTTCTTCCTTTGATGAAAAACCTGCAATGTGCCCATACTCGATGGTATAAGTATCGGGATTTACCGTTTTTATGAGATGTCCCCAGGTACTGTCGTTGATTTGAAATACCGGATGATTGATTTTTTTGTTCATTATTTTATTTCTCTCTATTTTTTAGTGGATATATCATATTTTGATGCAATTCTTTATTTATTTGGAATTATACTCCTGCTTTCTTCCAATACGGTCTGTTCCCACTTCCGCATAGCCGCTACTTCCCTGTCTGTATGAAGCCAATGCTGCCCATTTTCCACAAAATTCAGTCGGCAATTATTTTCTTCCGAAAATCTCTTTACAATCTTATACGGGATCATTTCATCCTGAGTTCCATATAAAATATTTGTTTCTTTACAGATCGACTTTACTGGATGTTCCCGCACCCAACACAAATACTTCCAGGACAAAACCACTCCCGTTTCTGTTTTAATCTCCTGACTTTCTTTTAACTGCTCTTCTGTTACCTGTGCCTGTAACATCATATTAGAAATCATATTTTGAACACATCCAGCTTTAATTGCTGAAATTCCTGATTTCCATGAGTTGCTTCACCTAATGCAACAATCTTTGCCTGTTCTGGAATTGAAATATCTTCAACTGTTACCGCATATTTTTCAAATTCATTTATATCGGCACATTTTCCCGTTCCCAGTCCGCCAAAATAAGAATAAATACTCCCAAGCAAAGCTACAGAAGCCACTACTGTCAATAGCCCGTATTTCAAGACTGAATATTTCCTTTTCTTATGTTTTCTGTTTTTCTTGTATTTACTCACAATTATATTCCTGCTTTCTTCACAGATAGCTTATTTTATTTTGTCTCTAATTTTCATATAAACAAATCTTTTATCAGCGGTTTTCCTGCTTATTGTACAAAAAAAGACACAGGCAAAAATTTTTTATTTCTGCTCTGCGTCTTAGCGTCTGGCGTCTTTCTTATATTCCACTATATGATCTTTTACATTGATAATAAAATTTTTTTTACATTTCGGACAAAACAAAGGAAAATTTTTTAGTTCTGTGTTTTCCAAAACCTGCGTCCTTGTTTTCGCTTTACACTCTGGACATAAAATCCATTTATCCGTTATGATTGATTTCACTCTTCCTCGTCTCCTTTAATTATTTAATTCCATCCTATAAAGGTGCATTCCCAAAACCGCCTGAAAACCTGTTGCTGCAAAAACACTGAACCTCTCGACTATTCCAAAATACTCTTTCGGAACAATGTTCATACCTAATGCACCAACCATCATCATTCCAAGTGCTATTCCTGCAAATACCCCATAGGAACAACAGCTTCTGTTTTTTATCCCGGAAATAATGATTAAGATTAGTGATATGATAGATAACAATACAACGATTACCGTTGACAAAATGTGCATCTGATCCTGAAAGATCGCTTACTGCCTGTGCCATCCAGTTATATCCAGGATAAGCAAGTGGAGAAAATACAACTGCCGCAGTATAAGAAATAAATGCAGCAACTCCAAGCAGTCCGCAATAATTTATAAAATTCTTTTTCTTCATTTTACTGCATTCTCCTTACAAAACCATTGCAGATATTCGTCAAGATCGTTTCTTTCCTGATTCTCTGTTTTACATCCTCCACTTCTAAGGTCCAGTTCATAATCCATAAGTCCATGAACTGTCATTGCAAAACTTACTGCACTCATATCTGCATTTTGAAAATGAAGTAATTTGTGTACTTCCATTGCATAGAATAACTGTTTCGTTGCAATGATCATTTTTTCTGTTTCCTCTGCCAGAATTTTAGCAGCCATCGGCTGGATATTTCGCTCAGAATAAATAACCTTATAGAAATTCAGCATATGTTCCTGCTGATTCATATGAAAGTATCCTCCAACCATCATCCTTAATATTTCCAATGCACTCTTTCCGGCAAAAATAACCGTATAATCAATCGCACCTACATTGGCATTCTTCTTTGCTTCTTCCCGGAGAAATTGATACATTGCTTCCACAAGTTCCTCTTTCGATGCAAAATGATTGTATAATGATGGTTTTTTTATCCCAACTTTATCTGCAATCATATTCATAGATACGTTACCAAGTCCTTTATTTGCCGCCAGTTCCAATGTAGCCATGATAATCTCTTTTTTTCTCGTATCACTCATTATTCGTTTTAACCATCCCCTATATATTACCTATTGGTTTTGTTTTAACTACCATTTGGTAGTTTTGCTATATCACATTGATCTGCATAATTCAAGTACATGTTTTACTTTAATTCCGTCCCGAATAAACCATTAATTGAATATCATTATCCGATGATGGTTTACCAGTAAAATCTCCTGCCCTTTACATGTGAAGTGGATATTCACAATCCACTTCACTAAAATAACTGCCCCGGTAGTTTTTTCTTCTCTTTATAAGGAAACAACTTATCAAATTCTTCGGTTTCCTTTTCGTCTACAAAATATCCCGCTGGTGTCGCATACTCTCCCGTAATACCATCCAGATAGCCAGGAATCAGCTCTCTGCATAAAAAGAAAGTCGCATCCTGCCCTTCTTCTAGTCCATGATAACGAATGTTAAATTCTCTTGCCGGTCTGAATCCACTTTTCCCATAAAAATCAATATTTCCCTCAAAGCAGACTGCACCACAACCAAATTTCGCAGCCTTGTCTAATGAATAATCCAGTAAGACTTTTCCATATCCTTGTCTTTTCAGTTCTGGAGTAATACAAATCGGTCCCATAGTCATAATTGGAATATTTCTTCCATCATCCGCTTTAATACTTGTTCTCATAAACATATTCTGACCGATCAACTTACCATCTTCATCATTTTCATTAAGAAGCATCACAAAATCCAGTTCTGGAACAAATGCCGGATCATTTCGGAGCTGATGCAATACATAATGCTCAAGGCATCCTGGACGATACACATTCCAAAAACTTTCTCTTACCAGATTTTCTACTTTCTGATGTTCTTCCTTTTTCTCTAAACGAATCGTAATATTACTTTTTTCCATTTCTTTTATATCCTTTCAAATTATTCTAGATAAAAAGCCACTAATTTTGATTACTTTGCATTTATCAAAATTAATGGCTCTGCGTCTAAGCGTCTGGCTCTTATGTTTTTTAATTATTGCTATTTCTAATTTCTTCTGTGATTTCGGTCAGCATATGCTCAAACTGACATTTTACTTTCACCTTATCTGATGCTCCATCATACACACTATAATAGAAAAACATATTTGCATAAAATTTAACTGCAGTCTCCTCTGGATTTTCTATTTTCATATTTTTGAACAGATCCTTCACGTATTCTGCCGGTCCAGATACCAGATATTGCTGATACAACTTCTGCATTTCTTCATTTCTAAATTGTTCAAGCGTAAGCATTTTCCGAAATGATGATGCAAAATCATCCTCTGTCCAATACTCAAACATTGATTTGCTGTATCCTACAAAATCTTCTACTGATACGTTCTGATATTCTTCCGGCATTTTCTCAATACTTTCTTCTGGTACTTCATTCTGCCTGGCTTGTTCACTGTCCTGCTGTTCCATTCGTTTCACAATGTGCAAAAATATGTCTCTCTTATTTTCATAATGTCTGTATAACGCTCCTTTAGTCATTCCAAGAACCCCTGCAATCTAACTCACAGATACAGCTTCATATCCATTTTTCGCAAACAAGTGAAGGGCCACAGTCATAATCTCTTCCTTTGTACTTCCCATACATAATCATCTCCCTTACTACAAATAAACGACCGTTTACAGTCCTATTTTAGTAAACGGTCGTTTATTTATCAAGTCATAAATGATTATTTGAGCAAAAGTACAAGGGATTTTAACGTCCCTTGTGCTTTTCTCTTTTCTTTTTCTGTTTCAGCTCAAGCATTCGTTGTTCCGCCGCCTGTTTTATTTTTTTATATATCCCAGATCCGGGTTCTTATAATCCCCTCTGGCTTTTTTCTTTTCCACGTATGGCCCCCACACGTTTGCCTCATCTTTGATACCAACTGTCTCCGGATCAAATAATGGATCAAGCCCTGCATTTTTCTGTTTTTCATAATCTCTGACAATTTTAATAACCTGCGGCGTCAGAAGAAGGATACTGAATGTATTTACCCAGAGCATACAGCCAACTCCGATATCACCCATTGACCAGATCGTATCTCCGTCAATAAGGATTCCGAACAGACAGAAGATCAGGAACAAAATACGTACGATGGTAACTACTACTTTGTTTTCTCCCCACAGATATTTGCAGGTAGACTCCAGCTGATAGGAGTAGGATAACATTGTAGTAAAAATAAAGATAAACAGCATTACTGCCAGAAACATGGCCCCTGTTTTTCCAATTGATACCCTGAGTGCTTCCTGCATGAAAGAAATACCATACTGGATTCCCGGTACCTGTTCTACAAGAAGTACTGCTCCTGTTCCGTCAGCCGCTACATTATATGTACCTGCAAGTAAAATACAAAATCCGGTACAGCTGCACACCAGAAGTGTATCAATATATACAGAAAGTCCCTGTACAAGCCCCTGTTTTACCGGGTGGGAAGTATCGGTTGTCGCTGAGATCAGCGGGCTCATTCCGTTTCCTGCATCATTTGAGAAGAAGCCTCTCTTGATTCCCCATGCCACAGCAGATCCTACAATTCCTCCAAATATTGCATCCTTTCCAAATGCACTGGCAAAAATAGAACCAAACATCCCCGGAATTTCTTTATAATTCATAACAAAAATTGCAATGGTGATCAAGAAATAAATTCCGCACATGATCGGTGCAAGGACTTCTGCAACCTGACCGATACGTTTAATACCGCCCATTGTTACTACTCCAACAATAAGGACCATACCAATTCCAACTACGATAAACGGAATTCCAAATGCTCCTTTGATCGCAGTTGCTGCAGTCTGTGTCTGCATTGCAGGAAGCAGAAAACCAGGTCCAATGAAAACCGCAATACAGAATAATACTGCCAGAATTCTTCCAACCTTCTTATTTTTGAACCCGTTTGACATATAAAATGCCGGGCCGCCTGTTAACTCTCCTAAATTTCTGGTCTTATACGCCTGACCAAGAATACATTCCACAATACCGGTGGAAGCTCCCAGGATTGCTGTTATCCACATCCAGAACAGAGCTCCCGGTCCACCCATAAATATAGCGGTTGCAGTTCCTGCAATATTACCGGTACCGACACGTCCTCCTACGGTTGTCGCAAATGCCTGAAACGCTGAAAGACCGGTATCTTTCTTATTATCTCCCTTTTCTGTCAGACATTTTACCATGTCTTTGAATCTGCGGACCTGAATACCACGTAAACGAACGGTAAACCAGACCGCCGCGCACATCAGGAACACACACATCACCGGATGCCAGATGATGTCATTGATCGCGTTCATTACTGTTACAAATACTTCCATACTCTTTCCTCTCGTCCTTATATATTTAAAACTCTATTCTTTAATTTACTATAATCTGACATTTTTCACAAGTGTTTTCCATATAAAAACCTTTGTTTTTATCAGAAAGACACAGGAATACGTCAAGCGGATATTCGCAATTGAAGCAGGGGACTTACTTGATTTGGGTCAAGCGGATATTCGCAATCCGCTTCGCTACTTGCTCATAACCAAATAACTGCTCCGCAGTTTATTTGGTTAAAAGGGGAAGCTGACTGTCTTCAGCTTCCCCTTCATATTTAACTACATATAGCTTATTGTTTCTGTTAATTCTTTTCTGCTGTTATGGTTTGGAAGTGCGCCTGTTCCGTCTGCCGCAATTCCAAGATCCAGCAACATCAAAATTTCTTCTTCCTCCGGAAGTCCAAGAGCCTTTGCCAGTTCATCCGGATTGAAAAAATTGATCCAACAGCTGTCAATCCCCTCATTGTAAGCTGCCAGCATCATGTGAGTTGCTACAATACTGGCATCTTCAATCCCGGAATCTCTTTTTCCTCCAGGATATGTGAAAACATTATTCTTATTATATGCTACCACCAAAACAACAGGTGCCTGATAACGGCATGGTGTTGCTTTATCAATTGCTTCCAGTCCCTTTTCAGACTGTACTACATAAATATGCTGTTCCTGAAGATTTTTTGCTGTTGGAGCGACACGTCCGGCCTCCAGGATCTTATCCAGCTTTTCTTTTTTCACTTCCACGTCACTGAATTTTTTGCAGGAATATCTGTTTTTTATTACTTCTGAAAAATCCATTCCAAACCATCCTTCCTATAATTTTTTATTATTTTACCATAAAAACGCAGATGCGCAAACTATCATCTAATACAAATAAATCTTCTTTTCTACAAGTCTGTCCCCTTCATACTGTAATTTTACGGAAAAAAAGCGTTCTTCTCCAGAAAGAAGCAGATCAAGAAATACTTTATCCCCCTCCCATGCAGGCAGTTCAGGCACTTTGGTTTTGTCAACCCAGCAAAGTTGTCCTTCATTACATTCAATCAGTTCTCCTGTATATCTGTCCGCTGTGAAAACACACATAAGCTCAGATTCATATTCATTATTAACAAATGTCACCAGCCCACGAAATTTATAAGATGTAAGTGTTAATCCGGTTTCCTCCTTCACCTCGCGCATAAGACATTCCTCCGGAGTTTCCTGACTTTCTACATGTCCGCCAACACCGATCCATTTTCCACCATTCATGTCATTCTGTTTTTTAATTCTATGAAGCATCAGATATTTGTCATCATTTTCTATATAACATAAAGTGGTTGTCGTCATTTAAATACCTTCTTTCCGTTTAATCACCCTACCACTGCCAACACAATATAAACCAGAATCGAAACAATACAATACAATGAATTTGTTGTAGAAGCATATGCACTGCTTTCTTTCTTTTTCAGAAATGTCTGCATACTGAATGTTGCTGGAGACGACATATATATAATAATTGCCAGATTCAAAAGTCTGGAACTTCCGACCAGATATTTCACAGCTATAAGAACTCCCATTATCATCGCTGCCTGCAAAATAATCCTCAGAAAAATAGTTTTGATACAGGGTCCTATAAGTTCCGGTACCAGTTCCATACTGTACCCAACAACAATAAGGATAATAGGCGTAATTGCAGTTGTCAGAATGCTTTCTGCACTGAGATAGCCAGGACCAAAAGAACTATCCATCAACCGGTTGATCAGCCCCGTCAATCCGGCGATGATTCCAAGAACCGTCCCTATAAAAGCAGGAGTTTTTAATGCACTGTAAAATAAACTTTTTGCATTGATCTTTTCTCCGTTTTCCGTTTGTCCCAGCATTCCCATATACACACTAAAGCCAAAAAGCAATCCTGCAATATCCAGCACCGCAATCTGTGAAAGATTTTCGCTGCCACAAAGGCTTGTATATAAAGGATATGCCATCATTCCGCCTTCATAGATACAGACCAGAAAAGGAAGATATTTTTTATAGGGTTCTTCCATAAATCTCTTCAGCAGGAATCCCACGCCAAATGAAATCAGAAGCATTATGAACATGATCAGCACCAATGTTCCAATCTTTCCACTGTATTTTGCAGTCGCAAGCGCATGAAAAATTGCCACAGGAAGCATAATGTTTGTTACCAGTGTTTTCATGTTATTGACACCATTCTGATCTAAAAGTTTCCACTTTCTACACAGCATTCCAAGAATGATCATAACCAGTACCGGTAAAACAATCTCTAAAACATCCATTTTCTCTGTCATCCTCTCCGTTGTCCTTAATTTTTTATTTCTATCTGTTTCTGTGCATCTGCAAAATTTCCAGCAGCACTTCATATACTTCCATATTTTCCTTTACCACAAGAGCCAGACTCTCTTTCGCCTGGTTCAGAAGATGAAAAAGTCTCCGCACACTGAAATCTTTTTCCGAAGAACACATGAATCTGAGATATCCTTTTTCATCGTAATAATATTGTTCGTCCAGTAATACAACAATCTTCTCCTCGTCTCTCACTGCCTGGGCATCAAGCTGTCCAGATCCCTCTGTCGTCCGCCGCTGATATCCCTGTCTCACAAAATCATTCATAAGATTTTCCGATTCTCGGCCATTACCAGCATACACCACTGCAATATTCGGATACCATCTGGGACTTCTTTTTTCCGGCAGGTGCATCATGTTCTGGATAAAAGTGGAAAGCTCCGCATTGGTACGGATCCGGTTTGTCAAATGAAATTTCTGGAGCCCCGGCAGATTCTCCAGTCTTTCCACAATGCTCCGGTCCAGCTCTTCCGGTGAAATCACATCTTCGGAGTCACTGGAAAAGATCACTGGCCTGTGCTCACTCCATGCAAGCAGAACAGATAATTTTTCCAGGGACAGAAGATGTGCTTCATCCACCAGAATACTGCTGTAACAGCCAAGATCTGTCGTCTTTCTCAACTGATTATCCGCCAGAAAGTCTGTCCGCCGCAGACGTTCATGAAGGAGCTTCCATTCTTTTCCAGCCTCTCCGCAGTGAATGATACAAACCCTCTGTCGTACGGAAAGCTTCATCGCAATATCATAAAGCAGCAATGTTTTTCCTGTTCCGGGAAGTCCACTGAACCAGAAATATCCTTCTCTTTCTCCACGAATCCGCTTCAGGATCTGTCGTTCAATATCTCTCTGCTGAGAGGTAAGGAAATACTCTTTTTTGAGAAAACGTTCCGGTTCTGTCAGTGGAGAGATCAGATACAGTTCTGCCTGAAACAGCTTTTCAATATCTCCCTCATAGTCCGGGGTTTCTTTCTCCAATGCATTACAAAGCTGTTTCCAGTCTCCCTCCACAATATGATCGTGATTGGTCAGTCTCACCAGACGGTCTTCACTGCTGATATAAGTATACGACAGGATCGGTTTCCCGAAAACGGACAGATAATACCGGTTCTGGATCAGCTGTCTCCGGATGGCCTCGTCCGATACGCTGCCGCTTTTCAGTTCAATATTCACAATCTGGTCATCTTTGATCTGAAGAAGGTCAAACTCCTTTCCAAGCTTCGGAATCTGAAACGAATAAAAAAAACGGAGTTTATATACTTCTTCCATATGTAGTTCCAGCTGTTTCACCAGCGCTTTCATACTTTCCAGTTCCCACTCTTTAATCCGGAGGAAAAAATCTCTGCCAGAAAGCTGACGCTCCAGTTTCTGGATACATTCCATATTCTGATTTCTTGTAAGTGCATAGATCGATATTGCTTTCATATTTTGCCCCTTACTTTACCGTTCATTTCTTTATCCGCAGTGTCCTTAAATATTCCTTCTGCTCCGATGTAATCCGGTAACTTTCAATGGCCTTCTGTATCGTCTTGTTATGAGTCCAGACATCCATCTGACGCTTTTCCAGGAAAGGAAGAACGTTCTCATACTGTTTTGCCAGAGCTGTGGCAAAATACCAGGCACGCATCATATTTACATAATATTCTTCCGACCGGATCGCTGCTACTTTTTCAGGATATTCTGTTTTAAATTCTTCATCCAGATAATGGCGCATCAGCATACTGATTCCAAACCGGATGGTATACGGCTGATCCGATTCTATCCAGCGAAAAACTTCCCGGATAAATATATCCCGGTGTTTTTTCATCATATGGAGCGCCAGCAGATCACAGGTTGCCCAGTTATCAATAAACGGGAGAAAACGCTCCAGTTCTTCCAGACATTTATCATAGTCTCTGATCTGTTCGATCAGCAGTCCATGGAGATTATTTTCCTCATAATACTGATGAGGTAAAACCTTCAGGAACAATTCAGATTCTTCTGTTTTTCCAAACTCTTTTGCAAATTTCCGGAGTATCGGTGTCCGGATACCGATGATCTTTTCTTTCTCCACAGTCGGAATCAGCCTTGCATGAAAATCCCGATATCCTGTATCCTGCATTTCGAACAGTCTTTTCCGAACATCCCGGATCATCTCTTCCTGATTCATTTATCATCCCCGCCTTTTACACCAAAGATTGCGATCAGAGAACTTACAAGCAGAAGCATGGGATAAAACAGTTTCGGCATGATCTGAAAAGCAGAAAGCTCAAATCCCAGTTCCTTTGCCGCAGAAATGGCAACCAGCATCTGGGCTCCATACGGGATCACCCCCTGGAAAATACAGGAAAATGTATCCAGGATAGAAGCTGTCTTTCTGGAAGTGATCTTATATTCCAGCGCCATTTCCTTTGCAATGGGGTTGGCCATAACAATGGCTACCGTATTATTGGCTGTTGCGATATCCATGGCTCCAACCAGAAGTCCCATACCGAGAAGTCCGCCCTTTTTCCCTTTAAAAACTCTCTGTATTCCGGAGAGCAGTGCTTCAAAGCCTCCATGCTCACGGATCAGCGCACACATGGCTGCTACAAGGATAGCCACCATGCAGGTCTCAAACATTCCGGAAACGCCGGAGCCGATATTAGTCAGGAGCTCCACAGGTGCGATATGTCCTCCAAGAAGCATGATAAATGCTCCGGAGACAATTCCGATCAGAAGTACCACAAATACATTGATGCCGATGATCCCGCCGATCAGAACCAGAACATACGGAAAGATCTGTATAAGATGATAATCCTGTACCACTCTTCCCTGGATCTCTGTCTGAAAAGACAGGATAAGGATCAGGATCAGTGTAACAACAGCTGCCGGAAATGCGATCCAGAAATTTTCCCGGAATTTATCCTTCATCTGACAGCCCTGACCGTTGCAGGCCGCGATCGTGGTATCAGAAATAAAAGAAAGGTTGTCACCGAACATGGCTCCTCCCATCACCGACGCCACACAAAATGCCATATCAAAACCGGAGGCTTTGGAAACTGCTACCGCAATAGGGGTAAGAAGCGTGATAGTCCCAACGGAGGTTCCCATCGCCACAGATACAAAGCAGGCAACTACAAACAGTACCGCAACGGAAAAACGTGCAGGTATCAGAGAAAGCATGCAGTAGGCCACACTTTCTGCACTGCTGCGCCCCACAACGCCCACAAAAGAGCCTGCAGTCAGAAAGATCAGAAGCATGGTGATGATATTTTTATCCCCTACTCCTTTTGCCATAAGCTCCAGCTTTCTGTCAAAGCTGATCGTTCTGTTCTGAACACATGCCACCAGGATCGCAGCCAGAAAAGCCACAACGATCGGTACATTATAAAATCCCATGGGGATCTTCATCACATACTCAAACAAAATCCCCAGCCCCAGATACAGGACCAGGAAAACACCGATAGGCAGCAGTGCGATCACATTTCCTTTTTTCCTCATTTCCTCCATAAAACAATTCCCTTCATCACTTATTATATTCCCGGCTTTTTCTCCGGGTGATCTGTTTTCTATCATATCATATTTCCCCATTCCTGTCCTGCTGCCGGCGGAAACTTCTTCACATTTCCGGCACGATCCTGTTATCTCTGATATTTTTTACCTTATTTAACAAGATTTTCACTAATTAAATCGTTCCTTCCGTTGAAATCCAGAGCTTTTTTCAGTATAATTGGCTGTAGACAATTGTGAAAAAGATATCCAACGGATTTATAGTGATATCTCGGATCACAGTCATTAAAGGAGGAATATGATTATGGCAACATGGAAAAATCTTGACACTCTTGCTTCTTACAGCACACTTAACGGTCTGAAAGATCACGTGAACATTGCAGAGGCAATGTCCGGCGAGCAGGGTGCAGAACGTGTAAAGAAGTACAGCGTACCGATGGCAGCAGGTCTGGCTTACAATTACGCAGCTAAGGAAGTGGACGAGACCGTTCTTGACGCACTTTCCAAACTGGCTGATGAGGCAGAACTGATTGAGAAATTCCAGGAATTATACAACGGTGCAGTGATCAACACAGGCGAGAAACGTATGGTACTTCATCATCTTGCACGTACACAGCTTGGCGAGCCTGTTGTTGTTGACGGTGTGGACAAGCGTGAATTCTATGTGGCACAGCAGAAGAAGGCCGCAGATTTTGCAAACAGAGTACATGCAGGCGAGATTACAAACGAAGCCGGTGAGAAATTTACTACTGTTGTACAGATTGGTATCGGCGGAAGTGACCTGGGACCGCGTGCATTATATATCGCACTTGAGAACTGGGCAAAGGCAAACAACACCTTCAAGATGGAAGCAAAATTCATCAGCAACGTTGACCCGGATGATGCAGCTGCTGTTCTTGCATCTGTAGATCTTGCTCACTCTCTTTTCATCGTTGTATCCAAATCCGGTACAACACTTGAAACTCTGACAAACGAGGCATTCGTAAAAGACGCCCTTACAAAAGCGGGCCTGAACCCGTCCAGACATATGCTTGCTGTAACCAGTGAGACCTCTCCTCTTGCAAAGAGTGATGAGTACCTTACCGCTATTTTCATGGACGACTATATCGGCGGACGTTACTCTTCTGTTTCCGGCGTAGGCGGAGCAATCCTTTCCCTTGCATTCGGACCGGAGGTATTCGCAGACATCCTTGACGGAGCTGCTGAAGAAGATAAGCTTGCAACAAATAAGAACATTCTTGAGAACCCGGATATGCTGGATGCCCTGATCGGCGTTTATGAAAGAAACGTACAGGGATATCCTTCTACTGCAGTTTTACCATACTCCCAGGCATTAAGCCGCTTCCCAGCTCATCTTCAGCAGTGTGATATGGAGTCTAACGGTAAATCCGTAAACCGCTTTGGTGAGCCGGTGGATTATGTGACCGGACCGGTGATCTTCGGTGAGCCAGGAACCAACGGACAGCATTCCTTCTACCAGCTTCTGCATCAGGGAACCAATATTGTTCCGCTTCAGTTCATCGGCTTTAAAAAGAGCCAGCTTGGTGTTGATGTTGATATCGAGAACAGCACAAGCCAGCAGAAACTCTGTGCAAACGTTGCAGCACAGATCGTTGCTTTTGCATGCGGAAAAGAAGATGAGAACCTGAACAAAAACTTCAAGGGCGGACGTCCTTCCAGTATCATTGTCGGTGAGGAACTTACACCGAAGTCTCTGGGTGCGCTTCTTGCACACTTTGAGAACAAGATCATGTTCCAGGGCTTTGTATGGAACCTGAACAGCTTTGACCAGGAGGGTGTACAGCTTGGTAAGGTTCTTGCAAAACGTGTTCTTGCTCATGATACAGACGGAGCACTGAAGGTTTACAGTGATCTTCTGAATATCTGATAAGCAGATAAATACCGTCCCGGGAAATATTTTTTTCGGGACGGTTTTTTTGTATATGTGACCTTAACCGTGAAAGGAATTCTTAAATATGCAGCAGATAAAAATGATCGGTCTTGATCTGGACGGTACTCTTCTGAACACCAAAAAAGAGCTCACAGAAAATACCAGGCGTGTTCTCAGGGAAGCTATTAATGCAGGGATCCTTGTTCTGATGGCTACCGGCCGGCCATATACTGGCATTCCCGCGGAACTGAGAAATTTTCCGGGAATTCACTATGCTCTCACCTCCAACGGAGCCAGAGTCCTTGATACAGACCATAATAAACTTCTTATCGAGCAGCTTCTTCCCATGGAAAGTGCAAAAAAAGCTCTCCGTATCTTTGAAAAATATGATACTTTAAGTGAGATCTATTTTGACGGGCAGGGATATGCAGACACTGCCAAGCTTGACAATGTAGGAAAATATCATCATGATCCCAATATGTGGGATTACGTTAGATCCACCCGTATTGCAGTTCCTGACATCTGGGATGTGATTGCTAAAGAGCACCGCAATATGGATAAGGTGCAGGCACTTTTTGCCAACCTGGATGAGCGTGCAGCTGCCTGGAAGGAATTAAGCGAACTTAAGGAACTGGAGCTTGTCGGTTCCTTAAGCTATAATATTGAGATCAATGCAGCAGGTGTCAATAAAGGAACTGCCCTTGTTGCGTTAGGTAAAATGCTGGGAATCCCAAGAGAATCCATTATGGCATGCGGAGACGGAGACAATGATGTGCATCTTCTCCGGGAAGTTGGCTTCGGCGTAGCCATGGCCAATGCACAGTCGCAGGTAAAAGATGTGGCGGATTATATTACCTCTTCTAATGATGAAGATGGTGTAGCACGCGCCATTGAAAAGTTTGCGCTGCACCGATGAGATATTCTATTATGTATGCCAAAAAGGAACCGACAGTTTTTACGCTGTCGGTTCCTTTTTTAGAATGGGATTGAATAGCGGTACATTCACATTCGATCAATATTCATAGTTTCCTGCCGGCTGTTTGATCCTGGTAAGAAGATCATGCCAGGACTGATCCCAGATATACCATTTTCCGGTTTTGGAGTGCTTATATGTACAGATCCATCTGGAACTGTCGCTGCCTGCAAAATCAGTAAATGATCTGTAGATCGCAGGAGTGGTCTGGGTCGGTTCAAAATACGGGATATCTTCACTGATGGAATTTCCCTTACCCGGAAGTGTGTCCTGTCTTAACGTAATGGAAATCGGTTTAGACGGAGTATAATTGTTGGCCGGAGTTGCTCCGTTCAGGTAAGAATTGCCAAGATATTTATATCCGTTATCCGCTTTCATACGATCTCTCAAAAAGTTTTTGTAATACTGAGTCATCTCTTTATTGTTGAGATAAGAAATCATCTCCTCGCAGTCCGTCGGATTGGTCGGTGTCCAGGTACGATATGCAAGAATCAGAAGAGCCATGGTCTTATAGCGGCTGTCTGCCGTTGTGATATCATACTGTTTCAGCTCCTCTGCATTGGTCGGGATCGTGGTAAAGGTGTAAGTATAGGTATTTATCGTTACATCAATGACTTCCTTCTGTCCTTTATCGTTGGTGATCTCTTTTTTTGCAGATTTAGTTCCTTTTGTAAGAACCGGCTCCACCTGTTTCTTTACTGTCTGTGTCACGTGGACAATACAGCTGCCTCGCCAGGTACTCTTATCCCGGACCTGGATCTTTGTTGTTCCCACATTCACTGCCGTTACTTTGCCTTTACTGTCTACAGTTGCAACAGATGTATCATCACTGGTCCATACAAGAATCTCTTTATAATTCTTTACCTGAAGCTGTCTCACATCACCTTTATTCATATTTAAGGTGGTGGCACTTAAAGATGGTTTCGGCACCGGTGTAGGTGTCGGCTTCGGTTTCTGCGCTGCTTTTACTGTAACCTTACAGTTAAATTTCTTCGTATTTGCCTTCGCTGTGATCACTGCTGTTCCTTTTTTCACTGCGGTGATCTTTCCTTTGGAATCCACACGTGCGATCTTCGGATTGGAAGAAGAATATTTCACCTTCACAGTTGTTCCTGTCAATTTAATGGCACTGAATTTCTTTTCTGTTAATGTCAGCGATGTCCTGCTGAGCTTCGGTGTTTCTACCTTTACAACACATTTATATGTTTTTTTGCTTACCTTTGCATAGATCGTTGCGGAACCTTTATTTTTTGCAACCACCTGGCCTTTGCTGTTTACGGTCGCAACGCTCTTTTTGGAAGATCTCCAGGCAACCTTCTGCTTGGTCCCGGTAACCTTGAGTGTTGTCTTCTCACCTTTTAAAAGAGTTACTTTTGTTCTGTTCAGTTTTGGTGCGGCGCTGACCGTCACACTTCCAAATGCCATCGTAAAAATAAGGCTGATCAGCAGCACAAAACACAACAGATTTTTTTTCTTTTTCATTCTGATTTCCCCCTTTCCGGTAAAACGTATATTTACGTCATATATTGCTTTAATCATATTTTAGAGGAAATCCCTTATAAAAACACTAGCACTTATGATAGTATCCTTGTAAATATGATCGTTTATATTCTTTCATCGCCCATAACGGGGCTTATTGTCAGGAAACAAAAATAAAACAGGACTGATTTTTGATACAGATACTTGAAATCAAAAGTTTCATCTGTTTAAAAATCAGTCCTGTTATATAAAAAATATCATGGTTGATCCGTAATAGCAGGCAGATCAAGGCATTCGCTATCTGCTCATAATGATACAGTCACGTAACATCGCCAGTGCATGCGCTGTAGTCTGCTCGCGGATTCGCATGCGGTTTCCTGTGAAGTGGAACTCTTTGGCAATGGCCTTGCCCTTATAACAGCAGCCCATAAATACAGTTCCAACCGGAGTTTCCTTTGTTCCACCTCCCGGTCCTGCTAAACCTGTCACGGAAATACTGATATCTGCTCCGGATGCTTTGCAGGCACCCTTTGCCATTTCTCTGGCACATTTGGCAGAAACTGCACCCTGCTCCTTCAGAGTACGTTTCTTCACTCCCAGGCATTTATGCTTGGCCTTATTACTGTAGGTCACAAAGCCATATCCAAACACCTCAGATGCACCGGATACATTGACAATGCGCTGGGCGATCATACCGCCGGTAAGCGATTCCGCCAGGGAAAGCTTCAGATCTTTCTCTTTCAGAAGATCGATCACCGCTTCCTCCAGTGTCTTGCTCTCATCTGTGGCAAAAACATTCTCTCCAAAACGCTTCTTTAGCTCCTTGACAACCGGTTTGATCAGCTTTCTGCAGGCCTTTTCATTCTCTGCGCTTGCTGTCACACGAAGATGCACTTCACCGGTTTTGGCATAAGGTGCAATGGTAGGATTGGTCTGACTTTCGATCAGATCCTGGATCTCCTCTGCTACCTGGCTCTCACCGATCCCGCTGATCTTAACCATCTGGGATACAATGATCTCCGGCTGGTTTTTCTGCAGATACGGGACAACGTACTCCTCGAACATGGGCTTCAGCTCATTGGGAGGTCCCGGAAGAAGGATCGCGGTTTTTCCTTTTTTTTCAAGGATCAGTCCCGGAGCAGTTCCGTTATGATTATCAAGAACAATGGCTCCCTCAGGGACCATGGCCTGTTTGTAGTTGTTCTTCGTGATACGTCTCTGAGGATTGTTTTTCTCATATTCCTTCAGATATTTATCGATCAGTTTCCTTGAGTGGGAATCTTCCTTAAGCGGCATTCCCATCAGATCAGCAGTTACTTCCTTGGTGATATCATCCTCTGTTGGTCCAAGGCCTCCGGTCAGGATCACAACATCGGAACGGTCCAGTGCGGTACGGATCACGTCACGCATACGGCCTTCATTATCCCCTACTACATCCTGATAGTAAACACTTAACCCAAGCAGGGCGCATTTTTCAGAAAGATAGGCACTGTTGGTATTTACGATATTTCCAAGAAGGATCTCGGTTCCTACAGATATCAGTTCTGTGATCATGGAAAGAAACTCCTTTCGTATACTCTGATCCCTACTCCTGCATGGAAAGGACCTTTCTGTTCTGCATGATATAAGTCAGCAGGGAGATAATGGTCAGTGCAACGGACAGCCAGATAAATATCTGTGTCAGCACTGCAAAAACGCCTCCAAAGTCCAGCATCAGAAGTATGATCATGATCATCTGGGAAACGGTTTTGAATTTTCCCCAGTAGTTTGCGGCAATGACAATTCCGTTCTCAGCTGCGATCAGACGGAAACCGCTGATGATAAATTCCCGTCCAATGATAATGATCACAACCCATGCCGGAAGCTTGTCAACCTCGATCATACAGATCATGGCAGAGCATACCAGAAGCTTGTCAGCCAGCGGATCCATAAATTTTCCAAAATTGGTTATCAGATTATATTTTCTGGCAAGATGACCGTCAAACCAGTCTGTCACACTTGCTGCGACAAAAATCGCAAGACAGATCCAGCGGTTTGCTTCTCCTCCCCATCCTGTCAGTAAGAAAACTACAAGAAATGGTACAAGTATCATTCTTGCAACTGTAAGTTTATTCGGTGTATTCATCGCTCAGCACTCCTATCAAATCATACTCAAGCGCACCTGTCACACGTACCTTTGCAAAATCACCTGTCATAAGCAGTTCGCCTGTCTGAACGAAAATGTATCCGTCAACCTTCGGTGCATCCCCATAGGTACGTCCGATATAGGCACTTTCATCTGCAACTTTTCCTTCGATCATAACAAGAAGTTCCTGTCCGATACGGTCCTGGCCTCTGTCGTAAGAGATTTCCTGCTGAAGCTCCATCAGCTCGTCTCTGCGTTCTTCCTTCACTTCTTCCGGAACCTGGTCTGCCATCTCTGCTGCCGGGGTATTCTCCTCCGGAGAGTAAGTGAAGACACCGAGACGGTCAAATTCCATCTCATCTACGAACTCCTTCAGTTCTTCATGATCTTCCTCCGTCTCCCCCGGAAATCCGGTGATCAGAGTTGTACGCAGTACGATATCCGGAATCTCCTTACGGAGCTTTCCGATAATATCGATCAGTTCCTGTTTGGAAGTGCGGCGGCCCATTCTCTTAAGAATGCGGTCCGATGCGTGCTGGATCGGAATATCCAGATAATGACAGATCTTTTTCTCATCACGAATGGTTTCGATCAGTTCATCGTAAATCTCCTCCGGATAGCAGTAAAGAACACGGATCCAGCGGATACCTCTGATCTCACAGAGCTTCTTTAAAAGAATGTGAAGAGATTTTTTGCCGTAGAGATCCTTGCCGTAAACGGTGGTCTCCTGTGCTACCAGGATCAGCTCCTTCACGCCCTGCTCTGCCATATCCTCTGCCTGGGCAACAAGGCGCTCCATGGGAACGCTTCGGAACCTGCCGCGGAGTTTCGGGATGATACAGTAGGTGCAGTGCTTGTCACAGCCTTCTGCGATCTTCAAATAACCGAAATGTCCGCCAGTAGTAAGGACACGTTTGCTTCCTGTGTCCGGAAGATAGTCAATATCACGGAACTCTTCGAAATGATTTCCGGCTGCTGCTTCTTCCAGCGCCTTTACGATGTCTCCATAGGACGTGGTTCCAAGAACAGCATCTACTTCCGGAACCTCCTGGATGATCTCCTTCTGATATCGCTGTGCCATACAGCCGGTAACAACCAGGGCATGGCAGCTTCCTGTTTTCTTGTATTCTGCCATCTCAAGAATGGTTTCCACACTCTCTTCCTTGGCGTCCTTGATAAAACAGCAGGTATTGATCACGATTGCATCTGCCTGTGTCTCATCGTCTGTGATCTCATGACCTCCGGCTGTAAGAAGTCCCAGCATTTCCTCGGAATCCGCCAGGTTCTTATCACAGCCAAGAGAGATGAATAATATCTTCATACAGTTACTCCGCTTCTGTCTGAGCTGCATCTGCAGTCTCAGTGCTCTCTGCGTTCTCACCTTCTGCTGCCTCAAGGGCCTCTTTCTCTGCTTCAAGAGCTTCCAGTTCTTCCTCTTCTTCCTGTCCGGGAAGGATCTTTACCTTGCCCTTGTAGAGCTCATCAATGGCAACGGAAAGCGGTTTCTTTCCTGCTGCACCAGGTACAAGCGGCTCTGCTCCTGCGATCAGCTGACGTGCACGTTTGCTTGCTGCAAGTACAAGAGAATAACGGCTGTTCAGCACGAGAGCCTCATCGTCGTCCTCGTTGTTTGTGTTGATAGCCTCAATTAATTCTGAATAAGATGGATGTATCATATCTTTTCTCCCTTCTGTAACGGCAGGGCCGTATTTAACTTGTTAATTGGTATTTATAAAAAAGCTTCCGCTTCTTTCTGAATTCTGGATACAAAATCATGGTTTCTGGATGCGCGCATACGCTCACATCGGATGGTTTCATGAAGTGTATCAACACATTCCTCCAGATCATCGTTGATCAGGAGATAGTCGTATTTATCCATTCCCTTGGATTCTTCAACGGCTCTTCTGAGACGTCCGTTGATCACATCCAGAGTTTCTGTTCCGCGGCCTACCAGACGGTTCTTAAGCTCTCCCATAGATGGCGGGCAGACAAATACAAGCAGAGTATCCGGGAATTTCTCACGGATCTTCATGGCTCCCTGGATCTCGATCTCAAGGATCACATCTTTTCCTGCTGCAAGCTGTTCCTCCACATATTTACGAGGAGTACCGTAATAATTCTCCACATACTGTGCGTATTCGATCAGTCCGTCTTCCCGGATCAGCTGTTCAAATTCTTCTTTTGTGCGGAAGAAATAAGCTTCTCCGTCTTTTTCGCCTGGTCTTGGATTTCTGGTGGTAACAGAAACGGATAATGCATAATTGTCATATTTCTCCATCAGCCGTTTCATGACGGTGCCCTTTCCGGAACCGGAAAAACCAGAAACAACAACTAAAATTCCCTTACTCATTTCCTTCCTCCCTCTCTTCCTCTCCGTAGGCTTCCGAAAATCTCCTGGCAATGGTTTCCGGCTGCAAAGCGGAAAGCACAAGATAATCATCGGAAGTAACGATCACTGCTTTTGTTTTTCTTCCCTGTGTGGCATCAATCAGGGTGCGGGTTCCCTTGACACTCTGTATCATGCGCTTCACAGGAGCGGCATCCGGACTTACCACAGCCACGATCTTGCGTGAATTGACAACATTTCCAAAGCCTACATTGATCAGTTTCGCCATTTCCGCTCTCCTTTTCTGTCTGTGTACGGTCTTTATCTGTCCGGTTACTCGATATTCTGGATCTGCTCACGGATCTTCTCGATCTCTGTCTTCAGATCGATAGCCGCGTTGGATACGGTAAGATCATTGGATTTAGACAGGATGGTGTTCGCCTCACGGTTCATCTCCTGTGCCATGAAATCCATTTACGCCCCACGCCCTCGTCCTCATCCAGGATCTTTCTCATTCCGTGGATGTGGCTTCGAAGACGTACCGTCTCCTCGTCATTGCAGATCTTATCTGAAAAAAGTATCACCTCCGCGGCAATCCTGGAATCATCGATCTGGTTATCTTCAAGAAGCTCGTGCATCTTGGCTTCCAGTTTCTCCCGATAAGCCTTTACTACTTCCGGAGAACGTTTTTCCACTACATCGACCTTTGCTTCCAGTCCGTCCAGCTTCCCAAGAAGATCCTGTTTCAGATTGGCACCCTCACGCTGGCGGGTCTCCACAAATTTCCGGCAGGCCTCATGAAGCGGACCCTCCAGAAAATTCCAGAGCTCTTCCTCATCCGGAGCCTGCTCTTCCATTGTAAATACATCCGGATATCTGGAAAGTGTGGAAACACGGATATCGTTCTCGATCCCCAGCTCCTCACTCATCTGGTTCAGATAGCCCAGATATTCCTTTGCCAGCTCTGCATTGTATTTCAGAGCCATTCCGCCCATTGTATAGTCTTCATAGGTGATGAACACATCGACTTTGCCACGGCGGATATAAGTCTTCATCACATTTCGGATCTCTCCCTCAAAATAGCTGAGTCTTTTCGGCATTTTGATGTT
The DNA here is from genome assembly GCF_056504095.1 of Blautia sp. HA9023. Classification (NCBI taxonomy): domain Bacteria; kingdom Bacillati; phylum Bacillota; class Clostridia; order Lachnospirales; family Lachnospiraceae; genus Blautia; species Blautia sp. HA9023. Next base: position 238,746 of record NZ_JBWLUR010000003.1, on the reverse strand, counting down.
CAGATCCAGATATCTGTGATTGACGGATTTCAGTTCAACAGAAACCTTACGCTCTCTGGAAACTGCTTCTGCCCTGCCAAAGCCGGTCATACTTTTTATCATGTTATCCTCCAATACTGCCTCTTAAGTTTATCGGCTGCAGATAAATGCAGCCAATGATTGCATACGGATTTATTATAGTTCATTCCAAAACCCTAGTCAAACTCTTTTTTTACTGTTATAATGATTGATGTTGAAATGGAGGTAAAATCATGGCATTTGACGGAATTACAGTTTCTGCTCTCGTGGCAGAGATCGATGATAATTTAAAAGGCGGACGTATCAACAAGATCGCCCAGCCGGAAAACGATGAACTTTTGATCACAGGAAAGGGCGCCAACGGACAGAAACGTCTTCTCTTAAGTGCAAGCGCATCCCTTCCTCTGATCTATTTTACAGATAAGAACCGTATCAGCCCTTTAACCGCACCGAATTTCTGCATGCTTCTCAGAAAGCACATCGGAAGCGCCCGCATCCTTGATGTAAAGCAGCCTGGAATGGAGCGTGTGGTGGAATTTGAGCTGGAGCATCTTAATGAGCTGGGGGATCCCTGCAGAAAGCGTCTGATCATGGAGCTGATGGGCAAGCACAGCAACATCATCTTCTGTGACGAAAAGGGAATGATCCTGGACAGCATCAAACATGTCTCTTCCCATATGAGCTCTGTCCGTGAGGTTCTTCCCGGAAGAGAATATTTCATTCCCAATACCAGGGATAAAGAAAATCCGCTGACTGTTTCCGAGGAGGAGTTCACACAGCACATTTGCAAAAAGCCTGTGAATATTTCCAGGGCGCTTTACACTTCACTCACAGGTATGAGCCCGGTAATGGCTGAGGAGATCTGCTACCGTGCATCCATTGACGGAAGCGATGCAGCGCAGTCCCTGGATGAGGCAGCCTGCACCCATCTTTATCATACCTTTCTCCGCCTTATGGAACAGATCCGGAACAGAGAGTTCACCCCGAATATTGTCTACCGCGGAGAGGAGCCTGTGGAATACGGTGTCTTTCCTTATCAGCAGTTTGGCAGTGAATACCGCAGCGAAACCTTTGACAGTGTCTCTGTTATGCTGGAGACCTATTATGCTACCAAAAGTCTGCTGACACGCATCCACCAGAAATCCTCCGATCTTCGCCGTGTAGTACAGACTGCTCTGGAACGTAACCGCAAAAAATACAACATCCAGAAAAAGCAGCTGAATGATACTTCAAAAAAAGATAAGTTCAAAGTCTACGGTGAACTGATCAACACCTACGGATACGGGCTTGAGGAAGGCTGCAGATCCTTTAAGGCACTGAATTATTATACCAACGAGGAGATCACCATCCCTCTTGACCCGACACTGACACCGGCACAGAATTCCAAGAAATATTTTGATAAATACGGAAAGCTGAAGCGTACAGAGGAAGCCGTCACCGAACAGATCGCAGATACGGAAAGTGAGATCTCTCATCTGGAATCTATCTCCAATGCTCTGGATATCGCCAGATCTGAAAGTGACCTTTCCCAGATCAAGGAAGAGCTCACTGAGTACGGCTATATCAAACGTCACTACACAAACAAAAAAGGCCAGAAAGCCCAGCCGAAATCAAAACCGCTCCACTATATATCCAGTGACGGTTTTGATATCTATGTTGGAAAAAACAATTTCCAGAATGATGAGCTGACCTTCAAGTTCGCAACCGGAAATGACTGGTGGTTCCATGCAAAGAAGATGGCAGGTTCCCACGTGATCGTCCGCACCAAAGACGGTGAACTTCCGGACCGTACCTTTGAAGAAGCAGGGCGCCTGGCAGCCTGGTATTCCAAAGGTCATTCTGCTCCTAAAGTAGAAATCGACTACATCCAGAAAAAACATGTAAAGAAGCCTGCAGGTGCAAAACCTGGTTTCGTTGTATATTATACCAACTATTCTCTGATGGCTTCTCCGGATATCTCGGATCTGAAAGAGGTTACAGAATAATAATTAATCAATAAAAAACCTTCCTGTGTTTTAGTATTTCTTCTGGCCAGGATACCTGCATCTATGTAAGTATCTGTCCTGAGAAATCTTTCTGTAAACACAGGAAGGTTTTTATTTTTGCAACAAACATTCGCATTCCACTTCGTTACATGCCCATAAGTGGAAATCACTTTATGATTTTTGTTCAGATTTCCAGTTTTTTCTTTACGGCAGGCGCAATGGATGTATCTGCCTTATGATACGGGATCAATGTGGACTGCAGCGCATGATACAGGTCGGATTTTCCCGGCCATACGGTTCCTTTCAGATGATTATGCTCGTCCAGCTGATGGAACCAGGAGCCATTCTCGTGATCCATGACCACTTCATCCAGGTACTTCATAAACTCAGCATAATCTTTCGCATATTTCTCCTTACCGGTCACATGATAAAGAACTGCGGAGGTATTGATCGCTTCCGCAAGAGTCCAGTGCATACGGTCATGTACCACCGGTTTGCCATTCCAGTCTGTTGTGTATACAATCCCCGGTGCACCATCTGCATCCCAGCCGTCTTTTATAGCTGTTGTATAAAGGTTCTCTGCTGCCTGGAGATAATTTTCCAGTTTTTCTTTCTCTTCCCCGCAGTTTGCAAGTGCCCATTGAGTGATCAGCCTTGCCCACTCAATTCCATGGCCCGGTGTTGCACCATATGGCTTGAACGGGTCATCCGGGCGGTCGCGGTTGCAGTCAAGATCTGCCACCCATTCCTTTGTGAAATGTTCCGGAATCCTCCAGGAGTTATCCTCTGCCCAACGGATCACATGGTCAATGATCCTGCCTGCGCGGATGTGATATTTTTTGTCCCCGGTGACATCTCCTGCTGCCAAAAAAGCTTCCACAGTATGCATGTTTGCATTTAATCCCCGGTAATCGTCCAGCACGGTAAATTCTGTATTCCAGGTATCGCAGGCCAGTCCTTCCTCTTCATTCCAGAAATGCTGATCATAAACATCCAGCGCCTCCTCAAGGAGTTCTTTTGCCCCAGGCCTTCCGGCTGTCAGTGCGGAAGATGCAGCCAGGATCACAAAGGCATGTGCATAACACTGTTTATTGGGAACAATGCCACCCTCCTGTGTCACACCTGCATACCAGCCACCATTTTTGTCATCGTGAAGCTCTCCCCTAAGACCTTTCAACGCCGCATCCACAAGCTCTCCGCTTCCTTCATGGCCAAGCATCAGTCCCAGGCTGTATACATGTGCCATGCGGCAGGTGATCCAGGTTTCCCGGTTTCTGTCCTTCCATGGTGTTCCGTCATCCCCCAGATAATAGGAACCTCCATTTGGAGAAGGAAACCGATGTCCGAAGTTCAGAAGATCCTCACAGGATGCTTTCAGGAATTCCCGGTTTTCTTTAGTGTTGATCTCATATTTACTGTTCATTTCAACCACCCCATCTGTTTTTCTTTAGGATATCATTCTTTTTGGGGAACTTCAATTCCTTTAGATTATTTTGGCAGACTAATGAAAAAAGAGAATGCCGCATACGCATTCTCCTCATATCCAGACTTCTTAATCTCATTACCATAACGGTCACAGATAGCCCTGTATCAATCTTCAAAACAGGTGATCACATAGCGGTCGCTTTCTATGATCACATCGGAAACATTATCCCTGTCCCAGATCGCATCGCTGATGATATCTTTCAACTTATCATCCATAACGATATTAAAATTCTCCTCGATCACCTGAAACGGGACTCCCTCATTCTCCTGTGCATACTCCATGATAAAATCAAGAATCTTCTCTTTCCATACCTTAAATTCTGCCGCCTTTCTGTAAATAATAACGTTTAATATATTACATCAGATTTCCGCAGATGTCCAGATATTTTCCTGTCATGTCCATGCGGTATTCCATAAGATATTATGCCGGTATACACACGCCCTTCACATTTCACTCTATATCAGAATCTGGTATGCCGGTTCACATATTTTGCCTTATATTTGGAATACACAATGGTCTGATCCTTATAAAGGCCATAATATCCAGATGCTGCATAGCTGATAGATACTGCGATCAGATAGAAGGAGACTCCTTTAAATCCAAACATTTCAAAAGCGATCAGAATCGAAGTGATCGGGAACAGTTGGTCACACCGCAGAAAACTGCTGCCATTCCACAGGCAGCACAGATTGACGGAGAAATTCCCATAAGATTTCCCATCACACAGCCAAAGGTGGCTCCAATGCAGAAAGAAGGTACAATGATCTCTCCCCCACGAAATCCTGCACGCATAGTCAGTGCAGTAAGCACCATTTTCCAGAAAAAAGCAAACGTATCCGCCTGTCCGTCTTCCACCGCTTTTTCAATAAGCTCTGCACCGGCTCCCATATATTCATTTGTTCTCAGTATAAAGGTGACTGCAATGACCAGGCATGCTCCAACCACCACACGAAGATATTTATTTTTAAACCATTTGCCATACAAGCCTGCAGCGCCATTCAGTGCAATACAAAATACAATACTGACAACTGCGCATCCAAGTGCCACAACGCCCATTTTCAGTCCGCTTTCTATGGTAAGCGCAGGAATATCCGTCACATGAAAGCTCTCCGGCGTGACTCCCATTCCTGCCGCAAATCCGGAGGCAACCAGCGATGCGATCATACATGGCATCAGTGCCGCATAATACATCACGCCCACACTGACCACTTCCAGCGCAAAAACTGCCGCTGCCATCGGTGTTCCAAACAGTGCTGAAAACGCCGCGCTCATGCCGCACATGACAATTACATGACGGTCCTCCTCGTCCAGATGGATCCATCTTCCAAGCTGGTTGGCAATACTTCCTCCAAGCTGGATCGCTGCCCCCTCACGTCCTGCAGAACCACCGGTAAGATGAGTCAGTGCCGTTGTGATAAAGATCAGTGGTGCAGAAAGGATCGGCACATCATCTCTGGAACGCACGGTAGAAAGAACCTGATTGGTCCCTCCATCCTCTTTTCCAAGCTTCTCATACAGAAATACAATGACAAGTCCGGACAATGGCAGCAAAAGAAAAATCCATTCATGAGCCTTTCGGTAACCGGTTACTGCCTTCAACGTAAAAGAAAACAGTGTGCTGGCAGCTCCTACGATACATCCTGTAACGACAGCAAGAACCAGCCACTTGATCAGATTTGATATATCCCGGCTGACTCTTGCACTGTAATAATATAAATGTTCCTTTAATCTTTTGTTATGATCTATCCCCATGTTCCTTCCCCTCTTTTCTTTACTGTCTGCATTATACTACATTTTTCTTCACAGTAAAAGCAGTAAGGAGAAAGCCCTTTTATTTTTTCTTTCCGGAAATATATCTATGTATCAGGATCGAGAATACACTGATCATCACAAGAAGTACCGCGGAGAGCCAGAATGCCGGTGATCCGGGATTCTTGATATTTGCTCCAAATATCGTGGCAAGGATAACTCCCGGAAGTGTTCCCAGCATCCCGCCCAGCATATATATTCCAAATGGGATCTTCACCGCACCCAGAAACAGACTCACTGCATCCCCGGGCAAAAAATTCAGCGTTCTCATAAAAAAAGAAATATACAAAGGATTTCCGTTCTGGTAATCCACCACTGTTTTCAGCTTCGGATATTTGGAAGTAAGATTCTCCACCATGGAAGAGCCGGAAAAACGTCCCATCCAGTAAGGAATTGCCAGTGTAACTGCTCTTCCCAGAAAGTTCACCAGAAGTGCAGTTCCTGTAGAAAACAGATGTCCTACAGCCAGCTGCAGAACTGCAATGGGGAATACAAAGGAGACACTTTTCACGGCGTAAAACACAAGCATAAGTAATGCTGCCTTAACAGGTTCCTTCGGTGTATAGCGCAGGATCTTTTCCACAGACAGATCCTTTCTGTAACGGATGCAGAAAAAAAGCAGCACAAAAAGAAACACCACGGGCAGATATTTTCTGATGTTATCAATCATTTTTTTCATGGTCTGATCACTCCGTTTTCAAAAAAAGAGCACCGGCACCTGTTTCCAGTACCGTGCTCTTTCATAAATTCTGTTTTTTTAAGTTTCAGGATCAGCAGACTTTCTTCGCTGCCTTTCTCTCCTGATCTTCCTTCCACATTTCCTCTGCTACCGGTTTCCAGTTTTCAGCATACCGGTCACATTTTGCACAGAGATGCTCTGCACTCTCCGGTGACTGAAGATCTGTGGAATGTGCTCCGGATTTTTCTACCATTTCTCTCAGCTTCTGTGGATTTTCAAGCATCGGGCATGGGCGGTACATATTGTCATTAAACGGCTGTCCGTCATGATATGCCATCATCATCGGAGACTGCAGTGCTTCCAGAAGTGTTTTCTCGCGGATATTGGAATCAGAATAATGGATAAATACACATGGATCGATATCACCATTTGCATTGATATGCAGATAACGACGGCCGCCTGCAATACATCCTCCCACAAACTCTGCATCATTCTGGAAATCCATGGCAAACAACGGCTTTGTTGCACGGTATTTACGGATACGCTCATAGGTTTCTCTTCTCTGTGCAGGAGTAGGAAGCAACTCCGGTGCTGCATCATTTCCAACCGGCATATAATGGAAATACCAGATAAAGTACGCTCCAAGATCGATCAGGCTGTCGTAAAATGCCTCTGATGTGATAGACTCGAAATTTGCACTCGTATAACATGCAGAGATACCAAATACAAGCTTCTTCTCTCTGAGAAGATTGATGGCCTTGATAACCTTCTGGTATACACCATTTCCTCTTCTGCCATCTGTTGCAGTCTCAAATCCTTCCAGTGAAATCGCAGGAACAAAGTTTCCTACCCGAAGCATATCATTTGCAAAATCCTCATCGATCAGTGTGGCATTTGTGAAGGAAAGGAAGATACAGTCATTATGTTTTTCGCAAAGACGGATCAGATCCTTTTTTCTTACAAGTGGCTCTCCGCCTGTGTAAATATACATATAAACGCCAAGCTCCTTACCCTGGCGGATGATGTCATCGATCTCATCGTAGGTGAGGTTCAGCTTGTTTCCATACTCTGCTGCCCAGCATCCTGTACAGTGCAGGTTACATGCACTTGTTGGGTCAAGAAGGATCGCCCACGGGATATTACAGCCATATTTCTCACGGCATTCATCCTGTTTCTTCCAGCCTGCAAGATTTGCATTGATAAAAAAGTTTGCAACCAGAGTTTTCATAACATGCGGATCAATATCAGTTACCAATCTATGAATAAACGGATAATACGGATGTTCCGGATCAGAAATGGCTTCGCGGATCATTGCTCTCTGTGTAGGAAATCCACCACCGGAAAATTTATCTGCCCAGTCCATGATCTTGATAAAATTCTTATCCGGATCTTTATAAACATAGTTGAATGCCTGTTCCAGTCCGAATTTCTTAAGTGTGTTCATTGCGCTCATACTATCTCTCCTTATTTCTCTCAATGTAAATATGCAATCTAGCTAAACGGACATCCTCATTCCGTCACACTGCATTTCGAGTAACAAAGCTTTCTTACTGTCTTTGCCTGACTCATGGTGTTACTGTACGTTTTTTCCATTTGAATAACAATAGACAATATAATTGGTATGACCAAAAACTAGGCAAATCTATTAAAATGCCTAAATATTTTTGGCATTTCTTCTAAATAACATTTGTTATTTTTGTGCATGCTTACTGATTTCACGATATTTGTCTATATAAAAAACACCCTGGCAATGGCAGAAATATCTTCCGCCCTGCTTCGGGTGTTTTTAATTTATCTTATTACTTTACTACGATATTGATGATCTTCTTCGGTACATAAATCTCTTTGATGATATTTCCGGAAATCTTATCTGCAACTGCCTTCTTTCCTTCGGCGATCGCATCTTCTTTGGAGATCTCTGCCGGAATACTGATAACAGCCTTGGTCTTGCCGTTGATCTGAACCGGAACCTCGATCTCATCATCCTTCATAAGCTCCTCATCGTGAGCCGGCCACTGAGCATGGAAAATGGAATCCTCATGTCCAAGCTTCTCCCAGATCTCCTCTGCAATATGAGGAACAAACGGAGCAAGAAGAATGGTAGCTGTCTCGATGGTCTCTTTGTCAACAGCACCGTCGTTCTGCTTTGCGATAGCGATCAGCTTGTTTGTGTATTCCATAAATCCGGACACTACGGTATTCAGGCTGAAGGCCTCAAGTCTGCTGGTGATATCGTATACCATCTTATGACGGGTCTTCTCCATCTCTTTGGTAGCCGGGATATCTTTCTCAATGCTGTCAAGAGCCAGATTCCAGAAACGTTTCAGGAATCTGGATACACCATCGATTCCTCTGTCATCCCATTCTGCATCCAGTTCCGGCGGTCCTACGAACAGCTCATACATACGTAAGGAATCACATCCGTAATCATTTACAAGATCATCCGGTGAAATAACATTTCCTTTGGATTTACTCATCTTGATTCCGTTTTTACCTGTAATCATACCCTGGTTGAACAGCTTGACAAACGGCTCATCGAAATCAATCGCTCCGATATCATACAGGAACTTGGTGTAGAATCTGGAGTACAGAAGGTGAAGAACCGCATGCTCTACACCACCGATATACATATCTACCGGCAGATATTTGTCCGCTTTCTCTTTGGAAACCAGTTCTTTATTATTCTTATTATCTACATAACGGAGGAAATACCAGGAAGATCCTGCCCACTGAGGCATGGTGTTTGTCTCACGTTTTGCAGGAGCACCACAGCATGGGCATGTGGTATTCACCCACTCGTCAATAGCTGCAAGAGGTGACTCTCCGGTTCCTGTAGGCTGATAGCTCTCTACCTCCGGAAGTCTTAACGGAAGCTGATCCTCCGGTACCGGTACCGCACCGCATTTCGGGCAGTGTACGATCGGGATCGGCTCACCCCAATAACGCTGACGGGAGAATACCCAGTCTCTCAGTTTGTAATTGACAGTCTTACGTCCGATACCCAGCTTCTCGATGATATGCGGTGCTTCCTTCTTCAGTACGGAAGATTCCATTCCGTTCCACTCACCGGAGTTGATCATGGTTCCGGCAGCCTCTGTGTAAGCTTCTGTCATATCCTGGATTTCTTTACCGTCTTTTGCGATAACCTGGATGATCGGAATATCGAATTTCTTTGCGAACTCAAAGTCACGGTCATCATGAGCAGGTACACACATGATAGCACCTGTACCATAATCAGCAAGTACATAGTCAGAAAGCCAGATTGGAAGCTTCTCGCCGTTCAGCGGATTGATCGCATAAGTACCTGTGAACACACCGGTCTTCTCTTTATCCTGAAGACGGTCTACATTGGATTTCATGGAAGCATCAAAGATATATTTCTCTACAGCCTCTCTTGTCTCGTCTGTTGCAAGAGATTTCGCAAGAGCATGCTCCGGTGCAAGTACCATGAATGTTGCTCCGTGAAGAGTATCCGGTCTTGTTGTATAGACGGTGATCTTCTCATCTCTTCCTTCAACCGGGAAATCTACCTCTGCACCGTAGGATTTACCGATCCAGTCTGTCTGCATCTTCTTAACTTTTTCCGGCCAGTCCAGTTTGTCCAGGTCATTTAAAAGTCTGTCTGCATATTTTGTGATGCGGAGCATCCACTGACGAAGGTTCTTCTTGGTAACCGGTGTACCGCAACGCTCACAGCATCCGTTTACAACCTCTTCGTTTGCAAGACCTGTTTTACAGGAAGGACACCAGTTGATTGGGAACTCCTTCTCATATGCAAGGCCTTCTTTGAACATTTTTACAAAGATCCACTGTGTCCATTTATAGAAATCAGGGTCTGTTGTATTTACTTCCATATCCCAGTCATAGATTGCTGCGATATCGTTGATCTGACGTTTGATGTTCTTGATGTTTGCTGCTGTGGATACTGCCGGATGAACGCCCATCTTGATGGCATAGTTCTCAGCCGGAAGTCCAAAAGCGTCCCATCCCATCGGATGGATCAGGTAATAACCCTGAAGCATTTTATAACGGCTCCATACATCAGAGATAACATAACCTCTCCAGTGTCCTACGTGAAGACCGTTTCCGGACGGATACGGGAACATATCCAGGCAGTAATATTTCGGTTTCTTGCCGTCATTGACATTTACCGGCTTCTTTTCCCAGTTTGTGCGCCATTTCGCTTCGATGGCTCTATGGTTATAAGGTGCAGCCATTTTTTTATTCCTCCTGACAAATTACTCAGTATTAATACTTTAATGCTTTCACACACTGCTTTTAATTTTAACTACTTATGATGTATTTGTCAAACAGAAATCCAAAAACAGCTCTTTTCCATCAAAATACGCATAATCCGGCAGATTTGGCCCTGTTTTGTTGACGCTTCTTTTTCCACATGATATAATTTTTTTCATGTATTTTCCTATATTATACATACCACACATATTTTAGGAGGGAACACGTAAATGAAATCTTTTTATTCCTGGTACCGGAAGCATATTACCGGTGCGATCTTCACAGGACTGATTCTGGGTATCCTCACAGGACTTTTCCTGGCCGGACGGTTTGAACCCGTCCTCACTGTAACCAGCCTGATCGGAAGTATCTACATGAACGCCCTGAACATGATGATCTTTCCGATGGTCTTCTGCTCCATTGTCATTGGAATCTGTTCCATCGGAAATGCACATACTACCGGTAAGATCACAGCTGCATCCATGATCTATTTCCTCTGCACAACGGCACTTGCCAGCCTGTGTGGACTGATCATCCCTCGCCTTATTCACCTCGGTGAAGGCGTAAAATTCGAGATGGCAACCTCAGATATCCAGGCTACTAAGATGAGCAGCATCCTGGACACACTGAAAAACCTGATCCCGTCCAACCCCATCGCTGCATTTGCCAACGGAAACATGCCTTCAGGTTCTGGTGTTTGCCCTAATCATTGGTTTCACACTGATCGCAGTCGGTGAAAAAGGAACTCCATTCCTGAATCTGATCGATTCCGTTAATGAAGTATGTCTGAAAATCATCACAACCATCATGTACTTTACACCCATCGGTGTTTTCTGTACCATCGTACCAGTTGTGGAAGCCAACGGAACTGAAACGATCATTTCCCTTGCAACACAGCTTGCTCATTCTGTATGTGGCATTCTTTGGCTTCGCTATTGTAGTGTACCGGTCTCTCTGTAAAGCTGATCGGCAAACAAAGCCCGCTGAAATTCCTGAAAGCGATCCTGCCAGCAGCACTGAACGCCTTCGGAACCTGCTCAAGCTCCGCAACCATTCCATTAAGCAAGCAGTGTATGGAAGAAGAAATGGGCGTATCCAACCAGATCACCAGCATCGCCATTCCTCTTGGTGCTACCGTTAATATGGATGCTGTATCTATCCTGATGTCCTTTATGATCATGTTCTTTGCAAACGCCTGCGGAATCCATGTAAGTATTCCTCTTATGATCATTATCCTTCTTGCAAACGTACTGCTTTCCGTTGGTACTCCAGGTGTTCCCGGTGGTGCTATCGCATCTTTCGCAGCACTGGCAACTATGGCCGGACTTCCTGCCGGAGTTCTTGGTGTTTATATCAGCATCAATACCCTCTGTGATATGGGCGCCACCTGTGTCAATGTTATCGGTGACATGGCATGTTGCTCTGCACTGAAAAATGTTATCAAGATTGAGGAAGAAGCATAAACAAATCTTTCTGAAGTGTTATTTAAACAGAATGCAAATTACTTTACATAAAATATTTTATGTAAAGTAGCAGTAGCAAAAGCCGTAAGATATATGTTTAAGAAACTTTTACATATACTTACGGCTTTTCTGCTTATCAACTGTTCACATCCTGTATTCTTTATACTGTTTAACGTAAATGATGTAACACAGAAATTTATATTTCATTTTGCTGACTTTATTTTTTCAGAACACGATAATTTTCTTCTCTGTCGTAATCCTTATGGACCCCATCGTCCTCATATAAGGTATACTCCGCACCTTCATATCCGAGAAGCTGCATATTTTTTGTATCCAGAGCTGCCACACATTCCGCTGCTTCTGCAACCGGAATACATTTTCCCTTCCGGATAAACAACGGAATCTCATTCAGTGCCACCTCTACATAATGAATACCCTTTTCAAGGATCTCCTCTGCAATGGTTCCGCCCGGAAGGAATTTCACAAACTTCATCTCCTCCGGAAGATATACATAACGGCCCCTTGCGTTCTGTTCATAAACCGGAGCGATCATGATCTCATTTCCAAGAAGCAGCTGGTCTTCCACATGTACAGCAATCTTATCCTCCGGATAAACAAAGCCCAACGGCCGGAAATACATATCGTCGTTCAGAGCCGCCTTCATATATTCACTGTAAAGATATGGAATAAGACGATATCTTACACCGATCACATGACGGAAATCTTCCACATTTTCAAACTGGTAGCATTCCTGCTCTCTGGTACCGATTGCTGTATGATCACGCATCAGCGGTGTGAATACTCCAAGTGCCAGGAAACGAAGCAGCAGTTCTCTTGTTGTATCAGCGCTAAATCCACCCAGATCTGCTCCTGCATACAGGAAACCACACATATTCAGAGATGGCATCATCTTCAGGTTCAAAAGGATATGAGCCCACCAGGATTTATTATCGCCGGTCCAGATCCCACCATAACGATGCATACCAATATAGGATGATCTGGAGAACATCAGAAAACGTTTTTCCGGATCGATCCGTTCAAAAGCCTCACCTGCTGCTCTGGTCATATTGTAGCCAAACAGGTTATGGACTTTGTCATGGCGGATCTTTCTGCCATCCACATTATGGTAAAATCTCCGATAATCTTCCGGATTGTTTGCAACATTGCGAAGTGCACTCTGCATCTTCCAGATATGGATCTTTCCCTCCGTATCTTTTGCAAATTCCCCGGCAAGCTCTTTAACCTCTTTCATTCCCTCTGTGGAATAGAAGATCGCCGGCTCGTTCATATCATTCCAGAAACCATCGATTCCTTTTTCGATCAGGAAACGGTATTTATCACCGAACCACTTTCTGGCATCTTTGTTCAGCACATCCGGAAAATGGGTATCTCCCGGCCATACAGCAGCCACAAAATCACTGCCGTCCTCTCTCTGGCAGAAATAACGGTTTTTAACACCCTCCTCATAAACATCGTATCCCGGCTCTACCTTGACACCGGCATCAATGATAGGAATCAGACGGATATCCTGATCCTTCAGTTCCTTCACAAACTCCGGAAAATCCTGAAAATTCTCTTCGTTTAATGTAAAGTCCTTATAAGACTGCATATAATCGATATCCATATAGATCATATCAATAGGAATATGATTTTCACGATACCCGGCTGCAACCTTCCTGAAATCTTCTTTTGTAGTATAGCCCCATCTGCTCTGTCCAAAGCCAAAGGCAAATTTCGGCGGGATATAGCTTCTTCCGATCACATGACGGAACTGCTTTACAATATCATAGGGACTCTCTCCCTCGATCACATAAAGCTTCAGGTCTGCATTTTCGCAGGTTACCTTCATGGTATCCATTCTGGTATAGCCAATGTCAAAGGTGATCGCTGCCGGATAGTCAAAAAACATTCCAAAGGTTTCTTTTCCGGACACAATGATAAGATTATGTGCACCGTACAGGGAATGTTTATCCTCTGTATGCTCCGGATCATCGGTACAGTTACTGGTGTAAATGAATCCTCTCTTATTGATACCGCGGTTGGATTCTCCCAATCCGTAGACGATATCCTCTTCATCCATGATATAAGTAAAAGAAAATCCATCTTCTGCACAGATTTCTCCATATCCTGGCTTTCCTTCTGCTGTCTCAATGTTTTCTGTCAGTGCCTCAGTCTCAAAGGGCTCTCCATATACATATTTTTTTATCATTTTTCCCTCTCCTGTTACAGATTTTTGTAAAGAACAAATGCCTCATAAGGTTTCAGGACCACTTTCTTCCCAAAATCCTTTCTTCCAAGATTGGTGATCAGGCATTCTGCATTTTTCTGAAATTCTTCCGGGATTTCCATTTCTGCCACATGCTCACTGAAATTGCAGACTGTAAGAAGCTTCTCTCCCTCAAGGGTTCTGGTATATGCAAAAATCTGATCATGATCTCTATAAAGTGCCTCAAATGCACCGTAAACGATCACCGGTTTTTCTTTTCTTAAACGGATCAGCTTCTGATAATAATGGAAAATGGAATCCGGATCCGAAAGCTGCTGCTTCGCATTGATCTCCTTATAATTGGAGTTTACCCTGATCCATGGCGTTCCCTCCGTAAAGCCGGCCTGATGAGAATCCTCCCACTGCATTGGTGTTCTGGCATTGTCACGTCCTCTCAGCATCAGGCACTTCATCATATATTCCGGTGTATAAATACCTGCTTCTGTATATTCATGGAAATACTGAATACTCTCGATATCACGATAATCCTTAAGCTCTGTAAAATAAGCATTGGTCATTCCAAGCTCTTCTCCCTGATAAACATAAGGAGTTCCCTGCATCATATGAAGACAGGTTGCCAGCATCTTGGCTGAAGTTTCCCTGTATGCAGGATTATCATTTCCAAATCTGGAAACACTTCTTGGCTGGTCATGATTTCCAAGAAACAGACTGTTCCATGCTTTTCCCGCAAGCTCTTCCTGCCATTTGATCATAACCTTTTTAAATTCCTGGAAATTGTATTTCTCGGTAGTCCATTTACCATGGTCTGATCCCTGATCCTCTACATGCTCAAACTGAAACACCATGTTCAGCTCATTTCTGTCCTCACCTGCATATTTCTGTGCCTCTTCGATAGTCACACCGGAGGTTTCTCCAACTGTCATCACATCGTATCGGGATAAAACCTCTCTGTTCATTTCCTGAAGAAACTCATGGATCCTCGGACCATGGACGCAGTAAGGACCAAAATCACCGTATAATCCTCCATTCATTTCTCCATCCGGATATGACTGATCCTTGGAGATCATGCTGATCACGTCCATTCGGAAACCGTCGATTCCTTTTTCACACCAGAAATTCATCATATCGTAAACTTCCTGACGAACCTTTTCATTTTCCCAGTTCAGATCCGGCTGCTTTCTGGAAAACAGGTGAAGATAATACATCTCTGTCTGAGGATCATATTCCCATGCAGGGCCTCCGAACGCACTTCCCCAGTTATTCGGTTCTTTTCCATTCACCGGCTCTCTCCAGATATAGTAATCCCTGTAAGGATTATCTTTGGATTTCCTACTTTCAATAAACCAGTTGTGTTCATCGGAAGTATGGTTTACGACCAGATCCATGAGGATCTTAATGCCCCGTTTATGCGCTTCTTCAAGAAGCTTTTCATAATCCTCCATGGTTCCATATTCTTTATAGATCCTGCGGTAATCGGAAATATCATAGCCATTGTCATCCTGCGGGGATTCCAGCATGGGTGAGATCCAGAGAACATTTACTCCCAGCTCCTTCAGATAGTTCAGTTTTTCTATAATTCCGGGAATATCACCAATTCCGTCTCCGTTGCTGTCCTTAAAACTTCTCGGATAAATCTGATATACCACGCTTTCTTTCCACCAGTTTTTTTTCATGGTAAATTGCCTCCTTTTTCTGTTGATTCTGAAATCAGCATATCCTATCCACCCTTTAAAATCAACAAGTTTCTCGTGAAACTTAAATTACTGCCAAACTTTTCTGTTTTTTTTATGCAGTTTTAACAATAAAGCACTACTGGCCCCTAAAAATAATTTCCAACCGTATTTCGATGATGTGCCAGGAAAAGTCATCACAACATAAAAAAAGAGATCCTGCTACTCTTTTACAGAATCTCTCTTTACAAGCCAGACAGGGCTTTTTACATTTTTTTTGGCAGGTTCCTTTCCCTCTGCCATAAGAAGCAGCTTCCGTAAGGCAAGAACTGCTTTCTGATGAACATCCTGATGAATGGTGGTCAGCTTTGGCCTGACGATCTGCGCATAAAAATTATCATCAAAGCCGGTAATGGAAATCTGATCCGGAATCCGGATTCCCCTGTCTGTAAAAAAATTGATGGCCTCCACAGCTGTGTAATCCGAAGAAAATGCCAGAGCCTTTGTCTCCAGAAAATGAGGCAGTAGCTCTTCATATTTTTTCAGTCTGCGCCGGGGTTCCTGGGGAACCACCACATAGCGGGAGCGGCTGCAGAAGCCGCCATTTTTTTCCATAGCCTGTTTGAATCCAAGCCATCTGGCATAATCACTGTCCTGCTCTGTTTCCGCAACAAAAAGTGCCCGGTGGTATCCACAGGAATGCAGATATTCCCCGATCTGATATCCGCCGGAATAATCATCCACTCCTACATTCTGAAAGCTATATCCACCCTTCGGATAGGCATCGATCAATACCATTTTTTTATTCAGCTTTCTGGAAAGCTGATGATACTGTTCTTCATTATACCCTATAATGATAAGACCCTCTACATTCCAACGGGATGCCATATCTACCACATTATCGATCCGTTCACCGCCAATGAGCATAATATAATAGCCTCTGTTTTCTGCTTCGACCTGCAGCGTTCCGGTGATCTCTCCCACAAAAGAATCCTGCAGAGACTGCATACCATGAATGAAGGAAAAACCAAGAACCACTCCAATGATCCTTGAGCCGTGTCCGGATAGCATCACAGATCCCATGTGGGGAACATAATTCTGCTCCTTCAGGATCGCCGTGATCCGGTCAATGGTGCTC
Organism: Blautia sp. HA9023; assembly: GCF_056504095.1. NCBI lineage: Bacteria > Bacillati > Bacillota > Clostridia > Lachnospirales > Lachnospiraceae > Blautia > Blautia sp. HA9023. The sequence goes on along the minus strand of NZ_JBWLUR010000003.1, from coordinate 222,035 downwards.
TGTGAAACCCGTTTTGTATTTCCATTGATCACATTGGATACGGTTGTACGACTGACACCTGCCATATCCGCGATATCCTGCAGCCTTATCATTTCATTGAATACTGCATCAGCTCATAATGAAGCTCACAGCCCTCATAGATTTCTGCCGGAAGTAATGCTCTGGCAACTACTTTCAGTTCCTCCTCCGGCTGATCCACACGCTTCAAATGTGCATAATCTCCGTCAATCTGTTCCACAATATAATCACATACTAACATTTTTTGTCCTCTCTCTTTTCTTTTTTGCTCATACTTCAATAACCTGTATAAGCGCAATTCGTTTCTCTGACTGCTTATTCACGAACGCATCTAAAAACAGGCTACAGCAAATGCTGCAGCCTGTCAACTCTTTATTCTGCCCTCAAAAAATATCTCTGTTTATTCGTCAGCACCGTCAACCTTGCTTGCGCGTGCCGCGATCTCTTTCTCCTGGATATCATTAGGAGCCTGCTCATAGCGTGCAAATTCATAGGAGAAATCTCCGCTTCCACCGGTCATGGAACGAAGGACAGTGGAATAACCATAGATTTCAAGAAGCGGAACATCTGCCTCAATGATGGTATTTCCTTCGTGGTCCGGATTCATTCCGAGAACACGACCACGTCTCTTGTTCAGATCTCCCATAACATCACCGGTATATTTATCCGGAACTGTAACCTTCATGGAGATGATCGGCTCAAGAAGTACAGGAGAAGCCTCCATAAAGCCCTTCTTGAAGGCAAGGATCGTTGCCATCTTAAATGCCATCTCAGAAGAATCTACCGGATGATAAGATCCATCATAAAGGGTTGCTTTCACACCAACTACCGGATATGCAGCCAGAGGGCCTTTCAGAACGCATTCCTGAAGACCTTTTTCAACTGCAGGGAAGTAGTTCTTCGGAACTGCACCACCTACAACTACCTGCTCAAATACATAAGGTGTCTCCAGATCGCCAGATGGCTCAAAGCGCATCTTAACGTGGCCATACTGTCCGTGTCCGCCGGACTGTTTCTTATGTTTGCCTTCTACATCTGAATTCTTACGGAGTGTTTCACGGAACGGAACCTTCGGTTTGGAAAGCTCCACATCCACTTTATAGCGCTCCTTCAGCTTGCTGACAACGATATCAAGATGCTGATCACCCATACCGTAGATCAGGCTCTGACGGTTTGCACTGTCATTGACAACCTTCAGTGTTCTGTCCTCTGTCATCATCTTGGCAAGGGACTGTGCGATCTTATCCTCGTCGCCCTTTTTCACTGCCTTAAATCTCTTATATGTATATGGTGTGGAAAGTATAGCCTTTGGATAAAGGATCGGATTCGCCTTGGTTGCAAGGCTGTCACCGGTCTGTACACTGCCAAGCTTGGCAATGGCACCGATATCCCCTGCAAAAAGCTCCGGAACTTCAATCGGTTTGGAACCTTCCATGACATAAAGCTTGTTTACACGCTCCTCTGTTCCTTTCTCTACATTAAGAAGTGTATCATCGGATTTCAGCACACCGGAGCATACCTTGATCAGAGAATATTTACCAAGGAACGGATCCGCGATGGTCTTAAATACATAGGCGGATTTTGCCTTGGCAAAGTCATAATTGGCCTCAAAGATCTCGTTAGTCTTCTGTGCGATACCATTGCAGGAACGTCCGCTTGGGCTTGGGAAGTAACCGCAGATATCATCCAGAAGGTTAGATACACCGCGAAGGTTCACCGGTGATCCCATGCATACCGGAACAATACTTCCATCCTGTACATTGGTTGCAATAGCGGCTGAAACCTCTGCTACGGAGAAGGTATCTCCCTCAAAATAACGGTCCATAAACTCTTCACTTGTCTCTGCAACAGACTCCATCAGAGTTTCATGATATTTCTCAAGATATTCGGTCAGATAGTCCGGAACCGGGCATTCTTCTTTACCGGCCTTGTCAATGTATCTTCTTCCGGCCTGTTTCACAACATTGACATAACCTACAAACTTACCGTCTTCACGGATCGGGAAATGAAGAGGAGCGATCCTCTTGCCATACAGCTCTGTCAGCTCTTCCACGACCTCACGATAGCTGACATCATCCACGTCCATATCGGTAACAAAGATCATTCGCGGAAGTTTATATTTCTCGCAGAGATTCCATGCCTTCTGTGTTCCAACCTGAACACCGGCCTTACCGGAAACAACGATGATCGCTGCATCTGCTGCACTGACGGCTTCCTCAACTTCTCCCACAAAATCGAAATATCCGGGAGTATCCAGTACATTTACCTTCATCTTATCCCATGGTACCGGAATCAAAGAAGTTGTGATGGAAAAATGTCTCTTTATTTCTTCCTTGTCATAATCGCTGACAGTATTGCCATCCTCAACACGTCCGAGTCTGTTTGTCATACCTGCCAGATAAGCCATTGCCTCAGCCAGTGTTGTTTTACCTGCGCCACCATGACCTAATAGGACTACATTTCTGATTCGGTCTGTTCTGAAAACGTCCATATGTAATACCTCCCTGTTTGTCTTACTTAATATGTTCACATTTTACTAAATTTCCATGCAAATTTCAAGTATTTTATTCAATTTTGACAACTTTTTTTCAGAAAGTTTTTAGTTATACCGTCAATTCGTTGTAGTACATGGCGAAAGTATCTGATTTTTACATAAAAAAATCCCGAAAGAATCCGGATATGTTTTCTCAGCATTTTGCAAAATCAGGTATTCTTTCAGGATTTTTTCTATTTTTCTGTATCTTCTATATCTTTTAAGAGAAAAGCCTGTACATTCTGTCCCCCCTGTCAGAATGTACGGTTTACATATTTTTTCACGGCATCCACGGAACGGTTCAGTACCAGATCTTCCGGAAAATCCAGTTTTGTCAGAAGGGCTCTGGCAAGGTCAAATTCTCCGATCAGAAGATCAAAATGGGCATCGCTGTCCATAACCACAGGTACCTGATATTTTTTGCAGTAATTCAGCATAATGGTATCGTTCTCTACCGCATTCTCACGGGTACAGTCCGGGTCCATGGAGTGATTATTAAGCTCCAGAACTTTACCATATTCTTTTGCCCCCTGTACAAGCGCCTCATAGTCGATATCGTATCTTCCGTCATCCGGATGTCCGATGATATTGACATACGGATTTTTCATAACATTAAGATAGGCTTCTGTATTCTCCTGTCTGCTGCCCGGTTTGATACATGGCACATGAAGGCTTGCAATGACCACGTCCAGCTTTTCCAGGGTTTTCTGAGCCAGATCCACCGTTCCTGCAGCATCCAGGATATTTACCTCTGATCCCAGAAGCAGCTGGATTCCGTACATTTCACGGGGCACTACTTTTATATTCTGAAAATAGAACTTGTGGCAGGTTCCGGGCATCTTCGGTGCATGTTCTGTGATTCCCAGAAGCTCAAGCCCCTTATCGGAAGCTGCTTTCGCCATCTCGCGAAGCGTACAGTATGCATGTCCGCTGGCTACAGTATGTGTGTGCAGATCCATTACTGACTGATATTTCATAATAAATTCTCCTCTGTACCCTACATTATTTTTTCTTATTATACGTCCGAAATCCCTGATTTCTCAAGTCTTTTTATATTACTGTCCAATTATTTTTACTGTTCATTGGTAATATTCCCGTTTCGGGCTACGACAACCGAATTCGGGCAAAATATACCGCAAAATGGAACGTGCAGATTGTGGGAATGCTTTTTCAAACACGTTCTAACATTTGTTGACATTTTTCGTACTTTCTTTTACAATATAGTCGTGATTTACACTATTAAAGAATAAAAGTAAAATGTAACCGGAAAGGACTCTGAAGTACTATGAAAACCATAGGTTTTATCGGCCTTGGGCTGATCGGCGGCTCCATTGCCAGAACCATACGAAAATTTCACCCGGATTATCGCCTGCTTGCCTTTGACAAAGACAGAGACGCTCTGGCAGAGGCAGTCAGTTTAAATGTGATCGACGGGATCTGCGATATTGAAGATGAGCGATTATACAACTGCGATTATCTTTTTCTCTGTGCCCCTGTAGAATTCAATGTGGAGTACATGGAAAAGATCAAGGATTCTCTTGGAGAAAACTGCATTCTCACCGATGTGGGAAGTGTAAAAAGTATCATCCACGAAAAGGTAACCGAACTTGGACTCGAGGGAAAATTTATCGGCGGCCATCCAATGGCAGGCTCCGAGCGCAGCGGTTTTTCCAATTCCAGTGATCATCTCCTGGAAAATGCTTACTATATCGTTACTCCCGGAGGAGAAGTTGCTCTGGATCGGATTTCCGATTTTACGGAACTGGTTTCCTCTCTTGGTGCGATCCCTCTTGTTCTCACTGCGGAAGAACATGATTTCATCACGGCAGGAGTCAGCCACCTCCCTCATATCGTGGCTTCCGCTCTTGTCAATCTTGTAAACCTTCTAGACAACGATGCCCAGTATATGAAAATGATCGCAGCCGGTGGTTTCCGTGATATCACACGTATCGCTTCTTCTTCACCAGTTATGTGGGAGCAAATCTGCCTGGAAAACCAGAAAAATATTTCCACAGTTCTGGACGAATTTATCCGTATGCTGATCCAGATCCGCTGTTCCATTGATAACAGAGAAGCCGACAATATTTTTGACATGTTCGCAAGTTCCAAGGATTACCGTGATTCCATTGACATTGTAGATAACAGCCTGATCCCCCGCTCCTATGTTCTTTACATTGATGTGGCAGATGAGGCCGGTGCCATTGCAACTATCGCAACCATTCTTGCAACAGAAAAGGTCAGCATCAAAAATATCGGCATCATCCACAACCGTGAATTTGAAGATGGCGTTCTGAAGATCGAATTTTATACAGATGCAGCCCTGGAGCAGGCCAAAGTGCTTCTTACCAAACGTAATTACAAAATCTGTGAACGCTGATATATATAAATGAGGTATTTATTATGGAAATCAAAAAAGCAAAAAAATTATCCGGTTCTCTTTCTATTCCCGGAGATAAATCCATTTCTCACAGAGCTGTTATGTTCGGCTCTCTCGCAGAAGGCACTACCAGGATCTCAAACTTTCTGGAAGGTGCCGACTGCCTCTCCACCATTTCCTGTTTCCGGAAAATGGGCATTAACATAGAAAATACCAAAGGCGAGATCCTGGTTCACGGAAAAGGCCTCCACGGTCTCAGCACTCCAGCAGAGACTCTTGATGTAGGCAACAGCGGTACTACCACCCGCCTCATCTCCGGAATCTTGGCAGGACAGGATTTTGTATCAGAGCTTACCGGCGATGCTTCCATCCAGAAACGCCCCATGAAACGGATCATGACTCCGCTTTCCCAGATGGGGGCAGATATCATCAGCCTTGGCGGAAACGGATGTGCACCGCTTAAGATCTCCGGAAAAAAACTCCATGCCATCCACTACAATTCTCCGGTAGCGTCTGCCCAGGTAAAATCCTGTGTACTCCTTGCCGGAATGTATTCGGACGGCATTACCTGTGTAACAGAGCCGGTTCTCTCCAGAAATCACACGGAGATCATGCTGAATTACTTTGGCGCTGATGTAACATCAGAAGGAACAACTGCATTCATCAAGCCAGATCCTTCTCTTTACGGACGTGAGATCCTGGTTCCGGGCGATATCTCTTCCGCTGCTTATTTTATCGCAGCTGGCCTTCTTGTTCCCAACAGCGAGATCCTTCTGAAAAATGTGGGGATCAACCCGACCCGTGACGGTATCCTCCGTGTATGCAAAGCCATGGGGGCAGATATCACCCTTCTCAACGAAACCACAGAAGGTGAGCCTACTGCTGATCTTCTGATCCGCTCCTCCGCTCTTCACGGAACCACAGTAGAAGGTGCCATCATTCCTACTCTGATCGATGAACTTCCGATGATCGCTGTTATGGCAGCTTTTGCAGAAGGAACCACTGTTATCCGGGATGCACAGGAACTCCGTGTCAAAGAATCCGACCGTATTCAGGTTATGACCGAAAATCTCCGGAAAATGGGCGCAGATATCCAGGCAACGGAAGACGGCATGATCATCCATGGCGGAAAACCTCTCCACGGTGCAGAGATCGATTCTCATCTGGATCACCGTGTAGCCATGTCCTTCGCAGTAGCAGGCCTTCTCTCAGAAGGAACACTTTCCATCAAAAATGGTGAATGTGTCAACATCTCCTATCCGGAATTCTATTCCGATCTTTACAGTCTGGCAGAATAATTATCAGATATACAGACAGAGAGCATTTTTATGCATAATTCATTGCATCTGTTCTATCAGATAGCAGTGCATGAAAATGCTCTCTGTTTTTTTGTATTTTTTTATATTTCGTATATTTTTTATTTATTAGTGGTATCATAATTCCAAAATAAAATCATTTTTTTGATAAACTTTATCTATTTTCCCACTTTCCAAATTCCTACTATTATGGTATTATTTATTCGGAAAATAAAATATTTCCAGAGAGGAGCAACGATTATGAAAATTTTGTTTTATGACACTAAGAGCTACGATAGAGAATTTTTTGAGAAGCTGCTTCCGTCCTATCCAGGTATTGAGATTAAATTCATTGAAGCAAATATCCATGAGGAAACTGCAGCTCTTGCCCACGGCTACGACGCTATCTGTGCATTTGTAAATGCAGATCTTGGCGCACCGGTCATCGAAGAACTTCACCGACAAGGTGTAAAACTGATCCTAATGCGCTGTGCAGGATACAACAACGTTGATCTGGAAACTGCTGCCAGATACGAAATCCAGGTGGCACGTGTTCCAGGTTATTCTCCGGAAGCAGTTGCCGAACACGCCATGGCACTTGCCCTTACCGCCAACCGCCACACCCATAAAGCATATATCAAATGCCGTGAAAACAACTTTGCACTGAACGGTCTCATGGGCGTAAACTTTTATCAGAAAACTGCCGGTATCATCGGTACCGGAAAAATCGGCCAGGCAATGGCAAAAATCTGCCGTGGCTTCGGTATGAAAGTAATCGCTTATGATCTTTTCCCAAATAAAAATCTTGACTTTCTGGAATATGTTTCACTGGACGAACTTCTTGCCACCAGCGATCTGATCAGTCTGCACTGCCCGATGACTCCGGAAACAGAGCATCTGATCAACTCCGAAACCATCGCCAAAATGAAAGATGGCGTGATCCTTGTAAATACTTCCAGAGGTGGACTGATCAAAACGGACGACCTGATCGCAGGTATCCGTGATCATAAATTCTTTGCCGTTGGTCTGGATGTTTATGAAGAAGAATCCGCCTATGTATATGAAGATATGTCAAGCAGCATTCTTCCTACTTCCACGATCCAACGTCTTCTGTCCTTCCCGAATGTTACAATGACTTCCCATCAGGGATTTTTCACAGTAGAAGCACTGACAAATATTGCTGAAACAACCCTGGAAAATGCAAAAGCGTTTATGGATGGGGATGAAATGAAAAATCTGGTTCACTGATTTCCAGAACCTTTATAGAAAAAATGTCCCGGACCATTGCACTTAACGATGATCCGGGACATTTTTGTCAACTCTTAAATGTACACCTGTATTTCCTAATAAATTTCCTCAAAAGATTTTCCATCATCTTCTGTATAATATACACGCTTTCCATCCTGTGTATAGATTAATTTCTGTTTTCCCTCAGGATCCAGACTGCACTGCTGGTAAGTAACACCTTCTTCTACCGGAAGCATACTATCTGCATTCTCATAATTCTCGGGAGTTAAATTCGACGGCGCATGGCCATACTCATAAATATACTGGGCAACATCATTTTTGTCCGTATACGTTCCTTTTTCATCCATTTTGTTTTCTGCAGCGTGATCTGTACTTTCTGTGCTGTCTTTCTCTGAAGAATCCTGCGCCTGCTCCATCTCCTCTTCATCCATCGCAGTCATTTCATCATCACTGTCCTCATCCATGGCTTTTAATTCATCGTCTGTCAACGGCTCCATATCATTCTCAAAAGCAGCTTCATCATACGTCTGCTTCTCCTTACAGCCACCCAGCATCAGAATCGCAGCACCAGTCAGTGCCAAAAGAAATAATTTAAACTTTCTCATGAATCAATCTCCTTTCATGGCATATCGTTCTCTCAAAAGTGTAATTTCTCTTTTCCATCCCTCATCATCATTTGGCGTCTCCAGTATAAAAGGAACTCCCTTAAGTGCCGGATGACACACCACCTCTACAAGCGCATCCAGACCGATTTCTCCTTCGCCGATCTTTGCGTGACGGTCTTTATGACTTCCCAGTCCATTCATGCTGTCATTAAGATGAACCGCTTTCAGTCTGGTAAGTCCGATCACCTGGTCAAATTCTGTCAGTACTCCATCCAGATCATGTACAATGTCATAGCCTCCATCCCAGATGTGACAGGTATCCAGGCAGACCCCCAGTTTGTCTTTTCTCTCCACGCGGTCAATGATCTCTTTCAGTTCCTGAAACGTTGATCCCACTTCTGATCCCTTGCCGGACATAGTTTCCAGAAGAACTGTGGTACTTTGTTCTTCTGTAAGAACATCATTGAGAATTTCTGCAATTTTTGCAATTCCAGCTTCTATTCCCTGCCCTACATGGCTTCCGGGATGAAAATTATAATAATTCCCCGGTGTATACTCCATGCGTTTCAGATCATCTGCCATAATCTCTCTGGCAAAATCCCTCAGATTTTCTTTTGCCGCACAGGCATTCATTGTATATGGCGCATGAGCTACGATCTTACCGAAATGATGCTCTCTGGCAAGTTCCAGAAACTTTTCCACATCTGCCGGATCAATCTCTTTCGCCTTACCGCCTCTTGGATTTCTGGTAAAAAATGCGAACGTATTTCCTCCGTTTTTTACCATCTGACGTCCCATGGCTGCATAGCCTTTGGATGAACTTGTATGATTTCCGATATATAATACCATTTTTTTCTGATCTCCCTGTATTTTTTATTTACAGCAGCTTAAAGCCACAATTGTGTTGCCTTGTCCATTATAGCAAAAACTCTTTTTTCTGCAAAGTCCGGTATTCATTCTTTACATTACTTCCAATTCTTCCTATAATAAATGTATCTTTACATATGAAGGAGAAAAAGTATGGCAAATGATAATCGAAAGCCGCCGCACAGACATGATCCGGAACTGGCACGAAAAGAAGCACTCCAGGCCAGACAGACACATACACATCGTTCCGGTCAGAAAGAAAGCGGCCATCGCCAAACCACTTCGCGGGTAAACAAACGTCCGTCCACACACAGTTCTGCCACATCCCGCAGAAAAAACATCAAAAAAAATTCCAGATATCAGCAGGTACGACGTCAGAAAATGATGCTTGCGGGAGGAGGATTTCTGATCTTGCTTCTTGTAATTATCTTCTCTGCCCGCTCCTGTATTTCTTCCAGAAAAGCCGCCGAAGCTGCTGCCATCCAAAAAGCACAGGAAGCCGCCCAGGCGAAAAAATCCGAAGAAACCGCAAAAGCAGCTCAGAAAGATCCTGTTTCACTGACCATCAGTGTTGTAGGCGACTGCACCCTTGGTACAGACGAAACCTTTGATTATGACACAAGTCTGAACGCCTATTATGACAGCAACGGAAAAGATTACTTTTTCCAGAATGTAAAAAGTATTTTTTCAGCTGATGATCTGACCATCGCCAATTTTGAGGGAACACTTACGGATTCGGATACCCGTGAAGATAAAACATTTGCATTTAAAGCACCTGCCGAATATGCACAGATCCTAACCAGTGGTTCCATAGAAGCCGTAAATACTGCCAACAATCACAGTCATGATTACGGAGAGCAGAGTTACACGGACACACTGACTGCTCTGGATAACGCAGGGATCATCCATTTTGGCTATGATGATACTGCAGTTATGGACATCAAGGGCGTTAAAGTCGGACTTGTGGGAATTTATGAACTGAAAGACCATCTTGGCCGTGAACAACAGCTGAAAGATAATATTGCCAAAGTCAAAGCAGACGGCGCAGAGCTTGTTATTGTAATCTTCCACTGGGGCAATGAGAGCGAAACTGTTCCGGATACCAATCAGATGACTCTCGGACGTCTGGCCATTGATGAAGGTGCGGACCTGGTATGCGGGCATCATCCACATGTACTTCAGGGAATTGAAACTTACAAGGGCAAAAATATCGTTTACAGTCTTGGAAATTTCTGCTTTGGCGGAAACAGCTCGCCAAGCGATATGGATACCATGATTTTTCAGCAGACCTTTACCATCACCTCCGACGGTGTACAGGCAGATAATGTAACAAATATCATTCCCTGCTCCATTTCTTCTGCAGACGGTTATAACAACTATCAGCCAACCCCTGCTACCGGCGATGAAGCCACCAGAATCAAATCCAAGATTGATGAACGCAGCGCAGCGATTCCAACAGCAGATTCTACAGCCAAATCCTCTGGCGATACAGGCAGTTCTGATACTGTTTCTGCAGATGACGCATCCGGAAGCACTGATACTTCCGATGAATCTGAATCGGATACAGACTCTGATTTTTCAGATGAATCGGATGGTTCGGATTACGATACTTCAGAAGATTATGATACCTCGGACGAAGAAGATTACAGTTCCGATGAAGAGGCAGATTTTTCAGATAACAGCGATGAATAGATAAAATAAAATCCTGACAGATATTGCATGATCCATGCAAAAATCTGTCAGGATTTTTATATGAAAGATAATTGTAATCTTGTTACTCGATCATCATGGCATCACCAAAACTGAAGAAACGGTATCTCTCCTTCACCGCCTCCTCATAGGCAGCCATAATATGCTCTTTTCCTGCAAGGGCAGAAACCAGCATCAGCAGCGTGGACTCCGGAAGATGGAAATTGGTGATCAGTCCATCGATTGCTTTGAATTTATAGCCTGGATAGATAAAGATCTCTGTCCAGCCACTTCCGGCTTTTACGATTCCGTCTTCTCCGGTTGCGGATTCCAGAGTACGACAGCTGGTAGTTCCCACGGAAATCACTCTTCCACCGTTTTTCTTTGTATCATTGATCAGTTTTGCCTGATCTTCTTCCACAATGTAAAATTCCGAATGCATATGATGTTTCTCCACATCATCCACTTTTACCGGTCGGAACGTTCCAAGGCCTACATGTAAAGTTACATGGGCAATATTCACACCCATTTCTTTTACCTTCTCAAGAAGTTCCGGTGTGAAATGCAGTCCTGCAGTCGGTGCGGCAGCAGATCCTTCATTTTTGGCATACACGGTCTGATAACGGTTTTTGTCTTTCAGCTTGTGGGTAATATATGGCGGCAGCGGCATTTCTCCCAGCTGATCCAGAATTTCCTCAAAAATTCCCTCATAATGGAACTGGATCAGGCGGTTTCCCTCATCTACAATATCGATGATCTCACCTTTTAAAATGCCATCGCCAAAAGTAATTTTGGCACCCGGACGTGCCTTTTTGCCGGGCTTTACAAGACACTCCCAGATATCATTCTCACGGCGTTTCAGAAGCAGGATCTCGATCAGTGCTCCTGTCTCCTCCTTATGTCCGTAAAGACGTGCCGGAATAACTTTGGTGTCATTGATCACAAGGCAGTCTCCCTTATGCAGGTAATCCAGTATATCGGTAAAATGACGATGCTCGATACTTCCGTCTTTCAGGGACAGATGCATCAGTCTGGAAGAACTTCTGTCCTCCAGCGGGTCCTGAGCAATCAGTTCCTGCGGCAGGTCATAATAAAAATCTGATGTTTTCATAATTATTTTTCCACTTCCTCTTTCCATTGTTTGCGAAGCCTGCGGACCTCGTTCCACTCTTTGTTTGTAAGATCGGCCTTTGGCAGCAGATCCGGTCTCCATTTGGCAGTACGGATAATAGACTGCTCTCTTCTCCATTTATCCACATTTGCATGATGTCCGGAAAGCAACACCTCCGGAACTTTTTTTCCATGCCATTCTTCCGGTCGGCTGTACTGGGGATATTCCAGAAGATTTCCGGAAAAAGATTCCGTCTCTCCGGATTCCTGATTATTCAGAACTCCTGGTACCATTCTGGAAATGGAATCCATCATAACCATAGCCGGAAGTTCCCCACCAGTAAGTACATAATCACCGATAGAAACATAATCCGTCACAATTTCTTCCAGAACACGCTCATCAATTCCCTCATAATGACCGCAGAGAAAAACCAGGTCTTCTTCCAGTGCGAACTCTTTCGCCATATTCTGGTTGAAAGTTTTTCCCTGAGGAGTAAGAAAGATCACACGTGGTTTTCTTCCGATGCGCTCTACAATGGATTCATAGGACAGATATACCGGTTCTGCCTGCATCAGCATTCCGGCACCGCCGCCATATGGATAATCATCTACCTTCTGGTGCTTGTTGAAGGCAAAATCCCGGATATTGATCGCTTCCAGTGATAACAGTCCCTTTGTAATCGCACGGCCTGTAATACTTGTGTTCATTCCGTTCTCGATCATTTCCGGAAACAGTGTAAGTACATGATAATTCATTTAAACAAGCCCTTTCATCAAATGCACAGTCATGGTATTTTTTTCCACGTCTACATCAAGAACACAGTCATGGATCGCCGGAAGCAGAACTTCCTCTCCATCCACACGATCTACGATATAAACATCATTGGCACCAGTCTCCATCACATCGCGGAGTACTCCGAATTTCTCCCCATTCTCCAGAAGTACATCCATTCCGATCAGATCTGCCACATAATATTCATCCTCGCCAAGCTCCTGTGCTTCCTCACGCGGAATCCAGAGATCACGGCCTTTATACATTTCAATATCATTGATATTATCAACGCCTTCAAACTTCAGGATCGCAAGATTCTTAAAGAATTTTACATTCTGAATATTCAGTCTGCGAAGTTCTTTTCCTGTATCCAGAAGCACATATTCAATATCAAGAAAACGCTCTGCATCATCCGTTGTTGGAAAAACCTTTACTTCACCACGGACACCATGCGTTGTTGTGATAACTCCTACTTTTAATAAATCTTCCATTTTTGCTCCCTTTCAGAGTAAAAACAGGAGCCATGGAATCCACAGCTCCTGTCTCATTTTTCATTGCAGAATATCTACAATCACTTTTTTGCTGCTTTTTGAAGAAGCCGCTTTCACAACAGTACGGATTGCCTTGGCAATTCTTCCCTGTCTTCCAATGACCTTACCCATATCGGCCGGTCCGACTTTCAGTTCAACAACAATCGCGTCGTCTTTCTCAGTCTCAGTAACGACTACCTCATCCGGATTTTCAACAAGAGATTTTGCAATTACTTCTACAAGTTGTTTCATTACATACCTCCTTGCTCTGCCCTTACGGGGCCCACAGATCTTAAATCTGTCAGGTATTATTTCTCGATTCCGGCAAGTTTAAGAAGCTTAGCAACTACTTCTGTAGGCTGAGCACCAGCTGCAAGCCATTTCTTAGCTGCCTCTTCGTCGATTTTGTATACGCTTGGGCCAAGGTTCGGATCATATGTTCCGATCTCTGCGATACATCTTCCGTCACGTTTGCAGCGGGAATCTGCTACTACGATTCTATAGAAAGGTGCTTTCTTCTGTCCCATTCTTCTTAATCTGATCTTAACTGCCATTTTTGTTTTCCTCCAATTATCTTTCTAAAAATTTATTGTTGTTTATTAAAAGGGAAGCTTAAAGCCGCCTCTTTTTCCCATATTCATCTTGCCGCCTGTTAAGCCCGGCATCTGTTTCATCATCTTCTTGCTCTGCTCAAACTGCTTCACAAGACGGTTTACTTCTGTGACATCCACGCCTGCACCTCTGGCGATGCGGTTCTTACGGGATATGTTCAGAATGTTCGGATTGCTTCTCTCCTGAGGTGTCATGGAAAGGATGATGGACTTGGTGCGATCCATAGCTTTCTCATCGATCATGCCCTCGATATCTTTCATCTTGCCGCCCATTCCAGGAAGCATGTTCAGGATACTGGAAATACCACCCATTTTGTTCATCTGTTCCATGCTGGTAAGATAGTCATTAAAGTCGAAGTCCATTTTCTTCAGCTTCTTCTGCATCTCCTGGGCCTGTTCCTGATCCACAGATGCTTCCACCTTCTCGATCAGGCTCATCACATCGCCCATACCAAGGATTCTGGAAGCCATACGTTCCGGATAAAACTGTTCCAGGTCCGAAAGCTTCTCTCCCATACCAACATAGAAGATCGGTTTGCCGGTTACGGCTTTAATGGAAAGTGCAGCTCCACCTCGTGTATCACCGTCCATCTTGGTCAGGATCACGCCGTCAATGCCGACTTTATCAGAAAAGTTCTGCGCTACATTCACCGCATCCTGTCCTGTCATGGCATCAACTACAAGCACTGTCGCATCCACATTCACATTTGCCTTGATATTCTCAAGCTCCTGCATCATATCTTCATCAATATGAAGACGTCCTGCGGTATCGATCAGTACAACATTCTGCTGATTGGATTTCGCATGCTCGATAGCTGCTTTTGCAATGTCCACGGGATTCTGCTTGTCTCCCATGGAAAAGACCTCGACGCCCTGCTTCTCACCATTCACCTGCAGCTGTGTGATCGCTGCGGGACGGTAAACATCACAGGCCACAAGCAGTGGTCTCTTTCCTTTGGATTTCAGTTTGCCTGCCAGCTTGGCAACCGTTGTTGTCTTACCTGCACCCTGGAGGCCGACCATCATAAGAACGGTAAGATCCATTCCCGGTTTGATCGGAAGTTCTGTTGTCTCACTTCCCATCAGATTGACCAGCTCGTCATTTACGATCTTGATCACCATCTGTCCCGGATTCAGACCATTCATAACATCCTGTCCGATAGCCTTTTCCTGAACAGATTTCGTAAACTGCTTAACGACCTTAAAGTTAACATCCGCTTCCAGAAGTGCCATCTTAACTTCTTTCAGCGCAACCTTGACATCAGCCTCTGTAAGACGGCCTTTGCCTTTCAGCTTTTTAAATACATTCTGCAGTTTATCTGTTAAACTCTCAAATGCCATTGATCATAACTCCTCTAATATCACATTGGAAATCGCCGCAATATCTTCGGCGTGGTACTTGTCAGCCAGTTCATGGATCTTCATAACCTGACTGCGGATGTTCAGGAATTTCTCGACCAGATGGAGTTTCTCTTCGTATTCTTCCAACGTCCGATTGCACCGTCTGATCATATCATGTACACCCTGTCTGCTGATGCCAAGTTCCTCAGCAACTTCACTTAAGGAATAATCCTCAAATACCACACTGGTGTACACCTGCCGCTGCCTCTCTGTCAGAAGCTCTCCATAAAAATCAAATAAAAAAGTCTGCTCTACAAATTTCTCCATCTGTAATCACCTTGGCTATCATACACGATTCCGGCATGCCTGTCAAGGGTTTTTGCTTTACAAATTTATTTTTTCCAAAATTTCACAGAAAAAAGGCCGGGAAAGCGCTTTTCTGCTGAGTTTTGCAGGCTTTTCCGACCTTTATTTATTTTATTTTCTTCCTATTATATAGTTATATAGGCCAATCTGAATTCGATCAAAACATTTCTTTCGTCATTTTATCGATTTCCTGATCTACTGCCTCATAAACACCTGGGATGCAGGAAAAATTCAGGCCATGGGTGGTACATGGAATAAAATGAAGTTTACCACAGTCTCTGCAAAGCTGATCGGTTGCTTCTTCAATCATTTCCTGATTCCAGTCAAAACGATCTACTTTACCATTATCGATACCGCCCATAAATGTGATATCTTTTCCATATTCTTTGATCAGTTTTGGAAGATCATTGACTGACATACATCCCTGCCATACATCAATTCCCATCTCGATCATTGTTGGAACCAGTGTTGCACTGTAACTGTCATTGTGATGAATGATCAGTTCTACCCCGTGATCATGGTAATAGCCATAAATACGTTTGTAGGAATCCATAAAGAATTCACGGAACATGTCCACACTGATAAATGTAGATTTCTGTGTTCCCCAGTCATCATGATGGAATACAACATCCGGTTTCATATAGGTACAGATCTGCTCTGCCCATTTCAGTTCCCACTCTGTAATATATTCGATCAGTTCATGCATGGCTTCCGGTTCTTCGTAAAAATTCATCATAGTATTCTGAATTTCACAGAGATAATGGCACATCTCAAAAACTCCCGGTGCGATCAGTGTGGCAACCATTGTTTCATTCCTATCAATTCCGGCAATGGTCTCCTGGCATGCTTTCCAGTCTTCTGCTGTGTAATTGATATCCGGTGCTTTTACATATTTTTTCCATTCTGTGATATCCGGGCATACCAGATGTTCGGGATCATGAAGTGGAAACGCTCCTGGCGTTCCTGCCGGCCAGGAATTATAATATCCCCAGCCACATTTTACTGTTGGTGCACCAGGTCCTTCCGGCATCATCGGATACTGCTGCTGATAGGGAGTATTCAGAACAAAGGTCAGTCCCTCATACTGTTTTACAAAACGATCCGGATTTCCTCCACGGATTACTTCCATCATATTCTGTCTTTTTGTTAACATAAAAACACCTCCGCTACGTTATTATGCAGGAAAGCCTTTTTTCCGCACTTGTTTTGCTACACCCCAATATAAAAGGCTTATTTCTGCACTTGTTTTTTCTTTATGATTCTATTATACTGAAAATCAGAAGAATCACAATTCCACATAATATGGTGATTATTTCTATTTTTTCCTATAAAATATAGGAAGGAGGATTTTCTTTGAAACTCAGTGCAAAAATCATCTGTTATCACTTACAGAAATCATTTTCCATACATACATCCAGGCTGGATACATTTCCCACGCTTTCCTGCCCTTCCTGTTTTGAAAAAAGCATGCCTCTTCAGGATGGACGTGTTTACCTCATCACAGATCCGGATTTTCAGCCAACTTTTCATCATCCCAAAAATATCCTGTTCCTGATGATCGGAAAAGCTTATCAGAATTACGAATTATCCCAGCCAAATATGTGTATCATCCCTGAAGACCTTCCTGTTAACACTGTTTTTAATAAACTTCAGGATATTTTTATCCTTTATGACCAGTGGAATCAGTCTCTGATGGATTCCCGTCTTCGAAACGCTTCTATTCAGGAGCTTCTGGATCTTACCACTTCCATCATTCCAAATCCAATGATGCTGATCGGCATGGATTTTACCATCATTGCTTCCAGAGGCTGGGACCTGGGTGATCTCTCCAATTCCGTTCTGGGTTCCAGCGAAAATACCTGGGATATTGTGGACAGTCTGAAGCAGGACCCTCATTACGAGGAAGCATTTTATAAAACTGGTTATTTTTATTATCCGGGAAATGGCCTTACGGTTCCTTCTCTCTGTGTAAACATTTCCAACAATGACAAGGCCGTATACAGACTGATGTTTTCCGGAGGTGAAGTTCCTCTGGATGACACCTTTGGTTTCGTCCTGGAGTACCTTTCCCAAATGGTATCTCATGCACTTTCCACAGGTATCATGCACAACCGGGATAAAGCTTTTCCTCTGCATCAGATTTTTATATCCATCCTGACAGACCCTGGAGCTGATTATGTAAAAGTCAGCCAGCAGCTGACAAATGTGGGGTGGCTTTCTTCCCATATGTATCAATGCATCCTGATCCAGACCGGGCTGATCGATCAGAAAAATCTGACCCTCAATGCCATCTGCAATTATCTGGAAAATACGATCCCGGCAAGCTGCGCTACCGAATATAAAGGGAATGCTGTGCTTTTTATCAATCTGGATCTCTGTACTATGACCGTCCAAGAAATTTCCGATAAGATTGAAGGCTTTATCAAAAGTAGCATGCTGAAGCGCCGGATACAGCAGGAAGATGCTCGGGCATTTCAATTTCCACCGTCAATACACACAGGCTTCTGTCACTTTACAGGTTGGCAAACGCAAAAACCCCGCAGAAAGTATCCACTATTTTAACTCCATCGCTCTGCCCTACATCCTGGAACAGGCTACCAGAAAACTTCCTGCTTACATGATCTGCCACGAAAAGCTTCTGTCACTAAAATACAAAGATGAGGCAAAACAATCTCATCTCTATGACACACTGCGTTGTTTTCTGGAACACAACCAGAACATTGCCCATACTGCCAGCGCTTTATTTATCCACAGAACTACTCTTCTTTACCGTCTGGATAAGATCAAAGCATTTCTGGATTCGGATCTTACAGACAGAGATGAAATCCTTTATCTGCTGCTTTCTTTTCATCTGATGGATATGGAAGAAGAAAATCAGAACACAAACGCATAAAAAAAACGGGAAATCTCATGCATACCATAATATGCTTCCTGATTTCCCGTTTTTTCTATGTAAAGCGGATATTCTCTTTTATAATTCTTCCTTTTTTTCTTCGTTCAGAATTGAAGTACAGTGTGGGCATCTTGTAGCCTCGATGTCGATCTCACTTCTGCAGAACGGACATACCTTCGTAGTTGGTGCAGGCTCTTCCTCTTTTTTTGCTCCGATGGAAGTGATCTTGTTTACCGCCTTCAGAAGACAGAAAAGAATAAATGCCATGATCACACCAATAGCCATGTCCATGACATTTCCCCGCAATGCAAAGGCTTTGAATTCCTCCAGAAACTTTTTCATTTGTGATTCCTCCCTCTTTTTTCGGAAATCCTCTGATTCTTATCTGTTTTGGATTTTCCGCTGTTTTTCAGGAAAATTATAGCACCGGCATTTTTTAATTTCCATAGATATTCCAGACAAAATCTCACATCTTATAAAAGAATACGTTCTTCCTGTCCGGCACATTTTTTTTAATGTTTCCCCAATTGCCAGAATGCCACCGCACTGGCTGCAGCCACATTCAATGAATCTACTCCATGGGCCATGGGAATGCATACCGTATAGTCACAGTCCGCAATGGTCTCTGAGGCAAGTCCATCTCCTTCCGTCCCAAGAACAACCGCCAGTTTTTCTTCCGCCATCAGATGGGGATCGTCAATATCAAAAGAATCCTCCTTCAGTGCCATGGCTGCGGTCTTAAATCCCATTGCCTTCAGCAGCCGGATGCCTTCGGTCTTCCACTCTGTCTTTTCATCAAAAAACGTCCATGGAATCTGAAATACAGTTCCCATGCTGACACGGATCGCACGGCGGTACAGGGGATTGCTGCATCCTGGCGTTAACAGCACCGCATCCATTCCAAGAGCCGCCGCAGAACGAAAAATCGCGCCGATATTAGTAGGATTTACCACATTTTCCAGAACCGCGATCCTGCGGGCATTTTTGCAGATCTCATCAATCCCCGGAAGTGCCGGCCGGTGCATGGCACAGAGCATTCCTCTTGTCAGCTTAAAACCGGTCAGCTGTGTCAGAACATCAAATTCTGCTGTATAAACCGGAATGTCTCCACATCGCCGGATCAGCTCCTTTGCTTCTCCCTCAATATTTTTATGTTCCACCAGAAAAGAAATCGGCTTACATCCGGAATCCAACGCCCGCTCAATAACTTTCGGGCTCTCCGCGATAAAGATTCCCTTCTCAGGCTCTGCCCGGTTCAAAAGCTGTATCTCGGAGATCCTGGCATATACATCCAACTCCGGTGCGTTAAAATCTGTGATTTCTATGATATTTGACATGATTGTTTTCTCCTGTTCTGTCTTCCTGTTTCTATCTGTTTATTGTAGCAGAATATCTTTACAAAAGAAAGCCAGGTGTTATTTAACTCCACCTGGCTTTGCTATTACATATAAAACAGTTTGTTTCTTTTTCAGATCCGTACTTCCATCCACCGGATCATATCCCCGATCACTTCGTCTTTACAGTATTCATTCAAAATCTCATGGAAAAGTCCGCCGTAGATCTTCATCTGTTTATCTTTTGATCCTGCTTCTTTAAAGAAATCATAGGTATCCTGTACACTTACCAGACCGTCTTTCTCACCGTGTGTCATAAGAACCGGATAATGAAACTCTGCTTTTTTCTCCTTGAACCAGTCAAGTCCGTCACAGATCGCATAGCATAAGCCTGCTGTAAAAGACTGTTTATTATATGGATCTTTTCCGTACCAGTCTACCACTTCCTGTACAGAGCATACACCGGAGCCCAGCTGATTGGTAAGACGTGTATGTACATCCATTCCTCCCGGCACTCCACGGATCAGATTTCCGTTATCTGCAGTCAGTGCACCGCTGGTAATGATTCCCCGGAGCTTTTTGTCCGGATATTTGGCTCCATACAGAGAAACGGTAAATCCTCCCATGCTGTGTCCGAGAAGGAACACCGGAATATCCGGATTTTCTTCAATGGCCATATCCACCACTACATTGGTATCATCCAGAAGTTCATTAAAATCCGAATAAAAAGTCTCCTCACCTTCGGATCGTCCATGTCCTCTGTGATCAAAACGGTAGGTACCGATTCCTACTTCATGAAGCTTCTCCGCAAAATAATCGTACCTGCCCTGATGCTCACAGAGACCGTGAACGATCACGATCACAGCCTTATTATCTGCTGCCGTTTCCTTTTTCAGATACAGTTTCGTTCCGTCAAACGATGTGATCATACTCTCACCCATAGTAAAAACCTCCTTTTTCCTGCTGTAAGATACGCATCCCCATTATACGTCTCACGCTGTCTTATAGATTTATCATACCATGAAATCTGTATTTTGATAACCCCTGATTCCAATTATCAGCAATTATATATTTTTTATGGTAAATAGTAATAAATAAAGCATTGACACATTCTGTTCTCTGAACTATAATTGTTTTGTACAGCGAGGTACCTTTTTAAGGCATCTCGTTTTTTTGTTATATACAATTATTTATTTAAGGAGGAATCTATTATGACACCAATGAATAACGCTGATTATCTTACCCGGCTGGAACATGCTGACGAACTGGAAGCTTTAAAAGCAGCAAAAAAAGCTTCCGGGCTGACTTACGAACAATTAGCCGAACTCATAGGAGTCAATAAAGTATGGCTCGCTTCTGTATTTGAAGGACAGCAGTATGTTCCGGAAGAATATACCCTGAAACTTGCAGAAGCGCTTAAAATCAGTCCATCCGCTACTGCATTTCTCAACAGCCATCCGTATAAAGGAAATACTGATCCGATTCTTTACCGGCTTCATGAAGTCATTGATACTTACGGTCCCGCTATCAAAGATATCATTCATGAACAGGGCGGAAACGCCATCATGAGTGCCATTGATTTCGGTCTGGATGTAGATGTGACCGAAGACGCGGAAGGAAATCACCGTGTTATCATTAAATTCGATGGTAAACTTCTTCCTTATGCTAAAAAGGGAAAATATCCGTGGTAGGAACAAAAACGCCAGTTTCGAGTTAATTTGAAACTGGCGTTTTTTTGCAAATCTTTATTCTACTTCTTCCGGCTCCATGCTGAGCACATGACCTTCCTGATTTTCGATATCGTATTTCTGTCCGTACTCCTTGAAGTACTGATAATATTCCACACTGTTGGTCGGATAAATCTTGGAATCATGGATATGAAGATCCGAACCGGTTTCTCCACTCTTCATAAGCGCAACCATAGCACTTGCACAGTGCGTTGCGATACGGCCAAAACTGTTCAGGATATCACTGAACACCGTTCCTTCTTCCAGTCCGCATTTGCCCTGACTCAGGCGCTCTGCGTGGCGCATTTTCAGCATATCACAAAGTCCTGTGATCACAGCTCCCAGAGGTGCTACTCTCTGTGCCATTTCCTTATCATCTTTCATAAAAGCATTGCAGGTTATGTTGATATCCTCACGGACCGCTTCCATAACAACATTCAGCTCATCCCAGGCTTCCTGAGAAAAATTCGTGTGATTATCATGCATCTCGCTGGACATATGTGCAATATAAGAAGCATGATCACCAATACGCTCAAAGTCATTGATCGTATGCAGATACAGAGAAGTCTGTCTTGTCTGTGCAGAATTCATCTCTCTCTTGGTCAGCTGGATCAGATATTCTCCAAGACGACTTTCATACTTGTCGATCAGATCCTCTTTTCGCTGAACCTTATCGTATTTATCCTGCTGATAGTCATTCAGAAGATTCATAGCTCTGTTGACATTTTTGCGGAGTTTCTTGGACATTCCGTTCATTACACGGTGGCACTGTGCGATGGCAAGGGCCGGGTAATTCAGAAGACGCTCCTCCAGAAGATCAAAGTCCGCCTCATCTTCCAAGTCCTCTTTGTTATCCTTCACAAGCCAGCATACCAGCTTCTCGATCTTTGGAATGAACGGGAACAGCACGATAACTGTTGCCAGACGGAAGACTGTGTTCAGAAGGGCGATCGCTACCGGTGTCATCGTCATATCCATAAATGTAAAATGTACAAATGCATTCACTGTGTAGAAGATCACAGACCACATGATAAGACCAAACAGATCATTGATCAGATACACAAGAGCAGTTCTCTTACCGTTCTTATTTGCACCAATCGCAGAAATAAGGACCGGACATGCAGCACCGACACCAATACCAAGAACGATTGGAAACGCACTTGCAAATGTCAGGATTCCGGTTACAGACAGCGCCTGAAGTACACCGACTGTTGCAGATGCGCTCTGCAGTACCGCGGTAAATGCAATACCAACCAGGATACCTGCGATCGGATTGGAAAACATAGTCAGCATCTTGATAAATACCGGGCTCTCACGCAGTGGGGATACCGCACCACTCATCATCTGCATACCTGTCATCAGGATTGCAAAACCAAGCATGATATTTCCTACATTCTTATGTAAGGTTCGCTTACAGAACATGCGGAAAATAATGCCAACAACTGCCACAACAGCTGAAATTGTTGCTGTGGAAAGAATACTTGCGATACCATTGGATCCTTCGATATAAGAAAGACATAAGATCCAGCCGGTGATACTGGTTCCGATATTCGCTCCCATGATGATACCGATCGCCTGTTTCAGCTTCATCATACCGGAGTTTACAAAACCGATTACCATAACTGTCGTCGCGGAAGACGACTGGATCACACTGGTAACACCAGTGCCAAGTGCGACACCCTTCAGTGGAGTATTGGTCATCTTATAGAGAAACGCTTCGAGCTTATTTCCAGCTGCCAGCTTCAGACCATCGCCCATTAAGGACATTCCAAACAAAAATAATGATACTCCACACAACAAAGATAAGATCATTGAAAAAATTGCCATAATTTTCTCCTTTGTCATACTCGCTTCCTGTCAGCATCTGCCAGGAGCCGTGTTATCCCGAAAATGTAATTTTACATTTCCTTAATCTGGATTTTTCTTATTTTTAACATTTTCCCATTTATTATGCCACATCGCTTCCCATATTACAACAACTGATTTATTTCAAAAATAAAAAAAATTTGAAGACTGTCCTTTGATTTTCAAAAGTCAGCCTTCAATCTGAGTATTTTTGAGTAATTATTCACAAAATTTATGCCATATAGAAAAAACAGCTCCACGATATTTGTTCCATATCGCAAAGCTGTTTTTATTATTTTTGAGAATTATTTTGTTGTGTCTGCTTTCGCATCGGCAATAACTGAGAAGTAGCAAAGATCATCTAATGCAACTTTGAGTGTTTTATTCTCTTTATCAACACTGATCGGATCTACAACTGACCACTCATTTTTCTCTGCGTTATAGCATAACAACTGAATGTTCTCCATGTCATCTGTGATGCTTGGGATAGAAATTTCAACCTCATATTTGCCATCTGCATTCTTTTCAGCTCTGGTAGCATCAAGAACTTTAAACTGTGTAAAGCCTGTAACGAAATCTTTTCCGTCAAGTTTCTCGATTACTTCCTCAAGTTTTGCTTTCAGAGTTTCATCTTTCTCATCTGTTGCAAGAGCCTTCAGAACATCGATGAATTCAGGCATATCCATTTTGCCTTCTCCAACTTTCTGGAATGCTTCTGCAATTGTCGGATACTTCTGCTGAAGATCCTTAACTCCTTCTGTATCTTCGATCTTCTGAATGATCTCATAGATCTGAGACTGCTCCTGGCTTACCGTAACATCCTTAGTACGACTTCCGTCTGCGCTGACACAAAAAGCACATCCTACACTGAGAACTGCTGCTAACGCAAGTGCCATGAATTTCTTTGCAATTTTCATAATGCACCTCTCCTTTTGAGTGAAATATTTAGATAATAGCACTTTCTGTACTATCAATCTCTTAGATATAATAATAAATCAAACTGAAAAAAATATCAATCATTTTTCTCATAAAACATGGAAATAATCATTTCTGTCAATGCATCTTCATCAATATGATATTCATCAAAATTCTCTCCTTCAGTTCCCTGTCCCGGAACTGTCTGAGTATCGGAAATACCATTCTGTGAAGCAACGAGAAGTTTTGCAAAAACATCATTTCCCATACTGGTTACTGTATAATCTTTAATACTGCTGTAAAGATCAGCAACGAATCCGGCATTTTGACTCGCCTCATCCTGGCATTTTTTCAACAGAGCCTGAATATAAGTTTTCTGACGTTCCTGTCTTACAAGTGCACTCTGACTCTTTTTTGTATCACGATAGTGTACAAACTGCTCTGCATTTTCACCTGTCAATGTTACGGTTGAACCTTCTTTAAAATCCGGATTCACATCCTCAAGACTGCTATCTGGTACTGTAATCTCCACACCACCTACAAAATCTGTCAGAGCCGCAATTCCGTCCATATTCATAGAACAGTATCCCTGGATCGGGACACCATCCAGCATATTGGAAACTGCTGTTTTCATAAGCTCACAGCTTTTCTGTTTTCCATCGCCATACGCATACTGGATATTAATATGATCGGTAGTCATACCAAGACTTTTTCCACTTGGATTGAATACTTCAATTTTTGTCATGGAATCTCTTGGAATAAACAGAACTTTCAGTTGCTCTGTTGCTCTGTCCATGGAAACCAGAAAAATGGAATCCGCCTGACCGGCATCTTTCTGAGATTCATATGTATCAACATTTTCTCTGGTATCAATTCCCATAAACAGGTAGTTACTCAAATGGTCATTATATTTGTAAGTGCTTCCCTGATACTCTATGGTATCTGCGTCATTCTGTGTCTGACTTCGTTCTGCCTGACCGGAAACTTTCATTTCGGATTCTGTTTTTGTCTGTTTCCAAAGATAATATACGCCGACAAAAACAGCTGCCAGAATAATTATTATGATCAGCACAGTCAGATATATTTTTCTCTGATGTGCAGTGTTTCTTCCTGAATTCTTCATTTCCTATCCTTCAGTCTTATTCCATGGATATCCATAAAACAAATTCTTCGCCTGTATCTTAATTTTTGCTGATATAATTTAATTCTTCCAGTTTTTGGAGGATTGCCTCAGCCATTGCCTGCTGTGCTTCCTTTGTGGATGCAGGCTGTGGTGTCACAGATGCCAGGCTGATATAATGTTCTCCCCATTTCTGACTGAGCACCTGATCCAAAGCATCTGATGTCACAGTGCCATCCATTGGTCTGGTTCCCACTACAAGGAATTCTTCCTTATCCTGGAATG
This sequence comes from Blautia sp. HA9023, assembly GCF_056504095.1. Taxonomy (NCBI): domain Bacteria; kingdom Bacillati; phylum Bacillota; class Clostridia; order Lachnospirales; family Lachnospiraceae; genus Blautia; species Blautia sp. HA9023. The sequence goes on along the minus strand of NZ_JBWLUR010000003.1, from coordinate 196,554 downwards.
TATTCAAAATATTCTCCTGCTGCTCTGCAAGTTCGGCCGGGTCATGATTCCAGCCACCATAATATCCCATAAAAATAACCGGGATACAGTCCAAATCATTTCTGGTTGTCTCTTCTTCTGTCAGGTCACGGATTCCAGTTTCTGTTACATTCAGCTGTGCACCATTAGCAGCCTGCTGATGTTTGGTGATATATCCCTGGATCGTATCGTCACTTACTCCCGCCATTTTCATCATGGAAAGAGTTCCACCACCCTGAAGCGTTTTATTGATCACGGTAAGGTTGCTGTATCCATTCTCTGTGAGAAGTTTCTGAAGTACTGCCATATAGGAATAGGTATTTGATTCCTCTCCATTGATCAGATCATCTCCCCAGCACACAATACCTGAAATTTCTTTTTTTGTGTCTGCGGTATCAGCTGCTGTTTCATCCGTGCTGTCTGTACTATCCGCAGATTCTGTTGTATCAGAATCAGTTGCTGCATTTGCTTTTTTGTCATCTGCCTTATCGCTGCTGTCTGCTGAATCCGCATCGGACTTAGCATCTACACTGTCAGAAGACTTTGAACTATCATCTGCCGCCCCGTCTTCTTTCTCCAGCTGTGAAGCGTGTTCTTTTACAGCCTCATAATCTTCAATGCCCTTCTGCTCACTTCCGGCAAGCTTTTCCAGACGATGTGCTTCCGCTTTTTCAGATTCACGGCTCATCATAAAAATAGAGCCAAGAACTCCGATCAGCAAAATACAGATGATTGCCAACAGTATATTAAGTTTTTTACTGTTTCTTTTATTTCCGTTCACTTTTTCCCAGCTTTCTTTTTTATTTATTCTCTTCTTCCGCCCGACGGTAATATTCTCCATAATGTTTGTAATAGGAGGAATAATATTTATCCGCTTTCGTGTCGATCTTATTCATAACTGCACCAAGAATCTGACAGCCGCTTCTTTCAAGCTGTGAAAGTGCTCTCTGTGCATCTTTATATCTGACATTTCCCGGCTCGATCAGGAAAACAGCACCATCACAATATCTTCCGATCACTGCCGCATCAACAACAGTTCCAATTGGCGGAGTGTCGATCAATATGTAACTGTAATATTCACGGACCTTCTTCAGAAAAACCTGAAAGACATTTTCACTGAGTAAGCCTGACGGGTTCGGTGCAGAAGGACCACCAAAAATGATATCCATATTCTCAAAATTGGTTTCATAAATAATATCATTGATATTTGCCTGTCCACTTAAGAACTGAGAAAGACCCCGTACCTCTTCTTCAACCCCGAGACGGCCTACATAAGCGGTTTTACGGATATCCGCATCCAGAAGAAGTACCTTCTTTCCGATACTTCCAAGTTCCTGTGCAAGACTTAAAACAACATCACTCTTTCCCTCATTTGGAAAACAGCTTGTGATCAGAATTGTCTTTATGCTCTGGCCGGACAGCTGAATATTCGTACGCAGCGTTTTGATCGCTTCGTTATAGTAATAATTATTTTTACGTTTATCTGTTAACGTGATTTTCTTCATTGTTCAGATTCCTCCATTTGCTTTAGCGATGACTTTTTTTCTTATTCTTTTTACTTTTTACATTTACAAAGTCTTTTCTGTCAGGAACCTTTGCAAGTACGGAAATTCCCAGATATTTCTCAATATCCTCTTCTGTCTTGATCGTATCATCCATTATCGTAAGAACTACAACAATCGCCGCACATGCTACAAATCCGAGAAGGAAACCGATTTCTGCATTTTTCTTCACGCTTGGTGATGTTCTGATCGTAGCAATCTTACCAACCTCGATGATCTTAGGCGGAACAACTTCCATTTTGTCTCCGATAAAGGAAGATGAAACATTGGCAACTTCATCTACGATTTCCTTTGCAAGAGCGGAATCCGCATTATTTACTGTGATCTCCAGAATACGAGTATCTGTTGGATTGTTAATGGAAATCGTCTTTCTCAGATCTTCTGCTGTCATATCCAGTTTCAGATTCTCGATAACCTGTTCCAGAACCGGTGTACTGGTAATCAGTACCGTATAATCGCTGGTCAGGCTAGCTCCCAGCTGCAGATCCGCCAGAGAAGTCAATGTAGTTTCCTTGGAAAGTACCAACATACTGGATGTGGAACTATAAATTGGTGTCATCATAAACTGCGTATATGCTCCGGCACCACATCCACCGATCAACGCTACCATCAGAATCAGCAGGATTTTTCTCTTCAGAGCCTGAAGAATCTCTCTTAAATCAATTTCCACTTCATCATCATTGACATCTGATGCAACTACCGCAGGTATTTTACTGTTTTCTAATTTACCGTCCAAATTGTTCACCATTGTAATTTCCTTTTCCTTCTTTAATAATGTAATACTTCGTTACTGACAATTCTTCACAGTAACATATTTTTTGATAAACCGAATATATTCTACCGTAGGATGCCCCAAAAGTCAATTGCATGATCCGATTTTCACGTCAGATTTTCGTGTTTGAAAGAAATTCGATCAGACGGGACTAATAAAATATTCCATAAAATATAAAGCTCTATGAATATGTTCAAACACCATGGTCTGTTGTCTGAAATTCATTTTATCAAAGCATAAATTGCGTTTATTTATCACAAATAAAAAATATTACCCCGAAATTGTATGTGATTAGTCAAGCGGATATTCGCAATCCGCTTCGCTACTTGCTCATAACCAAATAACTGCTCCGCAGTTTATCAGGAAGAGCTTGTACTCCTCCTGATACAAGCAAGTCCCCACCCACTGCTTATTGCTTTTCGCAACCCCGCAGGGGACTTACTTGATTTGGTTAAAGTTTTCTGTCGTCTTTTTCCTTGTGGATACTTCTGACAAATTCTTTAATTTTTCTGAGCCAGCCCGGTGTCCTCTCAGGATTCTTACTTCTATTGTTCATCTCCTCTTTATGGATATACTCCATAAATGCCTCAAGATCATTGACATACCTGCCATTATGATTTCTTGAAGTTAATAGTACTGCCGGCGTGCATTCTGTTCCAGGTACTAATTGTTCTATTTCATCAAATAATTCTTTAAAACGATCACCGGGAACCATAAATATGTAATTGAATTTTGTTTGGTCAGAATATACAATATCAAATTCTATTCCTCCGATATCCGTACAAAATTCATTTTCCTGCTTTTCTATAACAGCAGATATCATTCCAGCTATACGCTCATACTGGGCTTTAAAAAACGGTTTATCTATTTTATAACTCCATTTTATTTTTGGATTGAACCTGGTTTCAATTTCCGGATTGTATTCATATGAAATTGAATCTTCTGTAAGGATCAGTTTATCAGTAAAAGCATCCTGCACAGGTCCAAAACCAGATGAACTTTCTATTATAATCTGAATAATATCTTTCATAATTCCTCCAGTTGATTATTGTTATACAACTCAAGTCCAGCGGATATTCGCGATTGAAGCAAGGAGACTTCCCTGATTCGGTTGACTACTTCTGATATAAATATTATCTATGATCAGATTTTTATTTCAAATCCTCGTGTTTTGAAGGAATTTCAATCAAACCGAACTGATAAAACATTCCATAAAGATAGGAAACTCCACGAATATCCCCCAACGCCTTAGGCCGTGGCACCATCGGTTTACCCGCTGTCTTTTCAAACGCTTTCATCACAGAACTCCACGCCAGGCTTTTACTGTTTTTTCGCCTGTCAATCCATAATTCTTTCGTCAGCTCGCCATTTCTCCCCTTCTTCAACTGATAGGTAAACGGGAGCCCGGAAACTGTCTGAAATTCATATCCCTGAAAAGCAAGAATACACTCCCAGAGATGTTCCGGGTCGTGGTATTTCTGTAAGTCTTTTATTGCCTGTTGCTGTTGCTGATATTGTTGTAAGTCTGTGTATTGCATAAATGTTATTGTCCTTTGAGTTGGTATAATGTTGTTTTCTACTAATTATAGCAAATCTCTTAAATAATTCAATCTCTTTACAACGGTGATAAAATATAGTGCAAGAGCTGATAAAATGCTATACCATAAAACATTAACTTTGTTATACACCCTGTGTCAGAATAAACATATTATCTAGTAGCTTTTTTTACGATATTTATTTTTTCCTCCCAAGACTGCAATGTCCGTAAAGACGTCATATTTCATAAGATCGTCTTGCGTTACTATTATTTCCCTTAGACAGTCTTCGAGACAATCTTTCATGCACGGCTCAGACACAATCGCCTCATATAATTTACCAATCGTTAAATTAAAATACCAATATGTCCACTCATTTTTATTATTTATCAACTGTGCTTCTGGTTTCAATTTCACTGCATTTATTACATTAACCTCTCTTAAAATTCTTCGTTCTTTATTTCGATTATAATCTCCTACCCACATTACCTTACCTGCAATACAATCCTGATAAAATCCTGTTCTCCTAACATAAATAAGGTAATATCTATCCGTACTATCAATAATATTTTTCGGTACAGTTCCGCTTTCGGCTAAAATTCTATTAAAGTTATCATCAAAATTCTTATCTGTTTTATAAAAATAATCCTGGTATTCTATCTTATACAGATCACATAATTTTTTCGCCGTTTCCTCTGTGACAATTGCATTTTCTTTTTCTATCCTTTCTAAATTTCTTACTGAATAGCCTATTTCATTTGCTACGTATTCCTTGGATAATTTAAAGCATTCTCTCAAAATCCTAAGATCTGATTTACATTGAAATCTGATTTTATATTTCATTTTTAATTACATTCCTTCAATTGTCTTTCATCCAGCGCTAAATGTTAACTGTATTATAACAATTTTCATATTATTCCTCAACGACACGTTTCCATTAGTCTCAAGAGCCTTGAACCCCTTATATTTACTGTATTTTTGGACATTTCAAATTTCTCACCGTGTGACCATTTTTTATCATTTCTTTCGGTAAGTGCTTCAAAACATGGCGTAGTGCAACATAACAGTTTTTCTGTTATGATATCTACATCATTGTTTGAGGCACTTACACACGTTTCTCGATCACTTTCATTTCCCCGCCACAGATATCGCACTTTTCTTCTGGAGGAATGATGTATTCCTCAATCTCTTCCGGAAAGCCTGCCAGCATCTCTGCACGTACACCCGGCTGACGTGCTGTACGTTTATACAATCTTACTGCAATCTTTGCCTTCGACAGGTTTAGCGTAAGCGCAAAATATTGCTACGTTACTCATGAATTACGCTTGCACCAAAATGATAGATGCAATCCTTATAACATTCCTTTATTTTTGTAATAATCATACAAACAACCCGATCATTCTTATTGCAACCTACACAATGATTTAGTCATCTCTTATGATGTCTACACAATGGAATATTAGCAGTTTTCGACCGTTACTCAACGACACGCAGATAAATGCAGTTATCAGTATTAACGCCCTACTGCACAAAACATGATTTTCACAGTAAAATGCAGCGCATATTTATGCAAAAAGGCGTATATTTGTATGTATATTCAACTCCACCATAGGCCATCAGACCACGACTGATTTTGCCCCGTAGACATTTTTAGGGGACAGTAATTACAATAAAATTGCAATCCACATTCGGAATATCAAACTTCATTTCTATAACTTCGAATACACCCCATCCACCCCCAAAGGAGGCCACATGGTTCTCTGGCGACGCCTGCGGGGGCCGCCGGGCGGTATTCAACCCGAAGAGGTTGCGTCACTGGCGCTTCCTCTTTTGCTGATTTCTCAGCATCTATATAAGAGGCATTTCTGCCGCTTATTAACTTTTTGATCCAGATCTTTTCTGAAAGCTTTGCTGGCATTTGCAGGCCAGGTTTCTGGAGCCGTTCAGAAAGCGGTTGATCTGGTGGCCGTTCTGGCAGATGAACAATTTGCTCTGTTTTTTTCCGGGTGAACCGCAGATTGAGCAGTATTTTTCTGTTCCATCGGCGCGTAGTTCCAAAACAAGAATTCCTTCTGCCCAGGCTTTATATTTCAGATAATTTCGTATCTTTGTGCTCAGATGAAGCGGGGAATCATTGCCGCTTCTGTACATGGTCATACGGGAAAAATCCTCATCATATTCCGGAAGCACAATAATTCCTGCCTGGTTCTCTTTGCAAAAATCCAGAATTTCTCTGCTTACCTGATGTGCATAATGCTCGTTCAGGTGTTTATAACGCATGTAATATTTTTTATTTGGCTGATCCACGTTGTCTTTATCCGTAAAAACTTTGGATGCTTCTATTTTTTTCAGCAATGTTTTGCAGTGATAACGATATGCATTTCCTCCGTGACAGTTTTTCACACTGACTGGTCTGGACCGTTCATCCAGCACACTGCATACCGCAAAACTATCCGTATTTGTAAAACGCACACCACATACTCTGCAGCCTTCTTTCATCCGTTCTTTTGCAGTCCTGGCATCCGAATTTTCCTGCTTCACAGGAACATGCAACATCAGCCATTTTCCCTCGTGAACCAGAGTCGGTGAAAGTAACGCCGAATTTGCCGGAAAAGAGCGTCCTGTAAGTCCGCATTCCGTCCAGATCCATTTCTTTCCATTCCAGAGTTTCAAAACTACAGAAGTGGATGTAAGATCTCTGTACATTCCTTTAAAAAAAGTAATATTCGCTTCAATCTTCTGTGTAAAACATCCGGAAGCAGCCGCTGTTTTTACTGCCATAGCCGCCTTATTCATTGCGGACCGTCGAAAGTAAACCGGAAGTTTTCCCCCTGGTGGAAGATATTCAGGAACTCTTCCATCTTTTCCAGGAACCGTTAATTTCTCCAGCTGTCCCTGGATCGTAAGAAGATTTTCTGTCCAGAGTTCATTTCTGTCCTTTAAAAGCTCATAATAAAAAGCAACTGCCTCACAATATAACTTCTCTGTTTCCGCAAGTATCTGCTTTTCAGAACAGAAAAGCCGCATGCGCCATGTCCTGATACTGTATCCTGTCTTCATGGAATCACTTTCTGCTGTTATTGTTCGCTTAATATTTTCATAAGCGAAAAAGCAGCGAAATCTCTTATATTAAGCGGCTTTTCCAGTTATGTCAGTTCTATATCTGACCACTTATTGACTACTTTAAAAAAATAGAAAATACGTAGAAACATTGATTTTACAAGGATTTGAGTAAAAGAAAAGTGACCACTATTCGTGACCACTAATAAGATTTTGGATGTATGATCAAAGATTTTTTTGGCATAAATTGTTGAAAATAGTTGTAGAAATCGTCATTTTTAGCTCATAAAGCGTCATTTGCACGCCTTGACAAAGGAAAATGACGATGGTATCATTACAAAAGGCTGTAGAAATATGTCTTTTTAGTCTGTGACTTATGAAGATATTTTACGACACCATTTCTCCCGGGCAGTATCTAAACTCCCTGCTGCATCCGTCTGGTAAATTATTCTTTCAAATGTTATACTGTTAACACAGTGTTATTTCCACTATAATAAACATCAAAAAATCCACCCCAAAAAAGGAAACACATATGCAGAGAATTATTACCTATACCATCTTATCCGGAGATTCCGAAACTTCCGTTCTTTCTTTTCTCAGAAAAAATGGTTTTTCCAAACATATATTGACAACTATGAAGCGTGCAGAGCATGCGATCCTGCTGAACGGGCATCCAGCTTTTGGCAGGACGGTTCTGAAAGAGGGGGATGTTCTTCGGATCCTTGTCCCGGAAGAAAACGGAGCAGCTGATAACGGATCGGCTGCTTCCATCATCCCGGTGCAGCTGCCGCTGGATATCCTGTATGAGGATGAAGATATCCTTGTCCTGAACAAACCTGCTGATATGCCTGTGCATCCTTCTGCCGGGAACTACGAGAATACTCTTGCCAACGGAGTGGCCTGGTATTATAAACAGCAGGGGGAAAATTTTGTCTACCGCTGTATCAACCGGTTGGACCGGGATACTACCGGAGTTCTTGTCCTGGCAAAAAATCCCTTAAGTGGCGCACTTCTGTCTGCTCAGATGAAACAGCGCCAGATCCGCCGCACTTACCTGGCTCTTACAGATGGAATTCCACCGGAAAGAGGAACCGTTTCCGCGCCCATTGCACGAATGGATGACTCCGTTATCACCAGAGAAGTAAACTGGGAGCATGGAGAAACTGCGGTAACTCATTATGAACGCCTTGCTGTCAGTAACGGCTATTCTCTTGTGGAACTTCATCTGGACACGGGACGTACACATCAGATCCGTGTCCATATGAAATACATCGGCTGTCCTCTCCCCGGAGATTTCCTTTATCATCCGGTTTTTGACCGGATCAGCCGGCAGGCGCTCCACTCTTTTCAGTTGGAATTCTGCCACCCCATCACAAAAAAAACTCTACGTTTTCTGGCCCCTGTACCGGAAGATTTCCAGAAAGCATTTGCAGAAAAAAGCCTGTAAAAATAAACAAACACAAAAAAACAGCTGCCTTATGTGCATTACATTCCCTGCACACAGACAGCTGTTTCGCCATTTCTGTTAATTATTTATTTTTCTCATAAATCACAAGCAGTCCTTTAAGCAGAAGATCCTCATCCAGGATAATCTCTTTTTTACAGTGAGAAACGATCTTCTTTGCAAGGCCGCCAGTTGCGATCACGGTTGCCTTTTCTCCCAGTTCCTCTTCCACACGGTCAACAATTCCGTCAATAGCCGCCGCATTGCTGTAGAGTACACCGCTCTTCATGCACTCGATGGTATTTTTTCCAAGTACATGTTTCGGTGCGTCAATACTGATCCCGCTGAGCTGGGATGCTCTGGCTGTCAGTGCGTCCAGAGATACACCTACGCCTGGCATGATCATACCACCGATATACTGTTTCTTATCATTGACAACGGAGACGGTGGTTGCAGTTCCCATATCGATCACAATAAAAGGGACCGGATACTCGTTCAGACCAGCTACCGCATTTGCCACAAGGTCCGCTCCAAGCTGTCCCGGATTATCCATCATGATATTCAGGCCTGTTTTTACTCCAGGTCCCAGTACCATAACCTCTTTTTTCAGGATTTTTTCTGCCGCCAGCTTGGCAATATTGGTGATCTGCGGAACAACGGATGAAATAATACAACCTTCAATATCTGTTTTTTTGATGTGATAAATATCCAGCACTGTCTTGAGATCAACGGCATATTCCAGTTCTGTCTTGGTCCGCACAGTGGAAAGCCGCTCAATAAAGTATGTTTTTTTGTCATCAATACATCCGACAACAATGTTTGTGTTTCCAATATCAATTGCTAAAATCATAATTTTCTTTTCCCGTCTTTTTATAAAATAATGAAACGTTTTATGCCTTTGCTTTCTCACGGCTAATCTGTGTGGAAGGGATCAGATGTGCTTTGGAAAGAGCGGCTCCTACTGCACCGGTGATCACGGTGGAGGAAACCATCTCACATACAGCATTGATTCCTACCATCAGGCAGCAGCCGATGATAATGTTATGGCCACCCATCAGATTTTTAACATATTCAGTATTTCCGAACAGTCCTACAAGTGCTGCCATAAAGAACAGCGTATTCAGAAATGCGGAAAAAAATCCGGTCACAGCACAGGCTACATAAGTATTGCTGACTTTACGCATACCTCTGAAGATGTATCCCAGGCAGATACCATCGAGAAGTCGTGGTACAAATCGCTGGATAAAAGCAAATACCGGATTGATACCAAAAAGCACAACTCCCATCGCACTGGAGCCCCCCACTCCGATACACTGCAGAAAGCTGGTGAGGCCGAAGATCGCACCTGCTACGGCTCCTCCTACAGGACCGAGAACTACTGCACTGATCGCTACCGGGATCACGTTAAAGGAAATAGCCAGTGGTCCGATATTCAGATATCCCAGTGGTGTGTAAGCCATAAGCAGTAAAATTGCTGCCATCAGGCCAAGTAACGTAAGCTGCGCTGTTGTAAATCTGTTGTTGTTTTTCATTTTTTCTTCCTCCTTGTTACCGTTCCGTCTCAGAAATCTTCCGGGACACAGCATATCCCGGTATTTTCTTTACGGATACAATACGGTGATGGAAAGCGGTCCGGATTTTTCTCTCCTTCAGAATCCGCTTTACTCATTTAAAAACCTGATCATCTGAATTTTTGATCTGGTTATTTCGTGGTATTCCTGCACGTAATAAGTGCAAGAATTTTATCCAGGATTTTAAGGGCTGCATCCTCCTTACTCATAAGAGGGAGTGACACTTCCTCATCCTGTGTAATCAGGGTCAGAACATTGGTATCGCCCTGGAATCCGGCACCTTCAACCTTTAAGTTGTTCGCTGCTACCATATCCAGATTTTTCTTTTCAAGTTTTGCCCTGGAATTACCAATCATATCTTTTGTTTCCATGGAAAAGCCGCAGAGGAACTGTCCGGTTCTCTTGTGCAGGCCCAGATATTTCAGAATGTCATCTGTCCTCTCAAGCTCTATGGAAATCTGATCATCTTTCTTTTTGACTTTATCTTCACAGACCTGCTTCGGACGGTAATCCGCCACTGCTGCTGCTTTTATGATAATGTCCTGCTGATCACTTAAGTCTGTTACTGCCTCAAACATATCTCTGGCCGTTGTCACAGGAATCACATTTACAAAGAGTGGTGGCTGGATGGCAGTAGGTCCACTTACCAGCGTGACCTCCGCTCCCCGGAGCATAGCCATCTTTGCAATTGCGTATCCCATCTTTCCGGAAGAATGATTGGTAAGGCAACGGACCGGATCGATCGCTTCCTGTGTCGGTCCTGCTGTTACCAGAACTTTTTTCCCGGCGAGATCTTTTTCAAAAGCGACTTCTTTCAGAATGTATTCCAGAAGTGTCTCCGGCTCAGGCATTTTCCCTGCACCTGTATCTCCGCAGGCCAGATATCCACTTGCCGGTGTCAGCACTTCATAACCATAGGATAACAGCTTCTTAATATTGTCCTGCACAATAGGGTTCTCATACATGGCAGTATTCATGGCCGGTGCAAAAATTTTCTGGCATCGACAGGCCATAACTGTTGTTGTAAGCATATCATCGGCAAGGCCATTGGCAATCTTGCCGATCACATTGGCACTGGCCGGTGCGATCATTACGACATCTGCTTTCTTTGCAATGGAAACATGTTCTACCTGGAACTGAAAATTCCGGTCAAAAGTATCCACCAGACATTTATTTCCGGTCAGTGTCTCAAACGTGATCGGATTGATAAAATTCGTGGCATTCTCCGTCATCAGCACATGGACATCTGCATGAAGCTTCTTAAGCGCACTTGCCAGATATGCGATCTTATATGCGGCAATACTTCCTGTGATCCCAAGAAGTACAGTTTTCCCTTTCAGCATCCCTCTTCCTCCTGTCAGTCAACCATGCGGATACTTTCGATCACCGGCTGCTGATCCTTGGCAATCGTTCCATTGCCATCAGATGGCTTGGCATCCTTACAGATCTTGTCAACAATATCCATTCCGGATGTTACATGGCCAAATGCAGCATAATCTCCATCCAGATATGTAGAATCAGACTGCACGATAAAGAACTGAGAGCTTGCGCTGTCCGGGTCTGTGCTGCGGGCCATGGAGATGGTTCCACGTACATGGGAAATATCGTTCTTCACACCATTATTGGAAAATTCTCCTTTGATCTCCTCATCTGCTCCGCCGGTTCCGTCGCCCTTCGGATCGCCACCCTGGATCATAAATCCATCGATGATCCTGTGGAAAGTAAGCCCGTCATAAAAGTTATCCTGTACCAATTTAACAAAGTTGGTTACAGTGATCGGGGCTGTATCCGCATCCAGTTCCACATCGATCTCTCCGTAGTTCTTCACTGTGATCGCTGCATGGTAGGTACCAGTAAGCTGCTGGCTGGTATCGATCACTGTAGTTCCTGCTGCGGAAGCTTTATCTGAACCATCATCAAATTCCGTTTCCGTACTGTCTTCTGCATTCTCTTCCACGGATTTTGTATCTTCAGCAGAATCTTCCGCGGATTCATTTTCAGCTGTGTCTTTTGAATCTCCTGACTCCTCTTCCCCGCTGTCTTCCAGTGAATCGGTAAATCCTGCCTGCTCAGCTTCCTCCTCGGAAACTGCTTTCGCTGCGGTTTCATCATCTACAGCAGTCTGTCCCTCTGTGCTCTCTTCCTCAAGAGTCATCTCCTGCTTCTGTGAAGCTGTATCCGAACTTCCGCAGCCCGCCAGCATTCCTGCTGTAAAAACTGTTGCAAATAATACTGATAAAACTTTATGTTTCACTTTATAAATCCTCCTTATCAGATCCCGGAAACTCTGTTATATTTTCTGTTTTTTGTTTTCCGGATGAGCTTTCCCGCTCTCCCCCTGTAAGCTTTTCTCAGTTTAACATTATCCTTTCACAAAGTCAACTTTACACAATCCCTCACTTGTATCTGTTTCCGTTCTCTGCTAAAATAACTGTTATGGTATCTTATATCATATAAGTTTTATTTCAGAAAGCGAGGAATCATCATGGAAAAAATCACAAGTTTTACCATAGACCACATCAAGCTTCAGCCTGGTGTATATGTTTCACGGAAAGATCCTGTAGGCGATCAGGTGATCACAACCTTTGACATCCGTATGACCTCTCCCAATGAGGAGCCTGTTATGAATACAGCCGAACTTCACGCTATGGAACATCTGGCTGCTACATTTCTCCGTAATCATAAAGAATTCGGACCGAAAGTAATATACTGGGGACCTATGGGATGCCGTACCGGAAATTATCTTCTTCTTAACGGAGATTATGAATCCAAAGATATCGTTCCTCTTATGATCGAAATGTTTGAGTTTATCCGCGATTTTGAAGGTGAGATTCCTGGTGCTTCCGCAAAAGACTGCGGTAACTACCTTGACATGAACCTGGGTATGGCCAAATATCTTGCAAAGAAGTATCTGAATGAAGTCCTTTATGATATCAAGCCGGACCGTCTTGTATATCCGGAATAGATCCCGGAAGATTTTACGAAAATAAAACAGACATTTACATTCTGTAAACATAAAAAACCCGGCATCTGCACTGGTTATTTACCAGAATACAGTTACCGGGGTTTTCTTTTCTGTGTCCTTTACTGTGCTGCCGCTGCAGTATCTGTCGTCGCTGCTGCCGCACCTGCCGGCGGTGTCGTGCTGACATAATCACCGGATGCATAACAAGTCTGTCCGTTATAGTCTACACGGATCCATCCATTGTCACAGATTCCTGTGCATTTCAGAGATTCTCCGGAAAGTACACCTGCCACGAACTCTGCGTCTGCGCTGGCATCGGAACGTAAATTCACACCTTCTACTGCATAATAGGTTGCATCCTGAGCCTGTACATTAATTCCGCTTGGTGTCTGTTCGGTTGCTGCTGCCTGGGCAGTAGGATCAGCTGCTGCTGTGGAATCGGCTTCCGCAGTTGCCTCCGGTGTCGGAGTAGCGGTTTCTTCCGGTGCTTCTGTGGGTTCCGGAGTTGGAGTAGAATCCACAACAGTCACAACAGCATCGGTACCTTCCGTAAATCCACATCCCTGTGCCATAAAAGCAGCACCTAGGATCAGCGCCAAAATACATTTTTTCTTCATTATTTATAGTCCTCCCTTATACGCCGGTATGAAATCAACTTCCCACCCGGCATCTTCGTCCAATCACATTACCATCAAATATACATGATTTTGGCATATTATGCAAGTCCTGCCCCATTCTTTCACACATTTACAGGCTCAAAAAGCACTTTTACAGTTCCTCCGCAGATCATTCCCAGATCTCCCACGCCCTGTCCAAGTTCATAAACTCTGTTTTCTGTTGTATGCACATTCACTGCATGTTTTCCGGCTTCGAATTCTACTTTTCCGCCGCCAATGCTTCCTGCTGTTCTTCCATCCCGGAACACGAACATCTTACTTCCTGTTCCTCTTGGCGAAGATCCTTTCTTCTCGATAATGGTAACCATAGTCCCTGAAACTCCACAGAGCACAGCCGCTTCTACATCCTCATCACAGTATGTACGAAAATGTCTGTTTTTTTCCTGCACGATTTCTGCCATGATACTTACCGCGATCTCCGCCGGCATCTGTCCCCCAATAGGAAGGCCAATAGGGGCATGGATGCTGTTCACCTGTTCTTCCGTGAATCCCTCCTCAAGAAGTTTCTCTCTGGTGATCCGTACTTTTGTCTTACTTCCGATCATCCCGAAATAGGCAAATGGTCTCTTAAGGATCTGTCTTGCACAGGCGGAATCTCCCAGATGCCCTCTCGTCACAACCACATACCAGGCATTTTCGTAAGGAGGGATTTTTTCTGATAAGGTTTCAAAATCGCCTGTGATCCGTTCATCCACCTGAGGGAAACGCTCCTGCGTCACAAAATCTTCCCTGTCATCCATTACCGTTACATGAAATCCCAGAAGTTTTCCAATCTCAGCCACAGGAAGTGATACATGGCCGCCTCCGAGAATGATCAGCCTTGGATTCTTCTCATAAATCTCTACAAAGATCTCCTGGTTCTTTACTTTCACTACGCCTGTCTCCACCGCGGCAGTTACTGTTTCTTTCAGAAAATCTTCGGCTGCTTTTTCTCCTGTTTTATTATCCGGATAAAAGAAGCAGTCTTCTTCCGCAAGATATTTAAATCCTGCATATTCTCCGCCAAGGATGATCCCTGTTCTTGTACGTCCTCTTTTTTCTACCACATCATATATTTTCTGATACATAACCTCAGTCCCTTCTTCTCAGTCCTCAATCTCTGATGCAAGTTTCCTCACTGCCATGGCAGCCATATCGATCTCTTCTTCTGTGTTAAAATAAGAAAAGCTGAATCGCACTGCGCCTGTTTTTTCTGTTCCCAGAGCTTTATGCATAAGCGGTGCACAATGTCCGCCGGACCGAACACTGATCCCGTATTCTTCTCCAAGTGCCATTCCAACTTCCCCGGAACCTTCATCTCCAATGTTCAGTGTCACCACAGGAGATCGGTCTTTCTGGGAAAAATCTCCGTACACCGTAACTCCCGGAATTTTTTTTACCTGGTCATAAAAACGCCACATCAGCATCTGTTCTTTTTCCCGGATCTGGTTCACTCCTGTTTCCTGGATCCATTCAAGAGCTGCCCGTAATCCGGCAATTCCGTGACTGTTCAGTGTCCCGGCTTCCAGTGCTTCCGGCATATCTCCCGGGTGTTCTTTCTGAAAAGTCAGGATTCCGCTTCCGCCCACTTTCAGGGGTTCTACATGAACCCCTGGGCGAACACAGATCGCTCCTGTTCCCTGTGGTCCCATAAGACCTTTGTGCCCCGAAAAACATAAAATGTCAATATGATCTTTTTTCATGGAAATCGGAAAGACTCCTGCCGTCTGTGCAGCATCCAAAACAAAAAGTTTTTTATGTTTTTTTGCGATCTCACCGATCGCACGGATATCATTCCTGTTTCCGGTAAGATTTGATGCATGGGTGCATATGATTGCTCTCGTCTCCGGCCGGATAGAACTTTCCAGTTCAGTAAGAGAAATCATTCCTTTTCGATCCGCCGGAAGAATGGTCAGATCCAGTCCTTCTTTTTCCAGCAGATAAAGGGGACGCAGCACACTGTTATGATCCATCTCCGTACAGATCGCATGGACTTTTTCTCTTTCCGGATGCAGGATCCCAAACAATGCTGTATTTAAAGCTTCTGTTGCGTTTGCGGTAAATGCCACACATTCCGGTCCTTCTGCATCAAACATCTGAGCGATCCTGCATCTTGTATCAAAAATAAGCCTTGAGGCTTCCATTGCTTCTCCACTGCTTCCTCTTCCACTGTTTCCGGCCTGCTGCATGGCTTCCACCACTGCTCTGGCAACACAGTCCGGTTTGTGAAAACTTGTAGAAGCGTTATCCAGATAAATCATGTCAAATCTCCTTGTGCTTTTTATAAAATAATCATATAATTGGTTTTGGCTTTATTTTATACTATCAGAGGAGGTTTTCCAATGAAAAAAGGATCTTTTTTCAAAAGTCTGCCTTTTAAACTCCTTGTGGCTGTAATCCTGGGTATCCTCTCCGGGCTTGTTCTGAACCGGTACAGCACGAAACGGAATTTCCATGGCAGTTCTTAATATTGTTGTTACAGTCAAGTACATTCTGGGCCAGATTATCACCTTCTGTGTTCCGCTGATCGTTCTTGGTTTTATCGCTCCATCCATCACCAAGCTTGGCAAAAATGCTTCTGTAATGCTGGGCGTTGCCGTTGTCCTTGCCTACGGTTCTTCCATAGGTGCGGCACTTTTTTCCACAGCATCCGGATTTTTTATTATTCCACATCTATCCATTCATTCCTATGCAGCAGGGCTGAAACAGCTGCCTGAAGTAATCTTCGAACTGGAGATTCCTCAGATCATGTCGGTTATGAGCGCTCTTGTTTTTTCGGTTATGATCGGTCTGGCTGCCACCTGGACAAAAGCGAAACTGGTCACCGGTCTTCTGGATGAGTTCCAGAAAATCGTTCTGGCTCTGGTATCAAGGATCATCATTCCCATTCTTCCGCTGTTTATCGGCTCTACTTTCTGCGGACTTGCCTATGAAGGTACGATTACCAGACAGCTGCCGGTTTTCCTGGAGATCATCGTGCTGGTTCTGGCCGGACATTTCATCTGGATGGCTTTTCTGTACATACTGGCCGGAATCTACTCCGGTGAAAATCCTCTGGAGGTTGTACGCCATTACGCACCTGCTTACCTGACTGCGGTAGGAACCATGTCTTCTGCCGCAACACTGGCTGTAGCACTTCAGTGTGCATCCCGGGCCAAACCGCTTCGCAAAGATCTTGTAAATTTCGGAATCCCTCTGTTTGCAAATATTCATCTCTGCGGTTCCGTTCTTACAGAAGTTTTCTTCTGTATGGCTGTTTCCAAGATCCTGTACGGCTCTGTTCCGACGCCAGGAACTATGGTTCTGTTTTGTCTGCTTCTCGGTGTATTCGCCATCGGCGCTCCCGGTGTCCCCGGCGGAACTGTTATGGCATCCCTTGGCATCATTACCGGTGTGCTGAAATTCGACAGTTCCGGTACTGCACTGATGCTTACTATTTTTGCCTTGCAGGACAGCTTCGGAACTGCATGCAATGTAACCGGAGATGGTGCCCTGACACTGATGCTTACCGGTTATGCAAAACGTCATAACATTGAAGAACAGAATATTGATATTGAATTATAAAAGTTTCAAAAATGCCGCAGAATCCAAAAAATCTGCGGCATTTCCATATCATAAAGCGGACATTCCTGTTTCGCTTTGCTATCTTCCAGTAAACGACATCCTTTTATCCATTTTATGGGCGGATCACTTTACCTGCTTTTGTAAGTTTCTCTGCAATGGCATACATATTTGTTACAGTTCCCACTGCCGGTTCCTTCAGTCCATAAAAATTCACACAGGTTCCCACATGTCAGGATCTCACATCCCTGCTCCTGCAGAGTTTTCAGATCTTCAATGCATGGGGAATCCGAAGCAGTAAGCTTCGCCCCTCCATTATAAAAAAGCATTACAGACGGCGGCGTCTCAAGCTGTGTCAGGGCATACACAAAGCCTTTGATAAGGATTGCTCCAAGCTCCGGATCTCCGTCTCCCATCTTATCGGAAGTGATGGCCACTGTATAATCCCCCTGTGGTACGGCTGGTGTGCAGACAATTTCCGGTTCTGCAGCAGTTCTGGCCTGCACGTCGGATTTCACTACCATATGGATCTCATAACCGTCCTCCGTCTTTCTGGAGACAAAACTGCATCCGGTACTTCCGGCAAGTCTGCTTAAGTTGTTTACCGCAGTCTCATTATCTACAAGAACCTGGATCTCATCCCCCTGTTCCGCTTTATCCAGGATCTTCTTGGTCATTACTACAGGAATCGGGCACTGTTTGCCCATTGCATCTACTGTATGTTTCATATTTCTTTCCTCCTATTTATATTGTTTGATCGGCAGGTTTCTTATTTCTGTTCCTGTCCATATCTTTTATTTCTGCTCCAGTTCATGTGCCTGTCTGAAAATCTCACAGGCTCCTGTATTCACACATCGTTCATGTGCACAGTCCATAAAAGTCAGCTCTCTGCTTCCGTCTTCTCTCCGTGTATACTCGCAGCATACCGTCTCTCCACTGTTCATAGTGCGGCAGAATCCGGAAATAAACTCTTCTTCAATTTCCATTTCTATCCCTCAGTCGGAGATTCCACAACTTCGGAAGGTGCAATCTCCTCCAGCATTCCTGTTTCGTTATATGCTTCAAACTGTTCCTCGATTTTTCTCAGGATATCTGCATACTGACAAAATGCCTCTGCCAGCTCTTCCCTGTGTTCCGGAAGTTTCTTATAACAGACCCGGTGCTCCATACTTGCCCACAGATCCATGGTCATAGTACGCAACTGTATCTCTACCGGAAAATATTCCATCGTATCCAGATAATAGACAGGTACGGCAATGATCACATGATAACTCCTGTACCCGTTAGGTTTCGGATTCTGTATGTAATCCTTCTCCCGGATAAAAATCAGTTCACTCTGTCTTTTCAGAGCATTTACAAGGTTATAAATATCATCTATAAAATAGCAGATCACACGGATCCCCGCAATATCCCGGAGATAATCCTTGGCGTTCTGCACACTGTCCGAATGCCCCAGCTTTTCAAGCTTCTTCTCGAATGCTTTTTTTGGCTTTGATCCGCTCCTGGATATTATGGATCGGAGATACGGACGACTTCTGGTACAGACTTCCATTGAGCACCTCGAGCTTAGCCCGCATGATCTGACATGCATTCTGATATGGCTGGATACAATCGTAATACTGTTCGTTTGTCATGAAAACCCCTCTTTCTCATTTGCTCACCATAGTTTATATCTTATAAAATAAATGTGAGCAATCTGTAGTGATTTCCTAAGATTTTCCTGACGAGTTTA
Source organism: Blautia sp. HA9023 (assembly GCF_056504095.1). Taxonomy (NCBI): domain Bacteria; kingdom Bacillati; phylum Bacillota; class Clostridia; order Lachnospirales; family Lachnospiraceae; genus Blautia; species Blautia sp. HA9023. The sequence continues at coordinate 177,678 of NZ_JBWLUR010000003.1, read as the reverse complement.
TTAAAATTTTATAAAAAAGCAATCATCAGTCTGAAAGTTTATGGATAAAAAGACCACTTCGAAGCTTTGGCTCAAACCATGTACTCTTAGGCGGCATCAGTTTCCCTTCATCCGCAATATTCATCAGTTCTTCCATGGAAGTCGGATACATGGCAAAAGCAGCGCCGCCAATTTCATCCGCAACCGCAGCCAGATCCTTCAGTCTGTGATTTCCTCCCATAAAACAGATTCTCTCATCTGTACGCGGATCTTCAATTCCAAGTACCGGTCCCAGAACCTTATCCTGAAGAATGGATACATCCAGCTGTCCTACACTGTCTTTCTTCGCATAAATATCCGGATACGCTTTCAGATGAAACCATTCCCCATCTACATAGAGACCAAAGCAATGTTTTTCCACCGGTTTACATGGAAATCCCGGCATTGCCATCAGTTCAAAATTAAACTTCATACTTCCGATAAAAGCTTTCGGTTCCATGCCTTTAAGATCTTTCACAATCCTGTGATAGGGAAGGATCGTCAGCTGATCATAAGGAAATACTACAGACAGGAAAAAGTTAAACTCTTCTTTTCCTGTATAATCCGGATGTTCTTTTCTTCGTTTCTGTCCTACTTTTACGGCAGACGCTGCTCTGTGATGTCCGTCTGCAATATAGATGGAAGAAATTTCACCAAAAAGGCGATTGATTTTCTGAATCTTTTCCTCTTCATCCACGATCCATACCCGATGTGTAATTTCATCTTCCGAAGTAAAATCATATACCGGTTCATGGCTGTTTTTCCAGTTTTCCATCAGTACAAGAAGTTCTTCCGGATATCTGCAGGTAAGAAAGATCGGACCTGTATTGGCATCGCAGATATCCACATGGTGGATTCTGTCCTGCTCTTTATCCTCTCTTGTCAGTTCATGCTTCTTGATCACGCCATTCATGTAATCATCGATAGAGCTGACGCCCACGATTCCTGTCTGGGATTTTCCCTTCCGGATCAGTTCATACAGATAATAATTCGGTTTTTCATCCTGTATCAGAGTTCCCTCTGCCTGAAAGCGATCCAAGTTTTCCTTTGCTTTCCGATAGACTTTTGCATCATAAAGATCGATCCCTGGATCCAGATCCATTTCCGCTCTGTCTACATGGAGAAAAGAGTACGGATTTTTTTCTCCAATTTCACGCGCTTCCTCTCTGCTCACTACGTCATAGGGAAGTGCTGCCACTTTCTCTGCTTTTCCCTCAGCGGGTCTTACTGCCCGAAATGCCTGAAATAAAGCCATTGTGTTTCTCCTCTCGTTCCTGCCCGTTTACTTCGGACAGTCATAAAATCATCCTGTTTATTCTAGCACATACAAAAAAACTCTGCACTTTTAATTCTGCAGACAGATTTTTTCGCCCTGAAGAACCGGATATCTCACAGGCACAGTCCCATCCAGATCTTCATGGTGCATATGAACTGCAGAAATCTGATGATTTTCGTAAGTTGTATAATAATAAATTCCCTTATCACAGTTACAGCAGGAGGTATAAAGAGTGATCTCATATTTTCCTGGTTCTACCTCACAGCAGCCTCTCTGCTGGTCAACAGACCCCAGGATATGAAAGAACTGGCTGACGCTTTCTTCCTCGGAATCTCCAGAAAAAGAATGGTCTTTCACAAACGCTACTCTTGCAAACCTGGATGCGGAGGAAAGATCTCCCGGAAGTCCCAGTGCTCCCATACCACGGCTGTAGGTTTTTAATCCCAGAGATTCAGAAAAATGATTTTCCGGCTGTCTGGGAGAAAGATGCATATAATTGTTCAACATAAACATCTGCTGGTCAAAAGGCGGATTATTCGTAAGAACGCCTGCCGGATTATCCCAGACATGAAGGCCGTCTGCCATGGATTCCACTGTGATTGCTTCTTCTTTATCCGCTATGATCCAGTGAAGCTGTGCACAGGGAAGCATTTCACTGAACGGAGTTTTTACAAGATTGATCTTTTTCAGGCACTCTTTTGCCTCCTGCACAGTAGCGCATTTGCCAAGGATCCATGGAATGAATTCAAACTGCGCCACATTTTCTTTTCCATTTTCCACCTCATTATATACAGCGTTTCCAACAAAATTAAGTCCTGCCATTCCAAGACCTTTTTCATTGACAGCATCGTAATAAAGAGGATAATCTCCCGCTACGTGAGCCATACCTATGATTGCATAATGACTGGAAAGTTTCTCCATATGCCGAAACTCAAATATATAATTTCTCGGTGTGATGGTGATCTCATCTCCATAAGAGAATTCATAATCCAGTGTTCTTCCGAAGTAAAAGTCCTTTGTCTTATAAGTTGCTGCTGTACACATAAACTGTTCTCCTTTTTATTATTTTATTTGTTCTGTCTGCTAAAGTTTATTTGTTCCCGGTTCCTGGTCTTTCATTCAGTTCCGGCAGAACCGTTGCCAGCATGGTAAAAAAACATGCACATCCTCCTACCAGATTGGAAATCGGCTCTGCCCAGAATACACCGTCTGTTCCCAGGCCTTTCACATAGGGGAGCAGGATCGTCAGTGGAACTACTATGATCGCTTTTCGAAGCAGTGAAAAAAAAGTGGCTTTTTTTGCTTTTCCAAGTGCCACAAATACACTCTGGCCGGTAAACTGCAAAGCCATAAAACAGAACCCGAAAAAATAAATATGAAGTGCCGGAACGCCCTTTTCAAGAAGTTCTGGATCACTGTTGAATATACGGATAAAAAATTCCGGCATCAGTTTCAGGATTCCCCAGCCTGCCAGTGTATAGATAACACAGACTGCTGTGATAAATTTAATTGCTTTTTTTACCCTGTCATAGGCTTTTTCTCCATAATTAAAACTCATAACCGGAGAAGCACCTGTGGTCAGCCCGTGAACCGGCATGGTAAAAATATCACGGACAGAGTTCAAAACGGTCATCACTCCCACATAAATATCTCCACCCCAGGTCTGAAGTGTCGCATTACAGACTACCTGCACCAGGCTGTTGGTAAAAGCCATAAAAAATCCGGACATTCCAAGACTTACGATGTCCCTCACACGTTTCCAGGAAATTTTGAAGGCACTTTTTTTCAGGTTCAGAACTGCTTTTTTCCCACATAAAAAACGTAACACCCATACTGTGGAACAAAACTGGGAAATGATTGTCGCCACAGCTGCCCCTCTGACTCCCATATGAAATCCAAAAATAAAAAGCGGGTCCAGGATAATATTTAACACTGCTCCGATCAGGATTGTAAACATTCCTGTGTTTCCAAATCCCTGGCTGTTGATAAACGGATTCATTCCCAGTGTGATCATTACAAACAGTGTCCCCAGAAGATAGATCTTTATGTAGCTGGCAGCATAGGGAAATGTGACATCACTGGCCCCGAATGCATAAAGAATAGGCCTGTAAAAAGCAAGCCCCGTAACAGTAAGAACTGCCCCAGCCCAGATCAGCATGACAAATGTATTTCCCATCAGCATCTCCGCTTCTTTTTCATTGCCTCTTCCCCGTTCCATGGAACAGAGTGGGGAGCCGCCATTTCCAAACAGATAGGTAAATGCGGTAATCAATGTAATAATCGGAAAACAAAGTCCCACTCCCGTCAGTGCGGTAGCTCCAATCTCCGGAATTCTTCCGATATAGATTCTGTCTACAATATTATACAGAAGATTCAGAATCTGCGCGATGATCATCGGTACAGCAACCTCCATAATATTCCGGTAGACATTTCCATTTGAAAAATCTGTCTGATGCGTCTGCATTTTTTCACCTTCCTGATATTTCTGAAATTCACAGATTCCTGGGTCAAGCGGATATTCGCAATCCGCTTCGCTACGTAGCTCTACACCAAATAACTGCTCCGCAGTTTATCAGGAGGCGCTTGCACTCCTCCTGATACAAGCAAGTCCCCACCCACTGCTTATTGCTTTTCGCAACCCCGCAGGGGACTTACTTGATTTGGTTAAATTCCGGAATCTCTTTTTTTAAACATAACTATACTATATATTTCTTGCCATTTCCACAAAAAACGTATATAATAAAACCATAAAAACGGTAATGATTCCAGGCGAAATCGGTCAAAAAACCACACAACAGAGAATCAGCCCGGATGGAGGTATATTTTATGGATAACATTTACAGCGGCATGGCCGTAGGTGTCTTTGAACTGGATAACCTGGTTGCCTGTTTTGTTGCTCTTGATGCTGCTTCCAAGGCAGCTAATGTTAAAATTCAGAGTGTTGAACGTAACCGTCTGAAAAGCGGTGCCTGTGTAAAGATGCGTGGTTCTGTCTCTGATGTGAATGCAGCTATGGAGGTCGCTCTGGAAGCAGCCAGACCTCTTGGCAAGGTCGTTTCTCATACTGTGATCGCTTCTCCTTCTGAGGATACAGAGATTGCGCTGAAAATGACGATCAACAAGTAAAGGGGGAGACTGATTTATGAATTATGGTGCTTTTGGTTTGGTTGAGGTTGTCGGCAGTAGCAATGCGATTCTTGTGATCGATCAGATGCTGAAGACTTCTGATGTTTCTTTTCTTACATGGCAGACGAAATGTGGCGGCCACGCGACTGTTTTTTTGACTGGTGATGTTTCTGCTGTGACTGCTGCTGTAAACAGTGTGAAGGGGAATCCTCCCTGTGAGATCGTGGCTTCTGCTGTGATTTCCAATCCTTCTGAGGAGACAGTGCGGCTGGCTGAGGAGGAAGCGGTTAGGAATCATTTTATGTAAGTATAATAGTATAATATAAACGTACGCAGGGAACCGCCCTGGCGTATCGGGAAAGGCTTCGTCGTCCGCTGAATTCTAAGGCGCTGCGGCTTCTGCTAAAACCATTCCCAAAAGTTCTGAACTCGCGTCAAGCCGCTCAGACAGCAGAACTTTTGGGAATAACGCAGAAACCACACCACCTAAGAATCAGCAGGACTCCTGCAGAACATCCCGATACGCCAGGGCGGTTCCCTGCTGGCTTTCTTTTTTCCGATAATACATCTAGCCGGCTATTTATGTACTTGTACATATAAAAAGCGTAAGTTATAGCCAAAAGCCTCTCGCTGCCACTACTAAATTCCAGGTGCCGCACGCCAGACGGTACCTCACCGGCGTCCGTCCGCCACATCCACATCCATTACTTCCCTCCCATCCACCACCCTCATTACAGCCACATCCTTCCGATTCCGCACAACCACTCTCTTCCCTCCAACATCCCCCTCAAGTCCCATCAACTCTCCATAATACCTCTCCGAAAAAACACAGGGATTTCCAAGTTTCTCATCATACTCCACACAAGCAATCCCTTTCCCCTCTTTCAAAAACACCTCCAAAAGCGCAAGGATCGTCTCTCCCCGAAGCCATGGCTGATCAGAGACTGTAAAAAGGCAGGCATCCATCTCTCGATTTCTACTGAGTCCGATTTTCAGAGAAGAAGAAATCCCCTCATCCGGATGTAAATTATAAAGCACCTGCGCTCCACATTTTTCCGCTTCTGCCGCTATCTCCTCATACTGAGTTACCACCGTAATTTCACAGGTATGCTTCTGCTCTTTCAGCGCTTTTCTCACCCTCATAAGTTCCGAAAGAATATGCCGGTACATCGGTTCTCCTTCAATGGTATACAAAAGCTTATTACTCCCAAACCGTCTGCTGTTTCCCGCTGCCAGCATGATCAGTCCCAGCTTCATCTCTCATTTCCTCCTTATTCCATGAAACTTCCGGCATATTTCCTGCCGTTCCATTATCTTTTTCAGGCTTCCACACACTGCTTCTATGCCTGCTTCCCGACACTTCTTAATGATATTTTCAACCATACCTGGAGATTCCAGTACATCTGCCTTATTAAAATATACCAGAAAACTTTTTTCACCCACATTTTTACGCAATCCATTTTCCGATGACGCAATCTTTACAACATCTTCCCACATCACTGGCTCATCTGTCTTTTTCCGTAGAAATTCCGCTACATCCTCCGGACGATGTGCAATATCACAGATCTTTTTTCCAATGCAATCCAGCCCTGTCACACCCACTACAATATCTGCAAATTCCGGAATTACCGGTTCGTGCACAGCAGGAACTTTCAAAGGTAATCTCCTCGCACCATCTGCTTCTACAAGAAGAAGATCACGAAAACCGGACAACCTTTTCAGGGTTTCCGGTTCAGGACCGGAAATTTTCGGCTGTCCGGCTTTATGTTTCGCCGCGATCACATATCCATATTGTTCTATAAGCCTGCAAAGTTCCTCTGTATCCTCTGCATCTGCAAAAGGACGGTCCTCTTCCCATGCCATGTGGGTGGTCGTTGTCACGATCACACGTTTTCCCTGTCTGGAAAATTTTTCTACCAGATAAAAAATCAGGCTGGTTTTTCCTCCACCTCCTGTAAAAGCAGCTGTCAGGGTCCCTTTCTCTTTTCTGTTCATGACATACTCCACATATTTTTAGTTTTCTTCTGTTTTAACATCAGGAAGTATCCCGCAGGAAAGCAATACTTCCAGTACCCCTCCGGCAATGCATCTTGCTTTATCCGAAATAGTAAAACAGTTTTTTTTCTGTTCCGCTCTCGGATCGATATCTGCAATTTTCATCCCTTTAAAAACAGGATATCCGTCACGGATCAGCCCCCGGATCACGCCGGATATCGTTGCTTTCACAGGAACGTTCCCAACCATGGCAATGATCTGGTCTTTTTCTACGATATCTGCGATCCTGCTGATATTCTTCATTTCACCGGCTGCCGGTGAATGGATCACTCTTTCTTTTCCGATTCCCGCGATCAGACCAGGCACACCTGTATTTGGAAGCGCACTGCCTTCTTTTATGATCCTTCCCAGATTGTGGCCCCGCATGGTTTCGATCACATAATCCACATCTTCTCCTGCGGTAAACCCAGGTCCAAGACCTACTGTCACTGGTGCCATATCTCTGTTTGTCCCGAGATTTTTTTTGGCGAGGATCGCATCGATCACTGCTGCCGGCGAAAGTTCCCGGATATGTTTTCCCTCCGTATCTGTCAGAAGGGGAATTTCTCCTTTTTCCCAGCAGCTTTTGCACTGTGCCGGAATTTCCATTTCCGGGATCCTTCTGCACACAACGCCTTCCACTTCCGAAGTTCCGTCATAAACGGCTTCACAGAAAGCTACATGACGGCGGATGGCGCTTGGCCGGTCGCATTCCAGGATCAGAATGTGATAGCCGCTCTGATGAAGTTTATGGATCACGCCGGTAGCAAGATCGCCGCCGCCACGTACAAGGATCATTCTGTCAGTTATAATAGTAGTTTCCATTTCCATACACCCGCTGTCCGTTATTTCCCGGCATCCCTGCTGCCAGAGCATCGTAAAGTTCCGCATAGGTCGCATCCTGATATGGAGATACATAGAACAGACCTACCAGTCCAAAGGTGATCGTGGAAAGGATATTCCATGGAATAAAGGAAAGATCCAGAACAAACGTATTCCACTTCTGTCCATACATCATATCACGGCTTCTTGCAAAAACTTCTTTTCTGTCCATATCCGGATATTCCGCAAGAAGATACGGAACCATCTTATATTCATAAGACTTTATGATTCCCGGGATAATAAACAGTAAAGACCAGAGAAATGTAAACAGATCCCGGAAAAACATGGTTTTTACCACATTTCCATAATATCCGGAACGAAATGCGCTGAGCAGTTTGCCGACACCTGGAACTGCGTACAGATTTTCAATATAAAAACTGCGACCTCCTACTTCAAATACATTGCACACAAAAATCTTAAGTAATGTCCCGATCAGTGCCGCGGCAACCACTACCCCGGCTCCTACCAGCGCAAAGATCAGTGCCCACGGAGAATACGATCCGCCAAACATATGACCTGCATAGGAACTGAAACCATTGGAATTATAGGTATTAACCTGATAACTATAATCCGAATTCATTACATTGCTGGCGCCACTTTGAACTGCGCCTTTTCCACCGGATGCCAGCACAATGGCAAGCACCAGACTGACCAGAACTGCTGACCAGTAATTTTTACGAAAAGCCTGTTTTGCACGCCATTTCAGATCACTGCGTGTCCAGCTGATCATCTGTCCATTCATTTTTTAACCCTCCATATATGCTTCACAGACTGTAAACTCCCTGCGTCCTTTTTGCCAGAGATCCTGGTCCAGTTCAACCAGATAACCGCCCCGCCGTTTTTTACACCCATTCATAAAACGGTCTGTGTCTGTCCGCATATTCTTCCATAATATTCATAATGGTTCCACCATGGATCACCAGCGCCGCTGTATCCACATTTTTACGGATACACTGTGTCACGGCTTTCTGAAATCCTGTCAGGCTGCGATATTTAAAGCCTTCTCTGCTCTCTCCGCCCGGAAATGGCATTGTTCCATTGCTGTCGATCCATTTCTGATAATTTTCATTTCCGGCAAGCTCTTTGTAATTTTTATTCTCAAACTCTCCAAAATCACATTCCGAAAGTTCTTCTATAATGTGGAGCTGCTTTCCCGGAAAAAAAATTTCTGCCGTTTCCACACAGCGGAGAAGTGGACTTACAAACAACTCCTCCGGCATGGGATAGGAAAGTTTTTTCAGAAATTCCCGGCCTTCATCGCTCAACGGCTCATCCGTTGTACCGATATAACGCGAAAGCTTGTTTCCCGGAGTTTGACCATGACGTATCAGATATAATTTAAGCATTTTTCAGCACCATCCCGATCCCACATACAACTCTTGTAACCCTGCTGCTCTTTCCCGCAAGTTCCGTACAAACACGGCCTACAGCCTCCCGATACTGCCGTTCAAAAGCATCGGCCGGAACGATCCCGTATCCGACTTCCTCACTGACCAGGATTACACCCGGATTTTTCTCCGCAAGTTTTTCTGCAAGACCGGACAGATCCTCACCTGATTTCAGGCACTTTCTTATGTACTGATGAAACCCAAGAACCCCTTCTGCTTCCAGAAGTTCCTCTTCTGTAAGCTCTGCACCACATTTCCATTTTACATCGGGAAACTGTTTTTCTGCATAACTGCTTTTTCCCTGATAAGCACCGCCGATTATCATTTCCATATCTTTTTACCTCATTCCATCTTCATTTCACAGAATAACAATGCCACTTATCCCAAGTACCAGAGCCATCACAACCTCACAGATACAAAGGAAAAAACCTGAAAGATCTCCAGTCGTTCCTCCAAAATATTTCATAGCCATGTGATGATACCACCAGAATACCAGCAGTGCCGTTACTGCCGCAAGCGCACCTTTTACCGGATTGATCCATATCATCAGTACTGCCAGTGCTGCAAGCATTACGATCAGAACATTTCGTGCCACAATCTCCGATGCATTCCTGGAAAACTCTGCTACGGTTCCATCAGTCCTTGCTTTTGGAAATATGATCACGCCAATTCCGGAAAGGCATCTGGACATCATAAATCCAATACTCATGATACAGATTCCATCGTGATCACCAAGTAGCTGACTCCAGGCACCCAGCCACAGGATAAAATAAACGCAGGCTGTGATAATGGCAAATGCTCCTGCATGCGAATCTTTCAGAATCTCCAGCCTTCTTGTACGCTCCTGCCAGGAACTTAACGCATCCGAAGTGTCCAGAAGTCCGTCCACATGGATCCCACCTGTAACAAAGACCGGGATCACCGTAAGGATCACTGCAAGAAAAAACGGTTCCATCTGTGCATGACTTCCCAGCACACATCCCACAAGCCAGATCAGAATACCAATGGCTGTTCCCACAAAAGGAAAGAAACACATCATATACTTCATGTTTTCTTTATTCCAGTCTACCATAGGTGTGGGAATCTTGGAAAACATGGCAAATGCCGCTTTAAAACTGTTCCATACACTTTTCATGCTTTCTCACCGCCTTTATGCCAGACCGGGATTCCGTAGACCACTTCTACAACAGCATCCGCCATTTCAGCCAGATTGCAGTTGATCTGTCCCAGCTGTTCCTTATACTTTTCGGATTCTCCTTCATAGAGAATTCCATCGGAAAAAATTTCGTTGGTAACGATCACCACGTGTTCTGCCTGTGAAAGAAGATTTCTTACTCCTTCTGTGATCTTTTCGGAAACCTCCGGATGAAATCCATCTTCCCGGAACATTTCATTTGCCACCAGATTGGACATACATTCAAGAAGCACTACACAATTCTTTGGAAGTATCAACTCATCCAGCTCTGTGTATCTCTCAATTGTCTCAAATCCTTTTCCTGACCGCATCCGGCGATGTCTTCGAATGCGGCGGTGACTTTCTTCATCAAAAGCCTGCATGGTGGCAATATAGATCCTTCTCGACTCTCCAAAAGAAAGGACTCTGTCCTCCGCAAAAGCAGACTTTCCGCTTCCGCTGCCTCCTGTTACAACAACCAGCATCTTATTTCAGCTCCTCATACTGTTCTACATTGATATCTCCAAAAGTACTCATGGAATTATATACTGCACAGGAAAGATCCATCAGTGGAAATAAGGCAACCGCTCCGGTACCTTCTCCAAGGCACATTCCCGCATGGATGATCGCTTCTTTATCCAGTTCTTTCAGGATCAGGTGTGCTGCCGGTTCTTTGGATACATGAGAAGCAATGATATAATCACTGACCTGAGGGCAGATTTTTACTGCGATCAGGGCAGATACACAGGAAATAAATCCATCCATCACAACCGGCATACCTAATGCCGCTCCACCGATAAACACACCGGTCATTCCTGCGATATCCAGTCCACCAACCTTTGCCAGCACATCGATCACATCTGCGCGGTCCGGATTGTTCAGGGCAATGGCCTTTTTGATCGCGTTGATCTTTCGCACAAGCCCCTCACCGGAAAGTCCGGCTCCTCTTCCTGTCATATCTTCTACCGGTTTCCCGAGAAGTACAGATGCCACAGCACTGCTGGTGGTCGTATTTCCAATTCCCATTTCACCGGTGGCAAGAACCTGGTATCCTTTTCCCTTCAGTTCCTCGGCCATGGCAATTCCCGCTTCAATGCCCTGGATCGCCTGTTCTCTCGTCATGGCAGGTTCTTTCGTCATGTTCCTGGTTCCGTAGGCAACCTTAAGATCTGTACGGACTTTTGTATCCGTTACCATTCCAACATCCACAGGGAAAAGTTCCGCACCACACTGCCGGCACATCACACAGCAGGTTGTGGTTCCCGCCAGGAAATTTTCGGCTACAATTGCGGTAACTTCCTGTCCTGTCTGAGTCACGCCTTCCTCTACAACACCATTATCTGCACACATGGCAACTACTGCTTTTTTTTCCACACGGACATCCGGTGTTCCTGTGATCCCGGCAATCTGTGTCAGCATATTTTCAAGTTCGCCCAGGGAATGCAGAGGTTTTGCAATACTGTCCCAACGCTGTTTTGCCCCTTCCATGGCCTTTTCATCCAGCGGACGGACTTTTTTTACTGCTTCTTTTAAAGTCATCATTTGCTACCTCCCGTTTTTTTACCTGTGGTAAAGATTATAAATTTACTAAATATATAATTCAGCACCAGCACAATAAACTGGGTGCAGAATTTTGCAACCATATCGTGAAATCCCAGCACAACTGCCAGCAGCCAAACACCTCCAACTTCAATCACCATTGTCACAAGACGCGCACTTACAAACTTCAGGAAAGGCCGGATATGATCCGCAAGAGTTGCACACTGATCATGAAATACAAATCTGGAATTCACAACATATGCAAACAGGATCGCCAGGATGATCGATACTACATTCGCCGCCATCAGAATAATGCCAAGCTCTCTCATAATATAAAAGCTTACCAGATTTACCAGCGTTGTACAACCACCCCAGAAAATATAACGGATCACATCATTTTCATATAATTTAAGAATCCGTTTTTTCATTTTCATGACCTCCTTGTATGATTCTGGATACAATATATCTTGGCCGGCGCTTCACTTCTTCATAGATCCTTGCAATATAATATCCGATAATTCCAAGGCTCATCATCACCGCACTGCCGATAAACAGCATCACGATCAGCAAAGTCGTGTAACCCTCTACTGCATGTCCGGTAAAATATCTCACCAGTGAATAGATCAGCAAGAGCAGAGAACATATGAAACAGCCACCGGCTCCTATCGTTACAAACTGCAGCGGAAGCGTTGTAAAAGCCACGATATTGCGAAATGCATAACGGATCAGGCTTCCGGTAGACCATTTAGACTCTCCTGCTTCCCGCTCCTGCACCTCAAAAAGCACAGATGTACTTTTAAATCCAACCCAGGATGAGGTTGCCCGAAAAAACATGCTCCGCTCTGGCATAGAAAGAACGCTTTCCACAGCTTTCCGATCCAGAAGTTTAAAGTCTGAAGCATTCTCCATATTAAATCCGGTTGCCCTGGACATGATCCTGTAAAAAAATCCTGCACTTTTTCTGTGAAACACAGTTTCTGTTCCACGGCTCTTTTTTATCCCTTCTACAACTTCATAGCCCTGTTCCCATAACCGATACATTTTTACAAGAACTTCCGGCGGATGCTGCAGGTCACAGTCCATAACAGCCACTGCGTTTCCTGACGCCTGAGCCAGTCCTGCGACAATTGCAGCTTCTTTTCCAAAATTTCTGGAAAAATGTACACCAGTCACATTTCTATCTTTTTCTGCAGTTTCCTCAATTATTTTCCATGTCTGGTCCGTAGAACCATCATCTACAATAACCAGTTCGTAATTGATTTCGGCTAAATCCAGGATTTTTTTCAGCGTCCGGCAGGTTTTTGCCAGCATCTGTTCTTCATTATACGCAGGCAAAACCACCGATAATCTGCTCATTTTTCCTGATTTCCCCTTTCTCTTTGTTTCTTTGGCCTCCGGTAAAAGATTCCGATCATCAAAAACAGAAACAGCCCTGATACACTCAGGTACATTCCCGGTATCACATATGGTGTACAGTAGGTAAGCTCAATGCTGTGTTTTCCTTTTTTCAGCTCAACCCCCATATACATACTGTTCGCCTGAACCAGTTTTGCTTTCTTTCCGTCCACATATGCTGTAAATCCTGCATTATATGGGATTGAAAACACGAGGAACTTATCTGAAGATACTTCAATATCTCCGGTAAGTTTATTAGTTTCGGTCTTTATATTATGAAGACTTTCTTCTCCAAGCCGGTCTGTCTGTTTTTCCACAGAATCCATAGGCTGGCATACCAGATAAAGATCATCAAATGTATATTCCCCAGGAGTAGAAAATGTCAGCGTTATAGTTCCTGCGCTGTAATTTTTATACCCCATATTCAGAAGAAAATTATGGCGGCCACTGTATCCGTTATATTTGTCTGTAAAAATCCGGATGGTTTTGTCCACCGCTCCCAGAGAAACCTCTACTGCGGATTCTTTACTTTCTTTCCAGTAGCGCCAGTTGTCATCTTCGTGAAGTACCGTATTCTTCTCATATTCTGTAAGAGAATCCCACTTTCTGTCACTGATCCGGGCACGCGGTGAATATGCGTTGAAATCCAGATTTTTCGCCACAAGATAGACTTCTGCATCCGGTTCTCCCTGATATCCTATAGAAACCTTGGCATTTTTCTTTGTTACAATGATCTTTCCATCTTTGATCTTACAGCCTTTTCCTGCTTCCAGTGTAAAATCTGCTTTCTTGTCATCAAAGGTAAGGTCTGTTTCCGGAAGGCTGCTGCTTTCAATGACAGCTCCCTGAAGAAGAGCCTGCTGTTTTTCTGTTACAGAAAGTTTTTCATATTTTTCCCTTGGGATCCAGGTATCATACGTATAGCCCAGAGGAAGCGCATCCTCATCTTCGTAGATCCTGTACTTCTTTGTAGTAACAGCTTCCTGATCATATCCATAAGGAACGTAGCCATATCCGTTCTTTTTGATGGCAAAATATTTCACAGCAGCTAAACGGTCCAAAATGGTCCTTCCGTCCAGATTATTGTAATGATAATCCCATGGTGTATTCAGGTACATTTCATCGAAGAAACGACTGATATTTCCATTGGCCACACTGAAATAATAAGAAGTACTGTTAGTTCCCATATACATGGCAGTATTTACGTAAGAGCCCGTTTTGTACTGATCATAACGGCTGACTGAAGAATCTTCCAGCTTCTGGATCGCTTTATCCGGCCCGGACTGCAGTGCCTCCAGTGCTCCGCCCTTTTCTTCAAACTCTGACAGATAATCTTTTTCATAAGAATACTGATATGACACATTCAAAAGAATACTTGCTATCAGTACAGTAACGATCATTCCACAGAGATATTTTCCCTGCACAAAAATATTTCCATAGGAAACTACTGTAAACACAGCCAGAACCAGCAACATTACAGCCATGATATTCCGCTCTGTACGGGCTGTTTCCGAAAAAAGTGCAAGCACACAATATCCCAGCAGCATAATAAAAATCCGTCTTTTTTCCTGTATCTGTAAGGCAAACAGTTCCGGATATGCCTGCACCAGAATATAGGCGATCAGCATTCCATATGCCCAGATCCAGCGGTTGGATACATAGGAAAATCCATTGAGCACATGTCCTGCAAAAGGAATCAGCAGGAACAGATTTAAAAGTACAAATCCCAGTTTCAGTCCTGTATATTTTTTTCTTTTGGAAAAAATCACAAACACGCCTGCCATGGCAACTGCGGAATATCCAGCAACTCCCCACTGGATCATATTCTCACCAATCAGACAGCCGAGATATTTTTCGTAGTAAATGCGGTCATAAAATAACGGGACATAATTCTGTGCCTGAAAACGTTCTGTTCCAAACAAAGTCATCACCACAGGCAAAAAAATCGTCGCAGCGATCATCAGTGCCACCAGATAGAAACCTGTAAATTTCAGGAACCACTGAAATACATCTTTCACGGAACGTTTCCGGAATAAACCGAAATACCGAAATGCCGCATACAGCACCATGAAGATACTGATCATATAAAAGAAATAAAAACTTGACATTGCCGCTACAGCCGTCGCACAGATAAAAAGGTGCGGCTTCTCTTTTTTATAAACTTTTTCAATTCCCATAAGAACCAGCGGCAGGTAGATCATAGGATTGGAAAAGTAAGGATGTTTCATAGACGCATAGATCGTCCATCCCGCAAAAATATAAACAAGACTTCCGATAAATGTGGCCTGTTTCGGATTCTTGCGGTAAAAACAATAAATACTGAATGTGATTCCCGCAAGATAGATTCGAAGAAAGATCAGAATCTCATACAAAATCTCCGTATTTTTTTCCGGTACAAATACAGAAAGTAATGTCAGGGGATCACCGATCACATAATAATGAAGTGTTGTCAGAATATCAGATCCGAAACCAATATGCATATCCCACATAGGGAAGAAAATTTTATGATCTATTACCAGTGTTTTCAGTACATTCCGCAGATATTTCCCATAATAGGCAAGTGCATTAATATGCTGCGGAACACCGTCATGGCTCCAGATCAGTGATTTTCCGTTGAAATAAAAACAGCCATAAATAAACAGTGAGATCACTGCAAAAACTATCGTATACAGAATATAAAAATCTGCTTTTTTCTCTTTTCTGGATTTCTCCTTCGAAAAAAATCTTCTCATGTTGTATATCTCTCCTGTATATGAAAAAGGCCTGCGGTGCGCTAAACACCGCAGGCCTGTCACCTAATGCTTAATCAGCAAGCACACTGTATAAACAGTAACTATTGATCAGTAATTAGTCTTCTTTCTTATCTGCTCCGTAAAGAGTGATAAGTTTCTGCAGATACTCATATCTAGCCTGAGCCTCAGACTCGTTCTTAGCGAACAGTCTAGCAGCTTTCTCAGGATTCTGACGCTGCAGAGAGTTGTAACGAACCTCACCGTTCAGGAAGTCCATATAGTTCTCCATATCCGGTGTCTTGGAATCAAGGCTGAACTTGTTCTCAGCAGCCGGGTTGAATCTGAAGTTGTGCCAGTATCCGCACTTAACTGCCAGCTCTTCCTCTGTCTGAGCTTTGCTCATACCTTTCTTGATACCATGGTTGATACATGGAGCATAAGCAATGATCAGGGATGGTCCCGGATATGCCTCTGCCTCTGCAATTGCTTTTACAGTCTGGTTGAAGTCAGCACCCATGGAGATCTGTGCTACGTATACATAGCCATAGCTCATTGCGATAGATGCCATATCTTTCTTCTTAGTCTCTTTTCCGCCTGCTGCGAACTGAGCGATCGCACCTGTCGGTGTAGACTTGGAAGACTGTCCGCCTGTGTTGGAGTAAACCTCTGTATCGAATACCATAACGTTGATGTCGCGTCCGCTTGCGAGAACGTGGTCAACACCGCCGAATCCGATATCGTAAGCCCATCCGTCACCACCGAAGATCCACTGGGATTTCTTGGAGAGAAAGTCTTTCTGTGCAAGGATCTCTTTAGCCTTGTCACATCCACAAGCCTCAAGAGCTGCAACGAGTTTCTCTGTAGCTGCACCATTTGTTGCGCCTACAGCGTAAGTATCCAGCCATTCCTGACCAGCTGCTTTAACGTCCTCGTTTGTTCCGTTAGCTACAAGGTCTTCAATCTTTTCTTTCAGACCGCCACGGATCGCACGCTGTGCAAGAAGCATACCATAACCAAACTCTGCGTTATCCTCGAACAGAGAGTTGGACCATGCAGGACCCTGTCCCTTAGCGTTTGTTGTGTATGGTGTAGATGGTGAAGAGTTACCCCAGATAGAGGAGCATCCTGTAGCATTTGCAATGTACATTCTGTCACCAAAGAGCTGTGTGATCAGCTTAGCGTATGGTGTCTCACCACAACCTGCACAAGCGCCGGAGAACTCAAGGAGTGGCTGTTTGAACTGGCTGCCTTTTACAGTTGTCTCTTTATATTTAGCGATAACGTCTTCCTTCTGAGGAAGTGTTACACCGTAATCGAAGTATTTCTGCTCTCCTGCGTTAGCTTCAAGTGGAGCCATCTCAAGAGCTTTGTTGCCTTTCTTTCCTGGGCAGACATTTGCACAGGAACCACATCCTGTACAGTCAAGAGCGGATACAGTCATTGTGAATGTATAGTCTTTCATTCCTGTAAGCGGAAGTGTCTTGATTCCCTCTGGAGCGTTAGCTGTCTCATCTGCTGTCATGGCAACCGGACGGATTGCAGCATGCGGGCAGACATATGCACAACGGTTACACTGGATACAGTTGTCCGGAACCCATACAGGAACGTTAACTGCGATACCACGTTTCTCATATGCAGCTGTTCCGGATGGTGTTGTACCATCTACATAATCCTTGAATGCAGATACCGGGAGGCTGTTACCTTCCTGAGCATTGATCTTGCACTGGATGTTGTTTACGAAGTCCTGAGCTTCCTGAGCACCGTGGGATGCGTGAGACATGAAGAGTCCCTCGTCCTCAGCGTTCTTCCAGCTCTCCGGAACCTGAACCTCTACGACCTGTTTAGCACCGGCATCGATAGCTGCCCAGTTCTTCTTAACAACGTCATCACCCTTACGTCCGTAAGTAGCCTTAGCAGCGGCTTTCATAAGCTCGATAGCCTGCTCCTCAGGAATGATTCCTGTAAGTTTGAAGAATGCGGACTGAAGGATTGTGTTGATACGTGTTGGTCCCATGCCAGTCTCAATACCGATCTTAACACCGTCGATGGTGTAGAATTTGATATTGTGGTTAGCGATGAAAGCTTTAACCTGTCCTGGAAGATGTTTCTCAAGTCCTTCCATATCCCAAGCACAGTTCAGAAGGAATGTACCTCCGTCAACAAGCTCCTGTACCATGTTATATTTGTTAACATAGGACGGATTATGACATGCAACGAAGTTTGCTTTGTGGATCAGGTATGTGGATTTGATCGGTTTCTTACCGAAACGAAGGTGAGACATTGTAACACCGCCGGACTTCTTGGAGTCATAATCGAAGTAAGCCTGAGCGTACATGTCTGTGTTATCACCGATGATCTTGATAGAGTTCTTGTTAGCACCTACAGTACCATCAGCTCCAAGTCCCCAGAACTTGCAGTTTGTTGTTCCCTCTGGTGTTGTAACAAGTGGTGCACCTGTCTCAAGAGAAAGGTTTGTAACATCATCAACGATACCGATTGTGAATTTCTCTTTCTCAGTGTTCTCATATACTGCTACGATCTGTGCAGGTGTTGTATCTTTGGAACCAAGTCCGTAACGTCCTGTAAAGATCTTAACATCGCTGAACTTGCTGTCGCGAAGAGCTGCAACAACATCAAGATACAGAGGCTCGCCAAGAGCTCCTGGCTCTTTTGTTCTGTCAAGAACAGAGATCTGCTTAACTGTATCCGGGATTGCATCGATAAGAGCCTGTGCACAGAATGGTCTGTAAAGACGAACTTTAACAACACCGACTTTCTTACCAGCTGCCATAAGGTAATCGATTGTCTCCTCGATGGTATCGTTTACGGAACCCATAGCTACGATGATGTGCTCAGCGTCAGCAGCTCCGTAGTAGTTGAACAGTTTGTAGTCTGTTCCGATCTTCTCGTTAACTTTGTCCATATACTCCTGAACAACTGCCGGAAGAGCGTCATAATATGGGTTACATACCTCTCTTGCCTGGAAGAAGATATCCGGGTTCTGTGCAGAACCTCTCTGACATGGATGGTTCGGGTTCAGAGCGCGGTTACGGAACTCTGCGATAGCATCCATATCTGCCATATCTTTCAGATCTTCATAGTCCCATGTCTCGATCTTCTGGATCTCATGAGATGTACGGAATCCGTCGAAGAAGTTGATGAACGGAACTTTTCCTTTGATTGCTGCAAGATGAGCAACCGGTGTAAGGTCCATAACCTCCTGTACAGAAGACTCACAAAGCATTGCACATCCAGTCTGACGACAGGCCATAACGTCGGAATGGTCACCGAAAATACAAAGTGCGTGGGAAGCAAGTGCACGGGCAGATACGTTGATAACTCCCGGAAGCTGCTCACCAGCAATCTTGTAAAGGTTCGGGATCATAAGCAGAAGACCCTGGGAAGCTGTGTAGGTTGTAGTCAGGGCACCTGCTGCCAGAGAACCGTGAACAGCACCTGCTGCACCAGCCTCAGACTGCATCTCTGTAACCTGTACTTCCTGTCCAAAGATGTTCTTTCTTCCCTGAGTTGCCCACTCGTCTGTTGCCTCAGCCATTACAGATGAAGGGGTAATCGGGTAAATAGCAGCTACATCAGAAAAAGCATATGATGCATGAGCGGCTGCATGGTTACCATCCATGGTTTTCATCTTTCTTGCCATTTGTTTATTCCTCCTTAAAGGTTTGTTGAAAATATATTTTTAGGCTGTCAAGGGCCTAAAATTCCATTGGTTATTATAGCATAGATTCCCAGTTATGTCCATTTTCTTTCGCTGTTTTTTGTATATTATCATGTACAAACGTTGTTATCTTTTTGACAAGAAAAAAGAGCCGGTCAGAAACTTTTTCATTGCTCCCTCCCCGCTCTTCTTATTATCTTATCATACGCTTATTTCCGCCTGTCACAGCAGTTTACTGCTCCTCTTTCTCAAAAAGATCTTTCATGGATTTCCGCCGGAGCATCGCCCACAGCTGTCCCTGAATCTCTTTCAGTTCGTCATGAGCATAACATGGCACACCGTCCTGGCCGTTTCTTGAACATTCACATTTTCCATTCAGGCACTCAATGATCGACATGTCGGAATCAATCGCACTATATATATCATATAATGTCAGATCCGCAGGATCTCTCTTCAGGGCATATCCGCCATGAACTCCGCGATATCCTTCCACAATTCCCGCATTCTGAAGTTTCTTCAGTATTTTGTAGGCAAAAGGTGCTGTAATCGCCTCCCTCTCGCAGATCTCACTGACGCTTAAACGCGTCTCCCCCATCAATGCGCGGACAACCCGCATCGCATAATCGCTTTCTCTGGTGATAAACATCTCTAACCTCTCTTCTGTTCAACTAAGCTGCTGATTTATGATAATTTCCGCCCCTGTCTGTACCGACACGTTCCCGGGTGTTTCATTCGTGTCAGGATACATCCTTGATTTCGGGCTGCTCTGTTTATCATATACGTCAGTATAACGCATTTTTTTCAATAATAAAAGGTTATTATTTTCCTGTAATCCATTGTAAACCCGCTGTTTTCCCTCTATTTATGTAAAAAAGAAAAATACAGCTTGCAAATTTTTCAGTTTACGGTACAATAGGAAACGATTGTAATGTTATACTATGTAATTGAAACGATTTTTATTAATGAAAAAAGAGGTATGATATGATTTCAGCAAACAACATCACACTGCGTGTTGGAAAAAAAGCACTTTTTGAAGACGTTAACATCAAATTTACAGAAGGCAACTGCTATGGATTGATCGGCGCCAACGGCGCAGGAAAATCTACATTCCTCAAGATCCTCTCAGGCCAGCTCGAACCAACGAAAGGTGATATCGTAATCACACCTGGACAGAGACTTTCTTTCCTGCAGCAGGATCATTTCAAATATGATGCCTACCCTGTTCTGGATACCGTTATCATGGGTAACGAAAGGCTTTATCAGATCATGAAAGAAAAAGAAGCCATCTACGCAAAAGAGGATTTCACAGACGAAGATGGTATCCGTGCCAGCGAACTTGAGGGTGAATTTGCAGAGATGAACGGATGGGAAGCAGAATCCGACGCCGCCACTCTTCTCAACGGTCTCGGTGTCGACACAGAGTTCCACTACACACAGATGGCAGATCTTACCGGTAGTATGAAAGTCAAGGTCCTGCTTGCACAGGCTCTTTTCGGAAATCCGGATATCCTTCTTCTGGATGAGCCTACCAACCATCTGGATCTTCCTGCTATTGAATGGCTGGAAGAATTCCTGATCAACTTTGACAATACCGTCATCGTAGTATCCCATGACCGTTATTTTCTGAATAAAGTCTGCACACATACTGCTGATATTGACTATGGAAAGATTCAGCTCTATGCCGGAAACTATGATTTCTGGTTTGAGTCCAGCCAGCTTCTGATCAAACAGATGAAAGAAGCCAATAAGAAAAAAGAGGAAAAGATCAAAGAACTTCAGGAATTCATCTCCCGTTTCAGCGCCAATGCTTCCAAATCCAAGCAGGCAACTTCCAGAAAACGTGCTCTGGAAAAAATCCAGCTGGATGACATGCGTCCTTCCAGCCGTAAATATCCATATATCGACTTCCGTCCAAACCGTGAGATCGGAAATGAAGTTCTTATGGTTGAAAATCTTTCCAAGACAATTGATGGTGTCAAAGTTCTGGATAACATTTCCTTCACACTGGGTCGCGAGGATAAAGTTGCTTTCGTAGGTGCCAACGAGCAGGCGATCACAACTTTCTTTAAGATCCTCACAGGTGAGATGGAGCCGGATGAAGGTAATTATAAATGGGGTGTCACTACTTCCCAGGCATATTTTCCGAAGGACAACACTCAGGAATTTGATAATGACCTCACGATTACAGACTGGCTGACACAGTATTCCGAGATTAAGGACGCAACTTATGTCCGTGGATTCCTTGGTCGTATGCTTTTCCCGGGTGAAGACGGTGTAAAACGTGTCCGTGTTCTTTCCGGTGGTGAAAAAGTTCGCTGCCTTCTTTCCAAGATGATGATCTCCGGAGCCAATATTCTGATCCTGGATGAGCCTACCAACCATCTGGATATGGAATCCATTACTGCACTTAACAACGGACTGATCAAATTTCCGGGTGTAATCCTTTTCACATCTCATGATCATCAGTTTGTACAGACAACCGCAAACCGTATTATGGAAATTCTTCCTAACGGCAAACTGGTTGATAAAATCACAACTTATGATGAATATCTTGCCAGCGATGAAATGGCCAAGAAGCGTCACGTCTTCCAGGTTAATGAAGAAGACGCTCAGGATAACTAAATCTTTCATAACCAATTTTGATGTATGCACTTCCCCTGCCTGCTTATGCAAAAGCAGATGCAGGGGATTTTTATCCGTAAAAAAACTCCTGCCGCAAGTTTTCCTGCGGCAGAAGCTTTTTTAGTATTTCTTTTTAGCAATCCTTTACTCCATTGTGATCGGAGCAAGTTTCCCCTGAGTCACATCCAGAAGGTCTTTAAGCGGAACTTTCAGAGTGAGTCCGACTCTTCCGCCGCTCACATAAATTTCCTCAAAATTCTCCGCTGACTGATCAAACACAACTGGATAATTCTTTTTCATTCCAAGCGGACTGCACCCGCCTCGAATATAACCTGTGATCTTCGTAAGATCTTTTACGTGGATCATGTCTACTGTCTTTTCTCCAACAGATTTCGCTGCCGCTTTACGATCTACTTCTTTCTCAATCGGTACCACAAATACATAATAGCCGCCGCTCTTTCCTTCCATGACCAGTGTTTTAAAAGACTGGTCATGAGGCGCACCGGTAAGATCCGCGCAATGGATCCCATCTATAAATTCTCCACAGTCATATGTGATCGCCTCATATTTTACTTTTTTCCGGTCAAGCATTCTCATCGCATTGGTCTTTGCTTCTTTTCCCATTTCTGTCACTCCTCAGGTTTTCTCTTACTTATCTTCCCATTCGTCATAATCTTCCGGATCCAGATCTGCCATATTTTCTATGTCCATCTGCCGTCTTCTTTGCTGCTGTTTTTCAAATTCAGCATATGTATTTGGATTTTGTGCCTCTTCCCTGTCCGGAATATCATATGGATCATAGTCTTCATTCATATCGATTTCTTCATAACCGGACTCTCTGTTATACCTTCGGCTCCTGGCACTATAAGAATTGCGACCTCTTCCAGGATCAGGTGAATAACTTTTTGAAGAGGTACCTGCCCTCCTGCGTTCTGAAGACGTAGTTCTGTCAGAAGCAGATCTCCTTCCACTGTAGGAACTGTTTCTGGAATTTCCACCTCTTCGGCTGTCAGAAGAACTGTTTGGATTTTCTCTTCTGCCTCCTGCCTTTCTGCCGGCAGGGGTTCTGCTGTCTTCGCCTCTGTTCCTTCTTCGCTCATCCGCAGAATCTCTACGTTCTGAACGATCCCCGTATCTTCCATCCCGACCGGAAGTTTTTCGGGAATGCCTTACCTCTGTGTCTGAATTACCCGTCCGGTCATCCCGATATCCACCTGCGGACTTTCTTCCACGATCATCCGGTGCATATCCGAAATCGTGGTTTCTGTTTTCCGATATGTTCTTTCTTTTTCTGCTCCTCTCCTCTTCGTAGGGTTCGTCCTCGTCTTCGCTCTCCTCCTCTTCATCTCTGTCCTTATTAATGGCAAACTGGATCAGCATACCAAGAAGTGCAATTCCCACAGCCATACCAATTCCATAAGGAAACTGTGCAAGGCCTCCCATCTGAGCGATGGATAAACCAGCTAGAACTCCGCCAAGAACACTGGTTCCAATAATGATCACACCTTTTGCATAACGCATGGCAAGTGCACCAAGTCCTACACCGATCAGAATGCAGAGAAAAAAGGAAAAAGAACTGGTTGGATGGATCAGGTAAATACTCAAAGATATTCCGATACCAAATCCCAGTACAAAAATACCTGCTCTGTAGACCAGGAATGAAACTATCGCCAGTACAATGCCAAATCCGGCCATGGCCCCTGCAATTATCATTTTATCCTGCACACCTGATATATATGTTGCGGCAAAACCGGCACCTGCACCAATGAGGAAGCCAAAGATCATCATCCAGAAACGTAAGATACGGTACCCGAGAATACAGTTCAAAAGTCCAAACACACAGAGCACTCCATATACGATCATCATAAGCTGTCCAATCTGTTCCATACCTCCTGTCCTCTGTATAATGTCAAACACCCTCGATAACATATCCATATTCATTCGCTTACTCCTCTCTTCCTGAATTCATTATTCTGCCTGAAAATCTGCCGATCACTTCATGATCTTTATTCAGAAAATCAGATATATGGTATAAAAATTATCCAGCACGCCGTAATGGTATTCCACCTGCCCAAGGCCATTCTGCTTCATATAATACTGAGCTACATTCTGCACTTCCCCATTATCCAGAAGTTCATTGCAGACTGCAGCAAATGCCTCCTGATTGCTGAATTTAAATCGAACTACCGCAGCGCCATTATCCAAACGCATTTTGCAGTAATCATAAATAGTCTCCCAGTCATATCCGTCAAAACATCCCTGATTCAGAACATAGAAGTTCATGTCTTTTGCAGTACAGTCCGGAACAGTAAGTTCCTCCGATCTTATATATTTTTTTTCGTATTCTTCTGGAAAAGGGCAAAGATAATCATAAATAATCGTCTTATGTTCTTCCAGCTGTGCAGCATTCCCATTAAGAAAATCCGGCTGGTCGCCATTAGTAGCATCTACATAATAATACTCTCCATCCAGTTTTACAATATTCCATGCATGCCCTTCTGTACTTCCCTGCGTGCTTCCATCTACATAAATGCACGGAACGCCTATTCTTTCCAGAAGATATTGAACTGCACCTGCATATCCCGCACAAACTGCCTCTTTTTTCCAGAAGACACCTGCAATACTCTGATCGTCATCACTTGCCTGATATTGGGTATTATCAATCACATAAGTATAAACAATGCGGACTTTTTCATAATCACTGGCATCTGCCGGAATCAGACTGCTTACTTCCTGAAATCCAGCCTCCATGGCATTCTGAATCTCACTGATCTCACTTTCTGTATAAATATATCCCGGGGTAAAAGTGCAGTAATCACTGTCTGAATAAGTTGTTTTATAAATTTTTTCGTGGTTATGCACCCAGAATATCTCCGGATGATCCTTCAGAACCGCATGATAGCATCTGTCAATACTGTCATCCTGGGAAAGGGTCAGATAAAAGTCCTTTTCCCGTGCGCGAATGCCCTTCAGGAGTTCTCTGTAAACTCTCTGTTCTTCTTCATTTAACTGTTTAAAATAATATTCCTGATGTCCTTCCTCACTCTGTGCCACTTCCATCTGACGTAATTCTTCTACCTCTTCCGGTTCTCCCGACAAAACGCTCTTCGCAATAGAACGGATCTGATCCAATGTTCCGGCCCGAACGTAAAAAGGCTGCAACATAACAGATAATACGGTCAAAATTACCACCAGCCGGCAAAAAAATCCCTTTTTCATTTTTTATCCTCTTAATATCCTAATACCGATTGTCAGAAAGGGCAGCCTCCCGCAGGAGACTGCCCTTATTTATCTGCTGTCTCTTAATTCTCCAATTCCAATGCTTCTGCGTCATCAAAAGTCTCTACCGCATCATCGATAGATTCCGGATCCAGAGTCAGATCTTCAATCTCATCTTCATCCTCATCTTCCTGCAGAGAATTGTTTTTAAAGTCCTCAAGAAGATTATCAGAAAGAGTATCATTGGATGAAAGTGCGTCTTTCAGTGCTGTTGACTTCACAACATCTGTAAGAATATTATTCGTGCCATCTTCTGTCGTAGTGTTTTCTGCATTTTCACTGCCAGACTCAGTTACTGCTGTATCAGAATAGAACGCCGGCTGTCTGATATAACGGAAGCTTGCGCTGTATGCCTCACCTACTGTTACTCCATTTTTACTGGAAGAACAATGTACCGCGATCCAGTCTCCGGAATCCGTTTTGCCACACAAAATTCCAACATGGTTGTCACTGCCCGCTTCAGGTCCTCTCTGAAATACAAGATCTCCCGGCTGTGCATCTGCCTCGCTGACAACATTCGCTTTCTCCCACTGATCGGAAGTTCCGTCACCAACTGCCGCCTGCATTCCCTGATCCTGATAACCGTTGATCACTGCCCAGGTAACAAAACCACTACAGTCAAGACCATACGCCCGCAAAGTTCCTGAACTCTTGCTTCCATCTGCTGAGACTTTCTCAACGGTTCCCCAGCTCGGATCCTCTCCAAGGACAGTAGACTTACCACCCCAGAAATATCCAACTTTACCTACCAGAGAATAAGCAGCCGCAATAACATCTACACGGTCCTCGGACACGTTATCGCCAACGCTCTCGCGGACAAAACCTTTCGATGCAGTAACAACCGCACAAAGAAGTTTACAGTCTGTCTCTACATATTTCTTAAGAACGGTTCTATCCTGCTTCGCAATGTTGTTCTTCTTAATATAATAGTTGATTTTACGGTTTCCATAAGATACCTTGGTGATATCCTGTTTATCTCTGACGATCGGATTCATTTCCTCAAAGATCTTGGACAAATCTGCTTTACAGGATGAGTCCATTGTAAAAGATGTCTTACCGCTTTTACTTTGCTGATAAATATAAACAGCCAGGATATCTTGCCAGTTACATACCAGAAGTGTATCATCGGTCAGTTTATTTTTTTCTTTATATTCTTTCTCGATTTCATCCATAACAGATGCAAAATCATCAGAAAATGTCAGATTATAATTATTCTTAAGGCTGTCCAGATAAAAATCTTTACCTGCGTGAAGGTTGGAGACCATGTTTGTCACATAAACCGGATCTCCGATCTGAGTAGCCGTAGCATTATTTCCATCTGTAATATCTGTAGTTCCATTATTGGAATTATTCTTATTATCCTTATCCTGTAATATCGCTGCAAGCTTCTGCTCTGCATCAGTCAGTACAGAATAATTCGTAACCTTAGCTTTTTCTGCATCAGTCAGTGCATCATAAGCAGCTCGTGCAGCTTCAATCTCATCTTTTGTATCAGCTGTGATCATCTTTCCTGCCAGTGCATTGATCATATCTATAACTGTCTGTACCCTGGTATCATCCTGCGGTGCCTCTGTTGGCTGTGGTGTCGCTGTCGGTTCCGGTGTCGCTGTTGGCTCCGGTGTTGCTGTTGGTTCCGGCGTTGACGTCGGCTGTGGTGTTGCTGTTGGCTCCGGCGTTGCTGTTGGCTGCGGATCTGGTGTTTCCGTTGGCTGTGGTGTTTCCGTCGGTTCCGGATCTGGTGTTTCTGTTGGTTCCGGATCCGTAGGAATTTCCGGTTCTGTCACTTCCTCACTGCCCTCAGAACTCCCCTCATCAGCCGCAACAGTTTCTGCCATGTCAGCAGCTCTGACCCCGGCTGGGCCTGCCAGTACCATAGCTGATATCATCGTGATGCATAAAAACTTATTAAGGTACTTGTTTTTCATATTTATTAAGATGCTCCCTTCTTTCCTTGAACATCCCTTTACTTCCCCTATAATAAAGGTCTGCCTTAAACCATTTTAGATAACCTAAAGTTTAACTCCACTTATTTTAGCATAGGAATTTTATGAAATCAACCGTTCTGCCGGGATATCCTTGTCAATTTATTTATTTTTCACTTTTTATTCACATTTTTATAAGAACATTTTCGTACTGCAAAAAAGCTGCAACGCTTTCGCGCAGCAGCTTTTTGTCGTATACTGTCAGATTGCCGTTACCGGCCGGCCTTCCATATGGAACTGTCTTCTGAGACAGAGCTGAAAAATCCCCTGTATTACCTGATAACACACTCGAAGAATAAAGCGGATATCATCTGCAATACAACGAGGGCTCTCCAGATAGCACGCATGCCTCTCGCGGATATATCCCACAAGTTCCTCAAAACTGTCAAAATGCTTCGCCTCTTCCAGCTGGCTGTCCGCATTTCCACTTAAGATACACTCCTTCAGACAATTCTTCAGTTCCGCTTCATAGGAATTATGTTCTGCAAGACTTCCTTTATATGTTCTGTTATGAGGAAAAGTAAAGTAATCTGCCATATAATGCATGACCTCTCCGAATCTGCGCCAGTAAACTCTGGCATTATCTTCTTCCGGATTTCGCTCAATCAATTCCCGCATCTTTTCCTGAAGCTGACTGAATGTTCCAAAAAACTCATGTCTGGTAGTAAGAAACGACGGTCTCAGATCCGGCATAATATTGCCCAGGCAAAACGCTTTTCTGTGTTGCTGGAGGCTATACACCTCGGACATCTGGTCTGCCAGGTATCTGCCTAACAGTATATGTGATTTTTTACGCAATTTTTCCCTCTTCCTTCTTTCATGATTCAGAATATGGCCGAATCCATCAGTAAAGTAGTCCTGCCGGCCATCGACTGAAATCTGTAAACAATACGTTTGTCAGGACCAACTTTACTATAGCACCATTTTTCTAAATAAGCAAATAAAGTTTGCGTAAAGTTTCTGTTTTTTCACTCAGCTCAACCATGCGGGTTTCAGCCCTCTTACAGTTCCTTAAAATCCGGTGTGCCATACAGGTCGTATGGGGTGCTCTGGTATACATAATAATTCAGCCAGTTTGTATACAGATTGTTGGCATGTGCTCTCCAGGTAAGCAATGGCTTGTTATTTGGATCATCGTCCTGGTAATAATTTTTGGGAATGTCGATCGGGAGTCCCTTGGCAAGATCACGTTTGTATTCTCCATCCAGAGTTACACGATCATATTCCGGATGTCCCATGACAAAAATCTTACGTCCACCTTCTGCCATTGCCAGAAACAACCCCGCCTCATCGCTCTCTGCCAGTACCGTTAGATCTTTGCATGCATGGATATCAGCAATAGGAACTTCCGTATGTCTGGAATGAGGTGCAAGAAACACATCATCAAAGCCACGCACCAGCGGAATCTTTCGATTTAATACTTTATGCCAGAAAAGGCCAAACATTTTTTTATCCAGAGGTTTTTTCTCAAGACCATAAAAATAATACAGGCTCGCCTGGGCCGCCCAGCAGAGAAAAATGGTAGAAGTTACATGCTTCTCTGTCCAGCCCATGATTTCCGTCAGTTCCTTCCAGTAGTCTACTTCTTCAAACGGCATCTGTTCAACTGGTGCTCCGGTAATGATCATTCCATCAAATTTACGTTTCTTTATGTCTGTAAATGTTTCATAAAATTTATTAAGATGACTGAGGGAAGTATTCTTCGCCTCATGGCTCTCCACAGCCATAAAAGTCACATCAACCTGCAGTGGTGTGTTGGAAAGAGAACGCAGAAGCTGCAGTTCTGTCTCCTCTTTCAGAGGCATCAGATTCAGGATCAGAATCTGGATTGGACGGATATCCTGATGCATGGCACGTTTTTCATCCATCACAAATATATTTTCTCTCTCAAGGATCTCCTTTACTGGCAGATCCCCCTGTGTTTTGATCGGCATTGTTAGCCCTCCTTTATATATGTAAAGCGGTCTTTCTTATTTTTTATATAGAAACCGCTCTGCTGTTTTTACCGTAATGTAGATATCTTTAATCCGCATTTCCCGCAGTTTTTATCATAATCACTGCTTTCCCACAAGATTCAGAAAATCTTCTTCTGAAAGGATCGGGATTCCCAGTTCCCTGGCTTTTTTGTTCTTGGATGAACTGGACTGAATATCATTGTTGATCAGATAATTTGTCTTCTTGGTCACAGACCCCGTCACTTTGCCACCCAGAGACTCGATGAGTTCTTTGGCTTCACTTCGATTTCCGAAATGTACCAGGCTTCCCGTGATCACAAAATTCATTCCCGCAAAAATCTGTTCCTGCTTCGGTCCTTCATCCTGAATATGCAAAAAGCTCATAAGATGATCCAGACGACGGTTATTCTCTTCATCCTGGAAATAGGAAACCAGATTTCCGGCGATCACAGGTCCGATCGTATCAATTTCACTGATCTCTTCCAGGCTGGCATGACGGATCTTTTCAAGATCATTATTAAAATAGCGGCAGATCACTTTTGCATTGGCAAGTCCAATATTTGCGATTCCAAGGCTGTAGATCACTCTCGGAAGCGTTGTTTCTTTCGCCCGTTCAAGGCTTTCTATAAGATTATCATAGGATTTCTGTCCAAATCCTTCCATCTCTACAATTTCATCCCGGTATCGGCTGATCTCAAAAATATCACCAAAATCGTGAATAAAACCACGGGCGATAAATTTCTCCAGTGTCGCTTCTGAAAGTCCGTCGATATTCATTGCATCTCTGCTGGTAAAAAGGCCAAAAGACTTGATTTTTTTGGCTGGGCACCCCGGATTAACGCAAAAAAGACATTCCACATCATTTTCTTTCTTCACAACAGTTTCCTGTCCACACGCCGGACAGATATGCGGAACCGGTGCATTACTACTTCCTGTCAGATTCTCCGCGATCTGTGGAATGATCATATTCGCCTTGTATACACGGATCGTATCCCCGATTCCAAGTTTCAGCTCTTTCATAATGCTGATATTATGCACACTGGCCCTGCTTACCGTCGTGCCTTCCAGTTCTACCGGTTCAAAAACAGCTACCGGATTGATCAGGCCTGTTCTGGACGGGCTCCACTCAATTTCCAGAAGTTTCGTATCACGCATCTCATCTGCCCATTTAAATGCCATGGCATTTCTGGGAAATTTAGCTGTAGTTCCAAGAGATTCTCCATAGGCAATATTGTCATACAGAGCCACCAGTCCATCTGATGGAAAATCATTCTTCGTAACTGCTTCCGCAAAATAATCCATAACTTCATCCAGAGTATCTGCTGTAACTTTACGGTACTCTACCACATCAAATCCCTGGGCATTCAGCCACTGAAACTGCACTTCTCTGGAATTCTGGAAATCCACACCCTCTGCACTCACCAGAGAGAATGCATAAAACCGTACATTCCTCTTTGCCGTAATCTCATTATTCAGCTGACGCACGGAACCACTGCAGAGATTTCTGGGATTTTTGTATTTGGCATCTGCATCACCGATCGTTTCATTGATCTTCTCAAAATCGGAATACGTAATGATCGCTTCTCCGCGAAGTACCAATCTTCCTCTGAACGAAATCTTAAGCGGAATATTTTTGAAAACTCTTGCATTGTTGGTAATGACCTCTCCCACAATACCATTTCCTCTGGTAACTGCCTTTACCAGCTCTCCGTTTTCGTAGGTGAGCACTATCGTAAGTCCATCCAGTTTCCACGAAAGAAGCGTTGGATGTTCTCCGACAAACTCCCGCAGTGCTTCCCGATCCTTTGTTTTATCCAGAGAAAGCATTCGGTCTCTCATGTTCTTCCTTGGGAAGCTGATCTACCGCTTCATAGCCGACATTAACGGTCGGACTGTCTGCCAGAACGATTCCTGTCTCTTCTTCCAGTGCGCTCAGTTCGTCGTACAGAGCATCGTACTCCACGTTTGGCATGATCTCCCTGTCTTCCTGATAGTACGCCCTGGACGCTTCCCGGAGCTTTTTTCCCAGCTCTTTCATTCTTTTTATGGATGTTTCGTTCATGGCCTTCCTCCGTCTTTCTTTCTGTTTTTGCGGAGGAAAGCATTTCCTCCAGCTGTTTTCTCTCTTCCGGCCTGATCTCACGGTATTTCCCCGCTTCCAGCCCGTCAATATGCAGGTTCATGATCCGAACTCTTTTTAATGTTGTGACTTTATATCCAAAATATTCACACATACGTCGGATCTGACGGTTCAGTCCCTGCGTAAGAATAATCCTGAAGCTGTTCTTTCCGGTTTTTATGACTTTACAGGGACGTGTAACTGTGCCCAGGATCGGCACTCCACTGCTCATTCCCTGTATAAACGCTTCTGTTACCGGTTTATTCACTGTTACACAATATTCTTTCTCGTGATAATTTCCCGCTTTCATGATACGGTTCACGAGATCTCCCTGATTGGTCAGAAGAAGCAAGCCTTCTGACTCTTTATCCAGACGTCCTACAGGATAGATCCTCACCGGATAGTTCAGATATTCTGTCACTGTCATTTCATTGCGCTGCTGTTTGGTACTGCAGACGATCCCTCTTGGTTTATGAAAAAGAAGCAGAATCTTTTTTTCCTGTTTCTTTATTGGTTTCCCGTCAATGCAGATCTCCTCATCCGGAAAAATCTTTTCTCCTGTGGAAACGACTGTTCCACGAACAGTTACCCGTCCAGCCTCCGTCAGTCTGTCTGCCTCTCTTCTTGAACAGACACCTGCATCACTTAAATATTTATTAATTCTGATTTTTTCGTCCATTATTCTATTATATATTTTTTCCCTGGTATTCGCAACCGGTTATTTTCCTTGTATTTTTCTGACAGGTATTGTATGATAAACAAAAATGTAACAGTCAGGAGGAAAATCATGTCAGACCGTACACCTCATCTGAACCGACTGCTGATCTTTATTATTATTATTTTGTGTCTGATCTGTGGACTTCTTTTTACCCAGTCATCTGCTGGACCGTTCGGAAACAGCCATACTTCTGTAATCGCAGAAAATACAGGCGATATTGCTGTTCTTTCTTCCGACAAAGACCAGAACATTAAGCTGAATATATCTGGTACCGACATCTCTGTTTCACCTTCTGCCACTCCATCTCCAACCCCTGTCAAAGAACAGGATGCAGAAAATGTTTCTCCTGAAGCGGAAAGTGGAACCTGGACAGCAGATGGAACAAACTGGAAATTTATGGTAAATGGAAAGGCCTATACAGGCTGGCTTACAGATACCGATGGCCACAGATATTATTTCAACAAAAAAGGGATCATGCAGACCGGCTGGCTTGAGACAGGCAAAAAGCGCTATTATCTGGACGAAGACGGAATCATGCAGACCGGCACCATTACGATAGACGGTCAAAAGTACACATTCGCTTCAGATGGTTCTCTGAAAAAATAAGATCAGCATGGCAAAAAAAATGCAGGCTCTTCAAAAGAACCTGCATTTTTATTACATTTCTACTCCAACAGACTGCTGTGTACATATCCGGTCTGTCCATCATAATCGACCTGTATCCAGTCACCTTCCTGCCCCTTCTTTTCAACTTCCGTTCCTGCAGAAAAGCCACCGATAACTTCACCCTCTGGATCTGCGGAAGCACGAACATTACAATCTTCTGTGACTGTAAGCATTGTTCCTGCATCTGCAGAAGCACTGGCATCATCACCCAGGCCCTGAAGAAATTCTGCCAGAGAGGAATCTCCTGCCTGTGCTGCTTCATAATCAGCCTTCACTTTCGCAATAAGATCCTGAACATCTTTCTCTGACTCCAGTTTCTTCACATATGCACTGATATCTGCGTCTTCATCAGCTCCACCCTTGATCTTCAGATTTCCGTCACTGTCAGTTTCCACATAAAACTGGCTCAGTGCCGGAACCGGAGTCTCAATTCCTGTACAGATATAGTTAAAAACCACATAGACGACATACGAACCGTCCGTTAGTCCCTTCTTTGCGTAAACATCCTGTACTTCATACCCGTCAATATAATCCCTTGAATTAATCTGTGACTCATCGGCCGGTGTAAATCCGTCCTCAATTGTCTTAAGTGTTGCAATGTCTTTTTCCCCAAAAGCTTTATAATAGCTTTGAATCAGCTCGGTTACTTCCGTGCTGGCTTTTTCCATGGTTGTCTCCGCATTCGTATCTGTCGCGGGACTGGCGTCTTTCTTCTCGTCTGTCTCCCCATCATTTGCCGGAGAAGAAGGATCATTTTCCTGGTTACTTTGGGCTGTTTTCTGATCTTCATTGGAATTCCCCTTCTTACCTCCAACACAGGCGCGGACGCCAAAGATCAGAACAAGCACGATCACCAGAATTGCTCCGCCTAACATAAAATAGCGAAGGTTATCTGATAACCATTCTCTGAAATCATCCAAGTTCTTGTCCTCCTTATCATAACAACACGCCGGAACAATTCCCACTGTTCCGGGTAGCACACCTGAAGGGAATCGAACCCCCGCACATGGTACCGGAAACCACTGCTCTATCCACTGAGCTACAGGTGCATAATGAAAAACATAACTTCTAAATCAGGTATGAAATTATCAAAGTTGGCTTACACTGTCTTTGATTGTAGCACATAAACATAAAATTGTAAAGATTTTTTTAAACAGTGTACATTCATCACACATTTCATATTATTTCCGGTACAGATTCTGAAGTAAACTGTACCAGAAACATATTCATTTATATTTATCACACGAAAATATATAATACGGACTTACCGTATCCAGAACCTGGTAGCCGCCGGCCACCATATCCAGAACAAAATTTTCATCCGGAGGTACCATCACCACATATGTACAGTGAACGGCATCTGCCAGGCTGGAAGTCTTTTTTCCATCGGGGACTTCCGAAGTGATCTGTTTATACAGAACTCTTGCCTTCTTACCTACAGCACCATCCCCTCTGCGTCCGTAGGCCATTTTCAGGGAAGGATCATACACCCGGATATAGGATGCCGTATATTCATCTGCGGCGATCCGCACTTTCTTTCCTTCTCTGTCCTCATTGATCCGGTTACAGATCATTGCGATCTGATCCGGTACCTGCTGGCGGTTATAAACTCTTTCGAAATTTCCTGCTTTTATCATTCCGGTCCCAGAAGCAGCAATAACTCCTGTCAAAACCAGCACCAGGATCACCTGCACGATCCGGTTGCGACTTCTTCGGACAAGCTCTGTAAAACCGCCTGCGATCAGCGGAACCGTAGGTAAAAGCCACAAAACACGCCAGTACACGATTTTTCCTATACATTTCATAATCACCCGTCCGGAAAACGGACAGAAAAACAATACCAGAAGAAAAACGGAATATAAAACCAGACTGAGACTGTTTTTTTTCTTTTTCCCAAAAATCAGTGCACATGCTCCGCCAAGAGCCAGAAGATACGGTATCCAGCCATTTCCCCAGTACATCCTCCACACATTAACTGTCCATGCAATTATTTCTTTCATTATTTTCTCCTATCGGATCATAATATACACAAGTCCAAGAAGCAGCGACGGCAGACAGCACAAAGCCGTACATGCTGCTTTCTGCAGACTGTGAAACCGTACCAGTCCCATGATCAGAAGGATCACCAGCATCATACAGGCCAGAATAATTCCCATGGAAGAAAGGAGGCAGCAAGAAATATCTGCCAGTAAAAGCAGCAGCCATGAATATTCCTGTTCTTTTTCCAGAATGATACCTATGCCAAGATATAGAAGCAGAGGTAGAAAAACCGATGCCAGGCATGCTTTTCCCTGCCAGATACGGATCATCTGAAAATTCTCAGAATTATAAACGGAATATGCCGAAAACCAGATCAGTACCGCACAAAAGATCATAAAGATCCCCCTCGCATGTTCATCCTCCGGAAACCACCGTTTCGCATACTGATACAGAACCAGATATGCCATAAAAATAAAGACTACAGGAAATATCACATGCGCCACAATTGCCGGATGAAGTCCTACAAGAGAACTGATCACTGCAAGAAATATCGGAAACGGCGACAGAACATACCTGCTTGGTAATCGTGTATAGGAATATCCGGTATACGGATTAATGGAAAAAACGGTATCCGTATGGACAGATGTTGTAGCTGTTGCCACATAAAAAGCGTCATCCGCATCCATATGAGCCAAAAATGAAGCAGCCACAAGCTGGAGTAAGATCAGTATTGCAGCTACAACAAAATAAAAAGACATTTTGCCCGTCTTCTCACCATTTCCCGTAAAACCATTCCGTTTTACCAGTGCCAGGACAATCCCCAAAACAGCAGCTGATGCCATTACAGCGGCAAGACTGTATTTCAGGACATGCAATGGCAGTTTAGCCCAGATTGCCGCCAGCGCCAAAATCTCTGCAAAGGAAAACATCATAAGATATCCTGCAAGAAGGTTCATTCCCATCGAACTTTTTTTACTTTTACAGAGGACTACCCCTCCGGCCGCCCACGGAACTGCCAGCAGCCATAAAGCTGCCAGCAGACATTTGATCACCATATTCATTTCTTCTCTCCGGCTTCCTGCTCAAGAATTCCCATCGCAACTTTTTCCGGAGTGATCGGGAGTTCACGGACACGGACACCGGTTGCATTGTAAACGGCATTGGCAATCGCAGGGCAAGGTGTATCGATTACAAGCTCACCGATGGATTTTGCACCGAATGGGCCGGTCTTTTCGTAACTGCTCTCAAACTCGATCCGTACTTTCGGGATATCCATACGGTTGGGGATCTTATACTGCATGAACGAATTGTTCCGGATCTTTCCCTTGTCTGTATACTGCACATCCTCATACAGGACCATTCCGATACCCTGACCGATACCGCCTTCTGCCTGCACTCTGGCAAGGTTCGGATTGATCGGGGTTCCACAGTCGATCACACCTACATAGTCAATAACGTCAATCTGTCCGGTCTCTTTGTCGATCTCCACCTCGGCAGCTCCTGCCATAAACGGTGGCGGAGAGATCGGAGAAGAATATTCTTTTACAACCTGAAGCTCACTGCAGACTCCACAGGTCGCTTTTCCTGCGATCTGCTGCAGCGTTACCTCTTTTCCATCTTCTGTGCGGACTTTTTCTCCGTCAAAATCAGATTCTTCCGCAGATACCCCCAGCATCTGTGCACCAAAAGCATGAATTCTCTTTCTGAGTTCTCCGCAGGCCTGGATCACCGCGTTTCCGGTGGCATAAGTTGTGGAAGATGCATAAGAACCGGAATCATAAGGAGAAATATCCGTATCTACACTGAACACCACGATATTTTTCATATCGGTATCCAGACAGTCTGCTGCCATCTGAGCAAGAATGGTATCACAGCCGGTTCCCATATCAGAACAGCCAAGTGCCAGGGTGTAAGACCCGTCTTCATTTAATTTAATGTCTGCTCCGCCGACATCGATCCCTGCAATAGATGAGCCCTGCATGGCCATAGCGATGCCGACACCCCGTACTTTGCCGTTACCCATATCACGGAATGGATATTTCTCATCCCATCCGATCATTTCCTTTGCACGGGCAAGGCATTTATCCATGGTACAGCTGCCGTTGATTGGTACATCCGGATATCCAGGAAGCGCCTCTCCCTCCATAGGCATGTTCAGCTCACGGAATTTTACCGGATCCATACCCATCTTATGAGCCAGCTCATCTGCTGCGGACTCCACAGCAAAAATACCCTGTGTGGCACCATAGCCACGATAAGCGCCTGCCGCCTGCATATTGGTATAAACCACATCATAAGCAAAACGGTACGCTTCTGTGTGACGGTACAGCGCAATAGATTTATGTCCGGAAAGTCCGACCGTTGTGGGTCCATGTTCTCCATAGGCGCCGGTATTGGAAAGGGTATAAAGATCGATGGCCTTTACGATACCATTTTCGTCCGCACCCATACGGATATGGATCTCCATCTCATGACGCGGAGAAGATGCGATCATGGATTCCTTTCTGGAAAAAACGATCTTGGACGGACGTCCGGTAACCCAGGTTACCAGTGCCGGAAAAACCTCACTGACAGAGGACTGTTTTGCACCAAAGCCCCCTCCGATACGCGGCTTGATCACACGGACTTTGGAAGACGGAATATTCAGCGCATTTCCTACGATCCTTCGGATATGGAACGGGATCTGTGTGGAAGAAACCACCGTCAGTCTCTGAAAATGATCCATATAACAGTAGGTACGGAAGGTCTCCATCATGGTCTGCTGATTTGCCTTTGTGTGGTAAACCTGGTCTACTGTATACGCACATTTTTCCAGCATGGCGTCCACATCACCCACTTCTTCTACATTGGAGGAGCAGAGATTCCGTTTATTATCTCCGCCGGCCGGGATCGGCATATACCAGTCATCCTCCGGGTGCACCAGGATCGGATTATCCTTGGCTGTGTGGATATCCAGAACTGCTTCCTCCACACGATATTTTACCTTAATGCGCTTCAGGGCTTTATCTACTGCTTCTTCTGTCTCACCGGCTACGATGGCAACCGGATCCCCCACAAAACGCACATGCTTATCTATGATATAACGATCCCAGGGACTGATCTCCGGTGCTGTCTGTCCGGCCAGGGTAAATCTTTTGTGTGAAACATCCTCATAGGTGAGAACACAGGCGATCCCCTCGATCTTCTTTGCAGCATCTGTTTTGATCTCTTCCACCCATGCATTGGCATGAGGGCTTCTTAAAATCTTGACGATCAGGCAGTCAGAAGGTGCAAGATCATCGGTATAGACCGGTTTTCCGGTTACCAGCGACATGGCATCTGTTTTTGGTACCGGCTTGTTTACGTATTTCATTTTCCTTCCTCCTGTCCTTTTTTATAGTCGAGAAATTTCAAGATACTTCTGGTCTGTCCCACAAATCCCGAACAACGGCACAGATTTCCGGAAAGATACTCCAGGATATCCTCTTCTGTAGGATCATCCAGTTCCTTTAACATGGCAAACACATTCATGATAAATCCCGGATTGCAGAAGCCGCACTGCTCTGCTCCCTCATTGGCCATAAAAGCTCCGAATTCCTTTGCTTCCTCCTGCATTCCCTCCAGAGTCACGATCCGTTTCCCATCTGCGCGGGCAGCCAGCATGGAGCAGGACAGTACCGGACGTTCATCCATCAGCACAGTACAGAGACCACAGTTTGCAGTCTCACAGCCACGTTTTACGCTGTAACAGCTGTTTTTCCGCAGGAAATCCAGAAGCAGTTCATCCGGACGTACCTCTGCCTGCCGTTTTACACCATTCAGCCAGAAAGTGATATTCATTCTGCTCTACCTCCGATCTCTTCCCAGGCTCTTCTCGTAAGGACTTTCACAAGAAGGCTTCTGTATTCCTTTGAAGCACGCATGTTCTTGTCTGTAGGAACATGTTCCACCGCATATGCGGCAAAAGAAGCTGCTGCCTCCTTTTTCTGCTGTGCATCCATCTGTGCAAAATCTTTTAAGATCCCCTCTTCATCTTCTACGATCATTGCTTTTCCGGGTCTGGCGCCAATGACAGTTCTTGCTTCTCCGTCAATCAGAGATGCCGCACAGGTGATTACCGGAAAATCTGTGGAATTGTTCCGCTGGCTTAAGTACACCGTGTTCAGCGGCTGTTTTTTCACAATGATATTTACCAGGATATCGTTATCTTTTTCCATGGATGCAAACTGTGCCAGCGGAATGGTTCCGCCATTGTACAGCTCCACCCAGGTATCCAGTGCCAGAAACATGGTCAGCACATCGGAAAATCCGAATCTTCCGAAAATACTCCCCCCCACTGTGGCACAGTTTCGAAACTGCACGCCTACAATGTGCCGCACGCTTTCCCGGATGGCACCGTTCGTATAGGCATTCAGCTCTTTATGGGTTTCCAGTGCATGAAGCGGTGTCATGCAGCCGATCACAAACGCTTCTTCCGTTTCCATAATGGTATCCAGCCCAAGATCTGACAGGTCAATGGCTGTCATGATGTTACGGTTTCCCATTTTCAGCCAAACCATACCGCCCAGCACACAGGCTGTTCTTTTCTGGTTCAGTTCATATGCCTGTTCAAGGCTTTCTGCCTTTACGTAATTCTTTATCTTCAGCATACTTTATTCCCTTCTGAATTCTCATTCTCTTTCATCGCGGCTGTTTTTTCAGCCAGACATTTATTTTAACAGACCGTCAGCTAAATAGCTATTGTTTTTTCTCTGCTGCTGTTCTGACGCCGTATCAGTCAGCGATCTCCAGAACGATAAACTGATACGGTTTCAAAATGATCTCTTTTCCTGTGATCTCCGCTGTTTCCTGATTATTCAGAAGCACCTTCTTCATTTCTCCGGAAAGAGATACCTTCTGAGACTGTGCCTGCATATTTCCCAGGATCAGCAGATCCTTCTCACCGTTTCTTGTATAGGCGATCAGATTCTTCCGTTCTTCCTGATATGGAGTGAAGGTTCCGTATACAAGGGTTTCTTTATATTCCGGAGCTTTTCTCAGTGCAGTCAGCTTTTTGTAGAAAGAAAGGAGGGAGTCACTGTCCGTTAACTGGGTCTCTACATTGATTTCCTTATAATTGGGATTGACACCAAGCCACGGCTCTCCTTCTGTAAATCCTGCATTTTTCTCTGCGCTCCACTGTACCGGAGTTCTGGCATTGTCTCTGGAAAATGCAGAAGCAGCATCAAGAGCTTCTTTTTCACTGCATCCGGCACGGAGTGCTACCTGGTATTCATCGATGGTACTGATGTCATCGATCTGGTCCATAGAAGTAAACTCCATATTCTCCATACCGATCTCCTGACCCTGATAAATAAACGGAATTCCCTTCAGCAGGAAATAAATACCTGCCAGAAGCTTTTTGGAATCCGGGCAGCGGTCTTCCGGAGAAATATAGTGACAGACACCTCTTGGCTCATCATGATTCTCAATAATGTTGGAGATCATACCGGTATCCCCGATCTTTTTCTGAGTATGGAAAATACACTTCTTATACTCTTCCGGACTCAGGTACGGTTTGGATGCATACCAGCCATTCGCGCTCTTTCCATAACAGGTTTCCTCAAAATCAAACATGGATGAAAAATATCCGTTTTCTCCAATGAAGTCTTTGATCTCATCTTCCTTTTCATTGAAGACCTCTCCTACAGTAAAAGCATCATAGGGATGAAAGCACTTCTCAGCCATCTCTCCCAGGAATTCTCCGATTCCCTCTGCCTCCTCCAGCATCCTCTCGATATTGCAGAGCCCGTCTGCACGATCGGCAGGATAATCGGAAAACGGAAGCTTCTTCTTGATATTGATAATGGCATCAATACGGAATCCGCCAAGCCCCTTTTCCATCCACCAGCGGATGTTTTTGTAGACTTCCTCTCTTACCTCCGGATTCTCCCAGTTGAGATCCGGCTGCTTCTTGTGGAATACATGGAGATACTGTTTATCCAGATGTCCCGGAAGCTCTTCCCATACCGGACCACCGAAATAGCTCCTCCAGTTGCAGGGAGCCTTGTCATCCTTTTTGTCCCGGATATAAAAGAAATTTCCATACTTTCCGTCCGGATCCTTAATGGCCTGCTGAAACCACTCATGCTCATCGGAGCAGTGATTTACCACCAGATCCATAAGGATGTACATCTCTCTTTTTTTCGCTTCTGCGATCAGCCGGTCCATATCCTCCATGGTCCCAAACCGCGGATCAATCGCATAATAATCTGCAATGTCATATCCCTGGTCTGCAAGTGGAGATTTATAGATCGGGGAAAGCCAGAGGATATCTGCTCCCAGTTCCTTCAGATAATCAAGCTTGCTGATGATTCCCGGGATATCCCCGATCCCATCTCCGTTGGAATCATAAAAGCTTTTGGGGTATATCTGATATACCACCTTGTCATGCCACCATTTTCGTTCCATTTTAATTCCTCCTTATGCCTGTTTGATCATGCAGTACTGCTTTAGATCAAATCCTTTTTTCTGTACAATTCCGTATAATTTAAATCCGAATTTCTCATACATGGAAACATTTGCCGGATTATGAGTTTCCAGAGAGATCATCAGCTTATGCCTGTCCGCATAATCGATCACCTCATCCATCAGCTTCTCAGCAAGACCATGATGCTGCATCTTCGGCGCCACAGCCAGATAGATCACATGAAGTCTTTCTGCTGTATGAAGCTGGGAAGTCCAGCTGGAATTCAGATAATCTTTTCCCTGGATGAATTTCCGCAGGGTCGCAAGACTTGGATCCTCTTTTATCAGATAGCCATCTGTTTTCAGAAGGGCAAAAAAATCCACCATCAGATTATGTAAGGCTGCTTCATGCTCCGTTCCGTCGGATACTACCAGGATGCTGTTCAGCTCACTGCTGTCTGCATAGATCTCACAGGTCTCAAAAAACTCCGTAAGATCACAGGTAAAAAGCTCCGGCATCAGACGTTCTCTGGTATCCCTGTCCGGGATCAGTGCATGATACAGAGGATCCTCCGAAAAACATACGGTCAATATCCGGATCAACCTGTCCAGATCTTCTTCTTTCACTCGGTATAAATTATGGCTTTCCATTCTTTCCTCCAGGTATGGTTTTATTCTGTTCCTTTTTCAAACATATCGCTGACCTCGCAGATCAGATCTGTAAGCTTTTCCGCTGTGCGGATCAGATATCCGATATCATCCACATAATATTGCTTCTGCCTCTCCCAGGCTTCCCTCAGGCTTTGTTTTTCTGCCTCCAGGCTGTCACCCGGTTTCTTTTCTTTCAGGCTTTCCACAAGGTCATAAAGGTTCTCATGATGGATGATCCGGCCTTTTCCCCACATCAGACGATCCGGGGACTGCTTCATGATATATTCTGTAAAATGATAAAA
Organism: Blautia sp. HA9023; assembly: GCF_056504095.1. Classification (NCBI taxonomy): domain Bacteria; kingdom Bacillati; phylum Bacillota; class Clostridia; order Lachnospirales; family Lachnospiraceae; genus Blautia; species Blautia sp. HA9023. Next base: position 135,735 of record NZ_JBWLUR010000003.1, on the reverse strand, counting down.
AACTTCCCGTTCAAACTGAAATGCATAACAATTATTATCAATACTGTAAAAGGATTCCAGCGCAGGCGCAATCTCTCCTTTTTCCAGATATTCCATGGCTTCTTTCAGTGCATAAAGATTGTTCTGGACGGCCTGCTGGGGAAAGATCACATTGTCATCCCAGTCCAGACGCACCAGATAATCCTGGGATTTCCGAAATACACCGAGAAGCTTTTCGGTGATGGCATCGGCTTTTTTCCAGTCACGTTTTTCTTCCGGAATGCTGTTGAAGCGGCGCACCTGCTCTGAAAGAATGGCAGCTGCTTTTTTCGCTTCTTCTGTTTTTTCCAGAAGGAGAACACCGTTGGCGCCGGTCTGCATACACAGATCCAGATCCAAGCTCTCAATACTACCGGCCAGTGCCCGTCCGAAATCCATCGGCGGCAGTGCAAGACTGTCAATAGCAAGAAGGAGCCTCAGATAAAATTCGTGGTGGAATTTATATACTTCTTCCTCATAAACATCCTGGTTATCATACTGGGAATGATAATAATTTTCCATAAACGGACCACCGCTGAAATCATTGACCATGGACGGGATCCCGGAAATAGCCATGGTAAAATCATCAGACCAGGTTTCAATGGGATACAACGTGGTCATGCCCTCCGGATAAATCCCCTCCGGCATCTGCACAACATCCACGAAGCTGCGCACAAAATCCGCATACTCATAGGTACATCGTACTGCATCTCTGGTACTGTGTGCATGAGCCGGAAGCTCAAAATTCAGATCTGCGATCACGTGCCCCTGCCACTCCGGTCTCGCCTCAAATACCTGGCGGTAAGCACCTGTGGACCAGTCATATTTTGTGTCGGAAATCCCCCATTCTTCTGCTGCAAGAGCACATACCATAATGGTATGGCGAGGTCTGTATCCACCGTGGATCAGAGCCCGGGCAATTCCGATGATCATTGCTACGGCCGCATTATCATCCTGAAATCCTTCAAAATAGGAATCATAATGGGCACTTAAAAGGATCATGGAATCGGAACTGGTTCCCGGGATTTTTCCTACAATATTATAGGTATACTGGTCTTTAATCACCTCTGTGTCCGCGTCAAATTCCACGGAAATCTTTGGAATCTTCTTTCCGTCCTCATTTTTTTCTTCCATCAGACGGCGGATCTTAAGAAAATCTGCTCTGGACATGGAAAAAGCCGGAGCACTGGAAGGTCCTGCAATGTCCTGTGCATTCAAAGCCGTATCGTCGATCTGTGCGTACCCTCTGCTCTGTACGGCAATGAGAGCTGCCGCGCCTTTTAAGTGAGCCTGATACACCGGATAATTGATCCACCACTCTTCTCTCTGGTTGATCTCGATAAGAACCAGCTTTCCTTTTACATCGATATTTTTATATTCGTCAGCAGTACCTTTTCCAAGATATACAAGGTCAAATTTCTGAAAGCCATCGGTCTTAAAATCCGTCTGGTATGCACCAAGCTGGATCTCATGCACGGTTCCCTCCTGGTCACGGTAGCGCATCACCGCTTTTTTAAATTCCCATGCATCCACACGGATCTTGTCTTTCTCTACCTCGGTGAGGCCTGCTTCTTTCATTTCTTTTAAAAGCATATCTCCGGTTTTCCGTTCTGCCAGGGAACCTGCGGTGCGGTATCCCAGAACCGGATTTGTTTTTTCCTGTTCCATGCGCTTGGCCAGATCATAGGATTCTTTTACATCCAGGCATGAAACACATTTCTCCACGATGTTCAAATTTACTGTCATCCCTTTCTTGGTAGTTCCCTGGTCAGCAGTTCTGTCCACTCCCGGCAGGAACACGCTCTTAACTGCTATAGATTATACCTTATCAATGTGCGGATTTCCAGATAAAAAAACATGATTTGTTCTGACAGGAAAAATCCCGTTCGTACAAATCACGTTTTTATCATATCTCTTCTTGCCCGGGCAGGCTGTTGACGACAGTCTTAATCTGGCAAAATTTTTATTAACCGGAATACCGGAGCGTATCGATCGGTTTCTTGGATGCTGCCTTGTTGGCCGGATACAGACCAAAAAGCACACCGATCAGGACAGAAAATGCCACAGACAGCCAGACCACTTTCATATCCATGGTAAAACTCATGGAATTCTTCATCACCACAGCTGCCACTTTCAGGATCACCCAGGAAAGACCGATTCCCGCAAGGCATCCCATCAAACTTACCAGAAGCGCCTCGATCAGAAACTGCAGCATGATGGTTTCTCTTCCTGCACCGATGGCTTTTCGGATACCGATCTCCCTGGTCCTCTCTGTCACAGATACCAGCATGATGTTCATGATTCCAATTCCACCAACCAGCAGCGAGATAGCCGCGATCCCTCCGATCATCAGTGACATAGTATTGGTGACACTGGACATGGCTTCCATGATCTCCGACTGGTCCACAATGGAAAAAGCATCCTCGTCCTCTCCAAAACGTTCCATAAGAAGTTCCGTAAGAGCATTTTCCGCCGGTTCCAGACTGTCCTCATCGGTTCCGGATGCGTAAAACATAGTCACATCCAGAACATTATCCGCAAGTCTGGTCATGGTAGAAAACGGGATATATCCCTCCAGCTGTACCGAAGAGGAGGAGCTGTCAGAATCGTCCGAATCCGAAGAGCCGGTCACTGCCGCACCCTGAGTCAGTGAGGTGCTGTCGGAGAGCACTCCTACGACCAGAAAACTTTTCCCATTTAATTTGATGCTCTCCCCTACGGCATCTACACGTCCAAGAAGTTCCGTTGCCGTATCTTTTGTGATCACAACTACATAAGAATTGTTATCAATATCCGTCTGTTTGAGAAAACGTCCGCTGAAAAGTTCCAGTCCCTGGATATCCGCATAACTTCCTGTTGTACCGGTCAGTGTCATGGTTCCGTTGGAATAACTTGTTTTTGCGGTAACGCTGGTCCAGGAAACCGGAGCCACTTCATCCACTTCCTCCGGTTCACAAAAATCCGACAGTTCCTTAAGGCGCAGCGGATTTCCCTTATCATCGGTAATGGTCACCGTCAGATAGCTGGAACCCATGCTGGAGATCTGATCCGTCACAGAAGATGTCGCTCCGTTGGCAATGGATACCAGTACGATCAGTGCCACCACCCCGATGATGATGCCAAGCATGGTGAGAAAAGAACGCAGTTTGTTGGACACCACTGCGTGCCACGCCATTTTCATACTCTGAAAGATCATAAGCTCACCTCGCTGACTTTTCCATCACGGATAAAAATTTTCCGCTCTGCCTCATCTGCCACTCCGTTGTCATGAGTGATCAGTACGATGGTGTTTCCATTGGCGTGAAGTTCGTGAAACAGTTTCATGATCTCTTCTCCTGTAGAAGAATCCAGGTTTCCTGTGGGCTCATCTGCCAGGAACAGAGAGGGCCTGGTCACAAGTGCTCTTGCAATAGCCACCCTCTGCTGCTGGCCGCCGGAAAGCTCTGTAGGCCGATGTCCCATTCTGTGAGAAAGTTCTACTTTTTCCAGAGCTTCTTTCACGCGACGTTTCCTCTCACTCTTGGGAATTTTCTGATAGATCAGCGGCAGTTCCACATTTTCCTCTGCTGTCAGTTTGGGGAGCAGGTTAAAACTCTGAAAAATAAATCCGATCTTATGATTCCGGATCTTTGCCAGCTCCCGCTCTGTATAATCTTCAATGGAAATCCCATCCAGGATATAAGTCCCTTCATCTGCGGTATCCAGACAGCCAATAATATTCATCATAGTGGATTTTCCACTTCCGGAAGGTCCGATGATGCTGACAAATTCCCCTTCCCGTATCACCATATTTGCATGATCCAGAGCATGAACTGTATCTCCTCCGATGCAGTAAGTTTTGCATACATCTTTTAATGTTATCATTCCGTCCATTGTTTCACCGCCTTACATATTCGGAGGCGTGCCGCCACCGTTACCGCCGGAACTTCCGCTTCCACCCGGACCTCCGCCGTTTCCTCCTGGGCCTCCGCTGTTTCCGGAGTCGGAATTCCCGCCAGGACCGCCGCTCATATCACCAAAATCGCCCATACCATCAGGCATACTAGAATCATTGCCGCTTCCACTATCCGTATTTCCTGATTTGTTATAATATACGGTATCTCCTTCAGAAAGTCCTTCTGTGATCTCCACGGTAGTTCCATCGGAAAGTCCTGTGGTTACTTCTGTCTCGCCGGAAAGGTTTCCATCCTCGTCTTTCTCTGTATAGACAAAAACTTTATTTCCTTTTTCCTGCAGTGCATTGACTGGAATGGTGATTACATTTTCACGATTTTCAATGGTGATCGTGGCCGAGGCATTCATTCCCTGCTTCATCTCTTCATCTTTTGGTACAGAAACAGATACCGTATATTTTGCCACGCCGCCATTGACCAATGCAGTATTTCCTATCTCTGTAACTTCACCGGTAAATTCCTTGTCTTCAATAGCATCAAAGGTAACTGCTGCTTCCTGTCCAATCTCCACAGAATTGATATCCAGTTCATCCACGCTGACTTCCAGAGTCATGGTGTCATCTGGCGAAATGGTAAAAAGCGCAACATCTGTGCTGTATTCCGATGTGGAAAGTTCTGTACCGGATGTGGATGCGGAAGAATCTGTCTCCTGGGTATCTTCCGTCTGAGATGCACCGGAAGAAGATCCCGAAATATTGTTCGCGGATGTACCGGCACCGTTTCCTGACTGATCGTTTCCGCTCTGTGTGGAATTTCCATTCGTTTCGCTGGTACTGTTTGTTCCATTATCTGAGGAATCCTTTCCATTGGAAGAAGTGGAACCTGTGCCATTCTGGCCGGAATTATTCCCTGTCTGACCCGCTGCTCTATCCGTGATCTGATCTGCGTCATTATCTTTGTTATCATCGGCGTTCTTTCCGTTATCTGTGGAATCCGAAGTCTTTCCGTCACCGGAATCATCTTTTTTTATATCCTCTGTCTCTGCCGCAGTCTCCGGAAATGTAATCTGGAAAGACATACTTTTTCCATCCTGGGAAACACAGATGCCGGAAACGGTTCCCAAAGTAATTCCGGAAACACTTCCAGCCTGGAAAACATAGCCATCCCCTGCAGTAAGAGTAACCACTGCCTGATACACTGTTTTTTCCTGGAAACTGTCATCTCCCGGATTCCATGCCACCGTACCTGTATAACTTCCATCTGTCGCACTTACTGACGTAACAGGCGTCTGCCCGGTTACCGGAGCAGCGATCACAAGCGAGGATGCTGTGCTGGTGCCTTCTGTGGCAATGGCAAACTGCAGAGTTGTGGATGTTTCAGATGTATTTTCGCCGGAAGAATCCCCTTCTCCGCCAACATCTGAAGAAAAGTCTGTATCGGATGGCGCCAGAGCAACAGCCTCTGCCTGCTGTTCTGTATCTGTCTGAAGGCTGATGATCTCTTCTGTCTCTCCGGTTTCCTGACTGTTCAGATTGCTATCAGCTATATTTGTCACACTGTCTGAGGAAACAGCTGCACCTGTATCACTGCATCGAACCACGCTTGCGTTTACATTTGCTTCTATCGCTGCAATGCTTGTAGTGCTGCCCAGTGAAATCAGCTGTACGGCGTTTCCCGCAGTTGTATCACTTCCAGATACTACATACGACATCTGCGAAACCGTCTTTCCGCTTCCGGAGCTTCCGGAAGAACTGCTGCCGGAAGAACTTCCGCTGCTGCTATCCGTTGTTGTACTGCTTCCTGCGGAAACATTCACACTCTGAACTGTTCCGGAAATTTCCGCTTTGATCTCCGGATCTGCTTTCAGCTGGATCAGTTTTTTCAGGGTTGCTGTCCTTGCCTCCCGTTTTGCAAGAAGTTCCTGATATTGTGTCTCATTGGCACTTCCTTCCAGAGTCAGCAGGGTTGTTCCCTCGGAAACACTTGCATTTTCGGAAACATTCACTGCGGAAACGGTACCGGAAGTCCCTGTGATTTCCAGTGGTTCGTGGATCGTAAGCTCCCCGCTTCCAAGCTCCTGTCCGCTGCTGTCTGTAACGATAACTGTATCACCATATGTTGTTCCGTTATCAGTAAGAGTAACCACGCAGTCTTCTCCACTGGCAGAATCCACAGTTCCTGTCACCTGCGTGCCAGAAGACAATGTTACTGTTACAGAATCTCCTGCAGATACCCCGGATACTCCGCTGAGAGAAACTGCCATTTTTCCATCCAGAGAAAGCACCATCAACGCACCGTCACTGACCATGATGTCCGAAAGATCAGAACCGGCAGATACATTGATCTTCTTTACACGACCGCTGACTGAAGATTCGATCACATTCTCCTCGTCACTGTCCTGGTATTCCTGAATGCTCTCATCCAGCTGGGAAATCTCATCCTGCACCTGCCACGCAGATAACTGCCGCCGGGATGATCAACATAATCTTTTTACGCCGTCGTTTCATTCCTTCAACCTCCAAATATGCCATGTATGTTCTCTCTGTTTTAAAAATATCTTAATGGAAAAATATGTAGAGACTTTGTGTGATCTGTGAAAACCCGGTGAAAAAGGTAAAGTATTTTTCATACGCAAATACAGTTAATTGAATATAGTTTTCTGTCTGTTTTTATATTATTTTGTGTATTTTAAATATTATTTTAAATAATTTACATTATTTTCTGGTATTTTTTACGGAAATATGTTATAAAAGAAATAAGAAAAAACGCCGGAAAACAGACCTTCCTGCTTCCGGCCTGAGATAAAGGAGGTATTCATTATGGCAAAACGTATTATCACTATCAATCGTATGTTTGGAAGCAACGGGCGCCTCATCGGCAAGACTCTGGCAGAAAACCTGGACATCGGTTTTTATGATAAAGAACTGATCGACATGGCTGCCAAGAAAAACAATATTCCCTTCGACACCCTGGCAAAAGTAGATGAGAAAAAAGCCAGCCAGTGGGTATTCCCCGTTGACAGCGAGCTGCAGTTCACAGATAATTTCTCCTTTGTACCAATGAACGATGTACTCTATGATCTCCAGCGAAAGATCATTCTTTCCCTTCCTCAGAAAGAGGACTGCGTGATCGTCGGCCGCTGCGCAACCAATATCCTGAAGGATAAATCACTTAAGATTTTTATCCATGCACCTTTTGAAGAAAGAGTACAGAATGTGATCCGCCGCACCGGCAGAGAAGAAGCCAGTGCAAGGAAACTTGTCAAAAAAATGGATAAAGAAAGAAAAGCTTATTATGAATACTTTACAGATAGTAAATGGCTGGATATGACACAGTATGATCTTTGTATTGACAGCAGTCGGTTTTCTATGGAGCAGATTGTAGAAATTGTAAAGAGATGTCTTTAATTTTTGAAAAATGTTTTTACGTTTTGGAAACGCTAGGAAAACCGCAGGGGAGGGGAAGCACTCGTAGTTGCGAAAGGCCGTTTCCCCTCCCCTGCACCCCTTCCCTCTGGCCCCGCTATAAAACGTACGTTATGACTATGTTACGTTTTTGACGGGGCGATGGATTCTGCGTTTGTTTATGACGACAGGCTGTGCCGATTGCGCCGATTGCGGACGCTCAACTCACCAAAACGTACGGACAGGCGCCTAGCGTCCGCTCCCGCCCCTCGGGTGAACCATCAGCCTGGGAAGTGACAGTCTTCCGGGTTGCTGCGGAGGAGGGATGATGATGGTTTTAGCCGTCTCCCGCAACCTTAGTAGCATCCCCCGACGGAGCCCTGCCCGGAGGACTGTCACTTTCCGGGCGTCCGTTCATTCACATACCCCCTCAGAAATTCATAAATCTCCCCCTCCAGCGGCGGACATCCCTCCACAAAATTCTGAAACTTACAGGTACAGTGCCCCACACCAAGCACTCCCGTCTTGCCGCGATACCCCTGTCCGATGCAGATCTTCTCATCCAGCTTCTCAAAAAGCCCTTCTTTCTTCAACATCTCCAGAGCCGGGATCAGATACCCGTAACATGCACTGCAGGACTCCACTTCCTCCACGGCATCGGCGAGCTCCACAACCTTCCTGGACACCGGCATCACCTGATCCGCCCCGTCCTCCAGAAACTGCACATCCGCTTTCGAAACATCCGAACATCCCACACCAAGCTCACCCGCAAGCTTCACATAAGGAACATCTTCCACCGCATAATGCATCATCTGACACACATAGGCATCCACAAGAACCGGATCACAGGCACCCATCACACGGTTCATCACAACCGGATTTCCACCATCCTCAAAATCCAGATCCCCGCAGATATTATCCACAACAATAAAATCCTGCCTTATCCCCATGTTCAGATGGGCGATGGGCTTATGAAGTCCCAGAGAATGGAATCTCCTCTTCTCCTTATTCGGGATCAGCCCTTTCATATTCTTGAGCGCACAGGTGATCTTTGTCTGACAATGTCCTTTCAGAACCGGCACATTGATCAGAAAATCAATCTCTTTCACACGCTCACAGATATTCAGCTCCATACCGCCGCAGTCCACCGAAACCCCTTTATCCTTCTGCATATCCCAGAACGGCACCTGATACTCCTCTTCCAGCCGGTCAAATCCACAGGTCTCAAAAGCTTCTCTGGTCTTATCCCCAACCCAGGACCCCTCCAGCATCACCAGATCCCGGAATCCGTGCTCCTTCAGATACTCAATAATTCCCGAAACCACCTCCGGATGCGTAGTCGCACCCCAGGAAGCCTCCGACGGGGAAACCAGATTCGGCTTGATCCCGATCTTTTTCTTTCTGTCCCCGATATGGGACTGAAGATCCGCCTTTTCCAGAAGCTCCTTCGTCATTTTTTTATATTCTGTACCACTGGTAATAAAAATCTGATTTTTATCCATATTTATCAGAATTCCTTTCTCTCCATAATATGGATGCTGATCCGGCAGGAAATATAAGAAGTAAGCCCAAGAAATACTACAATGATCAGGGTGATCATTCCAATCCCCAGATTCTGTACCTCATACAGCAGCTGATCCAGATCCACGCCAAAATTCTGCATAACTTTTGCCGTCAGATAAGCCAGACCAAAACTTCCACCAAATACTGCAGCCATTACAATTCTACCATTATCCACACCAAACTTCAATTGAACCGGTATCAGCAAAATCAGAATCAAAGCTACGATCAGGATTCCTGTCTCGCAGGTCAGCATCCATTCTCCCTGCTCCATAGCCACACCATGAAAATGGTTTGCAATTGCGGAAACCACAAATCCTGTCAAAAGAAGCAAAAAACTCACACCATAACCCAGGATATATTTTTCTATGGCGTAGGTCTTTCTGGTCGCCGGAAGCGTCATAAGAAATCCCATTCCGCGGTCTGCCTCATCATAGGAAATCGTAGAAATTGAAAGAAAACCTCCCATCATCCCAAGATAGATAATAACAAACGCATCATTTCTTATACAAACGAAAAAAATAACCATTACTATCACAAGCCCGAGAAAAGACCGGTTCTGTTTCAAAAGTTCTATATCTTTCTGCAAAAATCCTCTCATAACTTTTCTCCTTTCGAGATCATGGAGATGATCTCATCCACTGATCCTCGCTCCACAACAAGTCCCGGATAATTTTCCAGATAAAACTGCTTCTCATTGGTCAGACAGCTATAGCCCCAGGATTCTTCTGCCACCCGGAAAATTCCTCTTTTATCCAGATCCGAAAAATCTTTCTTCTCCACTTTCAGAAGTCCGTACTGATCCAGAAGCACATCCATGTCCTCATGAAGAACAATTTTCCCCTCATGAATCATATACAGATCATCACAGAGCCCTTCCAGATCCGAAGAAATGTGAGAACTTATAAGGATTCCTCTTCCTTCCTGCTCCATATATACCCGCAGAAGATCCAGGATCTGATCCCTTGCCACCACATCGAGACCGGCAGTCGGCTCATCCAGGATCAGCATCTTTGCCTCATGACTCAGTGCCAGAAGAACTTTCAGTTTTGCCCGCATTCCTGTGGAAAATTCTTTCAGGCTTTTATTAAGAGGAATGGACAGCTTCCGGCATTTTTCCAGAAAATCTTCTCTGTCAAATCTGTGATACATTTTTTCCATGATATATGAAATCTGCTTTACAGTCAGATATCCGCTGAAAGTACTGTCGGAAAGCACGACCCCGATTTCCTCTTTCTGTGCAGGCGTAAGTCCGGTACTGTACTGTCCCATAATCCGGACTGTCCCATCATCCACATGGATCAGTCCCAGAATCGCTTTAAACGCGGTACTCTTTCCTGCACCGTTTTTGCCGATCAGTCCTGTGATCCTTCCTTCTTCCAGCTGCATGGTACAGTTCAGCTGAAAATTCCCATACTGTTTTCTGACCTCTGTAAGTTCTGCTAACATATCTGAACCTCCCTCTTCATTTCAGATCCTCCAAAATACAAAGAAACATTTCCCGGAGCTCATCATCAGAAAGGCCTCCTGACCGTCCTTTCTGGATCGCATTCTCCAGATCCGCCTCCACTTCTTTCTGCCGTTCTTCCCGAAGCAGATTCCGGTTGGCTTCCGCCACAAAACTGCCCTTTCCATGAACGGTAACGATCATTCCTTCCTCATCCAGAAAATCATAGGCCTTTTTTACTGTAAGCGCACTGATCTTCAGCTCTCTTGACAGTGTCCGGACGGATGGAAGTGGTTCTTTCTCTTTCAGTGAACCATCTATGATCTTCGCACGGATCTGTCTGACGATCTGTTCATAGATGGGTTCCATAGATGTATGACTGATAATAATATTCATCGTTGTCCTCCTATTAATAAACAGTATATAACAGTGTATAACTGTTGTCAAGTGTTATATACTGTTTATTCAAAATCAGGGAGATATTGTCAAGCCATATCCGTGCACATATAAAAAAATACCCTCTCTACCAGTTTCCCGGTAAAAAGGATATTTTATCTGACGCAGCTGCAACATATTATTCAGTGATAATCCAGAAATGTCACAGAAAAAACCGCTTTTCCTTTTCCATTATTTCGATATGTATGAATCTGATCCGTTTCAAAGCGAAGCACATCTTCCGCTGTTACCAGATGCGAAACACCCTCAGCTTCCACCGTTACCTCCCCCTGCAGCACAGAAATATATTCTCTTGTTTTTTCTCCATGGCCACCGCTGATATAAGATTGTCCGGCTTCAATCTCGATCCGGTAGATCTCCACCAGCTGATTATCTTCATAGGGAAAACAGGTCCAGACTTTATACCGGCCTTCTACCTCTTTGGTAGGAACCATCTCCTGCACATGCACCAGGCAGGAATCCAGAGGCGGTGCCTGGATCAGTTCCTGAAAACGGATCCGAAGACCACTGGTGATTTTCCCAAGAACTCCAAGAGAAGGATTGGCAGTTCCCTTTTCAATCTGTGCAAGCATACTTTTGCTGACTCCGGTCTGCTCAGATACCACATCCAGGCTCATTCCTTTGGATTTCCGGATTCTTTTTAGATTTACCGATACATTATGGGTTAAGTAGTCCATCCCGGTTAATTCTCATCTCCATTCCTCTTCTCTCTTCGGCCGGTCTTCCCGCCTGCTGCAAGTCTCATCTTATCGGTCGATCTTTGCGCCGCCCCACCATGGAAATTCCCGGTTCAGCCATTTTCCGGCAAGTTCACTCCATGGTTCACAGGCTCTTACAATTCCTCTGCCATTTTCGTTGGCAGTCAGCTCATTTGCCAGACCAAGCCCGTGAGGTCCCTGTGGAAAAACATGATACTCCACCGGAATCCCCTTTTTATAAAGTGCCTGAACAAAGAGAAGCGTATTATCCAACAGCACTGTCTGATCCTCAAAAGTATGCCAGATAAAGGTTTTGGGTGTATCTTCCGTAACCTGGAATTCCAGGGACATCTGATCTTTCAGTTCTTCATAACGATCTCCCAGAAGATTGCGGAAACTTTCTTCATGGCCAAATTCTCCGGAGGTAATTACCGGGTAATTCAGGATCATGCCGTCCGGCCGGATCATCTGGTTATCCATTTCCGTAATCTTCGCAAGTTCCTCTGTATTCCAGAATACTCCCAGGGAAGCAGCCAGATGGCCACCTGCGGAAAAGCCGGATACAATGATTTTATCTTTTTCAATATGCCACTTTTCACTGTTTTTTCGAAGAAGCGCTACGGTTTTTGCCAGCTGTCGGAGAGCCACCGGATATCTGGCAGGTGCTACACTGTAACGAAGTACCACTGCATGATATCCCATTCCCATAAAACGCACGGCAATCGCCTCCGCTTCCCTATCTGAAGTCATACCATAGGCTCCACCCGGACAGATCACGATCGCAGGTCGCTTCTGTCCCAGATAAAGTTCTTCTGACTCCTGCCAGAAATAAGTTTCAATATAAGCTTCATTATAATCAGCCGTTTTATCCTCAATTACAATTTTTTCATTTATCATATCAGTTATCCTTTCTTTATCCGATATCTGTTCTACCGTGCGTAAAAATAACGCAGTCTCAGTTTTCCCGGGAAGTGCTGTTTCTTATACAGACACTGCCGGAACCGCTCTGTCATTCCACGGAGCACCCGCAGTTCATGAGGCATAAGCTCCATTCCACCAAAACGATATTTCTGGATCAGGCCTCCTGAACGGAAATATTCCTCCTCGCGGATTCCCGGAAAGCACACTTTCACTTCTTCAAAGAGCGCTGTCGGATCTGTCAGATCACCCTTTACACCACCGATGGCAAAAAGATTCTCTATTTCATCTACATACCATTCTACCAGCTGCCCTTTCGCAGCATATTTCTTTTTCAGATTTTTCCGCATTTTTATTCTGGCCGCTCTCTGCAGTTCCAGAATAAGATACAGAAGAAACAGCCCATATAAAACCAGGACGATCACACCCGGAACTGTTTTCCAGGTATGCTTCTCGATTACCTTGGTTTCAGACTTTCCTGTTCCGTTTCCGGTACCCTGATCTGTTGTATCCGCACCGTTTTCATCACGGACTGTGTTGACACGATAAGAAGGCTTCCCTTCAACCAGCTGATCTGTATAAGTCTCTGTGTACAGTCCCGGCACAACTTCTACCGGCATCCAGCCAAGACCTGCAATATAAACCTCTGCCCAGGCATGTGCATTCTTTGTGGTAAGTATGACCTCCTTTTCGCCTGCATCGGAAGCTGCCTGTGCATCCATATCAGACAAGTGATAACCCTCTGTGTATCTGGCCGGATACCCGGCTGCCCTGTAGGCCATAACTGCTGCCGTAGCAAAGGCAACGGCGTTTCCCTCTTTCTGACCATCCAGAATCCAGTTTACCATATCTTCGTTTTCCGGCATATCCTGTGGAATATCTGTATATCGTATATGATTTCTCAGAGCCTGACGGATCTGCGTTGTCAGTTCGTCGAAATCCATCTCTTCCGGATCCTGATCCTCTGCAAAAAATTCCGCCAGGATCCTTTCTTTCAGCTCATCACTGATATCTGTATAAGAATCCAGGACAAATGAATGATAAACATTTTCTGCTTTTACGTAACTTTCCTGTCTGCTGTCAGACGGATTTTCAAGCCAGTTTCCGGGAATCATACTATCTGCAGTTGCCTCTCCTTCTGATACCTGGAACTGATATCTGCGTGCACCAAAAAAGCTTCTGGATTCCACATTCCAGTCTTTGTGCTCCACACCGTTCTCCCACGCTTCTGCTACAGCCGGCAGATATACATATTTCCGGTATGCGCCTGTATTTTCGACGGACACCTGCATATAACCGGAGTTATTTCCGGAAGCCTGAGCATTCAGTTTATCGTAGACCGCAAACTGGCTCAGCGGCGAAAAACTGTTCTGCTTCAGCCAGCGCAGCATACCCTCATATTCTCCTTCGTATGAAGAGTACGGAATCCCATTCCACTGCATGCCATCATAAGAACCTCCTACGAATCCACGAAGATACAACTCCTGTGGCTGGTTCATTGTAAGCTTCAGTGTTTCTTCCTCCCGGTCAAGAAGTTCCGCTTCTTTTCTCAGATCTCCCTGCGGAAGTGAATCTTCACCATAACGGAATTTCTCAACATCTGCGGAGATTTTCTGCTTCCACTGTTCCAGCTTTACGGATTTCTGATATCCTCCTGTAAGAAAACTTACAACGCCCACAACTACAGCGATCAATGCGATCGCAGAAATTCCCCTCAGGCCAAAATTCCGTCCTCTGGTACTGTATACAATAAAAACGCCAAAAAATCCTGCCAGCGATAAAAGAACCGCCAGCCACATACTGCTGCTTCCAAGAATCAGGCCACATGCAGCAGATGGTATCATAAAAATCATAATTCCATAGATGTTATTCTTTTTAACCTGGGAAAACAGAAACGAAACTACTGCTTCCGCAAACAAAGCCCACAGGATCACGGAGCCAATCCCTGCATTGCTTCCCACCGCAAACAGCGTTGCCTCCGTTCCGAAACGGGAATTCCACATTCCCAGAAAACAGTCTGCAAGATAAAAGATTCCCTGCGTAGTGACCGTAATTGTTACCAGAAAAAGTGCGATCCCGGAAACATATAATATTGTCTTCATTCTCCCTGCCGCTTTTTCCGATCTTTCAGTGATACAGTACAGTACTGTCACCACTGCACCAACAAAAAAAGCAACAGCCAGACACCACACAGAATAACTGAAATCCCTCAGAAAAAGCAGGATTCCTGCCAGCACAAGAAAAATCAGTACCGGTTCCGATATTCTGTTTTTTTTCTCTTCTGTCTCATTGAGAACAAAAATCTCATTTTTTTTCATGCTCATCTTCTCTTCCCCGGCTATATTACAATGTTATATGCTTTTTTCTGGTAAGTTTCTGCATCCACAGGGATGACGGAATATCCCTCTGTTGCCATATATTCTTTTCCGTCGCCCTGGTTTACCTGAATGATCGTAAGATCCAGTTCTCTGGAAAGCTGTCGTGCTGCGCTTTCTTCATATTCCGGTGTAATATAAATGATCTTGGTATATTTGCGCCGGATATCTGTCTGAAGAAAACGATACAGAGAGTCCCTGCCATTCTTCTCATGAACAGGACGGCACAGAAGATTCAGCACCATCTGTTCACAGGTTGCCAGAGAATAAACCGGAAAATCCTGCAGTTCTCCGGCCGCACAGCCAACATTATGCTCCAGATTCCGCTCTACCATACTCCGGCTCAGAGCAGACGTAAAAGCAAGGACTGCATCATTGCGCTGATTGGAAATTTCGTTTTCCCTGAAAATTGCCATTACATTATATAAGACCAGAATATTATAATTGGCCGGATAGCCAAACTCCCGCACAACCAGAGTATCGATCTTGGAAGACAGTTTCCAGTGAATGCTTCCCAGCGAATCACCTTTTTCATATTCCCGGAGCCCTGACACTTCGCTTACATCCTGCCCTTTTCGGTTCTGGTCATAAAGCTCTCCGGATATGATCGTTTCAGGCCGCCGCAGAAGCTGTGTATTTAACTGCAGCTGCGCCGGATACACCAGCACTTCCTTCTGTGATGCGCCTGGTCTGGTCCAGCAGAAGATCCCCAGGTGATCATAGCATTTCACATGTAACACCGTGATCCTGACACATCCACAGTTTTCCATTTTGATCAGGTGCTGAAACTGCGCGTTTTTCTTTTCGGAAGCACATAGGATCACTGTCTGCGTTTTTTCTTCTCCATACATCGTGTTTTTAATCTGAATTTTCAGCTGGATCCTTCCAAGAGGGCCCCTGTTTTTTTTGCTTATCCGGATTTCCAGGGGAATCTCCTGTCCAACATGACAGGAAGATTTTACACTATATTCCATTTTAAATCCATTTAAGCTTACCAGTTCGATCACAAAAGAGAGGACCGGCACAACAACCAGACACAGAAGAACCGTAAGTGCTTCACTTCGGTTGGATATGATATAAATTAGCAGGGCAGCCACCATTGCCGCCCCGTACCAGATTCGATATCTACGCATATTATTTCTGCTTCCTTCCAAATGCAGGACCTGGAACCTCTTTAAGAACCTGGCTCAGTACATCATGTGCTGTGATGCCCTCGATCTTTGCCTGCGGTTTCATAACCAGACGATGTGCACATACATCCTCAAAAATCTCACGTACATCATCCGGAACAACATAATCTCTCTCCCGCAGCACAGCACGGGCACGGGCCAGCTGCGCCAGTGCTGCCGCGCCTCGTGGACTGACACCAAGCTCTACCATGGAATGCTCTCTTGTTGCAGCACAGAGATCAGAAATATAATAAAGGATTTCATCTACGATCCGAATAGAATACAAGTATCCCTGGATTTCCTTTACATCATCCAGATTCATTCTCGTTTTCACCAGATCCATATCGCCACTGCCTCTTCTGCTTTTCAGAATCTGTACCTGACTGTCTCTCTCCGGATAACCAATGCTTAAACGCACCATGAAACGGTCCATCTGAGATTCCGGCAGTGCCTGAGTTCCGGCAGTTCCGTAGTGATTCTGTGTGGCAATACAGATAAATGGCTTCGGAAGCACATGGGTAATACCATCTACAGTAACACTGCCTTCCTCCATGACCTCAAGAAGGGCTGCCTGGGTTTTCGGAGAAGTACGGTTGATCTCATCACCAAGAAGCAGATGACAGTCTGCAGCTCCTGGTTTATATTCCAGTTCACCGGTGTTTTTATTGTATACACTGAATCCGGTAATATCGGAAGGCATGGTATCCGGTGTAAACTGGATACGTTTGTAAGAAAGCCCAAGTGCTCTTGAAAAAGCAAGGGCAAGGGTTGTCTTTCCTACTCCCGGCGCATCTTCAAGAAGGATATGACCACCTGCGTAAATAGCCATCAGTACCTTTTCTATGATCTCATCCTTTCCGATAAATACCTTTTTGATTTCTTTCATTACCTGCTCTGACTGTTCTATGATCATGATTCCCTCTCCTTGGCTTCTTCTGTTAATTTTCCGCTTTCTGCCTGCTGTACCGCAGTGATGCTTTCTTCCGTCTGTTCACTTTGTTCTGTCTGTTCCTGAGATGTTTTCTCCGATGATCCATCAGAAATATTTTCATCGGTTGATGGCTCCGGCTCCTCTGGTTTTTCCGGTTCTTCTTCCGGTATTTCTTCCGGCTGTGGATTTTCCGGAACTTCCTCGATCACTCCCGGTGTCTCCTGTTCCTCTGTTGTTCCTGCTGCTTCCACTGTATCAGCACTTCCATCCCCGGGCACCGTGATCTCGATCTCGGAAATAGCTGCTGCCTGACGTGCTTTTGCACCATCAGAAAAGGAGTCCAGGATCCGGTATGCTTCATCTTTTCCGAGGATTCCGGTAAGTGTTTCCAGATATGTCTTATAAATGCTGTCACCGTCTTCCTGGCTGTCAGGCACAAGGATCTGATAATCTTCCGCCATACTGCTGGTGGAAAAAGCTCCAAATACCGGCGGCTGTGTTGCCTGAAGCCAGAGTTTATGCATCGCAGTGCATCCGTCAAAAGCAGACGCTCCGATCTGATTCAGACTGCCTGTCAGTATGACATTCTGCACAAAATTACCTTTCGCATCCAATACCTGGTCAGACATCGCACTGCATCCGTAAAAAGCCCTGTCTCCAATCTGTTCCAGATTGGCATATCTTCCCAGATTCCAGCTTGTAGAGGTGCTTAAAGATGCACAGCCTGCATACGCCTCCTCACCGATCCGCTTCAGACCGTTAAACGCAGCAGCCGTACCACCTGTACGGATCAGTTTCGTACAGTCTTTGAAACAATATTTCGGATATTCTTCGATAGCTCCATAAAAACTTACATACTGGATATTATCACAGTCCATGAAGCAGCCCTCTCCCACATGGGTCACTTTTGCGGGAACTGCCGGCTGTTTCAGGGTATCGCAGTTGGCAAAGGCATAAGCCCCGATATAAGTCAGAGAACTTATCTGAGAGGTCAGAAGTGCCTTCAGGCTGACACAGTCACGGAAAGCACCATCTTCGATCACCTGCAGGGAACCTCTCGCAACAACTGTATATGCAACCGCAGCAAGAGAAGTACAGCCTGCGAAACATTCCTCACCATAGACATTTATCGCTGCACGGATCTCAATCTGCGACTCCCTGGCCAGTGACGTACAGTTTTTAAATGCGCGGGTACCGATACGTGGGATCTGAGCGCCTGTATTGCCAAGGCTTAACGTCACAAGGCTGGTACAGTCCATAAAGGTCTCATCGCCCCATTCTGTAATATTTCCAAGAAGTCTCACCAGCTGCAGACCGGTACAGCCCTTGAAGCAACGGTCACCCAGCGCAACATTGGTTCCCTCTGCAGTATAAAATGCTGTTATTTTATCGCATCCTTCAAACGCATCCTCCGCAATACCCACGGTATCTTCCGGAAGCACATATTCTCCACTTAATTCTGTGGATGCTTTTTTCAGGACATGGCCTTCTTCTGTATTTTCAAAAAGTACTCCCCTGATGATCTCCTGTTTCTCATTGATCTCACCCAGAACCTGAGCAGTTGTACCCTCGCCGTAAACCGGATCAATCACTGGCTGATATGCATTCAGATAAGTTTCCACCATCTCCGGTTTTACCCAGATATGAAGAAATTTCGGCAGTTCTTCCCGCTCTCCGAATATATTTTCACCCAGAGCGGTTACATGGTCTGCTTTGGTCTGCAGGATGGAAAGGTTCTCACAGCCTTCAAAGCAATAATCCGGGATCTGTTCCAGGTTTTCCGGAAGCCTTACGGTTGTCAGACTTATACAGTTCTCAAAAGTACTTGCTCCCATAACTTCCAGGGTAGTCTGTTCACTGAAATCCATTGTTTCAAGGCTTGTGCACATACCGAAAGCACGCACGCCAATTCCCTGCAGTGTTCCACTCCTTGTCATGGAATCCTGGAATACGACATCCGTCAGTGTACGACAGCCATAAAAACAGTACCGGCTGATTCCCTGAAGCGTTCCGTCCAGCACCACCCTTTTTAACATGGTGCAGTTCTCGAAACAGCTTTCTCCCATGCTGCTTAAAATTTCCGGAAGAACCACCTCTGTAAGGCCGGAACAGCCGTAAAAAGCACTGTTACCTATCACTTCTACAGATGAAAAAATATCTGTCTTCATCATACTTCCACATCCGTAAAAAGCTTCATCTCCGATCTCCACAACACCTGGCGCAGTAACTGACTCCAGAGCAGTACAGTTATAAAAGGCACCCTTTCCAATCTTTTTCACACTATTTTCCACAATGATCTTCGGTGCATTGACACAGTTACGAAATGCATAGTCTCCGATTTCTGTAAGATTAAGACAGCCGGTAAAGTCATAATAGAACTCTCCTTTGCAGTTTTCAAAACAGGAATCTCCGATTTTCTGAAGTGCCATATCATCCTGTATATGAAATCCGTTGGGAAAATCACAGTCCTTCATTGCATTCTTATAAAGAACAGTCGTATTCATCCATATTTTTACATGTTCTGTATAATCTGTCGGCACATTGAGAAGTGTCCATCCATCTGCAGTACTTCCATACAGGATTCCGTCATCCCATCCAAAACCTGTAAATTCATCTCCAGCTGTCAGGATCTCCACATCGGATGACGCACCGTAGGTTTCCTTCTTAAAAAGTGTTTTATTTTCAGATGCAACCATTTCCAGGCTGTTAAGATTCC
This sequence comes from Blautia sp. HA9023, assembly GCF_056504095.1. Classification (NCBI taxonomy): domain Bacteria; kingdom Bacillati; phylum Bacillota; class Clostridia; order Lachnospirales; family Lachnospiraceae; genus Blautia; species Blautia sp. HA9023. The sequence goes on along the minus strand of NZ_JBWLUR010000003.1, from coordinate 116,150 downwards.
CAAGGAAATCCTCTCCTGCCGTTTCTACGGATTCCGGGATCAGAAGAATTTCCAGATCATCGCATCCATAAAGGGCGCCTGATGCAATTTCCACCGTTCCCTCCTTGATCCGAAATGCGGTCCTGTCGGTCTGATAAACCCGCACCAGACGATAGGCGATATTTCCCTCTGTAAAAATCTGCTGATACTTCGCTCCATCCTCATAGATATAGCTGCTGTTCTCTGTATATAACAGTGCCCTGGCAGTTCCCTCTCCGTAAATAGGATCAAGAATGTTGCCCCAGGATTCCAGCATACGTTCATAATCCTCCCCCGGCACATAAATCTTCAGATCCAGATTTACTTTATCAGTACCGGAAGTACCGAAAATATGGTCTGTGATCTTCAGATCCGGATTCTGCACGGTAACCGAAACCACACGGCCTGAAAGCACCATACTGTTTTCTTTCAGTTCTTCAACATTTTCTCCCAGAATGATATCCGTAAGGAAACCACAGTCCGCAAAAGCTCCTGCTCCGACTGATCTCACATTTTCCGGTACTGTATATTCTCCATGTGTCTTCTGCGGAATAGCTGCCAGAACCCCATCTCCGTTCTTTTCAAGCAAAATTGAATGTTCACTGTCATATGTATAAAGATCCTTCTGTCCGTTTTCTGTTTCAAACACAAGATTGCCGCATTCTTTTCCAAAAGCGAACATATAATTCTTGCAGATCAGATCGTACCGGGAATCCGCAACCTTTATGGTTCCTGAAAAACCGGTTTCCCCCTTCAGCACAGGTGGATTTTCGCCTTTAAATGTGACAACAGCATCTTTTGACAGGCCATCGAAACATCCCTTTCCCAGTGTTGTGACGGTTGCCGGGATTTCCACATTTTTTCTTCCTGCCGGAACTGACAACAGTGTTTTTCCGTCCCTGCTGTAAAGAATACCATCAGAAATACTGAGATCCACATGGAGTTCATCTCCGTCTGCCACCTGATACTCCTGCAGATCCGGCAGATTCTCACTGATTGAGGAGATATCCATTTCCTGTACACCCTGTGTAATGGCAAATGTTTTTACGGATGTGTTTTTCTCATTTAACTTTACTTTGGTAACTCCCATGGGAACTGTCAGCACAGAATCTGTACCTGTGTACTTTTCCAGGACCTGATCTGCTGTATACTGCACTGTTCCTTCATTCTCTGTCACACGGCGGATCTTATATCCATCCGGAACCTCGCTGATATAATCCACCACATTTCTGGTTAAATAATCCCAGTTTGCGACAGGATAATAGAGGTACGCTCTTTCTGTATCCATCAGGGTATTGGAAGATGTCCACCGGAATCCCTGGAGCATATTTGTAAGATAACCATCTTTATTCTCAAGAAATACAATATTTTTGTAGTTGGCACTGATATTCTGCGCTTCATCGCTGTGAAAAGCTGTTTGGATCGCAGGATCTCCCAAGACCGCAATATACCGCTTATGTACCTCCACAAGATCTACATACTTTCCCTTCTTGGCATAATTATATGGAACTTCTGTATATTTCTTCAGAGCACTGTAAAACTCCTCTCCTTTGCTGTTTTCGAGCATTGTTCCCGGAAAATTCTGGGAATAGATCTTATTATCATTGGAATAGCTTACCATATAATTGAGTACCAGATTACTTTTCAATACGGTATAATATGCGCTTGCAGACATTCCTCTGTAAGAAAATGTAGCAAACCGTCCTCCTGCCTCAACCGTGGGAAGCGTTACACTATATCCGTCAGGGCCTCCATAATTCAGAACTTTTTCTTTTGTTTTGCCGTCTTTTTTAAAGGTTGCTGTAACTATGCCGTCTTCTGCCTGATAAGTTTCTCCGAAAGTATAATATTCTTTTGTAATTTCCGCACTCAGCTTAACAAGTTCTCCATCTTCCGTTATTACTGTATCTTTATCCGTCTTCCACGGATTTGGAGTTGGCGTTGGCGTCGCAGGCACTGGTGTTGGTGTCTCAGGAGCCTGTGTTGGCGTTGGTGTCGCAGGTATGGGAGTGGGCTCTGCCGGAGTTGGTTCTGCCGGAGCCTGTGTTGGCGTTGGCGTTGCCGCAGGCGTTGGTGTTGAAACCGGCGCACTGGTGGGAGCTGGCGTTACCGTGGGAGTTCCTCCGGTACCTGGAGTCGGTGTAGGAGTACCTGTAACTTTGGTCTGTGAGTTTCCTCCACCACTGCCGTTTCCATCGGAGCCGTTTCCATTCCCTGCCTTGTTTACAAAACTGCCATTTCCGTTGGCGCCATTACTGTTCTGGATCGTTTTCTCTGTGTTATCTGTATTATCGGCCTGAGAAAGTTCCACACCATTTGCAGCATTTTCATTATTCTGTGAATCTGCGGAATCATCTTGTTTCTGATCATTTGCACTATCTGTGATCCCAAAACTGCTGTTGTCCTTCAGATCTCCATTTTCCTGCTTTTTCAGCTGAAGTACCTGAAGATCGTCTCCGCTGGTTTTTTGCTTATCCTTTACATTATCACCGGCAATGTCTGTTTCTTCTCCATCACCGGCCACATAATCATATTCTTCTGATTTATAATTATTTTCGAATTTTTCGAATTTACCGGGGTTGAATACCGAATCCAGTTTTGATCCATTTATCAAAGCAGCTGCGGCAACTCCAATAACCGTAGCTCCTGTTACAGCCGTTAACGTTTTCTTTTTTGTTATTTTTTTCATTTAATGGCTCCTTACTGCCCAAAGCTGTTCCCCGATGATCCTGCGTACTTCATCGTAATCTACCGGTTTGCTGATGTGTCCATTCATGCCGGATTCCAGAGATTTTCTCCGGTCTTCCAGAAAAGCGTTGGCTGACATGGCAAGGATCGGAAGATCGGAATCTTCCCGTTTCATCTTCCGGATCACCCTGGTCGCTTCCCATCCGTCCATATTCGGCATCTCGGATATCCATGAGGATCACATCAAAAGTATATGGCCTACTTTCTTTAAACATTTTTACAACTTCCGCGCCATCGCAGGCTCTTGTAAGAACTGCACCTTCCATGGCCAGGATCTCCATTGCGATCTCTGCATTGATATCATTATCTTCCGCAAGAAGGATCCGGACTCCTTTCAGTGTGAATGCTTCTATCGCACGTGTCTTCGCAGGATCTTCCGCTTCCGTTATCTCCGTGCCCTCATTCTGTTCCTGCACTTCTGCTATCGGCAGGGAAAGATATACACTGAACTCGGTTCCCTTTCCCTCTTCACTTTCTACCAGAATCTGCCCGTTCATCAGACGTACCATGCTGTCTGCAATGGCCATTCCAAGACCACTTCCACCATAGTTATGTGCCGTAGATGCATCCTCCTGCTCAAACGGCCGGAAGATCTTGCTGAGGAAGTCTTCTTTGATTCCCTTTCCCGTATCACTGACACGGATCATAAAATGAAGATCATTTCCAATCCGGTCCATCTGCCGAAACAGAACCTCTACCGTTCCTCCAGGCGGAGTAAATTTATTGGCATTGGAAATGAAATTGATAATAACCTGACTGAGACGCATCTCATCACCAATCACGTATTTTACATCAAAATCCTGCATCTCGATCTTCCAGTTGATACCCTTGGCTTCTGCAGTACTGCGGAACATGGAATCCAGTTTATCAACCAGCTGTTCCAGCGAAAAGGGAATTTCTTCCAGCTGAACCTTGCCGCTTTCGATTCGGGACATATCCAGGATATCGTTGATCAGAGTCAGAAGAAAATGTGACAGATTTTCTGTTTTTGCAAGATATTCCTCTGCCGCTGCCGGCTGATTTAAATGGGTTTTCAGAAGGCTCAGCATACCCAGGATTCCATTCATCGGTGTACGGATTTCGTGAGACATCTGAGAGAGGAAGTCCGTCTTGGACTGACTTTCCTTTTGGGCAATAATAAGTTCCCGTTCCATTTCCTGGCGTTTTTCATATTCTTCTGTAATATCCGAAAGAATCAGAAGATAACCGCCATCCTTTTCACAGTACAGGATCTGTATCTGTCCACGCCGCAGTTCTTTCTCTCCGCTTCTGTGATAATTCACTTCACTGGAAAATTCCTGTTCTTTATTCCAGGCATTCAGCTGTTTTGCAATCTCTCTGGCTTCTTTTCGTACAATGAGACCTGTCATAAGTTCTGTATCCGTTTTCAGATCATCCGGTCGGATTCCTGTTACCAGCTCCAGATTCGGTGTCGCGTACAGCACCTTTCTGTTCTTCTCACTGACAAAAACATAAGCTATCTTCCGGTTGTTTTCGAAAGAGCTGTAAAATTTCTTTCCACCCCTCAGTTCTTCTCTGGCCTTTCTCGCCGCCTTCTTTTCTCTTCGGTAGAGATTCCAGAAAACAGCTGCCAGGATCATCACGCCCCACAGTACGATCATATAGATCAGATTGTTTTCAGTGTATTCCAGTACTGTTCTCATACAGTTTCTGCCCCGCCTCTTTTTCACTTTTATTGTTTTTTAAAATAAACCTATTTTATACAATTATACTCTTCTCTAATATAAAAAGCAAAAAAAGCAGGCACAAAATCGACATTATTTTTCTCTTCGTCGATTCTTCGCCTGTTTTTGGATCAAGCGGATATTCGCAATCCGCTTCGCTACGTAGCTCTACACCAAATAACTGCTCCGCAGTTTATCAGGAGGAGCTTGCACTCCTCCTGATACAAGCAAGTCCCCACCCACTGCTTATTGCTTTTCGCAACCCCGCAGGGGACTTACTTGATTTGGTTAAATGAGTTATTCTGAATATTATTTCATTGCATCTCTGATCGCGGCAAGCAGTTCATCATACTCCTCATAGGCCGGAATTTCCGGATGATCTGCACGAATCTGCTCTGTACTGCGGAAAAGAAATCCCGCTTTACTTGCCTGGATCATTCCAAGATCATTGTAGGAATCTCCGCTCGCAATGGTGTCAAATCCCATAGACTGCAGTGCTTTTACAGTCGTAAGCTTGGATTTCTCACAGCGCATCTTAAATCCTGTGATCTCTCCGTTCTCTGCCACTTCCAGAGTGTTACAGAAAAGTGTGGGACGGCCAAGTTTCTCCATCAGGGGAGTTGCAAACTGTGTAAAAGTATCACTGATCAGGATCACCTGGGAAAAAGATCTCAGCTCATCCAGGAATTCCTTTGCTCCCGGGAGAGGATCGATCTTTGCGATGGTCTCCTGGATCTCTTTCAGACCAAGGCCATGCTCTTTCAGGATGCCAAGTCGCCAGTTCATCAGTTTATCGTAATCCGGCTCATCACGGGTTGTTCTCTTAAGCTCCGGGATTCCGCTTGCCTCTGCAAATGCGATCCAGATCTCCGGTACCAGTACACCTTCTACGTCCAGCAGATGTAATATACATTTTCATATCCTCCTCTTCATCCAGCTGATCGCTGGTATTCACAGAGCCTGATCTATGTCTTATCCACATTACATATACACAACGTATATATGCATAGCCATCAGAACTCTTTATTCTTTTATCGCTTTACTTTGATATATTACCATATAGTTTCCGGGTCTGTAAACAGTTTTCTGGCGGACCATGACATTTTTCTGTCACAGTCCGCCGGACTTTTTATCTGTTTTATTTTTTCTTTTTCTCTGCTTCGTAAATCTTCAGTTCTTTCAGTGCTTTTTCCCCAAGAGGATATAACATGAAAATATTAAAGATCGTCATCAGACCAATTCCCACATCTCCCAGATCCCACACAAATGTATAGGCTGCGATCCCGCCGATAAACAGCATCACAAGGGCCAGTACTTTATACCCTGTCTGGGATGCCCAGTTGTCACCGAAAAGATAGGCCACATTGCCTCTTGCATAAAACAGGATTCCCAGGAATGTGGAAAAGCTGAACATAAACAGTGTTGCAGCAATAAAGATCACTCCAAACTGTCCCAGGTGATAATGCATGGCTGTCTGAAGAAGTTCCATTCCGGCAAGTCCCTGGACCAGATCTTCCGGGGCCAGAAGCATGATCATAGCTGTACAGCTGCAGATCACGATCGTATCCACAAATACACCCAGGGCCTGGACAAATCCGGCTTTTACCGGACTGTCACATTCTGCTGCCGCTGCTGCACAGGGAGCGGAGCCGCTTCCCGCCTCATTGGAAAAAAGACCTCTTTTTACTCCGTTCATCAGAACGACGCCAAATCCGCCGGCAGCAGCCTGACGTAATCCGAAAGCTTCTTCAAAGATCCGTTTAAATACTCCCGGCATACTTCCGAGATTTGTAAATATAATAAACAGCGTGATCACAAAATAAAGCACTGCCATTACCGGCACCAGAAGATCCAGAACTTTAACCGTTGCATTCTTCCGAAGCACGATCACAGCTGCGATCACTACCAGCACGATGGTAGTATACAGCGGTGGAATATCAAAAGCATTTTTGAAAGACGCTGTGACGGAATTGCTGATAACCTGACTGATCCCACACCAGCAGATCAGGCCGGAAATGGCAAACAGAACGGAAAGCAGAATCTTTTTTCGTTTTCTGCCCTGTTTTTCTTCCCAGTAGCGGTGGATATAGTAGGCAGGACCGCCCCTGTAGCCACCATAAAGAGGATCCTTTTCTTTATAGAGCTGTGCCAGGGTCGCTTCGATAAAAGCAGTGGAGGAACCGATCAGCGCCGTGATCCACATCCAGAATACCGCTCCTGCACCTCCTGCCGAGATCGCAGCTACCACACCGACCAGGTTTCCCATTCCCACACGGGTAGCTGTAGATACGATCAGCGTCTGAAATGCTGAAAGATTATTTTTGTCACTTTTCTTTTCTGACAGGGCTCGTACCATATCCGGAAAAAGACGGATCGGCAGAAGCTTTGTCCTGATGGTAAAATAGATACCGGTCGGAATCAGAAGCAGGATCAGAAGTGAGATTCCCAGCGTACTTCCTCCCGGAAGCGGAATCTTTACCAGATCTCCCCACAGAAATGTATAGACCTTTTCGATCATTGTTACTATCATGTTACTGTTTCCTTTCCCCAATCACCCCATGTGATCGTTTTGTTCTCTTTTTCTGCCCGTTGTTTGTATTTATTTCTGCAACGTTTTAAACGGGCAAAGCGTATCTTTTATTATAATAGCTTTCTGTTTGTATGTAAAGAAAAATCCCGAATCTTTCACGACAAACGCATGAATGGTTAGCAACTGCAAATTCTATTTTTTTCTACTTTTTAAGCTTCTAAAAGCTCTTCTAAATACTTAATTGGACGCAAACTTACTACGAACCTTTTCTTTCTCATTGACAACTTATGTCTTGATAGTTCTGCTGGTTTCAAAATACTCAGGCTCCATTTTCTTATAATGTTCAAATTTTGTGCCGCCATTTTATCGATTGTCGTATTTGCATCCTCCCGAAATGTTACATCCAAATGCCAATGCATACTTTCTATACTCCAATGACCTCGCACCGCTCGGCTGACTTCGTTGATATCCGTTTTTAAACTGCTTATAAAATATCGATATTCATACGTTATCTTTCCTGCTTTTTCTATTCGTTTCTTCTCCATTACAATGCTTCTCAGGCCTTTCCAATTCTTCTTTTGGCTCAGCCACCGGATATCTTCCGTCTGATAATACTCTCGGATCTCAATTTGCCCATGGGCTTTCTCACGGGTCTTCTTATATGCCCCCTTTTCGCGCATTTCTTTTTGAAACTCCTCATTCGAAAAGTATTCTTTTACATCTTCGTACATTGTGTATTGATTTTTCTTCAATGCCAGAACATAATCCGCTCGTTTCTGCCTGATTTTTCCTGCGATCGCTGTCTGCGTTCCCATTGCATCAATCGTAATGATCTGACCCTTTATCTGGATTTTTTCCAACAGCTCTGGAATCGCTGTTATTTCATTGCTTTTTTCTTTGACTGCTTTCTGTCCCAGACAAAATCCATCTTCCTTACTCCATGCAGAAACAATGTGACTTGCTTTTTCTTCTCCACGTTTATTCGAACACATCGTTTTTCCATCTATGCAGATGATCTTCTTCAACAGTTCTCCATCATTTTTATCCAGCCGCTCCTGCCATTTTCCATAGAGCTGCTGCAGAATTTCGGGCGATATCATCCCCATGACACGCCGGATCGTATCATGAGAGGGGATTCCGTTTTTTAGTTCAATATACTTTCGAAGATAATCCTGATAGCTTTCTGCAAACAATGCCATCTCAACCCAGTCATCCGCATTCGCAAGAGTTGCAAACAACACAATGACAAGAATATCCTTCAACGTATGACGAACCTTTGTCTGCTGACGAGTATCTTCAATGTATTCCATCCACTCTAATAATTCCTGCATAAATAACACCCCTTTTTCTTTTATTTTACTAGAAAAGGGGTGTGTTCACAATTTATTTACTCATGCGTTTGTCGTGCGAATCTTTCGATCCGGAATTTTTTTGTATCGGTAACTTTTCTGTTATCCGACAGATTTCTGATATCTGTCTGTTTTTATAAGCATAGCTGCATTTTACTCTCAGCCAGCCAGGTGGAACATCTCGATCAGGAAGATCCAGCTCATTCCATAGTATGTTATCACGGCTACAAGATCGTTCACCGTAGTGATCAGCGGACCTGAGGCTACTGCCGGATCCACACCAACCTTTTTGAAAAACAGCGGTATGCAGGTTCCCACTGCACTGGATACCAGCATGGCCACCAGCAGGGATAATCCGATACAGCCGGATACCGCATAGGCAAATACGAGAGTTTTTCCTTTGAATAAGAAAATATACAATCCGATCAGTACAAAAGACAGAATTCCGAGCAGACCACCGTTGCAAAGGCCGATCCGCATTTCCTTCAGCACAAGCTCTGCTTTCTGTCTGCCCGTCAGTGTCTCATCCATCAGTACACGGATGGTTACAGCCAGGGACTGGGTTCCAACATTTCCTGCCATATCCAGGATCAGAGACTGGAAACACATGATGATCGGCAGACAGGTAACTACTTTTTCAAATATTCCCACAACAGAAGATACCACCATACCAAGACCCAGAAGAACGATCAGCCAGGGCATTCTTTTTTTCATGCTTTCAAAAAGAGGTTCTTTCAGATCTTCCTCTGCAGTCAGACCAGCCAGCTTTGCATAATCCTCTCCCATCTCATCGTCTACCAGATCGATGATCCCTGCGGATGTGATCACTCCAAGGAAACGATTGTCATCGTCCAATACAGGAATAGAATCTTCAGAATAATCCTTCAGCCGTTCCATACAGTCGTCGATCTGCTCAGTACCATACACATATGGATAGGAAGTTACGATCAGCTCTTCCATAGGATGGTCCTGTCTTGCTGTGATCAGGTCCTTCAGATCTAGAGCTCCATAAAACTCCCCTCTGTCCGTCACTGCAAAGATCGTAGAAATATTATCATTATCTGCCGCCTGGGAAACCAGCTCACTCATAGCCTGCTTTACGGTCAGGTTTTCACGGATCACAATGCAGTTCGTTGTCATTCTGCTTCCGATCTCATCCTCATCAAAGGAGCGGATCATTTCAATATCTTTCCGCACCTGTTCATCCAGAAGCTGGATCAGAAGCTTGCGTTTTTCTTTATCGATCTGCTTTAAAACATCTGCCAGGGCATCGGTTTCCATTTTGGAAAGAATGGCTGCCGCTTTTTTTACATCCATCTCTTCCAGATATTGTACAGTTTCTTCTTCCTCCAGATATTCAAAAACATCTGCCAGCATACTGCTTTCCAGGATACGGTATAGTCTGCTGCGCTCCGCAGTGCTTAATTCTCTTAATACTTCCGCCAGATCGTTTTCGTGGAAATCCTGCAGCCTTTCACTTAAAACTGCCGGAGAAACACTACTTCGGATCAGACTCAGAATATCTTTTGAAAAATCCTGATTTCTTTTTGTCATTTTCTCATCCTCCTCACATAGTTTCGCACAAAACACGCACACCAAAAACAGACATGTTAAAGCATGTCTATGTGCTGTTTGATTTTCGATTGTGTTTCCTTGGGATTTGAATGTAAAACGGAAAGAAATAATATACGTCCGTTTTACTGTATGAATTCTCAGAATGAGAAGAATGAAAAAATGTATATTATGACACTATTAAAACAGAATGGAACAATCCCGTCCCTCTCTGCGCCTTCCATCTTCCATTCCGAGAGCTACAACTTCGCCCATGAGAATCACAACTGTCCATTCTGTTCACCTGCCTTTTTTCTTAAAATATTTTTTTCAACCCGGCCATTATAACGTCCCCGGCCGGGTATGTCAACCGTGTTTATGGTTAAATTTATCGTAAATCCGGGTAAAATTCCCCGCTCTGCAAAGTATCTCTTGTTTTTAGCTCAGCCATTTCCAATTTTGAAATCAAATTACACTTTTACATCCGAAGCAGTTTCGGTTAAATTAAAAAGTCCAACAATAAATGCTTCTGCACGGATCTTCAGCATTTACTGTCGGACTTTTATCCTTTTATTCCTTTTTGAAATATATCACAATATCATATTGTAGAGCAAAAGATTATTCTGCGTGCTCTTTCAGGTACTCTGCACGTCCCTCTTCGTAGAGGTTATTTCCCTCGCTGTCAATGATGACTACAAGCGGCATGTCTTCCACATAAAGCTTGCGGAGTGCTTCTGCTCCAAGGTCTTCGTAAGCGATAAGCTCTGCTTTTTTGATGCATTTTGCAAGAAGTGCACCTGCACCGCCGATGGCTCCGAAATATACGCCGTCATATTTTTTCATTGCATCTACGACTTCCGGAAGGCGGGCACCTTTTCCGATCATTCCTCTGGCGCCTACGGACATCATGGTCGGTGCATAGGCATCCATACGGCCGCTGGTTGTAGGGCCTGCGGAGCCGATGACTTCACCTGGCTTTGCAGGAGTCGGACCTACATAGTATATGGTAGCGTCTGTAGGGTCAAAAGGAATCTTTTCTCCTTTTGCAAGGGCCTCGCACATTCTCTTGTGACCTGCGTCACGGGATGTATAGATGGTTCCTGTCAATAAAACCTGGTCGCCTGCATGGAGAGTTCTTGCCAGCTCTCTTGTCAGAGGCAGTGTGATCTTTCTTCTTTCCATATTAAAGCACCTCCGTTTTATGACGTGTTACATGGCAGTTGATGTTAACTGCACATGGCATACCTGCGATATGGGTAGGCATAGTCTCGATGTTCAGACCGATAGCTGTGGTCTTTCCGCCAAAGCCCTGAGGTCCGATACCAAGCTTGTTGATCTTCTCCAGCATCTCTTTCTCAAGATCTGCATAGTAAGGATCCGGATTCTCTGTATTCAGAGGGCGCATCAGCGCTTTCTTTGCAAGAAGCGCACATTTGTCAAAAGTTCCTCCGATACCAACACCAACTACCATAGGCGGACATGGATTCGGACCTGCAGTTTCTACAACCTCAAGAATGAAATCCTTGATTCCCTGAAGACCTGCGGATGGTTTGAACATACGGATCTGGCTCATGTTCTCGCTTCCGAAACCTTTTGGTCCTACAGTAACTTTTACCTGATCTCCGGGAACGATCTCTGTGTAGATCATTGCCGGTGTATTATCGCCTGTATTTCCACGACGGACAGGATCTTTGACAACGGATTTTCTCAGGTAACCTTTGTCGTATCCGCGGCGTACACCTTCATTGATGGCATCATTTAAATCTCCGCCTGTAAAGTGGACATCCTGACCAATTTCAAGGAATACGCATGCCATTCCGGTATCCTGACAGATCGGAACATTCTCACTGTCCGCAATATCAAAATTCTCGATAATGTTATCAAGGACACCTTTTGCGATCTCGCCGTCCTCGCAGGCACGGCAGGTTTTGATAGCATCCTTCACATCTTCCGGGAGATGTTCATTGGCTTCGATACAGAGTTTTTCGATAACCTCTGTAAGTCTGCTTACTTCGATTTCTCTCATAATAGACTCCTTTCGCTTATCTCATATGTTTTTATTATCATAACATATTGTTAACGTTCGTGGCGGGCATATTTCGGCAGAAGCATAGGAGATACGTCTCCTGTATCAACTCCTGCATTTTTCAGTTCCTCTTCATATTTTCTGATATGATCCAGGTTCATTGTGCCAAGCTCTACCTCTTTGCATTTGGCAGCTGCTTTTTTACCTGCATTTCGTCCGAATACAATTACATCAAGAAGAGAGTTGCCCATCAGTCGGTTTCTTCCGTGGATTCCGCCTGCTGCCTCTCCTGCAACCAGAAGGTTCGGGATTTCTTTTGTAAAGCCGTCTCCGTTGATCTCAAGTCCACCGTTCTGATAATGAAGGGTCGGGTAGATCACGATCGGGACTTTTCTCATATCAATGCCGTAGTTCATGTACATACGGAACATGGCAGGGATCCTCTTTTCGATAGTTCCCTCACCGCCCAGGATCTCGATCATCGGAGTATCCAGCCATACACCTTTTCGTCCACCTGGAACTTCAACGCCACGGCCTTCCTCACACTCACGGATAACACCGGAAGCATTTACGTCACGGGTTTCCAGCGGATGGATATAAGCTTCTCCGTTTGCATTTACAAGCTGTGCACCAACGGAACGAACCTTCTCTGTTACCAGGGCACCAAGGATCTGTGACGGATAGATCGCACCTGTTGGATGATACTGGATAGAATCCTGGTAAAGAAGGGAAGCGCCTGCTCTGTATCCAAGTACGAGTCCGTCAGCAGTTGCTCCGTAGTGATTGGAGGTTGGGAATCCCTGATAATGCATTCTTCCTGCACCGCCGGTTGCAATGACAACCGTTTTTGCTCTTGCAACGGAATAGTCTCCGGTTTCCATGTTGAGAAGAACTGCACCGGCAGTCTGACCTTTTTCATCCTTCAGAAGTTCTACAGCGGAGGTGAATTCCACTACCGGGATCTTAAGATTTAAGACCTCATCACGGATAGTACGCATGATCTCTGATCCGGAATAATCCTTTGCAGCATGCATTCTCTTTCTGGAGGTACCGCCGCCATGTGTAGTGACCATGGTTCCGTCTTCTGCTTTATCAAACTCAACACCAAGGTCGTTGAGCCATTTGATCGCATCCGGGGCTTCCATTACCAGTCTTTTTACCAGCTCCGGTTTTGCTGCAAAATGTCCGCCTCCAAAGCAGTCCAGATAATGCTGTACCGGAGAATCATTTTCTTTATCTGCTGCCTGGATCCCGCCTTCTGCCATCATGGTGTTGGCATCACCGATACGGAGTTTTGTAACGATCATAACGTTGGCACCTGCGTTGTGAGCCTCGATGGCACAGGAAGAGCCTGCTCCGCCACCGCCGATGATCAGTACATCTACATCATAATCGATTTTTGTAAGATCGATTTTTTCGTTGAGCAGACGGCTTTCCGAATGGAGCATTTTTGTCAGTTCCAGTGGTGCTTTCTGTCCCTTGTTCGGTCCTACCTTGATCTCTGCAAATGCATCCGGGTTATAATCCGGATGGAATTTTTTGAGAAGAGCATCTTTCTCATCTGCACTCAGACGTCTTGGCTCTGTTGCCATACGCTCCGCTCTTGTAGCCTCTACCTTTTTGATGGATTCCATCATATTTTCTGGATATGGTGCATACATGTTTTACGCCCTCCTACTTCTCGATTTCTCTGCTGTTGTAAAGTTCCTGCATCTCTGTGATCGGCTTCTGCATGATCTTCTCGATCATATCGTCAAATTTGCCCTCGTGGATCTCTTCCACACGTTTCTCCAGATGCTCGCTTTTCGGTGCGATATATTTACCGGTGAGGCGTCTTGCCAGAAGGCCTACCATCGGATGGGAAATCCCTGCCGGACATCTTACGGAACAGCAGCCGCAGCTTACACAGTCAAAGGATTCCTCTGCACATTTTTCAAGCTCGCCTCTCTGCGCATATGCAATATACTGCATGACATTTAAGTCCTGTGTACAGGCCTTTGTGCAGGCATTGCATCCGATGCAGCTGTAGATCTCCGGATAAAGCTCCATCATTACCTGCTGGTTCGGCTTAAGATCTTCTATATTATAAAGTCTCTTGTCTGTAGGGAAGAACGGGATACTTGCCACATACATTCCCTCCTGCACCTGTGTCTGACAGGCGAGACAGGTTTTCAGCTCATTCTGTCCCTTGATCCTGTAGATGGTCGCGCAGGCACCGCAGAATCCGTGTCTGCAGCCGCATCCTCTTTTTAATGTATAACCGGCATATTCCATAGCTGTCATAATGGTCAGATCACCGGGAACGCTGTATTTTTTACCGAAAAAATATACGTTTACCATATTATTTTCCATGTTGGTGTCCTTTCTTTTATCCAAATCGTACGCCATGTGGAACAGCCATCTCACACGTGCCCGTCGCAACGCTCTGCTGAACTAAGTACTAACTGCGACTAAGGAGTTCAGGAGAGCCTTCACTCCTAAGTCTTCGTAAGTACTGGATTTCAGCGCCGCTAAAACCGCTCCTAAAATGGGCAGCTTAGCGAGATGGCTGTTCCACATGGCTGTGTACTGGCTATAACCAGCGCATATATTTGAAAGTTTCTTAAGGTGCAATCTATAACTTAGTACTCATTAGGTAATTCATCCACCTCATCACATCGGAATACCGGGCCGTCTTTGCAGACGTATTTGTCTCCGATGTTGCAGCGGCCGCATTTTCCCACACCGCATTTCATACGAAGCTCCAGTGTGGTATATACCTGATCTCTGGAGAAGCCCAGCTCTTCCAGTCCTGCCAGAACGAATTTGATCATGATCGGCGGACCGCAGACCAGAGCGGTCTTATTAGTATCAAAACCAATCTCCTTCAGATAATTCGGAACAAATCCTACATGACCGTCCCAGCCTTCCTGCTCGCGGTCAATGGTAAGATATACATTTACACCTTCTGTTTTCATCCATACTTCCTGGATTTCCTTAAGCTGCACCAGATCATCTGCAGAACGGGAACCATAGAGAATATCTACTGTTCCGTAATCCTCACGGTTATCCAGCACATAATTGATCACGGAACGAAGAGGTGCCAGACCGATTCCACCTGCGATGAACAGGAGATTTTTTCCCTTTAACTTATCTTCCACCGGAAAATGATTTCCGTATGGTCCGCGGACTGCGATCTCATCTCCAACCTGAAGGCTGTGGAGATAATCGGTAAGGGATCCGCATTTTTTGATGCTGAATTCCTGATAATCCTTTACAGTCGGAGAAGAAGTAATGGAAAACATACCTTCACTGACTCCCGGTACACAGACCATGGCACACTGTCCTGGCATATGCTCGAAAAGCTTTCCACCCTCCGGAGCTTCCACACGGAAGGTTTTTACATCCGGTGTCTCCTGACGGATATCTGTGATCACGCCAACCTTGGGGATCAGCGTATCCAGTGTATAATTTTTATGACAGGTACATTCACTCATTCTTTTCACCTCCCTGTTTTTCAAAGGCCTTGATGACTTTTACGATATTTAAAGATTCCGGACATTTCTCCACGCAGCGGCCGCAGCCAACACAGGAGAACATGCCGTCATTATTTAACGGATAATAAACAAGCTTATGCATAAATCTCTGACGGAATCTCTGCATCTGGCTGGTACGGTTGTTTCCGTGAGCCATCATGGTAAAATCAGAGTACATGCAGGAATCCCAGCAGCGGTAACGGTGAACACCGTGCCCTGTGTCGTAATCCTTAATGTCATAGCACTGACAGGTCGGACATACGAAGGTACAGGTTCCGCAGGCAAGACAAGGCTTGTACAGTTTCTCCCATACAGGAGAATTGAAACGGTCCATGTATTCTTCCTGCGCCCATCCTTCCAGTGAAAGATGTGTATATGGAAGAAGCTCGATAATACCACGGATCGCCTTCTTCTCCTCTTCTACCTTTGTCTCATCAGCATCTGCCAAAAGCTCCTTCACAGCTTCTGTCAGAGCATTTCCCTTTTCTGTGAGAGGCTTCCAGAAAAGCTCTCCCTCGATGATCCAGGCTGCAACATCTGCTTCCGGATCTGCAGCATCAATGCCAAATACTTTACAGAAGCAGCTTTCCTCCGGTTCATGACAGGCAAGCGCTACAATAGTTCCATGTTCTCTTCTTGCCTGGTAAAAAGTATCCACCGGATCCCCAAGGAACACATTGTCGAGAACTTTCACGCCCTGTACATCACAGGCTCTCATTCCGAATACGACAAAATTCTGGTCTTTTAGTGCCTGAGGCTCAATGCTGATATTTTTCCCATCTTTTTTACAGGTATAGAGATTTTCACTCTGCGGAAAGAAAGCATCCTTCGGTGATTTCACGGTTTTCAGTGTTTCAAGGGAAACTTCTGCATCCTCGCTCCATGCCTTGAAGTTCACCTGCTCACTTACCTTTACCGGTAAATATAATTCCTGGTCTGCGGCAATTTTCCGGAATAATGCCGGCAGATTTTCTACTGCGATCTTATACATACATTATCCCCTTTCTGCCACGATCCCTGGCTCTACATCCTCAAAGGTAAAGCTGGTAAGCGGACCCTTTGACTCCGCATCCTCGCCTGCCTGATACTCACCGTAAAACGCATCAATATCCTTGATAAACTTACGGTTAAACAGATGAAGGGGAATTCCCTGCGGGCAGACTCTGCTGCACTCGCCACAGTCCGTACATCTTCCGGCTACATGGAAGGCACGGATCACATGGAACATCTTTTCCTCAAAGGAATCCACATTTGCCTTCTGGGCGCTGTCGAATTTGTTGCTGTCAAAAACGCATTTGCGGCAGCTACAGGCCGGACATACATTACGACAGGCATTACAGCGGATACATTTACTCAGCTCGCTCTGCCAGAATGCAAATTTTTCTTCCGGACTCATTGCCTCGATCCGCTCAACTTCTGCGAAACGGTCAGCGTCCTTTGTCTCCTTTGACTCACCGATCAGTTCATCGTAAATTTTATGCTCTTTTCCTTTACATACATGGCAGCGTTCCAGCATGGCATCTTTGTATGCACAGGTTTTTTCTCCGTAAACAGTATCCACAGTCAATGTCTCTGCATCTCCGGTAATCTCTGCTCCGGAAATTCCCCGGATACCCTTGATCCCCATTTTGCGGATCTTTTCAATATCCAGCTTTCCTTTACAGCCAACACCTACGATATAGGCTTTCTCTCTGTCCACGCGATGCTCTTTTAAAAGCTGGTTAAAGCTGTATGTATCGCAGGGCTTCAGACAGACCATGGTTTTTCCTTCCAGCTTGGAAGCTTCGATCATATATTTGCTTAAATTGGCACCGCAGAATCCATCATAGACAAAATCCTCCAGAGATTCCGGTGTCTCAAAATAGGCCGGTTCCGGATTAAAGGCAAGATCTCCGGCTTTCCACCCAAGAACCCGGGCTACCGTGCCATCTGCAAGCAGTTCTTTTGCACGTTTTATCAGCTCCTGCATCTTATATCCTCCAATCTCACGTTTTTACCAAGTGAATGGATCTTTTCAACAAACTCATTCATAGTCTGTGAAAATTTCACGCCCTCTGCGGCAGATACCCATTCCACACGTGTTCTTCCGTTTTCCACACCAATATAATCCAGCATTGAAAACAGAAGTGTCATACGTCTTCTTGCATAATAGTTTCCGGTACTGTAATGACAGTCTCCCGGATGGCATCCGCACATGATCACACCATCGGCTCCTTTTTCAAAGGCACGGAGGATGAACATGGGATTGACACGGCAGGAACATGGAACACGGATGATCTTTACATCCGCCGGATAGCTCAAACGGCTGCTTCCTGCAAGGTCTGCTCCGGCGTAACTACACCAGTTACAGCAGAATGCCACGATCTTTGGTCTGAATTCTTCCTTTGTTTCTATCGACATATTGCATCCACCTCCGCGATAATCTGTCTGTTGGAGAAGCCCTGAAGGTCCATGGCTCCTGACGGGCAGGCTACTGTGCAGGCACCGCAGCCCTGGCAAAGTGCTGTATTGACAACCGCAACTCTTCTTGTCTCACGGATACCGTGATCGTTGACCTGTTTCTCCTCATAGGAAATCGCTCCGTAAGGACATACATTTGCACAGGTAGAGCATCCGTTACAGAGAAGCTCGTCGGATTTTGCCGTACATGGATTGGTGGTCAGCTTGTCCTTTGCAAGAAGTCCTATAGCCTTTACAGCCGCAGCTCCTGCCTGGGCAACTGTCTCCGGGATATCCTTTGGTCCCTGGCATACACCGGAAAGGAAAATTCCTGCTGTCGGTGATTCTACAGGACGAAGCTTTGCATGGGCTTCTGTAAGGAAATTGTTGGTGTCAATACTTGCAGTAAGCATGGTAGCGATCTTACGTACATCCGGATTCGGTTCAATGGCTGTTGCAAGAACTACCATATCTGCTTTCTTAAAGATCTGCTTATTATCAAGAAGATCCGAGCCCTGAACAAGAAGTGTTCCATCCGGCTGCGGGATTACTTTTCCTACCTGACCTTTGATGTAGTTTACGTTATACTGCTCAACTGCTCTTCTGTAAAACTCATCGAAGTTTTTACCAGGTGTACGGACATCAATATAAAATACCGTCACATTGGTATCCGGATATTTATCACGGATCAGCATGGCATGCTTAGCTGTGTACATACAGCAGATCTTGGAACAGTATGGCTTTCCACGGTCATCGGAGCAACGGCTTCCAACACACTGGATAAATACGATCTCCTTCGGTGCTTTTCCATCGGAGAGGCGCTCAAGATGTCCTTTTGTAGGTCCTGCAGCATTCATGATACGCTCCAGCTCCAGAGATGTGATCACATCCTTGCTCTGGCTGTATGCATATTCATCATATTTGTCAAGCTTGATGGTATCAAATCCGGTTGCCACCACGATCGCTCCGTATTTCTGTGTTACGATCTCATCCTGCTGATCGTAATCAATGGCTCCTGCCTGACATACTTTGGAGCAGACACCACATTTGCCTGTCTTAAATTTCAGGCAATGCTCTCTGTCGATCACAGGAACATTTGGAATTGCCTGTGCAAACGGAGTATAGATAGCTGACCGGTTGTTCAGCCCTCTGTTGAACTCATTGGGAATCTTTTTGGAAGGACATTTTTCCTGGCAGACTCCACAGCCTGTACATTTGTCCATGTTGACACTTCGCGCTTTTTTGCGGATATCAACAGTAAAATCTCCTACAAAACCTGCAACTTTTTCTACTTCACTGTATGTATAGATATTGATCTTTTCGTGAGCTGCAGCCTCCACCATTTTTGGAGTAAGGATACATGCGGAGCAATCCAGAGTAGGGAAGGTTTTGTCAAGCTGTGACATTCTTCCGCCGATACTTGGTGTTTTTTCCACAATATCAACTTCATAGCCTGCATCGGCAATATCAAGAGCCGTCTGGATTCCGGCGATACCGCCTCCGATGATCAGGGCTCTCTTTGTAACCTGGCTTTCTCCCGGCTGAAGAGGAGCATTTAAATTGACTTTTGCTACTGCTGCTCTTGCAAGGATCACGGCCTTCTCCGTAGCCTCCTGCATATCCTTGTGGATCCAGGAACAGTGCTCACGAATATTTGCGATCTCCACCATATATGGATTCAGGCCGGCCTTTTCCGCTGCTTTACGGAAAGTTGCCTCATGCATACGCGGAGAACAGGAACAGACAACCACTCCTGTGAGATTTTTTTCACGGATAGCTTCCTGGATCCTGGACTGTCCTGCTTCGGAACACATATACTGATAATCTTCTGCATGGACAACTCCTGGCTCTTTTGCAATGATCTCCACAACCTTTTTCACGTCTACCGTAGCGGCAATATTACTTCCGCAATGACAGACAAATACACCGATTCTCTGCACTTTCTCACCTCCTGTATCTTCTGAACGCACTTACAAGCAGCTGCTGAGGAAGCTCCGGATCAAGAAGCTCCGGAATTTCATTTGGTGAAAGATAGTCTCCGCCTTTTTCCCGAACAACCAGCTGTCTTGCCCCGTCAATGATCTTTCCGGGTTTTACGTCTCGCGGACAGCGCTCCACACAGGCAAAACAGGAAAGGCATTTCCAAAGGGATGCTGAATTTACAAGTGCTTCGATATTTTCATTGATCACGTAGGACACAAACTGATGAGGCTTGATATCCATCTCGTCAAAGGATGGGCAGGTAGCAGAGCATTTGCCACACTTCATACATTTCAGAGGATTGGTCCCGCTGATCTCCTTTATTTTTTCCGCAGCAGAATGGTTATCTCTCATTTTGCCACCTCCTCTTTGACGCCAAGGGCTTCTGCCAGAAGCTCTGTAAAATAGTAAACCGGCATTTTATTTCCGGAATTTTTATTCAGATTGTATTTGCAGAGCGGACAGGCAGTGATCAGCATATCTGCACCAAAGCCTGCTGCGCTTTCTTCAATCTTTTCACACATATTCTGTGACATTTCTTTTTCTTTCAGGGATATATATCCTCCACAACATTCATTTCTGTAAGGATAGATCACAGGCTCAGCGCCAAGGGCACGGATAAAATCCTCCATGATCCTTGGATTTTCCGGATCATCAAATGCCATGATCTTTCCAGGTCTCAGAAGCAGACATCCGTAATAGGCTCCGATCTTCTTTCCGGTAAAAGGATTTACTACTTTTTCTTTCAGTTTATCAAAACCGACTCTGTCCCGGAGAACTTCCAGATAATGGAGAACGGTTGTCTCTCCTTCATAGGGAGCTTCCAGCTGCATATAATTGTTGGCTCTGGTCCGGATATCTTCCACATTTTTCATATCATCATTGACACGCTTGATCACATGATGACAGGCTGAGCAGATCGTCACCAGATCCTGGCCTTTTTCTTTTGCCTGGTTCAGCGCACGGACGGAGGAAAGCTTTGTGGCGATCTCATCTGTGCCAAGGGGATAAACACCACCGCAGCACTGCCAGTCCTCGATCTCCTCAAGCTCAAACCCAAGGGCTGCGGCACTGGCTCTGGCATACTCATCCAGATCTTTGGCCTTTGTTCTCAGGGTGCAACCCGGATAATAACTGTACTTCATACTTTTCATTATCCTTTCTTAGTCTAAAATCTGACGGTTTAAATGCATCTTTTTTATCTAAATATTGTTTATTTTTTAACAATATATACATAAAAAAAGGAAACCTGACTAACACTTACTTGAGAATTTTTCTTAAAAGTACTCAAATAAAAGAGGTAAAACACTCTTCCTCCGCAATTAAGAAGTGTATTAGCTCGATTTCTTGAACCATCATAACACGATATTCTTATTTCTACAAGTCATTTCCGATAATTTCTTGTGTTTTTTTTAACACACTTTTGAAAATTCTTCTCATTACTGACACGGTGTTGTAATTTCCTGTGGCATAAAAAAGCTCCGGATTTCTCCGAAGCTTTTTTAATATAATCTCAGTCTATCTGACTCATCCGGCCAGATTACCCGGCTTTAGACCAGGTGACTGTTTTCTTTTTCAATCAGTAAATAATGATCGGGTATCCCGCATCAATCGTCTCATAGATCAGTGCCGCCTGATTCTTTGGCAGGTTGATACATCCGTGGCTTCCGTTGGTCTTATACCGGTTTCCCCCAAAAGAAGACTGCCAGGAAGCATCATGAAGGCCCTGTCCGTAGACAAAAGGCATCCAGTAATTGACCTTTACATCATATCCATATTCCGCGCTGGTCAGATTAAAAGGACTTGCCTTATAAGCAATGGGCCATGCACCACGGTATGTTTCCCGGCCCTTCACCGGTTTTCCGCTGACAATATCCGTTTCTGTCACAAGGTTTCCATCTTTATAAAGCCACAGATGCTGGGCATCCAGGCTGACTTCTATGTAGCTGCCTGCAAGATCGTCAGTTCCGTTTCTCTGATAACCGGTTTTGCTGTAAACGGGATCACGGGTAACTGCAGTACCACTTTTCAGATCTTCCACAAGCTGTGCGTACTCTCCGTCCTGGTCGATCCGGTATCCATACTCATTCCCCTCAATGGTCACGTCCGTTCCCGTTGAGGTATGGAAAGTACGGGGAACATAAATGGTATTGTATTTGTTGGCAAGATCGCTGATATAGGTTTTGATGGCATCTTCATCCAGAGTCAGGGTCTCACCTTCCGCTTTCAGCCAGGAACTGATGGTGTCTGCATCCAGCACAACCGTTTCACTTCCAAATGTGTATGTAACTGTAGTACTCCGGTATTTTTTCAGCTGACTGTTCAGACTTGTAACTTTATTTTCCATATCTTCTGTTGCTGTCACTGCCGGGCTGATATATACATGTTTGTTCAACGGGATTGTGATTGTATCTCCAAGAAGAGCTGTATCAAATGCCGCATTCAGATTTGTGTCCACGGTGGTCTCCAGTTTATCCGGATCAATCTCCGTGCCCTGTACCTGTTTCACAAGGATGAATTCTTTTTTCTCCTCATTGTACTGAATGGATGCATCGGTGGAAGATTTTCTTTCTTCCGTTCCGAAATTGGAAAGATCCAGAGCCTGTTTTTCCTGCTCCTCATCTTCCTCGATCTGGCATTCCAGATTTACGTTTTCTTCCTTTGGAAAAATCTTCCGGTTCTCTTCTCTCTGTTTCTGAAGGTCTGTAAGCTTATTCAGAAGATCTTCCTCATTGAGGCTGTACCCCAGATCTTTGAGCGTCATGCTGTAAACCTCCTTGTCATTTTCCTGAAAAGATACCGGCCGGTTTTCAAATTCCGCAGCAATTTTTTCTTCTGCCTGCTTTGCGTCCAGCCTGGAAACCTCCACTCCCCACACGGAAATTTTCCGGCCCAGTGTGTTGTGATCTGCCATGTATGTGTAGCCAAATAACCCGGCCACAGCCAGGATTGCTGCGGCAATACAGATCCCAAGTATGATCTTCAGTGTCTTTTTACTGATGGTTGATTTTTTCTCCATACCCTTATCCCTCGAGTCTTATGTATTATATGTTATGTTGTCACATTGGCTGTTATTATAATACAACGAATCCCCCTCTTCTGTAAAAATGATTTATCCAGGATCCGCCTGAACCGGTAAAAAAAGACAGACTGCCACTCCTCGCGAAAATCTGTCCTTTCATACGTTTCTTTTTTATGTTTCTGTCAGCAGTATTTCCGAACGGATCTTCTGCTGCTTATTCCGGCATTACGATCTTACCTGCGATCGCACAGGCTGCTGCAGTTTTCGGAGATGCCAGATAGATCTGAACCTTGGAAGTTCCCATACGTCCCAGGAAATTACGGTTGTTGGTTGCCACAACCTTCTCCCCGTCTGTCAGGATTCCGCCGGTTCTTCCACAGCAAAGTCCGCATCCCGGATGTGTGATGATGGCACCTGCCTCAGCAAGCGTATCCAGAATACCAAGTTCAATGGCCTGACGGTAGATCTTGCGGCTTGCAGGAGTTACGATCAGTTTTACAAAGTCTGCAACTTTTTTGCCCTTCAGGACTTCTGCTGCTGCCATCAGATCTTCCAGACGTCCGTTTGTACAGGAACCGATAAATACCTGATCGATGGTCTCACCCTGAAGCTCGCTGACATCACGGATCTTGTCCACCTGTGACGGACAAGCCATAACCGGTACAAAATCCTCTGCCTTATAAGTCATGGTCTTCATATAAACGGCATCCTCATCGCCTACAAGACTCTTCTGGAACTCATCAAGCTCTGTCTCACAGTAAGCGGCAGTCTTCTCATCCGGTGTGAAAAGTGCACATTTTGCACCTGCCTCGATCGCCATGTTTGCCATGGTCATACGACTTGCCACAGACATGTTCTCAATGGTGCTTCCGGAAAATTCCAGTGCACGATAAGTTGCACCATCTGCACGAAGGTCGCCAATCAGGCGGAGGATGATATCCTTGGACATCACATTCTCCGGAAGTTCTCCGTCGATCACAACTTTAATGGTTTCCGGAACTTTGATCCACATGGTTCCTGTTCCCAGGATGCTGGCCATCTCTGTATATCCGATACCGGAAGAAAATGCACCGACACATCCGTAAGTGGTAGTGTGGCTATCTGTACCAAATACGATATTGCCAGGTTTTACGTAACCGGCCTCTGTCATCAACTGGTGGCAGATACCGTCACTTCTGTGCACGTTTTTCATACCATATTTGGCTGCAAAAGCATCTCCCACATGGAAATGTCTGGTGTCGTCCTGCTGGCTTGCAGGTACAAGATGGTCATAGATCAGAACAACTTTGTCCGGATCCCATAGTTTCTGAAAGCCCATCTCCTCGAATTTGTCCGCTACAAACGGAATAAAGATATCATGGATCATCACTCTGTCAACATTGACCGTCACGATATCGCCAGGCTTTACTGCTTTGCCTGTGTTATGTCTGATAATTTTCTCAATGATCGTCTCACCCATTATTTCTCTCCTTTCCGTCTTAGTCCAGACCGTTCAGTTTGCGCATGGCTTTTACAAGTCCGCCAGCCTGAATAATATCCATCAGATTCTCCGGAAGAGAAGCAATCGGGTACTGTTTTCCGTTATGGTCTACATGCTCGTTCATCACAACTGTAACTTCATCTCCCTCTTTCACATTGTCGTGAAGATCCGGCTGTTCGATAAGAAGAAGGCCGTTGTTGATGGAGTTGCGGAAAAAGATCCGGGCAAAAGATTTCGCAATAACACACTGTACGCCCAGTGCTTTAATGATCTCCGGTGCCTGCTCTCTGGAGGAACCGCAGCCGAAGTTCTTTCCTGCTACAATAATGTCACCTTTCTGGATCTGTCCTGCCAGCTCCGGGCGAAGGGGACTGAATCCGTACTGTTTCATATCGTCAATGGTTTTCAGCGCCAGATACTCGGTCGGAATGATGATATCGGTGTCAATATCATCGCCCAGTACCCACACTTTTCCTGTAAATGCTTCCATATGTATATTCTCCTGTTTATTCCTGAATATCTTTTCTGAGGTTTTTATACTCTGTCTGCAGTTGCGATCTCACCTGCAATGGCAGATGCGGTAACCGTTGCCGCAGATCCCAGATAAACCTTGGAGCTCGGATGTCCGGCACGTCCCTTGAAGTTACGTGTTCCGGTGCTGATAAGAACCTCGTTCTCACCGATCACACCCTGGCAGCTTCCCCAGCATACACTGCAGTTCGGGTTCATCACAATAGCGCCTGCTTCCATGAAGATATCGATCAGGCCTTCTTTTAATGCCTGGCGGTAGATGGTCTGGCTTGCAGGAACGACCAGGAAACGAACGCCTTCTGCAACTTTTTTACCCTTGATCACCTCTGCGCCTACACGGAGGTCTTCAATACGGCCGTTGTTACAGGAGCCAAGAAATGCCTCGTTGATCTTGATGCCGCAGGTTTCCTCAGCCGGAACTACATTGTCAACGAAGTCCGGTTTCGCTACAACCGGGCGTACTTTGGAAAGATCGAAGGTGTACTCTCTTGCGTAAACAGCATCCGGATCGCTGTGATATACAGCTTTTGGTTCACGGCCATGCTCTTTCAGATATTCCAGAGCCTTGTCATCTGCCTCAAAGATTCCGGTCTTCGCACCGGCCTCAACAGCCATGTTGCAGAGAGCCATACGGTCGCTGATGCTTAATGTTTTGGCGCCTTCGCCGGTAAACTCCATTGCCTGATAATTACATCCGTTTGCTCCGATCTCTCCGATAATGGTAAGGATCAGATCTCTTGCATAAACACCCTCAGGAAGTTTCCCTGTCAGGTTGAATTTCACAGTTTCCGGTACCATAACCCAGGAAGTTCCGGTTACCATTCCATAAAGAAAGTCTGTACATCCTACACCGGTACCGAAAGCGCCAAGTGCTCCATAAGAACAGGTATGGCTGTCTGCACCAAAGATCAGCTGTCCCGGACGGACATAATTCTCGATCATGATCTGATGACACACGCCTTTTCCTTCCCAGAAATCAATGTTGTTCTCTCTTGCAAAATCTCTCATTTTTTTCTGGGACGCTGCTGTTTTCGGGCTGTCAGACGGTACGTTGTGGTCTACGATAAATACCAGTTTCTTTGTGTCTGCGATATGTGGATTTTTTAATTTGTTGTTGTACATGTCAACAGTCAGATGTGTGGTTCCGTCATTGCTCATCAGATGATCCAGCTGAACTGTATAGATATCTCCAGGTTTTACGCTGTCCACACCGGCTGCTGCCGCGATGATTTTTTCTGCGATCGTCATTCCCATCTCTTATTCCTCCTCACGGTTCAGAGAAGCGATAAGTCCTCCCTGATTCAGTATATTCTGCATGTATTCCGGCAGTTTTGTGCAGGAATAAGTCTTTCCGTTGGCAACCGCTGTTCCCTCGGACATATGAAGCTCCATGGTATCTCCGGTCTTCACATCATCCGGGAGGTCCTTACAGACAATTGCCGGAAGTCCGATATTGATGGCATTGCGGAAGAAAATACGGGCAAAAGATTTCGCAATGACTGCCTTTACTCCAAGTGCCTTAAGAACGCCCGGTGCCTGTTCTCTGGAAGATCCGCATCCGAAGTTCTCTCCTCCCACTACAAAATCTCCCGGTTTCACCTTCTTGGAAAAATCCGGATCCAGTGACTCAAATGTGTGACTCTTCATCTCATCCAGATTCGGCAGAAGCAGGTACTGGGATGCAATGATCTGATCGGTATCGAGGTCATTATGAAATTTAAAAATTGTTCCCTTATCCATAAAACAAGTTCCTTTCTGATTGTTATCCATTTCCGGGTTAACATTCCTCTGTTACCCTTTTCGTCCTATATTCTAACACAAAACGTCATATAATTAAAATGTATATTTTTAATACTTAATATAACTTCAAGTTATAAAGTCATTTTCCTGTGATCAGCGCAAAATATCCCCACTCCCACAGAAGTTCTTCAAAACTGTTCTCAAGATATTCCCGGATATCTTCTTCCTCATATCCGGTCATTCTGGAGATCACCACCATATAATCCCGGAGTGTTTCGTAGGGAAGTGCTCCCCGTCCCTCTTTCTGCCACCGGAGAAAAACAGCCTGGCGAATGGTGGCATATTCCATACCGATCCACTGCATATGAACCAGGGCATCTTCCAGATCTCCTTCTGATGTCAGAAGATCCGAATATACTTCGTTGGTAAGAAAGCTTCGGAGAAGATTTTCATATGCACGAAGTTCCCGGTAAAAATCCTCCCAGGCTTCCGTCATTTCCTCTTCCTCATACTCTTCCGATAATTCCTCCGCCAACTCCGTCACCGGCTCCAGATACTTCCGGTAAAGTCCTTCTTTCCAGTAATTTACAGCCAGATCCTGCAAAAGTTCATTGCATTCGTCCATAGTATCCAGAACAGGCAGGTCTATCTCGCTGATAGCTCTTTCCAGCTGGTGAATTGTCTTCTCTGAAAAATAATCTTCCACAAGCTCTGTGGTAAGCGGCGTGTTCCGGTGAAGTTCCTTCAGAACATAAAAACTTTCAAGAAGGGTTTCCTCCGGTGTTTTTTCAGGATCCATTATAAGATCCATAACCTTCCGGCGCACAAGAAAAAGCGGCTGTTCCTTTTCTTTTGGAGTTTCCGGAAAAGCGATTCTTTTCTTCTCCTTCCAGATGTCCAGGACAGCCGGGCAACAGGGCATCATGGTCGCTTCCTTATGATCCTGAAATTCATGGATCTCCCTTGGAAAAATCTGGCAGGTCTCTGAAAGCATCGAATCCCCATAAGCACTTACCAGATAGCACAGTCTGTTCTTTGCCAGGAAAGGACAGTCGTGCTCTTCCGTCATCTTCATGATCCGGCTGCCGTCCTTTTTCATGGTATAGGCCTGCAGGCAGCTTCTGTGTCCGGGCACCTCTGACGGCGGCTGGATGGTTTTCCAGTTTCTGTAGGTTTCATCATCTATGTTGATCTTCCATTCCCTGCAGCAGCTGATGGTGCATTTGTCTGCAATACAGGTAAATTCGTCGTAATAATCAGGTTTTAATAATTCCATGTTTCCTCCATATTCTTTATTTTTCAGCTCCAATGTCTCCTGTTTGCAAAATGGACATGAGCTGACATGTTTTATTTTTCCCCATAAACACAGAAAAGCGGAATTCTATCCGCTTTCTCTGATATTCTGTGTATTCGTTTTTATTCTGCATTCTCTCCCAAAAGTTGTCTGTGCACCTTCCGCCTTACAAACCAGAAACAGGTCACCTGCATGATGATCGTAATGATCCAGGATGCCGGATAGGAAATAAACAGTACTTTCAATGATCTGTGAACCGGGAAGATTCCGAAGATCCACACAATTCGAAGGCCGACCGTTCCGATAATAGACAGGATCATCGGCACACCGGAGCGTCCCATTCCACGCAGTGCTCCCGGAAACAGATCCATCTGTCCGCAGAGGAAATAAGTAACTGTGGTATAGGCAAGGATCTCCATTCCGCACTGGATAACCTCCGGATCTTCCGTATAGATTTTCAGAAGCTGCGGGCCAAAGAAATATGCTCCAC
The DNA here is from genome assembly GCF_056504095.1 of Blautia sp. HA9023. NCBI lineage: Bacteria > Bacillati > Bacillota > Clostridia > Lachnospirales > Lachnospiraceae > Blautia > Blautia sp. HA9023. The sequence goes on along the minus strand of NZ_JBWLUR010000003.1, from coordinate 87,752 downwards.
ATCCCATGGCAAAGGACACCACAAAGGACAGGATCAGACAATCCACCAGCACCCGGTCCATACGTTTCGGTTTCCGAACACCGTAATTCTGGCTGGTAAAACTCATACATGCCTGGGTAACCGAATTCACGGACACATACAGAAATCCAAAAATATTATTGGCTGCTGTATATCCTGCCATAGCAATGGAACCAAAGGAGTTTACAGAAGACTGAAGAAGTACATTGGAAAAATTGATCACTGTACTCTGAATCCCGGCAGGCAGTCCCACCTGGAAAATCTGCTTCAGGTACTCTCCCTTTATGGACAGTTTTGAAAAACGCAGCTGATAGCTTCCCTCTGTCTGATACAGACACCGAAGGACAAGAATGCAGGAGATCAGCTGAGAGATCACCGTTCCGATTCCCACACCGGCCACGCTTAAATGACACACGATCACGAAAAACAGATTCAAAAGCGCATTGGCACAGCCGGAAATGATCAGAAAGACCAGCGGCCGCTTGGTATCTCCCACAGCACGCAGGATCGCCGCACCATAGTTATACAGCATAAAAAACGGCATTCCCAGGAAATAAATACGCATATAAAGAGTAGAAAGATCGATCACATCGTCCGGTGTATCCATCAGTTCCAGGCAGATCCTGGCAAAGAGCACTCCCAGAAATGCCATGATGACCCCGCTGACCAGAGCCAGTAAGATCGATGTATGTACTGTTTCTGACATTTCTTCATCCTTACCGGCAGCATAAAATCTGGCTGCCAGCACATTGGCACCAAGAGAGATCCCGATAAAAAGGTTGGTAAACACATTGATCAGTGCGGTAGTGGAGCCTACTGCCGCCAGTGCCTCACTTCCGCTGAAACGTCCCACTACCACGATATCCACTGCATTGAACATCAGCTGCAGGATACCGGACAGCATCAGCGGCAGTGAAAACGAGATCAGCTTGTCCATGATCGACCCATTGCACATATCGATCTCATACTTGTTTTTTTTCACGATTTCATCCCCCATAATCATACTTACATAAAAATATTATAGCACCTTTCGTCGAAAAGCTACAATGAAATATTTTCATGGAGAATATGCAGCGGCTGCATAAAATACGCAGCCGCACAGTAACGTGTGTTTATCATTTCACTATCTTTCCAGGAGTCCTGCATCACGAAGGTTTGCAAGAAGTGCATTAAAATCCTCCACAATATCATCTACGCTTGTTGCATTTCCCACAGCAGCTGCCGGAGTTACTGTTCCGGCAGGACCGGTGGCTCCCGCTGCTCCTGCTGGACCAGTGGCTCCTGTTGGGCCGATTGCTCCCGCTGGGCCAGTGGCTCCGATTGCACCAGCCGGACCTGTTGCTCCCACCGGACCGGTGGCTCCCGCCGGACCCGTTGCTCCTGTTGCTCCCGTCGGACCTGTTGCTCCTGCCGGACCCGTGGCTCCCGTATATCCCTGTATTCCCGGTTCCCCCTGCGGCCCCTGCGGGCCCATAGGGCCAGGGACTCCCGGACAGCCTCTGGGGCCGGTTGGTCCTGTAGGTCCCACAGGGCCTGGGCAGCCTCTTGTTCCACATCTGTCACATCCACAGGAACTATGATTTCCATAACAGGACATACAGGACAAATCCTCATGACTGTCCTGCTGCATTTCCATTTCCTTACGTTTTCGATGCCTGAACAGCATTCTTCGATCACCTCATAGGAAAATAACTTTCCCTACAGTATATGACAACAGCTTTTACCTGTGCATAGGATCCCCGCAAGCCTGTACCCTGCCAGGAAAATATAATAAATATGTCTTTCTTTTTATGCCAGACCATATTTTTCCCGGAAATATTTCTGGTCATACAATACTCCCGAATCTTCCGGCTTCAGCTCCATTGCTTTCTTATGAAAAAAGAATGCCTGCTCCGGACATCCCATTTTATCATAACAAACGCAAAGCTGCATATATGGCACAAACCCATGATACTCAGCCATAAAAAATCCACCCTTTTTCTTATCTGAAGGCACAGTAAGCGCCTGCCCGTACCAGTAGGCAGCCTGTCTGGGCAGCTCTCTTTCCAGAAAGATCTTACCGACCTCACAGCAGATTTCCGCCCTCGGCACATCCATAGTCAGACTGTACAAAAAAGCTTCCAGTGCGGACTTTTTCTCTCCCATTTTCCGGTAGCACTGTCCAAGTACAAAACAGGCATCGATCTTATTTTCCAGCCATCCGGACGGATTTTTCAGGAACTCCACCAACACAGCCTCTGCCTCCGGATATCGCTGATGATAATACAGTTCTCTCCCATAATAAAGCTGATGTCTGGGTTCCAGCTTTTCTCCTCCTGCCAGCATTTTTTCATAAATGCGGAGATTACGGTCCGGATCACCTTTTCCACATTTCCGGTGCCGGATCACCACATCTGAATAGATGATGTTTCCCTCCGGAATCACAGTTTCATGAACTGCCCCATTCCATCTGAAATTTCTGGATGTTTTCATTATCCGCTCCCGAAAATAAGAAAATGTTGTTCTCCCGCTCTGGTCAAACCCTGCCGCATATCTCCATCATTACAACATCTGTTCCGGGATCCAGAGCTTCTTTAAGACTCTTCAGTTTTTCCAGATTTTCTTCAATTCAGGACATCATCCGCATCCATCCACATCCAGTAATCGGTGCGGACTTTTTCCAGAAGAAAATTACGCGGAGCAGAAAAATCGTCACACCAGGGAAAATCATACACCAGCGACGTATACTGCTCCGCAATCTCTTTTGTTCTGTCTGAAGAACCGGTATCTGCGATCAGGATCGCATCCATTACCTGAGAAACCGGCTTCAAGATTCTCTCAAGAACTGCTTCTTCATTTTTTACGATCATACAGAGACTGAGGGAAATCATATTTCAGGATCCTTCGGATTTTTATAATATTTATGCCATTCCCATCAGTCCTATACCTTCTGTCAGTGTACAGCTTCTGCTTTCGGATAAAGCTGAGCTCATCCTCATATCACCAACTGTGGTATATCCTCTATATGTTCTGCAAGATGATCTGCCCCGTTCAGCTCCCCTCTCTCACCATATCCATACAGGCATCCTATAAATGGGCTTTTGCAGGCTCTGGCACATTCCAGATCCTGCCTCCTGTCTCCGACCACCAGATAAGGACCTGTATATTCCCGAATGATTTCCTGCACAATCTCTGTCTTTGGACGGAATCCATACGATTCGCAGTCATAAAAATGATCGAACCATCGTTCCATCCCAAATTCCTTCCAGTGCGCCTCACGATAGGAAGCTTTACAGTTGCTTAAGATCACAAGATGATATCCCCGGTTCTTCAAGGCTGTAAGCATCTCCTCTGCTCCCGGATACCACACTGCCTTATGCTTCCTGATCTGTCTGACCATCAGTTCTCCTACCATCCTGCTCGCCTGCTCTTTATAACTCTGATCCAGCTCCGGCAAAAATGTATTCCACATCTCCTTACTGTTAAATCCCAGCCAGCCGGCAATTTCCGCCGAGCCTATCTCCCGTTCTTCTGCAGCCTTCTGTTCTGTCAGCCACTGATAGGTTTCACGAAATGCCGGTTCATAGATTCCAAGGGTATGATGGATCGTTCCATCATAATCAAATATGATCGTTTTTGTCATCATTTATTTCCCTATCTATTAGAGCTGCTTCATCAGATTGACCATCTCGATCGCAGATAATGCACAGTCATAGCCTTTATTTCCCGCTTTGCTTCCTGCACGCGCAATAGCCTGCTCGATATTCTCAGTCGTGATCACTCCGAATAAGACCGGGATCCCTGTTGCAAGTTCGACCTGTGCGATCCCCTTGGCAGATTCATTGCACACCAAATCATAATGTGAAGTATCTCCACGGATGACAGCTCCCACGCAGATAACTGCATCATATTTTCCTGACTGTGCCATTTTCTGTGCTGTAAGCGGGATCTCAAATGCTCCCGGCACCCATGCTGCAGTAATATTCTCTTCTTCTACTCCATGTCTTACCAGTCCGTCGACTGCCCCTCCCAATAATTTATTCACAATGATCTCATTGAATCTCGCTGCCACGATACCAACCTTCATTCCCTCCGGTGCTACTACTTTTCCTTCTACTAAATTGATCTGTCTCATTTTTTCTTCCTCCTGCTATTTGCTGTTTTTTATAAATTTATTTCTTTAAAAATATGACCCATCTTTTCCTGTTTCGTCTTCATATATTTCCGGTCATATTTTTGTACCGGAATCTCCAGAGGTACTCTCTCATTGATCTTCAGCCCGAATTCACCAAGCCCATAGACTTTATCCGGGTTATTGGTCAGTAATCTTAATGATTTCACACCAAGGTCTGACAGTATCTGTGCCCCGACCCAGTACTCTCTGAGATCCGGTGCAAACCCTAACTTCACATTAGCCTCCACGGTATCGTATCCCTGTTCCTGAAGCGCATAAGCTTTGATCTTGTTGATCAGTCCGATTCCTCTGCCTTCCTGTCTCATATACAGAATGATCCCTCTGCCTTCCGCCTCTACCTGGCGCATCGCTGTCTGCAGCTGCAGGCCGCAGTCACATCTGAGCGATCCGAATGCATCTCCTGTCAGACACTCCGAATGTACACGGCAAAGCACATCCTCACCATCTCCTATATCACCTTTTACCAGTGCCAGATGATGTTCTCCTGTAATGTCATTGATATAGCCATACATTTTAAAATCACCGTACTGCGTTGGGAGGTTTGCAGCTGCTTCCTCCTTTACATGCTTTTCATGTATTCTTATATAATCCTGCAGATCACGGATCGTAATAAATGTAAGGTTATGCTCTTTTGCCATTTCCCATAGCTGTGATGTACGCATCATAGTGCCATCTTCTTTCATAACTTCACAGCACACGCCGCATTCCTTCAGTCCGGCAAGTCTCATAAGATCTGTTGTTGCCTCCGTATGGCCATTCCGTACCAGAACCCCGCCTTTTCTGGAAATAAGCGGAAATACATGTCCCGGTCTTCTGAAATCCTCCGGTTTTGACTGATCATCCACACACTTCATAATGGTATAGGAGCGTTCTGCCGCAGAGATACCGGTGGTTGTATCTACGTGATCCACTGCCACGGTAAATGCTGTACTGTGATTGTCCGTGTTCTCAGCAACCATCGGAGGAAAGTTCAATCTCGCCGCAAGTTCCGCACTCATCGGTGTACAGATAAGACCCTTTGCATAGGTCGCCATGAAATTAATATTTTCCCGGGTTGCAAACTCTGCCGCACATATCAGATCTCCCTCATTTTCTCTGTCCGGATCATCTGTGACCAGAACTATTTTTCCTTTCTTAAGATCCCTGAGTGCCTCTTCAATTGTGTTGTACTGATAATTTTGTGACATACTGTATATCCTCCTGTTCTAAAACCCGAATTCTTCAAGAAACTCCATCGTAATTCCGGATTCTTTTTTCTCTTCTTCATTTTTTCTGATGCCAAGCAGTTTTTCTACATATTTTCCGATCACATCATTTTCCAGATTAACCAGATCCCCCGGCACCTTTTCCAAAAGGGTGGTTTCTTCTCCTGTATGTGGAATGACCGACACCTGAAAACCAGCTTCATCAATCCTTGCAACCGTCAGGCTGATCCCATCAATACAAACGGATCCTTTTTCCACGATCAGATGCAAAATCTGTGGCGATGTCTCAATCGATACCCAGATGGCATTTTCTTCCCGGAGCATGGAACGTATCACGCCAGTCCCATCAATATGGCCGCTTACTATGTGTCCTCCGAACCTGCCGTCTGCAGCCATTGCACGTTCCAGGTTTACCTGGCTTCCGGCCTTGCAGCTTCCAAGACTGCTTCTTCTGATAGTCTCTGCCATCACATCGGCGGTAAATCCGTCCGGCTGGATCGACGTAACTGTCAGACACACACCATTCACCGCAATACTGTCACCGATCCTTGTTCCTTCCAGGACCTTCCGGGCTTTCACTGCCAGGATCCCTGATTCTCCTGTCAGCTGTATATAACGGACTTTTCCTTTCTCTTCTACGATTCCTGTAAACATGATTCCTCCTGTTTTTTCTCACACACCTGACATCTTATCCGGATGTCCTCACCAATCTGGCAGATATCTGTATATTTCAGTTCCACTGCTTCAGACGGGAATTCAACTCCGATACCTTCTACCGGTGTCTTCCCGGCCACACCGCCAAACAGCTTTGGTGCCACAAAAGCCTGTACTTCCTTTACAATTCCGGCTCGCAGGGCACTGTCATTTAACGTACCGCCTCCTTCCAGGAGAATACTGTCAATGCCTTTGCTTCCAAGATCTGTCATCAGCTTCTTAAGGTCTATCTGATTCTTTTCATCCGGACAGTAAATGGTCTCAACTCCCATGGTATGTAATATTTTTATTTTTTCTTCTGTATTTTTCTGATCTGCATAAGCCACGATCGTCCGGTACTTTTCCGCACTTTTTACGATCTGACTGTCCGGCGGGATCCTGAGCTTACTGTCGCACACAATCCTGACAGGACTTTTCCATCCTTCTACCCGGACGTTTAACATCGGATCATCTGCAAGCACAGTTCCAATGCCTGCCATAATTCCCATGTACTGATGCCGCATATGCTGTACTTCTTTTCGTGCCGCTTCTCCGGTTATCCATTTTGATGCTCCTGTCTTCGTTGCGATCTTCCCATCCAGTGTCATGGCATACTTTATCACTACATAAGGAGTCTTCATAGTAATATAATGAAAAAACACCGGATTCAGCTGATCACATTCTTCTCTCATAAAATCTTCAACTACTGTTACACCGGCTTCCCTTAACATCTGTACACCTTTTCCCGCCACTTTCGGATTCGGATCCCGGGAACCGATCACCACTTTTCTTATCTTCTGTTCAATGATCGCTTCCGTACATGGAGGTGTTTTTCCATGATGACAGCAAGGCTCAAGCGTAACATAAATCACCGCACCTTCTGCTGATTCTGTAAGAGAAGCAATAGCATTACGTTCTGCATGAAGTTCTCCATACTTTTTATGATAGCCTTCCCCGATGATCCTTCCATCTTTTACGATCACTGCCCCTACCATCGGATTGGGATTCGTCCAACCTTCTCCTTTTTTAGCCAGCTGGATCGCTCGAAGCATATATTCCTGATCCGTCATTTTTATTCCTTCTTTCTTATTCCTGTTCTTTGCCTGGTAGGCCGAGGCTTTTAGCCCTGTGCAATCGGATTCACAGACAAGTGAGTGGTATATTTATTTCGAAAACGATGTACCAGATACAAAAAAATCCTGCAGAAATATCTGCAGGGTGGAATTGATCTGTTACATCTGATCGATAAATGAATGTCTGATTTCCTACATAAAAAGCTCTGAAATGGATCACCATCTCAGAGCTCTGATACTACATTCATTCAAAAAATCAACTGTACTATCATCTTCTTCCATCCAGACTGTACTGTCGGCCCCGGAATCTCACCGGATCATGCCTCTCGGCTCGCGGGCTTTACCGCCGGTAGGGAATCTCACCCTGCCCTGAAGATATCTTTTTGTTTATTTTAATACTTTATCTGTTATTTGTAAAGCGGAATTTTTATTTTACTCATTCCATGCGGAATATTAATTACTGGCAGGCAATCGTCGTATTACTATTCTCAGGCTTTGGTTGACAAACAGGCACGCAGGCAATGACCGATGGCCAGCACACAGAGCCTGTGCCTTGGAAGATGAATTTTTTTATCTGCAGTTTACTATTGCTTTTTGGGCAGCAGCAAAATCTTTTTCTAGTACATAAATACATGTTGTTTCATTCTTATGATCAATTCCCGATGCAAAAGTATGATAAAAAATCAAGAAAAAAAGATTATTGATAAATGTTCTTTTTTTCAATCTCGTTTCGTAAAGAATATTATTTTCATTCAACGCTTGTGTTAACCGCACGAGATGATCCATATTATCAGTTTCACATAATTTAATTTTTCCATTATCCTGGGTATATTTCATAAAAATCTCCATTCCGCCGCCTTTGGCTGGCGGCACAAATAGTGAGGAATTATAAGCGGAAACAGGCGCAGGCCGTGACATTTAGGCGTTTTGAAAGTATCGATTATCTCTGTCAATGCATGAGCATACTTATTTTGATGTGGCTGGAAGAACCAGAGAATATATTTGACAGAGTGTCCAAGATATTTGGATAAAGAAAACCGATGGCTTTGACTGTTATCAATCTACACCATCGGCTTTCAAGGTTTTTAAATACTTAAATTCAGACTTATTAAAATAATATAATGAAAACTTAAGTTAATGGATTATTTACCCATCTGTTTTGCAACTTCCTCAGCGAAGTTCTCTTCTTTCTTCTCAAGACCATCGCCTGTCTCGTAGCGAACGAAGCCTTTGATCTGGATCTTAGCGCCGTTCTCTTTTGCTACCTGCTCTACGTATTTGGCAACGGACTGTTTTCCGTCCTCTGCTTTTACGTATGTCTGGTCAAGAAGGCAGATCTCTTTAAGCTCTTTCTTGATACGTCCTGTGATCATTCCCTCGATAACCTTAGCCGGTTTCTGGGACTCCTTCGGATCGTTCTGGATCTGAGCCATAAGGATCTCTTTCTCATGCTCGATGTAGTCAGCGCTTACTTCCTTGTCGCTTGTGTACTGCGGTTTCAGAGCTGCGATCTGCATAGCTACGTTCTTAGCCATCTCTTTAACAGCGTCGTTAACAACATCTGTCTCAACGTCTACAAGAACGCCGATCTTTCCACCCATATGAGTGTAGGAAGCGATGAATCCGTTCTGCTCCTCAACCTGAGCAAATCTACGGATGTTCATGTTCTCGCCGATAACTGCGATCTGAGCTGCAAGAGCCTCTTTTACAGTCTTAGTTGTATCAAGTGCCCACGGCTCAGCAAGGAAAGCCTCGATATCAGCTGCTGTTGTGTTAAGTGCCTGTGCTGCAACATCTGCAACATAGCCCTGGAACTTCTCGTTCTTTGCAACGAAGTCTGTTTCAGCATTAACCTCAACAACGACTGCTTTCTTTCCATCCTCTGTTACCAGAGTCTTGCAAAGACCCTCTGCTGCGATACGGCTTGCTTTCTTCTGTGCTGTAGCAAGACCTTTCTCACGCAGGAACTCAACTGCTTTATCCATATCACCATCTGTAGCTGTAAGAGCTTTCTTACAATCCATCATTCCGGCGCCGGTCATCTCTCTTAACTCTTTTACCTGTGCTGCTGTAATAGCCATTGTTTGTTTCCTCCTGAAATATTCTGTTTATACGAATTATTCCTCTGTAGCTGCAAACTCCTCAGACTCAGCCTCGATCTCGCCGTCTGCCTCAGCAGTTCCCTGCTTAGCCTCGATAACAGCGTCAGCCATCTTGGAAACGATGAGTTTTACTGCACGGATAGCATCGTCATTTCCCGGGATCACATAGTCAAGCTCTTCCGGATCACAGTTTGTATCGCAGATACCGATAAGCGGGATTCCAAGTGTATGAGCCTCCTGTACGCAGATTCTCTCTTTCTTAGGATCTACGATAAAGATAGCATCCGGGATTCTCTTCATCTCTTTGATTCCGCCAAGGTTCTTCTGAAGTTTAGCAAGCTCTTTGCGAAGCTCGATTACTTCTTTCTTAGGAAGTACGTCAAATGTTCCGTCAGCTTCCATTGTCTCGATCTCTTTCAGTCTTGCGATACGGCTCTGGATTGTCTTGAAGTTTGTAAGCATACCACCAAGCCATCTCTCATTTACGAAGAACTCTCCACAACGCTCTGCCTCTGTACGGATAGCATCCTGAGCCTGTTTCTTAGTTCCTACGAAAAGGATGTGTCCACCGTTGGCAACGATATCTGCTACTGCATTGTAAGCATCGTCAACCATTCCTACAGACTGCTGAAGATCGATGATATAGATACCATTTCTCTCTGTGTAGATGTACGGAGCCATTTTAGGGTTCCATCTTCTTGTCTGATGTCCGAAATGAACACCTGCCTCTAAAAGCTGCTTCATTGAAATAACGCTCATGTCTTTTCTCCTTTTTGGTTAAATTCTTCCGCACAGGTCGCCTTCTCTCTGGACCCATCCTCACACCGTAGGGCACCATCCTTATAGAATCGCCGTGCGTGCTTATTTTTGCAACTTCTGAATTATAGCATAGGAAATCCCCTTATGTAAAGGGGATTTTTCCAATTTTTTTCTGTTTTTCAGCGGTTCCCGGCAGATTTCAGAAGCTCCAGCTCTTTTTCGGTGAGCGGACGATATTTTCCTGTCGGAAGATCCGCCGGGAGCGCCAGCGGTCCCATGGAAAGCCTTTTGAGATAGGTAACTTTTTTTCCCAGTGCTTCCATCATCCGTTTCACCTGATGAAATTTTCCTTCATGGATGGTAAGGCGGATCTCGGATTCCCATCTCTTACCGTTTTCCTCCGATCCTGTGTCGGATTCCCAGGTGGAAAGAATCTCAAGCCTTGCCGGGCGTGTGAGATCCTTTTCCCCGATATCCACTCCTTCTGCCAGCGCTCTGGCATCTTCTTCTGTCACTTTTCCGGATACCTTTGCATAGTAAGTCTTATCCACGTGTTTCTTCGGGGAAAGAAGCTCGTGTGCCAGAGGACCGTCATCTGTGATCAGAAGGAAGCCTTCTGTATCTTTATCCAGGCGTCCCACCGGAAAAAGTCCCTTTCTTCTGTCTTTCTCTTCAATGTAGTCGAGAACCGTTTTATCTCTGAAGTCCTCCGTTGCGCTGACACAGCCCGCCGGCTTGTTAAAAAGATAGTATACATATTCCGGTGCAGCATGAATTTCCTGCCCGTTCATAACCACCTGATCTTCTTTTGTTACTTTCAGTTCCGGTTTCTTCACAGATTTCCCGTTAACCTGCACCTGACCCTTCTGTATGTATTTTTTTACCTCGCTTCGTGTACCTGCGCCGGCATCTGCCAGAAATTTATCCAGCCGGACTGGTTTTTCCATTAATCATTTACCTCCCATTCTGTTACATGGGCTGCCTTTGCATCTGCTCTGATGAAATCCGGGATCTCACCGGCAAATGTCATATAAAGTCCGGAATCCCCGTCGGTGCTCTCCTGTCCTTCCAAAACCACTTCCATTGTGACATCTGCATTCCAGATAGTCCATCCGTTTACCAGCTGTGATGGGCGGATACACTTTTTCAGGGCTTCCAGCTGTTCCTTTTTATCGTAACGGACTTTATAACCGTTCTCTGTTTCTTCAAGATCCGAAACAGGCTCAATGTCGGAAAAAACCTCATCATCTTCGCCGGCAGCTTCGGAGCTGAAGTAATAAACATCAATATACTCAACAGACAGCTCATCCATGGAAAGAGGATATCCTGTTTCTTCCAAAATTGCAAGTGTTCTCTTATATGCCGGATACACCAGAACGGAGGTAGACACCCTCTCTCCTTCCTGAACAGCCGGTACATTCATTCCCCATTCATCCATGTATCCTTCTGACGGAATTCCCGTATAATCGAACATCAGCATTGCACATGGCTGGTCTTTTACTGTCTGACCGCCGTTTTCCAGAATGTCCTTTCTCAGCGCCTCTGCCAGCGCCTGACGCTTCTCTGCATTTTTCTCAAATAAGGTTTGAATATCTCCGTCACAGAAAATACCGGTGACCTCTTTCAGATACTGTTTGTCCAGCTGAAAAAATGAATATCTGTCTTCTTTCCATGTCTGCTCATCATACAGGGCTTCCATAAGATTCTGTGCCTGTGCAGAGGATACAATATAGCCTCTGCATACACTGAATCCCTGTTTATTTATGTAGCGCACATACATGCGCCTTCCTGATTTTTTTCCTTTTTCATTCTGAAGCCTGATATCCTTCAGACTGTTATATAATGCTTTACTTTTCATCACCGGCTGATTCAGCAGATCGGAACTATTGTCTGAGGTGGCAGTATACCGGATCTTATAGATTCCGTTTTCTTTTTTTTCCACATTGCAAAGCTGCTCTGTATATGAAAGATTGCTTACATTTATCACAACTCCCTGAAGATTGTCATAAGCCGGAAAATAACTGTCATATCCCAGAAGATCCATTTTCATGGTCAGCGCACAGATTGCCACAACACCTCCAAAGATCATAAGCTGCACTTTTCTGCAGAAAAATCTGCGAAAATCCATTTCGTAGATCACTTCCAGAATTCCATGGACCAGGATCGTTCCCAGTATCATTCCGAAGATCCACCATGCTGTTTTGGATGAATCTTCCGGGATCATATAAAAGATCAGACCGATCCCCAGTCCGGATGGTATTGTGATCAGGGCACTTAAGACCGGCTCCATCCAGGTATATACCAGAGCTTTTCCGGTATTCTCTGACCTTCGTCTGCAAAATGCCATCCAGGAAAGTGCTGCCATGATAAACAGCGTAAGGATCAGTATCAGCAACTGCTTTCCAAAGCTTCCGCTGCTGTATCTATCTATAAAGCTTACGATCACCATAAGAGGAGATCCCAGATTCCGCACTGCTGCCAGAATTCCGTAACTGCCCTCGTACCAGGTATCAAAAAATAAATGTCCGCTTAACTGCAGCATCACTGCCAGAATGATACTGTAGGTAAACAATCCTGCCCATGCAAGGGCTCCCATCAGCATGGTACCGGTGCAGGCGATCACCAGCACTGTGGAAAAATACACCAGAAGATACATCAGGAGATGGAGAACCAACAGGATCAGTGCCTTTTTCATAATGGAAAGGCTGTAATATCCTCTGGCTGCCCCGATGCATACCGCAGCAAATTCCATGATCACATATGGCACCAGATAATAAAGAACAGCCAACAATACTCTGTGCAGAAACAGTGCACTTCGCTTTACCGGAAGGCTGTGATAGAAATCCACTTTTCTCGGGGAATACAGATACCAGAAGCCGCTTACTGCTGCAAAAAATGCTGTTACCGCAGCCACAACTGCTCCTATTGTGAGAAAATCACTGCTCCACAGGCTGGAATACAGATAAGAAAGCTGACTCTGAGTATAACTGCGCCCATTCCATTTTCCCATCAGAATAAGTTCCGCTACCGGAAATGCAAGGAGAAATGCGATCATGGCAAATGCCGGGATCCATCTTTGTCCTTTAGAAGAGGATTTCATATACTCACTGGAATAAATTTTTGACTTCATAGCCTGCCACCTCCGTTTCGCTGATAAATATTTCTTCCAGAGTCAGTGGGAGCACTTCACAGAAAAGAGGATTTTTTGCCTGTATCTTCTCCATGATCTCTCTTCTTGTTCCCCTTGCAGTAATAAGCAGCAGGGAGCCCTGATGCTCTGTTTTCAAAACATCCAGCTCTTTCTTTAATTCTTCTTCTTTCTTTTTGTCAGTAAGTACACACTGGATCTTATGGATGTGGAATTTCATATCCTCCAGATCTCTGGAAAGGAGAATTCCTCCCTGATGAAGAAGCCCGATGTGATCGCAGATATCTTCCAGCTCACGGAGATTATGGGAAGCGATCACCGGCGTAAATTCACGACTCATGATCTCCGATGCAAAAATACTTTTTACTGCCTGGCGCATTACCGGGTCCAGGCCATCAAAGGTTTCATCACAAAACAGATATTTCGTTCCTGTACTGATTCCCAGGATCACCAGAAGCTGTTTCTTCATTCCCTTGGAAAAAGTACTGATTTTTCGTTTTCCATCCAGATGAAACTGCTTCATCATTGTCTCAAAACGTGCCTGCTGAAATCCCGGATAAATACAACGGTAAAATTCTGCCATGTCCAGAGCATTGTAATTTGCCGGAATATATGCATCGTCCGGGATGTAGAAAAAATGCTCTTTGATCCTTTCATTTTCAAAAACCGGTTCTTCATCCATCAGCACCTCTCCTCTGTCCTGACGGATGATCCCGGCCATGATACGGAGCAGAGTACTTTTTCCCGCACCGTTGGAGCCGATCAGTCCAAAAACCTCCCGTTCCCCGATATCCATGGTGACCTTATTTACTGCCTGTATCTTACCAAAAGCTTTGCTGCAGTTTTTTATCTCAATCATTGTTTCCCTCCTTATAGCATAAGCGGATCACACCGATCATTTCTTCCTCCCCTACTCCCAGAGCCATTCCCTTTTCTGTGATCTTTTTCAGCTCACTTAAGGTTTCTTCCATACCGATCTGCCTGATCCTGCTGCTGTCTGTGACAAAACTGCCTTTTCCCTTCACCGGACAGATCAGCCCCTGCTGCTCCAGTTCCATATATGCCCGCTGGATGGTATTGGGATTGATGGATAATTCCACGGCCAGCTGCCGCACAGACGGCATCTTGGAAGATGGCTCCACAGCTCCTGACAGGATCAGCATCCGGAATTTCTCTACGATCTGCTCGTAAATGGGACGTCTGTCCTGATAGTCCAAGAATAACATACGACGCTCCTTTCTCTGTAATCTGTGTATTAAGTGTATTAATTCTTTTAATACACTTATGATAGCACGTGATACCCGCCTGTACAAGAAATGGTCTCTTAAATAAATATAAAATCTGTATAAACTTATTCCCCGTAAAAGACTTCCTGTATTTTTCATAAAAAAAAGAATCTGCAGCGGCATCACTTCTACTATGATCCCACTACAGATTCTCTGCGAAGCAGTTATTTATATTTCACCCTGTCTGATCCGGGGTCAGGGGGATATTTGCAATCCCCATTCGGGTCAAGCGGATATTCGCAATCCGCTTCGCTACTTGCTTGATTTGGTTAAACAGCCCGGTAACCACGCTTTTCTCCTCTGCGTACAAAATACTGATATCCTCCGATCATCACCACTGCGAAGATCCCATAGATCATCAGAAGACTTCCTGCTCCTGTTTTTTCCACCAGCGTCTGGGCATATTCACTGAAAATAAGGATCCAGGTATTGGCCCCGATATGCATCAGCACACTGGTCCACTTATTGCCGCCCATCTCCAGAAACCACGCAAAAAGAGCTCCCAGGATAAACGCATACACAGCCTGCAGGACATTTCCATGATAGATCCCGAAAAACGCGGCAGAGATCACAGCGGAAACCAGTACGGAAAAATGATCCCGAAGCCTGAGATAAACCAGCCAGCGAAAGATCATTTCTTCCGCGACAGGCGCTACGATTCCCATCCAGAAGACCATCATAAAAAGGCTTTTCCCTGAAGTGATCTTCGTCATGGTCTCCCCGTAACTGGACGAGATCCAGTTCTGCAAGATCGCCACCAGCACATTGGCATACTGGGCAAATCCTGCTCCTGCCCCGAGAAGAAGCAGCATTTCAGGAACAGAAAGCCTCTGCTCTTCAATAGAAGTTAACCCACCGATCAGCCTTCCTATGCGGTCTTTCCGGTAAAAATATACTGCCGGAAACATAACCAGCACTCCGGTAACTCCGGTGATCACCAGAGTATAACTGTAATAGGATTCCTGTGCGTTGCTGACATGATCCACCAGCCAGAGAAGCACGGCACTTCCCAGGATCTGTCCGATAAGATAATGGATTCCTACCGGATAAAGTTCCCTCCACACCAGTCGAAAAATATTCTGTCTATGCAGAGGGGTCAGTCGAAAAAATTCAGAAGCTCATCTGCAGAAGCTACGATCTGAAGAGGCTGGGCCGCTTCCAGTTCTTCTCTGCTGCCATATCCATAAGATACCGCCACACACTGGATCCCACATCGTCTGGCTCCAAGAATATCATGTTCCCGGTCTCCCACCATGATCACCTGGTCACGGTGATCGGAAAGATTCATTCTCTCCAGAGCTTCCTCGATCACCTGGGATTTGGAAACTTTCGGCCCATTGAGATCTGTTCCCGCGATCACTTCAAAATAACGGCTCAGATTAAAATGATCCATGATCTGTGTTACATAAAAAGTAGGTTTCGCAGAAGCTACTGCCAGCCGGTAGCCACGGCGTTTCAGCTCCGCCAGGGCATTTTCCACGCCTGGATAAACTGTATTCTCATACATTCCTTTTTCGGAATACCGTTCCCTGTAGTATTCGATTCCTTTCTGCGCTGTCTCTTTATCAAATCCCGCATATTTCATAAACTGATCCAGAAGTGGCGGTCCCACAAAAACTTTCAGCGGCTCCAGATCCGGCGCTGAAACACCAAGTTTCTCCAGTGCATACTGTACAGATTTTGTAATTCCCTCTCCGGATTCTGTCAGCGTTCCGTCCAGGTCAAAAAAGATTGCCTTATACATAAATTCCTCCTGTTGTGTAAAAAATCAGTAAGTATGCCTATTGTATCACTGTTTTTCTGTTAAGTCCATGCTTTCATAATACAGCTTCCCGGATTTCACAAAACCCAGAAGTTCTGCTTTCCAGGGTTTCCTGGTTTTTTCCGGTAATTCTGCCAGAAGTTTTTTCCCATGCCAGTAAAAATCGCACTCTTTTCCGTTGATCCGAAATGAAAGGATCTGAAACGGAATATCCGGGCGGATTTCTATCTGAATCCTGTTGCCATCTGTTTTTGTATGAATCGTTGGTTTTTGCTCTTTTTTCTCTTTATCAGGCATTTCTGTTGGTTCTGTCTGGTAGTAAGATAATGCCGGATTCTGGTCCTTTGCTTTTTTTGATGCACCTGAAGCCGGTTTTCGAATTAATCCCGGAGTCGGTATTGCAGATGGACTTGCCGCCAATGTCTGTGTGAGAACCGGTGATTTTGTCGGCACTGGCGTTTTTGTTGGTACCGGCGTTTCCGTAAGATTTGCTTCATTCACAATAGTTATCCCCGGATTTTCATTTTCCCGAATATCCGGTTCCTGAAATTCGTATCTTTCTTCGCTGCCACCGGAATTTTCTGCTGCAGTATTTCCGTTTCCCACAGAGTTCTCTTCCGGAGAATGTACTTCTTCTGCCTGGAAGTCCGAACTCCATCGCGCTGAATCCTCCTGTCCATTTTCTGTTCCTGCCCAAACAGAGGAATCTTCCATCAGATTTTCATCTTCCCGGTTCTCATTACCGTCATTTTTTTCTGTTCCTCCATAACTTTTTTCCCAGTCTTCCGGCAGCTGTCCGGTTCCTTCTCCCACATCCATATCAAATCCACCGGTATCAAGACTATTCATCTCCGACATATCAAATCCATAAACGAGAATGGAACTGATCATCCAGCTGCATAAAATCAGCAGCGACAAAACAGCAGGACAGATTCTCCCACAGGATTTTCCGGTTTTTTTCGATTTTCGCTGATCATTTTTTCTCATTGATCTCCTCCCAGAGTTTCAGATTCCTGCTTTCGCCTTCCTCCAGCAATTCTGTTTTTTCTTTCTTTTTGTAATCTTTCCACAGCTTTTGGCTGGCTTCTTTCTGCCCGATTCGAAGGAGAAACATTCCATACTCTCCATAAACCACACGATATTCCGCATCATACAGAAGAAGATTTTCATAATACAAAGCCGCTTTTTCCGTTTCATCCAAAAACTCCGCATTCCATGCCAGCAACAGCTCAATACGGCGCTGCTGTTCTTTTTCCCTATAATTCCTGCTTAAATCCTGCAGTTTCTTTTCCGCTGTTGCACAGTACTTTTTCCGTTCCCCCGAGTTTTCCGGATACTGTCTGGCCTCGTAATACAGATCTGTTACTTCTGAAATCGCCACAGAAAACTCTTCCCGTTTCAGTAATCCAGCTGTCAGAAACAATATTCCTATCAGAACCCCTGCAGCAACTGCTTCCAGAAAACGTTTTCGCCAGGTAACTGTTCGATATCGGATTTCCAGTTTCTGGATTCTTTTCTGAACTGCTGACATATCCAAATATCTGTATTTTTCCTGTTTTCTGGTACATCGAAACAGAAACCAGAAAAATTCCGGATATAAAAAACACTGCCATTTCTTTTTTCCACAAAGCTTTTCCATGGTTTTTCCCAGGGCATAAATATCACTTCTGGGGCTTAAGTAACCCTGATACTGCTCCGGTGCCGCATATCCTTTCGTTCCTTCACAGATCCGTTTTCTTTTTCCATGATCGAACATGGCGCTTCCAAGATCGACCAGATACAGGTGCCCGGTTTCAGAAAGCATCAGATTATCCGGTTTCAGATCTCCGTAGCAGACCGGCGGTTTACGGTTATGGAGATATTCCAGTACTCTGGTAATCTCCTTTCCTCTTGCAAGCGTTTCCTGTATGGAAAAATTTTTTTCTGAACAAAGAATTTCTTCCAGAGACTGCCCCTTAATATACTCCATAATCAGATAGCAATCTTCTTCTGTTTCCACACAATCTACAATCTTTGGGATTGCAGGATGATCCAGACGCTGCATTAGCATAACTTCTTTTTTCTTTATGATGGGTATTTCCTTCACAGCGCGAAAAATACCGAGTTCCATGTCCCTGGCCAGATACAGACTTCCGCCTCCGCCATGTCCAATCCGTTCTATAACGTAATAACGTTCTTTCAGTATCGTTCCGATCAGACAGATCACCTTCCTCTCATTTCTGTCAGATAATAATTGTGATCATATTTCTTATTAGTTTGGGATTATCCGGTGAATTCCGGTTTGAGATAAATAAAATTAGACAAATAACCGCAAACGAACATGTACGATTCATATTCATTCAGGATGGATTTCATTATAGCATGTCATGTTTCTTTTGCAAAGAGCTTTTACCCAATAAAAACAGAATAAAAAAACAGCCCGCCGGATACAGCTGACAAAAAATTTTCTTCCTGTCCCTGTATCCTGGCGGGCTGTCATTATTTATAATGCTTATACCTGGATCTTCAAAACTGTACTTTACATACGATCCGGTGCAGAGAATCCAAGAAGATCAATGCTTGTTTCAAGCACTCTTCTTGTAAGCTGGAGCAGCTGAAGGAAAGATTCCTTCTGTGCCTGATCTTCTTCGCTTAAGATCTTTGTCTCATGATAGAAGCTGTTGAATGCGTTGGATACCTCATAGATATACGCACAGATCTTATGGGGTGCTTTCTCCTCAAAAGCATTCTCAACCATTGCTGCAAAGCCGGAAAGCTGAAGCATCAGGTTCTTCTCGCTGGCATTAACTGCCGGAAGGATCTTACCTGCGCTTAAATCTCCTCCCTCCTGTACATAGCGGTTGAGAATGGATTTGATACGCACGATGGTATAAAGGATGTACGGACCTGTATTTCCCTCAAAGGAAGTAAAGCGGTCTACATCAAAGATATAATCCTTGGTTGCCTGGTTGGAAAGATCGCCGTATTTGATTGCGGAAAGTCCTACGATCTTGGCAGTCTCTTTGGCATCTTTATCTTTTACACTACGGTTCTCCACGATCTTGCGGTACATTTCCTCATCAATATCTGCGATTAGATTTTCCAGACGCATAACGCCGCCTTCTCTTGTCTTAAAAGGCTTGCCGTCTTTTCCGTTCATGGTACCAAAACCAAGGAAGGAAAGCTTGGTCTCCGGTTTTACAAGACCGGTCTTTCTTGCGCAGCGGAATACCTGAATAAAGTGGAGTTCCTGACGTTTATCTACAACATAAAGGATCTCATCCGGCTGGAAAAGTTTCATACGCTCTACGATGGTAGCAAGGTCTGTGGTCGTATAAAGGGAAGCTCCGTCAGATTTCAGAAGCATGCACGGAGGGATCTCCTTGGTGTCGCTCTCTTCTTTTACATCTACAACAAGAGCACCCTGATCCTCATAGGCAAATCCACGTTTCTTCATATCCTCTACCATATCCGGAATGTACGGCTGTGCATCGGATTCTTTTTTCCAGAGGTCAAAGTCTACGTTCAGGTTTGCGTAGTTTCTCTTAAGGTCTGTTACAGATACATTCATAATGTGGTTCCAGAGAGCCATGTATCCAGGTTTGCCCTGCTGAAGGAGATGTGTTGCCTCCAGTGCCTCATTACGATAAGCCTCGTCCTCTTTGGACTTGCCGCTGGCACATGGATAGATCTCTTCCAGTTCGCTGATAGTAAATGGTGCTTCTGTGGGATATTCACCTGTAAAGCTGTCATCAAAATATACCAGCTCCGGTTTCCGGTGTTTCAGCTCTGTGATGATCAGTCCCATCTGAAGGCCCCAGTCTCCAAGATGCACATCGCCGATGACCTTATGTCCTACAAAACGTCCGATACGCTTGATACTCTCGCCGATGATCGCAGAACGGAGATGTCCTACGTGAAGGGGTTTGGCTACGTTTGGTCCGCCGTAGTCGATGATGATCGTCTTCGGGTTCTTGGCAGTTTCAACGGAAAGCTTCTCATCTTCTGCCATCTTATTCATATATTCCGCAACGAATTCCGGCTTCACATCCAGGTTGATAAATCCAGGCTTTACAACTTCTGCTCTGGAAAAGATCTGGCTGTCTGAGAGCTGTGCTACCACATCATCCGCGATCATAAACGGAGCCTTGTGGTATGTTTTGGCTCCTGCCATGGCACCGTTACACTGATATTCACATAAGTCCGTTCTGTTGGAAACAGTAACTTTTCCGTAAGACGGATCATAACCTGCTTTTTCAAATGCTGCGGAAAGTTCTTCCGCCATCTGTTCCATAATCTTCTTCATGTTTCAAACTCCTCATATCTTTGTTTCTGTATTTTATGCTTATAACGTCACTTTTCTTGAACATGCGACTGCAAGGGCACCATAACCGATATGGCAGGCAACACTTAAGGAAAGGGGATCCATATGTATCTCCATTCCCGGAAATACCTCCTGGATCTCTTTTTTAAATTCTTCTGCTTCTTCCAGATTTCCTGTATAAGCAGCCTGAAGACACATCTCACCGTCAGATGCGTATTCCTTAAAACGTGTTTCCCAATCATTCTTCATTGCCTTCAGCATGGCACGTTTGGCCTGCTTCTTGCCACGGACCTTGGCGTAGGCATCCAGCTTCTCTCCCTGGATCTGAAGTACAGGCTTCAGGTTCAGAACCGTTCCGATGGCTGCTGCTGCCGGTGTGATCCTGCCACCTTTTTTCAGATATTTCAGGGTGTCAAGTGTGATATAAATACTGGAATCGAGTTTCTGATCTGTAAGGATCTTTTTGATCTCTGCGGCACTTTTTCCTGCCTCGGCAAGCATCTTAGCATCCATTACAGACTGTCTCTGTGTTACGGAAATCCGCTGATTGTCCACTACCTGAACACGACCATTATAATCAATAGCAAGTCCCATTGCAGTAGAACAGGATGCACTCAATCCGCTTGACATCGGAATATGAACGATTTCCTCATAATCTCTCAGAAGCTTGTCCCACAGATCACAGAGATCAGCCGGACTTGGCTGAGATGTGGAGATCGGTTCATCCTTCTTAAGCTTCTCATAAAACTCTTCCTGTGTGAGAGTTACACCTTCAAGATACATTTTTTCATTAATATAAAACGGCATCGGTATCACATAAACGCCAAGCTCTTCGGCCTGGGCCTGTGTGATACCGCTGTTGCTGTCTGTCACAATGGCGATTCTGCCCATTCTCTATTCCTCCCAGTATCCATCTTATCTCTAAAAAAAGTCATAAAATCAGTGTAACATATTTTTCACAGCATCTCAATCCAAAATTTTTCTCTGTTTTTTCAGGTTAATTTGCACTTTTCTCAAAATGCTGGAAGTCTTTTGGATTACCCCAATCTCCTCCCCAGGTAAAGCCAAGTTGTGTAAAGATCTGATAACAGATATCATCATGGGTGATCACATGAGGCAAACCGCTGGATCGATCCAGATACTGCTGGGCATTTCCGTGTGCACAGCTGCCATAGCCGTTATTATATGTTACATATGGATTTTGCTGGGAATTAATATCGATAGCCCGTCCAAACGCATGTTTTGACAAATTCCCACTGCCTGTAGCATTTCGAAAACAAAATGCGGAAGTATTATTGTGTTCTATGGAATTGTAATCACTGCTGTCTCCGTCTCCTGCCCAGTAATTATCGATCAGAACCATCTCCTGGATCTGATATTGCTTTTCATACAACTGCTTGAATGCACTGAGAAAATCATCTACAATCTGAGCATTTACGATCAATTCTCCAACCTGTACCTGTCCCTCAAAATTATAGTGAAGGACTTTCAGATAACGAAGATCCGATAATGCGACATAATCATTGGCATAGTAAGATTTCCCGATGATACGGTTGTAGATCTCATCGCCCTCCACGATCTCATATGCCTGAAAATATTTATCCAGATCCGTTGCGGAAATCTGTGACGGATCTACAATTTCCTTCACTGCCAGATCTGTAATTCCCGCACTTGTTTCTCCGGGTGTAAGTGCACCGTTCTCTTCTGTCTGAGGTGTTGGCGTTGTCTCCGGTGCCAGTGGCGGTCCTGCCACCTCCCCGGTCTGTGTAGCAGCTTCTTTTTTTTCTTCCGGAGCCTCCGTTGGTGTTGGGGACGGTTCTTCTGGTGTTTCTGTCGGAGTCACGGTCGGAACTGGTGTCGATGTTGGCTCCGTTTTTTCTACGGTCTCTTCTGCTCCGATTTTACTTTGTCTAAAATCCAAACTGTCCGAAGCCTTATGTTGTGACAGATCCTTCTCTCTGCTTCTCATCGAAAAAAATATAGTACCTCCTGCCAAAGCTACAATAGCAACAATAATTATAATAATAGGATTTCTATGTTTTTTCCCACCCTGCATATTATTATTAAAATTACTTTCTGGTTCTCGTTCTAATCCATCATTCTGAGACTGAGGCCGTCTCCAGTAGGTATTTCCGCCTTCAAACTTTTGTCCACATTCCGGACAAAAAACACTTTTATCCGGAACCTCACAATTACAATTAAGACATCTCATGCTCTTTCTCCTAGCATTTAAGCGGACATTCATATTTCACCTTTATTACTTGCTCACAAACAAATACCGTTTTGGTTAAATATTTATTCCGCTATTTTTATAGTCAGAATGCGTCTGACACTTCATCAATTCTTACTTTGTCTACTGAAGATACTCACCCCACAGACGATCTGTAAAAGAATCAGAATAATCAGCACAATGACCTGTATAACTATTGTTCTATTATTGTTCTATTATTTTTCATATTTTACCTCTGTCTGTCTCATTATTCTACCAATACTCGAACATCTGTAATACATGTGTCATCCCAGCTGGTGCCCTGATGCACGCCATCAATTCTTATCTGGATGGAAGATGCCTTAAACGGATGATTCAGCATTACATAAAATTCTTCCCAGGAATCCGGAAAATCCATCTGAAAGGAAAGGTCATCCAGTGTGATCGTTAATTTTGAAGGTCTGTTGTTTCCATAATAATATTTACCAGATTTCCAGTTTCCAAGTTTAAGGGCAATACATCTCACTTTTTCATTTTTATATTTAAAATTTGCTGTAATGCTCTCCCCGATTCCCGGTCCGTCAATACCTTCTTCCCAGTTCGTATCGGTATTATTGTCAAATGCAAGCAACGGATCATTGGAAACTCCGCTTGCCTGTTTGAGTTCTGATGATGCACTTGCTGATTCTATATATGCTTCATGGATATTGCTGAAATCTACAGAGGATTCACTCACAAGAGAAGCTGTTATTGCTGATGCAGGATAAGCCTCAGGCGTAGGAGTAGGCTTCGGTGTAGATGTCGGTTCCGGTGTTGCTGTTGGTTCCGGTACAGCTGTTGGTTCTTCCGCTGATCCAACTTCTGACACATCACTCCCCGAAACATCTGTATTTCCAATACTGTAATCCGAACTGTCCGCAACTTTCTGTATGGTCTCATCCTTCGCCCTGCTTCTCAGTGCAAAAAATGCTGCGCCACCTACAGAAGCCACAATGGCAACAACCGCAATTATGATAATGAGCGGATTCTTGTTTTTTCTTCCACCCTGCATGCTGTTATCAAAATGATTCCCTGCTGCCATTCGCTCCGGTCCATTATTCTGAGACTGAGGCTGTCTCCAGTATGTATTCCCGCCATTTTGCTGCCCCGGATAGGGCCCGCCGAAATTCTGGGACTGATTTCCATAGGAACCTCCAAAATTCTGATTCTGAGAAGGATTTCCATAGAAGCCTCCCTGATTCTGAGACTGATTCCCATAAGGATTTCCATAATTTCGAGGTGAGGTTCCATAAATATCTGAAGAATTCTGAGGCTGATCCCAAAGAGAATCTTCCGTATCCTCAGACCGATCATTGTATGTATCCTCTTTATTCCGCTGCTGATCTCCATATACATCTTCCGCATCCTGCTGCTGATCATTATATGTTTCTCCGGAATTTTCTGCCTGACTGCCATTTACACCTTCAAGCTTTTGTCCACATTCCGGACAGAAAAGACTTCCTTCCGGAACGTCGCAATTGCAATTAGGACATCTCATACTCTTCCTCCTAACATATCAAGCGGATATTCGCAATTTACCTTCACTGTCTGCTCATAAGCACATAACTGCTCTGCTGTTCTGGGTCAATCGGATATTTATTCCGCTGTGTTTATTTTGTTTTTTACTGCCAGAATACGTCTGACAGATTCGTTGATTCTTTCTTCTGTTATTGTTCCATTCTGCACAGCATTTCTGACACCCGCATATGCCGCCGAAAAATCAGCAGGCATCAGGATCATATCTGCGCCCGCCTGTACCGCTCTTACAGCGGCATCTCCTGATGCATACTCATTGGCAACTGCTCCCATATTCATTGCATCCGTAATGACCAGCCCCTGAAATCCCAGCTGATCTCTCAGAATTTCTGTACATATGGTATAAGACAGACTTGCAGGCGTGTCATCTCCTGTGATACCCGGGCAGGAAATATGTCCCATCATCACAAAATCAGAGCCTGCTTCTATACCTTTCTTAAATGGAATCCACTCACAGTTTTCCAGTTCTTCCCTTGTTTTATAGACATAGGATTTTCCTTCATGACTGTCTTCATAAGTATCCCCATGTCCCGGAAAATGTTTCAGGGTAGACAGCATTCCTTTCGTATGCAGCCCTTTTACCTCTGAAGCTACCATAGCCCCATCGATTGAAGGGTCACTTCCAAAAGAACGGCTGCCTATTACTGTATTCTGCGGATTTGTCAGTACATCCGCAACCGGAGCGAAGTCTACATTAAATCCCAGTTCACTTAAATAACTGCCAATCTGACATCCGGTCTCATACGCTTTCAGGCTGTCTCCAGTCTGTCCGATCGCCTGCATGGAATCATATACCGGTGTTTCCATAATTCCACTTTTTGCAATCCGGCTTACAATACCGCCTTCTTCGTCTACTCCCACAAAGATCGGTACTCCACCTGTCTCCTGTGACATCTGCTGATAGCCTGCGATCAGATTTTTTACCTGATCATAACTTTCAATATTGGCAGACATCAGAATTATTCCTCCCACCGGATAAGCCTCATAGGCTCCTCTTGTTGTATCTCCTGCGCTGACTGCATTCCCTGCCAGAGTTTCCGGGGTGATAAAAAAAAGCTGTGCTATTTTTTCTGCCAGAGACATCTGCTGTATTTTCTCTTCAACGTTTTCTTCCTGTACCGGGTCTGCTTTCACCTGCACATGGGTAATCCCGGATGTACAGATGAAAGTGATACCTGCCAGCAAAATCGCTGCGAATCTTTTTTTTCTGCTATTCATATTCACATATATATCCTATTTTACCTGAAAAAGATGGAACAACACTTAAAATATCATCCGGCACATCATTCATATACCAGCCTCCATCATTGGATA
This sequence comes from Blautia sp. HA9023, assembly GCF_056504095.1. Taxonomy (NCBI): domain Bacteria; kingdom Bacillati; phylum Bacillota; class Clostridia; order Lachnospirales; family Lachnospiraceae; genus Blautia; species Blautia sp. HA9023. The sequence continues at coordinate 62,131 of NZ_JBWLUR010000003.1, read as the reverse complement.
AGAGATCCAGTACATGTTCTTCTACTCCGTCACCATAAAAGCTCGGTTCACCGGCAAACCAGCAGGAAGTTGTATGAGCCGTCCAGCTTGCACCGGAATTCAGTGCTTCTCCGAACAGTTTATTATCATTGTCTGCCCAGTAGTATTCATACTGATCCATCTCACGCCTTCCACTTATATAGAACTGTTTTTTCGCATAGTTCGTATTTGACTGGAGAAGATTTATGATTGCTGCATATTCCTCCTGGGTATTGATTCTTACAAGATATCCACCTTTTTGTCTGCACCGGTCAAATGCCTGCGTCCAGGTACAGTCTTCTATGACAACTTCATAAGTATGTATCTGTTTTTCTGTATCCGGAGCTTCTGTCGGTGTCGGAACAGGGGTGTTGGTCGGTACTGGGGTGTTTGTTGGTTCAGGTGAAGGTGTCGATGTACTCACCGATGTTGGAATCAATGTAGGTTCCGGCGTCTTTGCATTTTTTGTCACTTCTGACTTTTTCGCCGCTTCTGCTACGGACATATCATCCAGCTGTTTCTGCTTCGCTGAAAGCGCGCCGGGCAAAGCGATCCTGTCTGTTTTTACTGCATATACTGCTCCGCCTGCGATCACAGCAACGCCTGCCACTGCCGCAACTGCTACAGCAACAGGAAACTTCTTTTTTTGTGGAGCCGCATAATTCCCACCACTTTGGGGAAAACCTGTCTGTCTTATCTTTACTCCACATTCCGGACAAAAGATGCTGTCATCCGGTATGTTTTTTCTGCATCTTGGACATTTCATAGTTTATTCCTCTGCCTGTTATGCGTTTCCATCAGAAGTAGTTTCCTCTGAGTTTTCTTCCTCCCCGGAATCCGATTCTGCGGCTCCGGCGTCATCCACTCCGCTTTCATCACTTTCTTCGGTCACTTGTGAATCCTCAGAATTACCATCATCTGTGACATTATCCGCGCTTTCATCATTGTTTGTTTCCTGACCATCTGGCGCTGCTGTTTCATCACCTGGTGTTCCCTGATCCGGGTTCTCCGGTTCATTCACTGGTTCTCCCTGGCCGTTGGAATCTGCCGGATTCTTTCCCTCAGGTTTCTTCTGCACTGCAGCATCAGGATCATTTTTTCCCTGCTTATCTGATGGCTGCTGTTTCTTTTTATCTGCCGTATCTTTCTTTTTGTCATTGCCTGCCTGCGCAGGTACCGGCTCTCCTGTCGGTTTTTCCGGAATAACTTTCTGCTCTGTTTCCTGCATGTTCTCCTTTGGGGCGATCGCGGTTTTTACCAGACTTGCAGTACCTGCAAGTGCCATTACAGTAAACACAATAAACAGAATGTTTGTTACTTTATTCTCTCTCATTTCATACCAGCCTCCTTTACGTCCTTTTCTTTTTGCTGTATCCGTTTATTAACGGTAATATCCTGCCCCTAACTGCTGAAGTCTGGCAATTCTGTCGTGGCTGTCCGGATGTGAGCTTGCCAGTGCGGCAAACAGCCCGGAAGCTTTCTGCTCATGTGTACTGAAATAATCAAGTAATGCACACAGCTGGTCTCCATATCCAAGCTGAAATGCAAACTCATCGGCCTCAAACTCATTTCCACGGCTGGATTTCATGACAAGCAGTGTTCCAAGACCTGTCCATATCCTGAGAAGAAGATTCACTGTTATTACAGCGAGAAATCTTGAAAAGATCATAAATAAATGCGTAATAAAACCATCTTCGCCACCCATAAACAGACACATGATCGTAGTAATGATATCAAAGAACCAAAGGCCGATATTAAAGAATGTAACAAGCATATTTACAAACATATTACCAACCGAGATCAGCAGGATAAGATCTGTATCTTTATGTGCAAGATGTCCGAATTCATGTCCCAGTGTCGCCCGGATCTGCTCATCCGGCATATTCAGAAGGCCTCTTGTAACACATACTGTCTTTCGTCCCGTTGCAAAAGCGTTCGGACTGTCATCATCTGTGATATACAGCTGAATGCTGGAATTCAGAGAAGGATCTTTCTGTTTTGCTTTCGCATAAACTTCCCGGAATATCGGTTCCAGACGGTTGATATCCTCTGCACGTTTCAGTTTTTTACATCTTGTCTGAAAACGAAGGTACCATTCTCCGATCGGTGACAGTGCGATCGTAACAGATACAAGATATAAAACAATTCCGATCACAATTCCAAGCGGAATATTGTCTGGTACAAACAACACCGTAAATCCGCAGACAAGTGCCACATTCAGGATCAGATAAATGATTACGGAAATATTGGACTTTCGAAACATCCTTGTAAGGAAATCAAAAAGATAAAATCCACTGGATCCGCTGCTTACGCTGACACCTGCATTTGATGTATTCTTTGTTTTTACAGGTTTTTTATTTGTCTGGCTTTTTGTTGGCTGCGAAGTATTGATTCCCGTGTCTGCCATCTGCTGGTTCGGGCTGTTCTGATCCACTCCTGACGGACCCGGATTTCTCTGCTGATTCCAGTTTCCCTGTACATTGATCTGCCGGAGTTTATGGTTCCGGGGTCTGCTTTGGGAAGACTGATTATGTATTTCCTGGCCTTCCGGTGACTGTTGGCTACGGTTATTCTGAGTACTTTCCAGCTGTGTACCCCAGTTATTCTGATTATTTTCTGCCTGTGTACCCCAGTTATTCTGATTATTTTCCGGTTGTGAAGTCCAGCTATTCTGAACATTTTCCGGCTGTGGGGTCCAGTTATTCTGAACATTTTCTGGCTGCCGGTTTTGATTTCCCTGGCTACTTCCCTGCGGTGGTCTCCAGTATCCCTGACTGCTTGCAGCCTGGCGTCCCCAGATTCCCTGGTCATCGGATGGCTGCCCCCATCCATTTCCATTATCCTGGGAGGCCTGGTTATTTCCGCCAAGCAGATCTGAGCCACAGCCCGGACAGAATCGCTCTGATCCGGTCCGCAGTTTTCTTCCACAAAATCTGCAGAACTTTGCCATACTCTTCCTCCTTTTTTTATCTGTATCGAATATACAGTTCTTTATCTCTCTCTTCTTTTTAACGCAATAATGTTATGGATAATGATAACAATATCACCTGTGATTCCAACCAGGATCAGTCCAATACTGATAGCCATGGTAATCTTGTCAGGAACCAGAAGACAAAGTACCAGAGATATGGCAACGCCGACCAGAAGTGCGACTACAGCCGCTATGATCAGAATTATCGGTGAACTCTCATCCTCTTCATCCATTTCTTCATCTTCATCGAGCTCATACCGTGTCCTTGCCGAACCCGGATATGGTCTTCTCTGCTCCGGTCTGTCATAAGATTCCCGGTACTCTCTCCTGGACACTCTTCCACCGTATCTCTTGCAGTAAATACTCTTCCACTCATCGTCAAGACGGTTCAAAAATCTTCCAAGATTAAGTTCTCTGGCAGTATCCTCCTTCAAAAGCTGGTAAGATGCCGCAACATCATTGTTTGCAAAAGCTTCGGGTTCTCTTGCTGCCAGACGTAAAATTCCATTGCCGGCTGCATTTCTTATGGCATCTGCTTCAAAAAGCTGAAGCCTTTCTGTATAAAGCAGTAATTCCAGAGCTACACGAACAGCCTGGACAGGCGTATACTCTGTACCATAAATCTTCCGCAGCACATTCTCCAGATTAAAGTCTTTTTTTCCTTCCATCATCATGATCAGCTGCTCCTGGAGCAGGGCAAAAAAGTAACGATACTCTGGCCGTTCTTCTCTCTTAAGTCTTTCATCAACTGGCGTCAGATACGCTGAGATATCCTGGCTTTTCAGGATTATATTCTGCATTTTTTCCAGATTTTCCATATCCTGACTGTAATAAATGCACCACAGAACATTAAGACGCTTCCAGTCTTTCGAGAAAATCTTCCGGCGATCACATTCCTGGATCATATTTTTAAGGAAGCCAACCTGCGCTGCATTTAATCCGAACACCTGTATTGCATTCATCTTTGCGATCAGAGATAAAAATTTATTCTTCAGCTTCCGCTCAATTCCTGAATTCTCACCAAATATCTTCTTATAATTTAAAACCTCATCCTGAAATACTTCACACCAGGCAGCAAGTTCATTATTTCCCTGCTTTTTTTGGCACTGATGTCTCAGCATATTGAAATATGCATTTACGATCACACTGTATGTCTGTTCATTCAGCCACTGATTTTCTTTCACACCGCTTAAAAATACTGCTGTCTGATCCAGATTGGCAAGGACATATTCGGAAAGAACCATTTCCTGTCCACCATGGATAAACCACTCTGTAATGATCGCCCATCGCTGTTCTACTGTCAGCTGTTCCAGAAGGAGTCCCTTTCTGTCATCTTCCGCATGCGCATATAACTCGTACAGAATCATGGATACATAAGGTTCCGGACAATCTGCCAGATCAGAAAGTGCCTGCTGGATCTCTTCCATATCCGAATATCCGCCTGGTTTCCGGCAATTATAGATTTTTGCACATTCCGATACACAAATCGCTTCCTGTATGATCGCCTTTTTTGCCGGCACATGCATCAGCCATTCGTGCAAATACTTTCCTGTTTCATGGAATACCATTGCCTCGCATTTTTCTCCCAGCTCCGCAACGATGTATTCAAACAGAGGTCTCCATTCTACGTTCAGGAACTGTCGGTCTCTGAATGTGGCAAAATAGATCAGGTGCCATACTGCTTCTGTATTCAGAACCGTTTCTTTTGAACTGCACTGCTCTTTAAAACAATTCCACAGCACATCGGATCTGTGTTCCTGTCCTGGAGTTTTTTTCAGTTTCTTCTCTTCCTGGCTTAAAAGACCATGCGCCTGTTTACGCAGATTGCCGTTTCCATAAAACAGCTGAAAAAACAGATTTCCATAAATTTCTTCCATGTTTTCATCTGTGATCTCAGAATAATTTAACGGACGGCTTAATGCTCCCATCAGCTGTGAAGTATACTCCCATTCATCTGTGCTCACACACTTTCTGTACCAGTCCTTCAACAGTGAAAAAATATTTGCTTTCACCGGACTGGAATGGGAAATCTGATCATCTTCACATATTTCGATCAAAAACGTTCTGAGGAAATCTTTTTTGTACCATTCTGCCTCTGTCTGCTCTCTGACATTCTTCAGAAAATCCAGGAATTTCTCTTCTGCCAGAGCATTTTCGCTCTCAAGAAGCTCCCTCAGAAGCTGTGCAAGAACTTCATCTGTCTGGTCAGATGCCAGATCCTGTATCAGGCATACCATGATCTCATCCTGACAGTTTTCAGGATAGATATTCTGCTGGACCAGTTCTATGAGATCCTTCTTTATGTTATCCGAATATCCCGGGTCCTGTGCTTCGCAGCTGAGCATTTCCCTGAATATCGATGCAGCATATTCTGTCCAGTATCCTGCTATATAGTAGGATACTCCAAGTATAAGCTGTTCTCTGGATCTTTTGTCTGCAAAATTCTGCTTCCGATTATCATTCAGTCCAAATATAAGGTTAAACATTTCCGGTGTATTCGCATTTTCATAAACCCGTTCCTGTCCGAAAAACTGAATGTATTGCCTGTTAAATTCCGCTTTTTCTTCTTCCTTCTGCAGGGTATCCCATATGAATCTGCCATAGGATGTATCCAGATCTCCACTCACATAACTTTTTTTGTTCTGAAGGTCAATGATAGAATATTCACTGTTTACCCATTCTTTTGCAAATCCACTTTCCATAAATATCAGCTGATACCCCTTCAGGACAGAAGCCTCCGGATTTGCTCCTCCGCAGGATACTGCACTGATATTCTGACTGATGAAATCCGGCAGAACTTTCAAAGTTGCCGCAATGATCTGCTCAGCATAACCATTTCCACCGGCTGCATTCCATGCAGGGCGGAACTGATCTGGCAGTACAACCAGAACTTTGTCATTCTCATGGCCCCTGTAATCCATATATCCAACTCTCTGGACAATGCTGCTGATATAATCAATAAAAAGTTCCTGTGTAAAACCTGCACGTTCAAAAACAGAAATTTCCGTTTTTTTCTGTGGATTTTTAAACAGGGAATACTCCGGATTTGCTTCGATACGCCCACGGGCACCATTTCTTTTTGACTCTTCAATTCGCGCCTGTACCGATGGATAAGGTTCAAAATTCTGCAGATTGAGTGCATATTCCGGTTCTCGTAAAAAGCGTCCCTTATCTTCCTCTGCCAGAATGTAACTGCTGCTGTATGTAAAATCACGGAACTCGCCGGAACTTCTTTCACCGGACATATTTCCTTCTGCTTTCAGTCTGTATGCACGACTTACTACTGTAAGCTGCTGATTCAGCCTCTTGATCTTCAGAACGCCTCGATATGTTCCGGTGATCTCCGAAGGAACAGGCCGGATATCCTCCAGTGTTCCTACTGCTTCACATTCTCTGGCTACAAGCTTCGCCTGATCTTCTCTGGCAAACATATCTCTGCTGATGGTGACTGTCGTACTGTCTCCCTTTGAACCGGAACGTGAAAAATATCCTTCTGTACATCGGGAATATATATGTTGTCCTATCATGCTGTTTCCTCCTAACGTCTATGAAACCAGGAATGTTTTTTTGGCGGTTCCGGAATCTGCTCATCCCAGTTTTCCGCAAAATTTCTTCCCCATTCATTAACCACCCTCTGTGGTGCATCATAAAATTCTCCTCTGAAGAAAGGAGGTACAAAATTCAGTCTCATCAGAAGATAAAGCAACGGTTCTTCCACACGGATCGGATGGATCAGACGGAAATTATCAAGATTATCTCCGCTTACCTTTACAGCTGCTCCCAGAGCGGATACAGAAATATAATATGGACTGAAAAATGTCTGATCCAGGAAATTTGATAATCCTCTGGAAAGATACTGGATACACGCTCTGGTAGACTGATTCATAGGATTAAAATAAGTATCCTCCAGATTGGAATCCGGAATCATCTGAAATCTCGGTGCGATCACTGGCTGATTCAGCGGAATTCCCAGCTGCTGGTAATTTTTGTACAGAAGATCAGTTTTGGTCAGTGCAACAACACTTGGCCTCTGAATCTGTCCCATATCTCCGGTAACACAATCCAGGATTGATGTTTTCATGCCGGAAATCGCTTCTTCCAGCTGATCGATATCACGGTTCATATACTGTTCCGGAAGCCGATTGTACACACCCTCCAGAGTCTCCGGATCAACCATCATGATAAATCCATCCGACTCCTTAAACTGGGGAACATTGATATTGGAAAGATCCTCATTTCGTTCTCCGTTGAACATCTCGCCTCGCATATCAATCAGACCCAGAATACATTTCTTATTAGACTGTGCAGATCCTGGCATTGCGGTATAATCTGCCTGAAGAAGATACGGAGTTTTTCTGTCCTCCTGTGTTGTCGCCGGAAGTCTGTTCTCTCTTCTTATGTGTGAAGCAAACTGTTCATATTCCCTTCCTGTAACTCCCAGAGTCTCAAAATGAACAAAGCCCTGCGGAAGTCCAAAATTTCCTCCGCTCAACATCATGTGTAAAACTGTAAGATATACTGTTTTTCCTGCGGAGCTGGGTCCCATAAGGCTCACCAGGTACATCGGCATTTTTCCTGCCTGAGGGATCAACTGTGAATGACAATGCGGACAGTAGAACTTTCTCACGATTCCACTTACCTTTTCCTCACCGATCTCCAGATCTTTCACCTCTACAGCCTGCACCAGTTCTGTATTTCTGCACTCATCACTGACTGCATACTCCGGAGAAATGGTTACCGGATACACCTCTTCATTTGTGATCACGCTCTCACTTCGAAGCTGTGCAAGACTTTTGTACTGAATTTCAATATGCTTCTCTTTCAGCACAAATTTATTTGCTCCAGATTTTCTGTCATTAAGCTGAATATCATCAGACTGCCGGATTCCCTCAAAATTATCTGACCTGATCTCATCCTTCGTAAGCTTCACGCATCGTTCTGCTTCTCTGATGGGACGCAGGCACTGTATACATTTTATCGGATAATAACTCATATCTGCCTCCTGCTCCTTTTATTTTTTATGAAAAATCGAAAACAGTGAAAATTTTCCTCCTGTGTCCTGTTTCGAACGTGGTATCTGAATCGCTTCTCCACTCAGTTTTATATTTTTTTCTTTTGTCTGCACCTGTGGCAATCCCGGCAGTTCCGGGAAATAAAGATTTCTGTATTCATTGATTCCCGCGCGGATCTCATTTGGAATTTCAAATCTCAGGATCGTTCCTCCCCAGAAATATTCATAATACAATAGTCCCTCCGGGATTTCTTTGTCACTCTGAAGCAGTAAAGTGTGCCCTGCATTTGTACAAACCCAGTTCCATTTCACTGTGGCAATTCCACAGTATACATTTATAAGATACTGTTCCTGTGACGCAAGTGCCATGATCTCTCTTCCGGAAAGTTCTCTTCTGGAGTCTGTCACAAATATAAGAAAACGTGTACTGTTGATACTTTCCATATCCAGATTATCCGACTGAAAAGAGACTTCCATGCAATGATTGATGCACTGCGAATAACTGATCATTACCGGAATACTCACATTCTCTTTATAAATCCACACGAAATATGCATTTTCTTCATTTTCAGATATTGTCCATGAGAAGCGGAACCGGCCATAATCCATCTGTCTTCCTTTTAAGTCTTTTAATGCTATTACCATTACTTTCTCCTTTGTTACTCAGAGTATATGCGGTTCTCTGCAAAACGCCCGGAAATACGGACGATCTCGATACGGTCATCCTGAGGGCAGCCTTTAAAACTGATATCATAAGTGGGCTGATTCCGCAGACAGCGGCACAGGAGATTTTCTTCATTTCCCATCACAAATAATGTCTGATGACTGCTTGCCTGAAATCCTCCGATAAGTCTCACAGGAAATTTCCAGTTCTCTTCCAGTTTTTTAAAAAACTGTGTGGAATCTCCCTGTACAAGATTTGTCAGGCGTACCTTCATATATTCTTCACGGTTTTCAAGACTTCCCGCAACGATCCGGTTACAGATCTCCAGCAGATCATTTCCGGTTCTGTTTTTCTGATCTTTTTCATGATCCTTAAAAAAGCCTGCTATGATCTTCTGATATTTATGAAATATATGGATCACTTCATGGGGATGATTATTATTATATTCTTCCATCCATCGTCTGGCTTCTTCCTGTGCATCTGCCACAAATCCTCCGCCGGTGTTAAAAAGAAGTTCTGTCTGTCCCAGTCTTTTTTCCTGGTTGCTGACAGCCTGCTCCATAGATTGAAAGACATCATCCAGCACTTTCTTTTTCTGGCGGAACCTTTTCATGTTTTCTTTCTCCGGCGCCAGTCCTTCTGCAATGATCTTCCTTGGAGCCTGACGGATCTCTCCTGCAAGCCACTGTTCACAGGACTGTCTCATGTCCGGATAAAACATCCCCTGACGTACATCAATCAACGGACTGTTTTCCAGGATCTTCTGTGATCTTTCTTCCAGAATGCCAAGATGATTTACTGCCCCATTGAGTTCCAGCAGATATTCATCAACAAACGAATCCCACCATTCCTGTACCACCTCTGCTGTAGCCTTAATGGGATGAAGATAATAATCGTTGGCAAACTTTTTCAGCCGTTTTTCCAGTTTCTGCATATCATTGCCAGGAATCACACTGTATATTGGTGATGTACATATTTTTCCATCTGGTCCATGAGGTATTTTTTCCATTCGCTTTTTCCAGGATGCACTTTCAAAATACTCGTACTTCATTTTATCAAATGCTGTAGTCCGCCTTCTGCCGGCACTTTTATAATATTCATGTACTGCCAGTAAGCGATTCAGTGTAAGAGATTTTACCGGTTCACATACAGAAATGGCTCTTGCCGTAAAAAAATATTCTTTTTCATTACTCCTGACCGGAAGAAGAACACCCTGGGTTTTTTCTTTATCTTCACAGTCTGTATCCTGAAATATCATAAGCATGATTATCGTTTTGATCTTCTGTTCCAGATTGATCTTATGTCCGTTCTCATTGACATCAGAAAGTACGCAGCATGGACAGCAGCATTCCAGATAATTTTTGCGGCCATTTTCCATGATCCGGTCCATTTGGCGGCGCAGCATCTGTACTTTATATTTTGTGAGATCTACATTATAACTTTCCACCATCAGAAACGGATGCCATTCCACAGAAATCTGGCGTTTTCTCATTTCTATCTGCATCATGATCCAGGAATCCGCCACTCTCTGTTCATCTTCTCTCTGACACAGACAGTCCATAAGAAATACCGGACATATCAGGATTTTGTCAAATCGGACATCCAGATAATCCTGCGATGCCTGATTGATCCTGCCTGCAAAAGCATGAAATGCCTCTTCTCCTGTTGTTCTTTCCCAGTCACTGATGATCTGGACAGTTCTGATATCCGATACGATCTTTTTTATTTCCTCTTTAAAAAGCAGCTCTGCTTTTCTGCAGCTTGTCTCGCTTCCTATCACCCAGATAAACACCAGTGTTTTCAGAGATACAAAGTTCTGGCTGTTAAAAGTTTTCTGTTCTTCTGCATCATTAAGAATACTCTCCAGTTTTTTTTCGATCACTTCTGTATTTTTTTCTGCCTGATACAGACTTTCTTCCATTCAAGTCTCCTCCCACTTATGTTATATTTCAAGGAAATCCGGCCTAAGCCGGATCTCCTTTCTCTTCTCAGATATTATTATTTGGATCTTCCCCGGAAGGATTTCCCCATGATGGCATTCCGGCATCTCCCGGCTGAGAAACCGGCTGGCTTCCTGGCATTCCGGTTCCTCCCTGAGGATAGCCCGGCTGACTTCCCGGCATTCCTGACATTCCGGTTCCTCCTGGATAACCTGGCTGACCTCCCGGCATTCCTGGCATTCCGGTTCCTCACGGATAGCCTGGCTGGCCTCCCGGCATTCCTGGCATTCCGTTTCCTCCCGGATAGCCTGTCTGGCTTCCCGGCATTCCTGGCATTCCATTTCCTCCCGGATAGCCTGGCTGGCTTCCTGGCATTCCCGGCATTCCGGTTCCTCCTGGATAACCTGGCTGACCTCCCGGCATTCCTGGCATTCCGTTTCCTCCCGGATAGCCTGGCTGGCTTCCCGGCATTCCGGCTCCTGCAGGATAATATACGATCATCTGCTGCATTTTTGTATCAAAAACCTGCTGACCTGGCTGCGGCTGTGCGATCGGCTGATAGGTCATCGGATCCAGATATCTCGGCACTTCCGGCTGATACATAACCTGCTGGCGCATCTTCGTATCAAAAACAAGCTGGCCCGGCTGCGGCTGTGCGATCGGCTGATAGGTCATCGGGTCCAGATATCTCGGCACTTCCGGCTGATACATAACCTGCTGGCGCACCTTCGTATCAAAAACAAGCTGGCCTGGCTGTGGCTGTGCGATCGGCTGATAGGTTGTTGGATCCAGATATCTCGGCGGCTCTGCCTGATGATTTACAGGCTGCTGTTCTTCTGTCCGATGAATATCATGATGATCCCACTCCTGATGGTGGTCACTCAGCTTTGACTGCTCGTCTATTGGAAGCATTCTGGTCATTTCCTCAATGATTCCCTGATAAAAATCCAGTTTATTGATACATTCTGCTTTTTCATCCGGTCCTGCATTATAGAGTTCCTGACGTACCGTTTCTACCTGTTCCTTATATTCCGGAATATACTGCTCCCGGATTTCTTTATAATGTTCCTCTCTCTGTCCCATACTGTCTTTGATACGCGCTCTCAGATTTGTATACTGTGTATCAATTTCTGCACGCATCTTCTTATCCAGAAGTTTACAGAGTTTCCGATACACCTGATATTCCCGGTAGTCCGGAGCCATTTCCTGTCCAACCATCAGCGTGATCGGCATCGGATCCATGTCTGATCTTTTATATACCACATCCATGATCTCATTTTCATAGATCATATGAGCTACTTTTGCGTATGCATAATATTTCGGATAATAAAGTTCATCTTCCAGCTGCTGGATCTTTTCTGCAAGCTGGCATTCTCGTTCCAGCTGTCTCATTACCTGCGGATATCTCAGGATATTTTCACGGATATTATCTTTTTCTCTTTCCAGCTTATTTCCCTGTACCTGATTGTTTTCGGAATTTCCGATGCTGCGCAGATACGTACCAAATGGTTTCAGAACCAGCTCTTCTCCGGAATCCCATACTGCCATCTTGATCTTTGTCAGCTGCTCGATCTTCTTAAGAATTGTCGGCGCATTTAAATTGGCCTTGCTTACAGATGCGGCAACTTTTTCATTGGCTTTTTTGAGGACAATATTTCCATTATGTTCTGTGATCAGGTCCAGCTTTACTGCTTCATCAAAAAGTTCTCTGTATTTTTTATTATTTTTTCTGGTCCGTTCACAGGTATAAATTCCATGCCAGGAAGGTTCTACATACGGAGACGGCAGATAATCACGCCACTCTCTGATCAGATGTTTACCCATTCCTGCTTTACCAAGCATCTGTTCCTCATATGCCTCTTCCATCTTTTCAAGGAAATCATTGGAATACAGTGGAAATCCGCTGGCAACCTTGACAATATAAAATCTGCTTCTCTCATCACTCTGCTTGATAATGACTTTTGTACTTAAATTTTTTGCTCTAATATGTGCCACTGCGGTCTGATAGATTACCGGGCAGTCACTTGGAATGGACAGAATGGAAAATTCATCTGTCTTTCCATCAAACTGTGCACTTTTTTTATACATGGCATAGGACTTGTCAAGAAGATGATCGATGCAGTCACCGATATATTGGTTCAGGCTCTGTCCTGATTTCAGTTTCGTAGACATAATATTTTCCATGTTGATCGTAAGAAGTTTGCTGAAATGCTCAGAAATAAATCCGGAAATAAATCCTGGAACATCTACAGTTCCTGCAATGTTCTCATCAACGTTGTCAATATCTCTGCCGATCCACTTGTGGATATTTTCTGCCAGACTTCCAAGGAAAGAATTTTCTGCCGCAAGAACCGCCGCATTGAATTCCATCTGCTTCGTATGTTCAAACTGCAATGGGCGGATCAGAACATCCGTATCTTCCTGCACAACAGCTTCCTGTGCCTTGATGATCTCCACATTGTCATGGAATATCTTTGGAAGCTCAAACAGTGTATCTGTCAGAGGTTTCAGAATATTATCATAGTATAATTTCAACCGTCCCTGAAGAATCTCAATAACTTTTACGATCTCTTCATTTAAAAATGCAGATTCTTCATTTCTGTACCATCTTTCAACAGAATCCAGATAATCTTTTGCAGCCTGTTTTTTCTTTCCAAATCCCGCATTCGTTCCCATGACATACATCTGCTGCATTTCTTCCTTCATTCTCTGGGACTGGCCTGCACACTGGCCTTTCAGTTCATTGCAGTAATTCTTAAATCCTTCCAGCATATGATAGAGAGAATAACTTTCCTCTGATTTCACAAAGTATCTCAGATATACAGGACCTGTTTTCTTATTCTGAAGATTTGATTTAATGTAATTTTTCAGTTTTCCTTCCAGATAGCTTGGAAGATTTCCGGATTGTTTTACTACCGCACGCTGAAAATCCGCAAGCCAGTTATAAGCGGCATTATACGGTGTGTTATTTGGCCAGATATCCTTATAGTCAAACTGCTGCAGTGCCGGTCTCGGAATAACCTCTCTGTACAGCAGACTTCGGATATTATCTTCTGTCATTTCCAGATCACGATATACTGTGACATTAAATTCTTCCTGCGTTGGACGATTTCTGAACATTCCCTGATCCAGACGTTCAAATACACGTGCAGCAACCAACGTTGAAATCTCTGTATAAGGAATTTCAATCTTTGCGGCACCAACGGACAGGTATTTATAGCATGCCGGATACGGAGCCCTTGTCTCCAGTGCGGTCATATATCCCTGAATGTTATTGTACATCTGTGTCATTGCGGTATTACCACCATCACCGCCACCGGCTTCTCCCGCAACGTAAGCAAAAATATTCTCCGCAACAGAACGCAGGATCTTTTTGTAACTGAACTGGTGACCGTGGATATCTGAAGCATCCAGAAGATGGCAGAAATCAAATGGTGCTGCAAATTCATTTAATTCATAGCCAGGAAATTTCTGATGGTAACGTTCCATATGCTCACTGGAGTTCATCCAGTAATCCAGTTCTTTCAGGCAGGCAAAACCGTTTGCACGCAGAGATGTATCTGCACCACCATTTAACTCATTGACATCTGTCATGATCAGATAGCCCAGGATATTTACATTTGGTATGGATTCTTTAGCCACTTTTCTTAAAATATAGGCCATATCCAGAAATGTACCTGCACCGGTACCACCGGAAATACCGCTGAATAAGATGATTCGGATATCATTGATCTGTGTATTGCTGATAAGACTGCTGATCTTGCCCTTAATATCTGCAACTACTTTTAAGATGTTATTTGCCAGAAGCATACGTCCGATCTGGCGGATTCCACCTGCACCATCCGCACCTGCAATAGCATTTACATCTTTATCAAACCACTGCCAGTATTCTACACCATTGTCTTTCTGTTTCAGGACATTCTCGATAACCTTGTCTACCGCATCCACAGAAATATCACAGAACTCTGTTCCACGTCTGTCAAAATGTGCGGTACCATATGCAAGATTTTTGGTTTTCTTATCGGTATCAATTTCCAGAAATCCAATATTTTTCGGTGTGTCCGCAACAGGTGTGTTACTTTCATCAGTAGGAAGGATCATTCTATTGGTGATCTGATCCTTAATGCGGATCAGTGCATCCGCACCACTTCCTCCAAGTCCTACAAACAGCACTGCCTGTTTTTCCTCAGGCGCAACTCGTGCGCCTGCGTAATAAATACCGCCATTCTGGCCAAGGCTCAGTGCCTGCTCCAGTAAGCTGATCGTTCTTTTTTCTTTTGCCATAACATGTCCTCCGTTTAAGGATTATTTTATACCGTTTATAAAAAATAACTGCGATCAGAAAAAGTCATCTCCGCTTCCGTCACTTCCGGAACCGCCAAAGTTAAATCCTCCGTTTCCTCCCGGCTGGGTATTTCCCTGGCTGTCGCCACCAAAGCTGCCACTTCCGAAGTCGTTTCCTCCCTGGTTGTTTCCGCCTCCGAAACCGTTTCCTTCCTGGCCGTTTCCTCCGCCGAAGTCATTTCCGCTTCCGAAACCATTTCCACTTCCGAAGTTGTTTCCTCCCTGGCTGTTTCCTCCGCCGAAGTCATTTCCGTTTCCGAAGCCGTTTCCACTTCCGAAGCCATTTCCTCCCTGGCTGTTTCCTCCGCCGAAGTCATTTCCTCCTCCGAAACCGTTTCCGCTTCCGAAGCCATTTCCTCCCTGGCTGTTTCCTCCGCCGAAGTCATTTCCTCCTCCGAAACCGTTTCCGCTTCCGAAGCCATTTCCTCCCTGGCTGTTTCCTCCGCCAAAGCCATTTCCGCCTCCGAAACCGTTTCCGTCTCCGAAACCATTTCCACTTCCGAAACCGTTTCCTCCACCGAAACCATTTCCTCTCTGGCCACCATATGGACTGCCAGTATGGCTGATATCAAAATCACTTCCTCCAGATCCATAAATAGATCCGGACATTTTCTGTTCTTTTCCGACGATCAATGTCAGCACACTTCCACCCTGCTCAGATGGGCTGACATACTGAATGGAAATTCTGTCGCCTTTTCTGACAGATTTTTTTACACCCTTTTCAGTGTCGATCTTCTGATTATCAATCTGGATCATGCCTGTTGTCTTTGGAAGCACACAGACTTCAATTCCATCTTTTAATGCTTTCAGCTTGATATTCTGTACCAGAGCCTGAAGGCCTGTACGCATAAACACTTCATTATATGTATTTCTTGCTACCTGATCCTCATTGATCACAGTCCCTAACAGCACTTCGGATTTTTTGCCCGGCAAAGTCATAGATACGCTGCCTGGTGTCAGGCTCTGAAGAGCAGGCGGCAATGTGAGCTGCATAGTGAGCAGATCACGGAATTTCGGTTTCATTGCACGGAAAATGAAGAAAATTGCAGCGATCACTGCAAGGATCAATACCAGTACTCCGATAACGATCGTCCATACGGATTTTACGTTTACCCGCATTGTAAATCGTGCGCTCTGTCCATATTCATCCGCAATACGGAGATTTACATCCTGACTACCATTTTTTAACGGAACGATCTGGAATGTTTTGGTATCTGGATTAAAGGAAACCTTCGCATTTATTTCACTGTCTTCTTCAATATCACAGTTAATCTTGGATGTTGCGTCGTATGTAGTGATCTCGTCCAGAGGAATTTCCTTGGTCTTTCCGAATGGTTTTCCCAACAGTGATACTTTTTTCACATCTCCGCTTTTTACAGATAACGGAGTACTTTTTATGATCATCTTGTATGGGGTTGTTTCTTTTGAGAAACTTTCATTTCTTCCATTAAGAACTACTTTTACTGTATAATCACCCGGCTTCTCTGCCTTCATGGTGTATTTGAACCTGTAGCTGTCTGTATCCATAGGGATCTGCTGTTCTTTTCCACTGGCATCTGTGATAATACAGGTAGCAGTTGCACCATACAGAAGATCATCATCTGAAATTATCTGATCTCCGCATTTCAGAAGTGCTGTCATATTGATATCATCACCTGTTTTCGGTGAAGATTTATCCACATCCAGAGTAAGGTTCATATCAAATGTGGTCAGCAGATTGATCTTGATCGAATCCTTTGCGTCGCCTGCCACACTTACAGTCCATTCACCTTTCTGCGGATTCTTAACCTTAATGGTCATATAACGTTTATCAGAAGATACCGTGATATTGTGTTCTTCATCCTGAGGTACTTCTTTTCCGGAAGGATCGATGATCTTCGGATCTGACACACCTTTTTCTGTAAGAATTACAATATTAGCCGCGTAAACGCTTGCATTGTCAACAGTAAAGTTTGTTGTATATCTTCCTGTTTTGGAATCATACTGGGAAGGAAGTTCCGCACTGCCGCCCTTTGTGTGGTCATTATAAATGTCTTCAATAATACCATTCAGCTGATCTGAAGATTTTGTTTCATAGAATTTACCGCCTGTCTTCTCGGCAATATCGTTCATTGTAGCGGAATCCAGAGAACCATCATAATTCAGTCCGATGGTATATACCGGAAGGTTCAGAGATACTGCCTCTTTGAGAGTCTTGCTCAGTTCTTTCTGGGATTCTTCTACTGTACGTGGTCCTTTTGGAAGATCTGTTCTTCCGTCGCTGAGCAGAACGACCATCGGATTTCGTCCGGAATTAAAAGCCTTTCCCTCTTTCAGAAGTTTTACGGCTTCTGTAAGTCCCAGTGCGATATCGGTATCATTATTGATATCATATTTGATCGCTTCCATGCCTTTTTTGAGTGTATCTTTTCCGGTGCTCAGATCGGTAAGTCCCACACTGTCAAGAATAACATGGGAATAATATACATAACCGGCTCTTGTGCCCTCTGCACTGGATGCACACAGTTCTGTAAAGAGCTTTCCGGCAGTCGGTGCCATGTATTCCGGGTCTGCCCGCTCCATGGAACCACTTCCGTCGATGACATAAATGACATCCAGATTCAGATTGTCTTCTGTCGACGGTGTTGCTTCTTCTGCTTTTACCGGTATTCCTGTCACACAGGTAACAACCAACAGCAAAAGCATTACTAAAAAACGCGCTGTCTTTTTCATGTTTTCCCTCCATTTTCCCTTTTATCTGTGCCTATTTTTCTTTAAAATTATCAATATTGCACAAATAAACAGCATATTTTTGAATACTGATATAATATATATACTTAATTATACTTCATCCTCAATTGCCACGCAATGTTACAGTGCTATTATTTTCGACTATTTATGCCTTATTTCGAACAAATTATGCCTTTTACTTTTTTAATGCACTATAAAAAAGCAGACGAAATTTTTTTTATAAAAAACTGCCACTTTTAACTAAAGTGACAGCTTTTTTTGCAACAATAATATTCTATTCCATCTCTCTTACGATCTTTCTGACCGGAAGAACAAAGGTCGGAGATACGGACAGTTCATCCAGTCCCATCTCCACGAATCTTTCAGTAAGTGTGGTGTCTGCGCCAAGCTCACCGCAGATTCCTGCCCAGATACCTTCTTTATGTGCATTGTCCACAACCATCTGGATCATACGGAGGACAGCCTCATGATGAGAATCATAAATGTTGTCCAGTTTTGCGTTCTGACGGTCGATTGCCAGAGTGTACTGAGTCAGGTCGTTAGTTCCGATACTGAAGAAATCAACTTCTTTTGCAAGAAGGTCACTGATCATAACAGCAGCCGGTGTCTCGATCATGATACCCTGCTCCACATCATCACGGAACGGGATACCCTGCTCCGTAAGCTCTGCTTTCACTTCTGCTACGATCGCTTTGATCTGTTTTACTTCTGTTACGGAGATGATCATCGGATACATGATGGAAATATTTCCGAACATGCTTGCACGGAAAAGTGCACGCAGCTGTGTCTTGAATACTTCCGGACGGTCCAGACAGATACGGATCGCACGATATCCCATAGCCGGGTTCTCCTCATGTGCCATATTGAAATAATCGATCTGCTTGTCTGCTCCGATATCAAGGGTACGGATGATGACTTTCTTACCGGCCATGTTCTGTGCTACTGTCTTATAAACCTGGAACTGCTCTTCCTCTGTCGGATAATCTTCTTTCTCCAGATATACAAATTCGCTTCGGAAAAGTCCGATACCTTCCGCATCATTGGCAAGTACGTTGGCAACATCGCCGGTACTTCCGATGTTTGCATAAAGATGAAGCTTACGGCCGCTCTTGGTAACAGTCTCTTTTCCTTTCAGTTCTTTGAGCATTGCACGCTGTGCAAGTTCATCTGCACGCAGGTCTTCGTATTTCTTAAGGGTTTCCGCATCCGGATCAACGATCAGATTTCCGCTCTTTCCGTCTACAACTGCCATTTTTCCGTCCATGGACTCGTCGTATTCGATATTGATCAGTGCCGGAATGTTCATAGTTCTTGCAAGAATGGCGGTATGTGAGTTGGAAGAACCTTTTCTTGTAACAAATGCAAGTACTTTGCTCTTATCCATCTGTACGGTCTCACTTGGTGCAAGATCCTCAGCAACTACGATCACCGGTTCAGATGCCTCAAGTTCTCCATCTCCATGGCCGGAAAGTACACGTACCAGACGGTCAGAAATATCCTTCACATCAGCCGCTCTTGCTTTCATATAATCATCGTCCATCTGTGCGAACATTGATGAGAAGTTGTCGCCAGTTGTTGCAACCGCATATTCTGCGTTTACAGACTCTGTGCGGATAATGTTGTGGATGGAATCAAGATAGTCATCATCATCAAGCATCATCTGATGAACTTCAAAGATTGCCGCTCCGGACTCTCCAACCTCCTGAAGAGCCTTGTCATAAAGCTTCTGAAGCTGTGCCACAGCCTGCTCCTTGGCTGCCTCCACACGCTTTACCTCTTCTTCCGGATCCTCCACGTGAACACGTTTTACACTGGTGTCAACCTTCTGGAGGATTGAGATCTTGCCGATTGCAATACCGGAAAATACAGATTTACCTTCCAAAACCTTCATGAAATTATCTCCTTCTGTTTTAATATTTGCCCACTTATGGTGTATTATATCACACTATCCAAAGATTCTGCCATGATTTTTTTATGATCTGGAAAAAACCTGTAAAAATTCCATTTATGCTTTCTTTTTTTGCCATATATACAGCAAAAGTGACAAAATAAACGCTGCCATTCCGCGAAAAACACATTGTACCTGTTCTGCCTGGATGGGTGTCTTCGGAAGTACCAGATACCACTGGAAATTTTTTTTAACTTCTTTCCATTTTTTCGTCCAGAAGCCAAAATCTAACCACTGATCCGGAATCCAGTCTTTTTATGCCTGTACAGCTCAGATCCCGAATAAAAACGGTTCTCTGGGTCTTGTTATCCTCCACCCTCTGGATACACTGGAACATCAGATATTTTCTCAAAGAGCAGCTTTTGGGCTGGGGCTTTCCATTGCAAATGAAATCATTTCTCTCCAGAAGGGAAAGATCACTGTCTCAGAGACTCCCGGAGGCGGCGCCACATTTACAGTAATCCTTCCAGAACAGTCACTTTCTTGAATCCATAAAATATTGAGGCATAAAAATACCGGCCTCCAATCGTCAGATCTTCAGATCTGACTTTTGGAAGCCGGTACATTGCTGTAAAAATGTATGCGTTTTTTTATTTGTATTTACTCACTTCGAAGTGCATCGATAGGATTCAGGTTGGCTGCTTTCACAGATGGAAGAAGTCCGAAGATCAGGCCGATCAGCATGGAAAATACTACAGAACCAATAATGGCTGGTATGCTGATGGCCGTTGGTGCCCCGGACACCTGCGCCACTACTTTTGACAGGATGATACCAAGTACCACTCCTATGATTCCTCCGATACTGGTCAGCACCGAAGCCTCCGTCAGAAACTGCCCGAGAATAATATTTTTTCTTGCTCCAATGGCCTTTTTCAGACCAATCTCACTGGTACGCTCTGTGACAGATACCAGCATGATATTCATAACACCGATACCACCGACAAGAAGGGAGATACTTGCGATCCAGATCAGCTGCTGATTTGTGCTTTCACTGAGTTTCTGCAGATTTTTGACCTTCTCCATGATATCTTCTGCTTTATATTTGAAATTGGATTTATTCTTCTCATTCTGGATTCCTGTATTCAGGACATCTTCTGCCGCTTTTCCCACTGAACTCATATTATCTGTACTGTCCGCACGGACTGTCACATTCTGAGGCTGATCAAACTTAAATGCCACAGGCCAGGTTGTATCCGGGATCATCACACTTCCCATAATAGTCTGAGAATATTCCTCATACTCGGACAATGTATTGATCTTAGGCATATTATCCTCGCTCTGAGTGATCACGCCTACGATGATATAAGGTTCTGCTCCGATCTCGATGGTCTTTCCTACCGGATTTTCACTTCCAAAAATATTCTGCGCAGCATTGGAGTCCACCAGTGCAACCTTTCGATAGCTGTCATAATCCTTCTGCACAAAACCACGTCCGGACTGGACCAAATATCCCATCGTTTTCAGATAACTGTTATCAATACCATATACTGTTCCGCCCTGAAAACTTGTATTTTTATAATAAACACTTGCGGACTGACTGCTGTAGTAAAATGTAGAACTGATCACATGGTCCAGATCTCCAATGGCTGTTTTCTGCGAATCGGAAATGACGGGCGGTGTGGCAGAACTTCCATAGGAGCCATAGTCCATGTCATAAGTGCTGTCTCCGTCATAGAGCAGCACCTGCACAGTATTGTTTCCGGAACCGATCAGGTCTTCCTTTATCTGTTCACTGGTGCCCTTAATCGTAGATACAATTGCAATAATAGATGCAATACCAATAATAATACCAAGCATGGTCAGAAAGGATCTCATCTTATGTGACCATATTCCCTGAAATGCCAGGCGTATATTTTCAAGCATGAAATTTCTCCTTCCTGTTATTCATTATACATATCATCCAATGTTACTTCTTTTGTCTTGGCACCTTCCTGTACCGTATTTCCGTAAGGAAACGCAAGAAGATCATCCGACTTCAGACCTGAAGTTACAATGGCATAGTATCCGCTGTTTACGATACTGCCCACAGTAACCTGCTGTTTTTTCAGAGTTCCTTTTACATCTTTATAAACATAACTGGTTCCATTTTCTGTGCGGATAAAGGCCTTCATCACAACCAGGCTGCCTTTGGACAGTTTATTTGATTTCAGAGATATTGTCACATAATCCTGATCTGTAAACTGAAGCGACTGATCAGTGATCTCTGCATTAAAGGTATAGTAAGATACATTGGGATTGGAATCTCCTCCATAATAAAAATTATTGGAAGAATCCACCGGATAGTCTGAAACATTTAATACCTTTGCCTCAAAACTGCCGGAATCATAACTGGTACACTGGAGAAGAGTCCCCTCTTTCATCTGATCCCGCATCAGCTCACTGACTGTTCCGGTAACATAGAAACCATCTTTGCTCTTTACCTTCAAAAAAGCATCTCCATTATAGGAACCGGTTGCTTCATCTCCAATATAGGCAACGGTTCCATCCAGCTTGCTTGTCACAAGTTTATTTTTTACTTTATTTTCCAGTTTGGTGATATTCAGATTACTCTCTTCAATATCCAGTTTCAGGCTTGAAACCTTATTTTTCTGGATCTTGATGGCATCTTCTCTGGTCATGGTCGTACTGTCCGTACTGTCATCTCCGTCACCACTGTCATCCGGAATTTCATCGTCATCACCAGTATCATCGTACTTCATTGCATCATCCAAAGTAAATTCTGTCTCTGCATACATATAAACAGGATTTTCCAGAAGACTTCCATCGATCAGATAATATCCTGTACAGGAAAGTTTTCTGTCTTCAAAATCCGCAATGGTATCATTCTCATGAAATTCCAGCTGAAACCAGCTGCCACCTTTCTGAACTACTTTTGTTCCGTCTTCACTGTATCCTGCCATCCGGTTAAAAAATGAACCCATGACAGTAACCTTGCCTTTTGCACTGCTCACCAGAAAAACATACGGATCATCTTCTGTTCCGGTTCCTGTAAATGGCTGAGATGTATAATCCAGTTTCTGATAAAACTGCGGTTCTCCATCTGTGATTCCCGGAATTTCTTCTTCTGTTGCATTCGGATCAGGAAGTTCATTCGGCCCCAGTGTCGGTGTCGGCGTAGGTGATACGGAAGGTGTACTGTCATCTCCTGCATTCAGATCCGGCGTTTCACCATCTGTAATATCATCTACCGCAGGATCCTGATAAGACGGATCCATGATAAGACCATCATCAGAAGAATCCTCATCTTCATCCAGCTGCTCACCGTCTGAAGTTTCCCCTGCTGCTGCCTCTTCCCCAGCAATGACATCTGCTTCCTGAGACTCTTCTGATGCGGAAGCTGTATCTGTAAACGCACTGAGAAGCAACGGCTGAGATGCCGACGCAAGATAACTTCCATCTACTGCAGTTCCCAGAGAACCGGTTGTGGACTGCATCTCATCATCACCGCTTCCATCAGAAGGAATATCCGTGCTTGTCATATTACTGTCACCGGTATTTCCATCTGTAGAATTCAGCTCTGTATCATCTGTGCTGTCCGTACTGTCCTCAATAGGTCCTCCGTTCTGAAGACTTGTCAGACGGTTCTGGGCTTTTGTAAGATCCTGTTCCTGTTTCTGCAGTTTCAGCTTTGCAATATTCAGTTCCATCTCTACAAGCGTCATATCAAAGGAGATCAGATTGTCTCCTTTTTTTACATCATCACCCTGAGAAACGTAAATCTTCTCAATGATCATATCTTTATCCATATTTACATTCTGCGCAACATTTGTGGTGATGGTTCCATCCAGCGTTGTTTCCGAATACCAGTCTGTCATAAGGTTGCTGACACTTGTTACCGGTACTTCTGTCACCTTGGATTCTTTTACATGCATAAGACCTGTATAAATACCAGCTGATGCCAGTGCTGCGATCAATACACCGACAATTATTCTCTTCACCACTTTCATGTTATCACCTCTTTTCCTGCAGCTCACCATCACGGATCATAACAACTCTCTTGGCGTGTGCCGCAATTTCCGGATCATGCGTGATCATCAGTACAGATACTCCCTCATCATTCAGCTTCTGAAAAAGTTCCATGACCTGTGCTCCGGATTTTGTATCCAATGCTCCCGTAGGTTCGTCTGCAAGCAAAAGTTTGGGATTGTTTACAATCGCCCTTGCAATGGCAACTCGCTGCATCTGACCACCGGAAAGCTGATTCGGCTTAAAATTAACCCTGTCAGCAAGTCCTACACGCTCCAGCGCTTTCAAAGCACGTTCCCTGCGTTCTTTCTTTGGGACTTTTGCATAATTCAGAGGCAGCTCAACATTTGTCAGCGCACTCTGTCTTGGAAGCAAGTGAAAACTCTGGAACACAAAGCCTATGGTTTTCAAACGAAGATCTGACATTTCATTCTCCGTGCACTTTGCAATATCCTCTCCATTCAGGAGAAAAGTTCCTTTCGTAGGTTTATCCAGACAGCCGATAATATTCATCAGTGTGGTTTTTCCAGAACCGGATGGTCCCATGATTGCTACATATTCACCCTCTTCCATCGAAAAATTCACATCTTTCAATACTGGAACTGTCATTTTCCCCTGCTGGTAATCTTTATATATTCCCTTTAAATCCAAAATCATTCCGTCGGTGCTCCTTCCATTGGAACGAGGTCATCTTCCGGAGAAAGCCCTTCCGTTGTGCTCATATCTCCATCCAGACCGCTGTCTTCGACCATATCAGGTTCTGATCCATCGCTTTCCATATCGCTGTAATCTTCATCAGAAACATCCTGGGAATCTTCATCAGAAGTATCCCACATAGCCGCAGTTGTCTGATCAGCGGTTCCCTCTACAACAGACATTCCCTCTTTAAGTTCCTCTGTCGGGAATGCGATCCTGTCTTTCTCTGTAAGCCCGTCCGCAATCTCGTATTCCGCTAGATTTTCATCATACTGTCCAAGTACAACATCTCTCTTTTCCAGTTTGTTCCCACTGCCTGCAACCCATACATAAGGGCTATCTGTATCCGCATCCACAATAAAGTAATCATTCAGCCAGATACCTGCTTTATTATCATCCTGTCCCTCATCCGGTTCAATATAAACATGCTGTCCAAGCATCAGACCATCCGAAGAATCCAGATTCACATAAAACGGATATGTACTGGAGGAAGTCTGATCATCACCAGTACTGGACATTCCAAACATTGCAGCATCTGAGCTGCTGTTAGTAGCCGAATTATCCATATCAACGGACCCCATTGTCCCTTTCCAGGTTTTTGATGCGTCTACCCTGGAGCGGATGATCACTGGCGTTCCCTCTATGATCGAATCCCGGTTTACTTCATTTACCGTTCCCTTTACACGGTAAGCCCCTGTACTCAGGATCGTAATAAATGCATTGCTGGAACTATCTCCAGAGCCTGAGTCCGATGAATCCGCAGTTCCTTCCGTCAAAGTATCATCTACCCCATCAGAACTGTCGCCCCCCATCTTGGAAGTATCGATCTTCTGGACTACACCATCAATTTCACTTCGCACCTCAGTATTCTGCGTTGCCTGGGAAAGCTTTTCGATTTCTGCCTGTTTACTCTTCTGATCATACTCATTCTTCTTGAGATTCATTTTCTGAGTTTCGATCTCTATTGTATAAGAAAGCTGGTTATCAGCTGTAGCTTTCTTTTTCTCAGCTTCCAGAGTCGTAATCTGATCCGAAATGCTTAAAGCTTCGTTTTTCAGCCGGTCCAGTGCCAGCTGTGCTTCCTGCAGACTCTGCTGGATACTTCCCAGATCATACTGAAAAAGGAGCTGACCCTTTTTCACTTCTTCACCGGTCTTTACCTGTACTTCTTTTACTTTTCGCCCGCTCTCGATCTTTACCTGCACAGTTTCCTGCGGTTCCACCACGCCTGCATAACGATTCTCCACACCGGAATCCATTTCTGAAAGCTTGCTTATCTTCGTTACATATACGGTATCACTGCCGCTTACAGTCCCCATATGATGACTGTAGTAATACCAGCCACCTGCTCCAATACCGGCTGCCAGTATAATAATTCCCAGGGCAATTAAAATACGTTTTTTCATATATTTCCTCTTTTCTCAGCATTATGCCGAAACTACAAGTTGCTTCAAACATCATAGCAGATTAAAGAGAAAAAGAAAAGTCTTTGAGGAAAACGATGCAAATTTCACAAATTTTTCACCATTTTTTTATAAAAATAGTATAGTTTTATGCGATTTTTGACTTTTGAGGCGATATCTGATAAAATAAGATGTAAATTTTTTTGAAAGGAAAGAACGATATGAAGACAGTGAAATATCTGCTGGCTTTCTTCTTTGTTTTTCTGGCAGTCTCCATAACCGGCTGTTCCCACCTGGCAAAAACATCTGCGGAGAAAGCGATCAAAAAGGATCTGGATCTTCTTAAAAATCTGGATTCCGAAACGACCATGAAATACATATCGTATCAGGAACTGTTTCCAGATTCTGATGATAATACGGAACTTTCTGATGATATAAAAGAAGTCTTTTCCCTCTTCTTCCAGAATTTTGATTACAAAATACTGGATATATCCATTGACCAGGATCAGGAAACTGCTTCTGCACACCTGCGGCTTACCACTCTGGATTCCCAGGCGCTTGCGAAAGATTTCATTACCCAGAGCCTTAAAGATGAAATCTTAAAAGCCGCTTCCAGTGAAAAAAGCACAGATAATGATGGGAATTCTCTGGAGCAGCGTTATCTGCATCTCCACAAACTCCTAAAAAAAGGTTCCTATAAAACCATAGACCGAAATGCTTCCATTCAGCTGATCAATCATGGTTCCTCTTCCGAACCGGACTGGGATATCACACACAGTTCTTCTCTGGAAAATGACCTGGTTGGAGGTCTGATCACCTATTTATCCGATCCGGATCTTGTCCCAGCTGATGAAACCCTGGCAATTTATCTGAAAACCCTGCAGGAAATGGATGTTCAGCAGATGTCCAATTACCTTGGTCTGGACTCCATCCTGAACACTTCAGACCCAGCAAAAAATGCCATTGCATCCGCACTTATGGAACAGTTTCACTCCTGTTTTAACTATAAAATAACAGACAGTTCCATCTCGGGCTATCTTGCTCAGGTCAGTGCACAGCTGACTACTTTTGACAGTGATTCGATTCTCTCTCAATATGAAAAAGAACTAAATACCTATCTTGGTTCCGCTGATGCAGTGATTGACGGCTCTCAGAAAAGATATGACAAATCTCACGAACTTCTTCTTGACAGTATCAAGAACAACGAATCAACCATAACTGCCAACGCTGTTTTTCACCTGATAAATGACGGCGCTTCCTGGAAACTCGAAGATGCCGGAACCGAACTTGGCAATGCTATTTTTGGAACACTTACCGCATCTCCTGTCCCTGAAGATATGACAGAGGATATTTCTGACGATCAGGGCACCGGAAACGAAGAGGTCTCTGATGAAGACAATAATTCCGGTGACAATGAAACGGAAACAGAAGAAGTCGATGATAATGTCGATGATTCCGACAGTGACGAATAAAATTAATCCGGCAGATGTTCGCAACTATACAGGGGACTTCGCTGATCCAGTAAAAAACTCCCATTTGAATTTCCTGGTCATACAGACTGAAACGGAAAACAAATGAGAGTTTTTTTATACTCCGGATATGATTTTTATAAAAAGCAGTGCAAGTACTATAAGAATAATAGGCCGGATGATCCGGCTTCCGTTTTTCATAACCATGCCTGCCCCTGTATAATGTCCTGCAATAGAAAATACAGATGCTGCAATTCCAAGCATGATCACGATCTTTCCGCTGAGCAGAAATACCACAAGAGCCGCTACATTGGAAGAAAGGTTGGTAACCTTCATGGTACCGGACGCTTTTGCCACACTCATTTTTCCAAGTCCTGTATACAGAAGCAGGAGAAAGGTTCCTGTCCCGGGGCCATAAAAACCATCATAGCAGCCCACAGCAAGAGAACACAGGGCACAGATCAGAATCTGTTTCTTTCTGGCGATCTCTCCGCCTTTTTCATCCAT
This sequence comes from Blautia sp. HA9023, assembly GCF_056504095.1. Lineage (NCBI taxonomy): Bacteria > Bacillati > Bacillota > Clostridia > Lachnospirales > Lachnospiraceae > Blautia > Blautia sp. HA9023. Next base: position 34,464 of record NZ_JBWLUR010000003.1, on the reverse strand, counting down.
ATTCTTCTTACGCAATACATAAAAAGCAACTACCGGAAGTACCGGGATCAGCATATAACGCAAGATTTTATCACTGGCAACAAGTGCTACATGTGCTCCCATTGTTGATCCCAGAAGCGCCATCGGGATACACGGGAGTACCAGAATCCAGTCTACAAATTTATTCTTACACAGACGTACCGTAGAGATCAGAGTTCCCGTTGCTGATGACAGTTTGTTAGTAGCAACGGCATTATGTATGGGAACTCCGGCCAAAAGATAAGCAGGCAGGGAGATCAAGCCTCCCCCGCCTGCTACAGCATCTACAAATCCGGCAAGAAATACAAGTGGACAAACGATCAGAAATGTATAGATTGTCGGCTGCATGATTTTTATTCTTCCTCTTCTTCCTTCGCAGGCTCAAGATCAAGTCCCAGCTCGTGAAGCTGTGCCTCACTTACCTGACTTGGTGACTGAGTCATCAGACAGGAAGCATCCTTAACCTTCGGGAATGCGATAACATCACGGATGGTATCTGCTTTTGCCATAAGCATAACAAGTCTGTCAAGACCGTATGCCAGTCCTGCGTGAGGCGGAACTCCGTATTTGAAGGCATCCAGAAGGAAGCCGAACTGCTCATGTGCAGCTTCTTTTGTGAAGCCAAGTGCCTCAAACATTCTCTCCTGAATATCATCCTGATGGATACGTACACTACCGCCACCGATCTCATTTCCGTTAAGAACGATGTCGTATGCTTTTGCACGGACCTTTCCCGGATCTGTGTCAAGAAGCGGCAGATCCTCTTCCATAAGCATAGTGAACGGATGGTGCATCGCTGTGAAACGGTTCTCCTCCTCGCTCCACTCAAGAAGCGGGAACTCTGTTACCCATACAAAACGGTACTCGTTCTTGTCAAGAAGATCCATCTGTTTTGCAAGCTCAAGACGAAGGGCACCAAGTACATCGTATACCAGTTTTGTCTTGTCTGCTGCGAAAAGGAGCAGGTCTCCCGGCTTACCGTCCATGGCTTTTACAAGGGCATCCATTTCCTCATCCTTCATAAATTTGGCAAAGGACGATTTTCTGGTTCCGTCCTCTGCGATGGCAATGTATGCAAGGCCTTTTGCACCGTAGCCTTTTACGAACTCAACAAGTTTGTCGATCTTCTTTCTCGGCATTGCGCCCTGGCCTTCTGCGTTGATACCACGAACGCTTCCGCCATTCTCAAGAGCACCTGTGAATACACCGAAACCGCAGTCTTTTACGATATCGCTGACATCATGAAGCTCCATGCCGAAACGCATATCCGGCTTATCAGAACCGAAACGGTCCATAGCTTCCTGCCAGGTAATTCTCTGGATCGGAAGTTTTACATCGATGTCCAGAACTTCTTTGAACAGGAATGCAAGATATCTCTCATTAACATCGATAACATCGTCTACGTCTACGAAAGAAAGCTCCATATCGATCTGTGTGAACTCCGGCTGACGGTCAGCACGAAGGTCCTCATCACGGAAACATCTTGCGATCTGGATATAACGGTCAAATCCGGAGCACATCAGAAGCTGTTTGTACAGCTGCGGAGACTGTGGAAGTCCGTAGAAGCTTCCCGGATGAACACGGGATGGTACCAGGTAGTCTCTGGCTCCCTCAGGAGTACTCTTTCCAAGCATCGGTGTCTCGATCTCAAGAAATCCCTCGTTTGTGAAGAACTGTCTTGTAAGCTGAGCAACCTTGCTCTTCATCATGATGTTTCTCTGAAGATCCGGTCTTCTTAAGTCAAGATAACGGTATTTCAGACGGATCTCATCTTTTGTCTTGCTATTCTCCTCGATCGGGAATGGCGGTACATCTGCCTCAGCAAGAACACGGAGGGATTTTACGCGAAGCTCGATCTCGCCTGTTGCAAGATTCTCGTTTACAGCTCCTCCACGTTTTTCTACAGTACCGGTTACGGCAATGACAAACTCGCTACGGAGCTTGCCAGCTTTTGTAAAGCCTTCCTCGTCAATGCTGCCATTCTCAAAAATCAGCTGCATGATTCCGGAACGATCACGAAGGTCTACAAATACAAGACCTCCTTTATTTCTGGCTTTTGCCACCCATCCCATTAATGTTACTTCTTTTCCGACCATCTCTGTGGTCACTTCTGCACATCGGCAGGTTCTGTGCAGTCCCTGCATGCTTTCAGCCATCTCTTTATCCTCCTCAGACTACTCTGATCGCAGTCTTTTTATTTTACTCTGATATCTTTGTTCATCAACAGATATTTAGTCTCTGTTGAAAAATTCTACAAACTCTGTATAACCATCTGCTGCCAGCTGGTCTTTCTGGAACTTTTTGTTCTTCTTCATAATAGAGATATTGATCTGTGTACCGGCACTTCTCTCCTCTGTTGCCTGTTTCAGGATGTTCAGAAGTTTGTCTGCAGGCATATTCTTCTCGATCAGGTATGCTTTCTTGCCATTCTTGGTCGGGATCTCATAACCTCTCTCAAGAAGCAGCATAACGATTCTCTCAAATCCGATGGAGAAACCGCAGGCACAGGTATTATTTCCTGTGAACTTGCCGATCATCTCATCGTAACGTCCGCCACCGCCGACGCTTCCACCGAACTCGTCCATGGAGATCTCGAAGATCGGGCCTGTGTAATAGGACATTCCACGTACCAGTGTCGGGTCAAAGGACATCTTGAAATCTGCAGTTTTTACAGATTCTACCGTATTGATAATGGTCTCAAGGTCCTCGGCGATACCTGCCTCCAGAACATCGGAAAGTTTCTCTTTAATATAACGGACACCCTCAACATCGTTGGTGATCTCACGGAAAAGTCCCAGATAAGTGTCAATGCTCTCTTTTGCAAATCCCTCTTTCTCAAGCTCCTCAGCAACACCCTCAATGCCGATCTTATCCATCTTGTCAAGGATGATAAATACAGTGTCAAAGCTCTCTGCCGGGAATCCGCTGTACTGAGCCATTGCCTTCAGGATTCTTCTGTCATTGATACGGATGGTAAAGTTGTGGAAATCCAGTTTTCCGAGAAGTGTTGTTGTTGCAAGTACAAGCTCAATTTCAGCCAGGTAAGTCGGCTCACCCAGGATATCGATATCGCACTGCATAAACTGACGGAAACGACCTCTCTGCGGACGGTCAGCTCTCCATACATTTCCCATCTGAAGTGCCTTAAACGGAGCCGGAAGCTCATTGGCATTGTTGGAATAATATCTGGAAAGCGGTACAGTCAGGTCATAGCGGAGACCGGAATCTGTCAGATCGTTCTCTGTTTTTGCAGTATCCAGTTTCAGTTTTTCACCTCTCTTCATGATCTTGAAGATCAGTTTTTCATTTTCACCGCCCTGCTTGCTGCAGAGATTCTCAATATGTTCTACACAGGGAGTCTCGATCGCGGAAAAACCAAAGGTTCCGTACGTCTCTCTGATCATATTCATCACATAGTTACGGATTGCCATTTCCTTCGGTAAAATGTCCTTCATTCCTGTAACCGGTTTCTTTTTTAATGCCATAGTTTCCTCCTTTATGAATCACCCTCTGAAATGCAAGAAACACCTGCATGTCAAAGTTTTTAATCTCATCGATCATCAGTCTTAAAACTTCATCTTTTTCCAGAGCTTTCCGATATGGTCTGTCCATACTCAAAGCCGCATATACATCACATACTCTCAGTATCCTTGCACCCATAGGAATATCCTTTCCGCTTCTGTTGCTGGGATATCCGCTGCCGTCAAAATTCTCATGATGGTAAAGAATACTTTCCAGAACATAATCGGAATATCCCTGGTCCTTCAGGATCTCATAACCTAATGTGGAATGCATACGGACATACTTCAGTTCTTCAATGACCATCGGATTCTGTTCCTGTCCGTTGATATATCCTTCCAGCTTCAGCTTGCCGATATCATGAAGCATTCCGGCAATGGCCAGCTGATAACATTCTTCCTTACCAAGGCCAAGCTCCTTTGCCACATCATAAGCAAGATTGCTGACAACAACTCCATGTTTCAGTTCTGCGGAAAGATCCATTTCCAGAATCCGGTCCTGCGTAGTCTCATTTATCTTCTGTACGCTTTTCAAGGATCTGTCTCTCCTTTCCGTCTACAGCCATTTTTCAATGCCTGTGCGTTTTCTCTCGATCATCTCATCAATACGTGCGATATAATTGGTAACATCCTTTACGTTCTCCACACGCTCAATCCGCTGTCCGTGATCAAACACCAGCTTGGAGGAACCACCAGCACCCAGTGCGATGATCGGCTGCTTTTCCTCCATAATCAGTATATTGTAAATCCCTGCTTTGTCAACCTCAGAATAACCTACATTCTCGAAATTTCCCTTCATATTCTTCTGTCTATACAGATAATAAGGGCCCATTCCCATCTCATAGGCAGTTTTCATGGTCAGGTTCATGATCTCCTGATTATTTTCGAAAGTCATCTCCTGGTATTTGTCGCGGAAGATATTCAGTCTTGCCGCACGCTTCACAGCAAGAGAATGTACAGTCAGGCTATCCGGCCCGAGAGCTTTTACCTCGTCCAGTGTATGCTGCACTTTCGTGATATCCTCACCTGGAAGGCCCACGATCAGATCCATGTTAATGTTGTCAAACCCGGCTTCTCTTGCCAGATGAAATGCATTTTTTGTCTGCTCTACCGTGTGACGTCTGCCGATAATATCCAGGGTTTCCTGATTCATGGTCTGTGGATTTACGGAAATTCTGGTAACCGGAAATTCCCGGATCGCCTGAAGTTTTTCCAGAGTGATACTATCCGGTCTTCCTGCCTCAACTGTAAATTCCTCCAGTTCCTCACAGGGAAAATATTCCGTGATCGCGCCAAGAAGTCTCCGAAGCTGATCCGGTTCCAGAGTGGTAGGTGTTCCACCGCCAATATAAACCGTATCCAGTTTCCGATTTTTCATCATCTGGGAAACAGCCTGGATTTCTTTGACCAGTGCATCCAGATAATCTTCTACATATTTACGCCATTTTTCCAGTGGATAGGAACTGAAAGAACAGTACAGACAGATACTTGGACAGAAAGGAATTCCCACATAAAGGCTGTAACCGTTCTCATAATCGATATTTTTCAGGATATCCCGCTCACGGTTGGCAATGGTAACTGCAAGGGCTGTTTTTTCCGGGCTTACCAGATACTGTTCTCTCATATATCTGGCGATCTCTGTATTCTTCATTCCGGATTCCAGCATACCCATCGCCATTTTTACAGGACGGATACCCGTAAGATTTCCCCATGGAAGTGTCTTTCCTGTAGCTTTGGAAAGCATCTGATAAAGGGCATATTTGATAGCGTCTTTATTTTTTCTGCGGGTATCATGGGCATCATCGCAAGAAATAAGGGCATCCGAAGCTTCTCCACTGGATTGCCCTTCCATCACAGCCCCGTGAGCTGTCTTTTTCTCTATTCCGTTATCGTAACTGATGGTATAACCTTCTTCATCACGGGAAACCCGGAAGCGGATATCATAATCCGCATCATCCTCCTCATAAAGAGAAGTGATCTCATTTCCGGGATAAAACGCTTTGATCAGCTCATACACATCATGTTCAAAATCTCTGTTCTGAAACAAAATGCCAATCTTATACAAATGGATTATACCTCTTTTCGTAACCAATGGTTGTGGATGTGTCATGTCCCGGAAATACCTCTGTATCTTCCGGCAATGCGTCCACAAGCTTATGAAGACTCCTTACGATCTCCGCAGAACTTCCGCCCGGAAAATCGGTTCTTCCAACAGAGCCACAGAACAATGTATCTCCGCTGAAAAGTACGCCCTCATCCTCAATATAGTAGCAGCAGCTTCCCTTGGTGTGTCCCGGTGTATGGAACATCTGGATGGAAAATCCGGCTGCTTCAAAAATCTGACCGTCATCCAGAAGAACATCCGGCTTAATGGAACAGGATCTTCCATAAACAGCAGTCATATTTACTGTGGGCTCAGCCAGCATTGCTTCTTCCTGTCTGCAGGCATAAACCGGGATCTGATATTTTTCCTTCACTTCCTTCACAGCCATGATATGATCAAAATGGCCATGGGTCAGAAGGATTCCCACCGGTTTTCCCTGCATAAGAGCTACTTTCTGAAAAACCTTCTCCGCATAGTCTCCCGGATCTACGATCAGCAGCTCTCCGGTCTTCTTATTCTTCAGAAAATAGCAATTGGTAAACACCTGCCCCAGCACGCACTGCTGCATTTCAAGCTTACTCATAAAATTTCCTCCGTTTATCGGGTCAGCCCGTTGTTCTTTCTACGTCAAGAACACTTTCAACCTGACGGATCTTCTCGATCAGGGAATTCAGTTCCTGTTTACTGCATACATTAAAGGACATGGAGATCGTCGCACGTTCCTGCTTGTTGGTACGGCTGTTGATGGAACGAAGATCGATCTTCCGCTCTGTAAAGATCTTGGAAATATCTACCAGAAGTCCGGTACGGTTGTTTGCGTAAACCTGGATCTCTGCTTCGTATTTCTCAGAATCTGCCTTATCCGGCATCTGCCACTCTGCCTCAATGAGACGTTTCCTGTCGATCTCCGGCATATTGAGGACATTCACACAATCCGTACGATGAATGGTGATTCCTCGTCCTCTTGTAACAAAGCCCACGATCTCATCTCCGGGAATTGGACTGCAACATTTGGAAAAGCGGACTGCCACATCGTGGATACCTTTTACCACAATGCCGCTCTTGCTCTTGGCAATGTGCAGCTTCTCCTGTGACTCGGAAGCAGCTTCCAGAACCTGCTCATCTGTAAGATTCTTCTTGTGCTCCCGCTCATAGGCTTCTACCAGTTTATTGAACACCTGGCCTTCCTTCAGGCCGCCATGTCCGATAGCTGCCAGTACGGAATCCCAGTCACGGAAACCGTATTTATGCATTACGGATTCCATATACTGCGGCTTGGTGTACAGGCCTGGTTTAAATCCTTTGGTCTTGGCATACTGGTTCAGCATGTCTTTACCTTTCAGGATATTATCTTCTTTCAGTTCTTTCTTAAACCACTGGTTGATCTTGTTCTTAGCCTGTGTACTCTTTACAATCTTCAGCCAGTCACGGCTTGGGCCTTGAGAATTCTGGGATGTGATGATCTCAATACGGTCGCCGTTTTTGATCTTGTACTCAATAGGAACCAGTTTACCATTGACTCTGGCGCCTACCATCTTATTTCCTACTGCACTGTGCACGCTGTATGCAAAGTCAATCGGTGTGGAACCATTGGGAAGAGTCTTAACATCACCCTGGGGAGTGAAACAGTAAACACTGTCTGCAAAAAGATCCAGGTCGTTTTTCAGAAGGCTCATGAACTCCCGGTTATCGGACATGTCTCGCTGCCACTCCAGGATCTGGCGCAGCCAGTTCAGCTTCTCCTCCTCGCTCTTGCCAGGTTTCTTGCCATCGGAAGTTTCCTTATATTTCCAGTGGGCTGCAATACCATATTCTGCGGTTTTATGCATTTCGAATGTACGGATCTGGATCTCGAAAGGCTGTCCGTTGGGGCCAATCAGTGTTGTATGCAGAGACTGATACATATTGGCTTTCGGCATTGCGATATAATCTTTAAATCTGCCCGGGATCGGCTTGTACATCTCATGGATAACACCAAGTGCTGCATAACAGTCTTTTACGGTGTCCACAATGATACGCACGGCAAACAGATCATAGATCTGATCAATGGTCTTGTCCTGGTTAACCATTTTCTTATAAATACTGAAGAAATGTTTCACACGGCCATCCACCTGCGCCTTGATGTTGGCATCTTCCATGTGCTGCTTTACCTGCTTCACAATAGAATTGACAAACGCTTCACGGGCACTTTTACGAAGGGCTACTTTTTCTACAAGGTCATAATAAACATCTGGTTTCAGATATTTAAGTGAAAGATCATCCAGCTCTACCTTGATCTTGGAAATACCAAGACGCATGGCAATGGGAGCATAAATATCCATGGTCTCTCTTGCCTTCTCCTGCTGTTTCTCCGGTCTCATATACTGCAAGGTACGCATATTATGAAGACGGTCTGCAAGTTTGATCAGAATAACGCGGATATCTTTGGCCATTGCAAGGAACATCTTCCTTAAGTTCTCAGCCTGGACCTCTACCTTATCCTTGGAATAGGACAGCTGTCCCAGCTTGGTAACACCATCTACCAGAAGTGCTACCTCAGAACCGAATTCCTTTTCCACTTCTTCATAAGTCATCCAGGTATCTTCTACTGCATCATGAAGAAGACCTGCCACAATGGTCTCCTTATCCAGCTCAAGATCCGCAAGGATGATCGCTACACAGAGAGGATGAATGATATAGGGCTCACCGGATTTACGTTTCTGATCCTTGTGTGCCTCACTAGCCACTTTATAGGCCTTTTCGATCATGGAGATATCTGTAGACGGATGATATTTCTTCACGCTTTTTATCAGCTCCTGATAAAGAACCTCAGGGCTTGTAAAATCATGCATGGATTTTACCGCCGCATCTGCCTTCCGGACAGATTCCATTTTTTCTTTTTCTTCTTCCTTCTGTATTTCAATGTTCTGTTTTTCCGTATTTTTTGTCTCTGCCATTAAATCCCACCTGCCTGTGCACAATTTCATACTGCCGTATGACTACAACAGTTCACATCCCCTTCCACCGACAAAAATTACTTTCCGTCGTAACAGATCACAGATGCTACATCATAGCCTTTCAGACGCTCACGTCCTTTCAGGCCTGCAAGCTCCATGAGGAAAACAACTTTCACAACGATGCCGCCAAGCTCTTCCACAAGCTTAATAGCTGCTTCCACGCTTCCGCCTGTAGCGATCAGGTCATCTACGATTACAACCTTCTGTCCTGGCTTGATAGAATCCTTATGCATCTCGATCGTTGCACTTCCATATTCCAGATCGTAAGTTCTGGAAATGGTCTCACATGGGAGCTTTCCTGCTTTACGTACCAGAACGAATGGTTTATGGAGATTGTATGCGATCGGCATACCAAAGATAAATCCTCTGGATTCAAGGCCTGTGATCACATCGAAATCCACACCTTTCAGACAGTCCTGCATGGAATCGATCGCAAGCTGTAATCCATCCGCATCCTGGATGACACTGGTGACGTCACGGAAAATAATCCCTGGCTCTGGAAAGTCCGGGATACTTCTTACATATTCTTCTATTTTTTTCATAATAACCTCCAATGGTTTAATTTGTCAATCAGATGATAGATAGTATAGCACTTTTTCTGTAGGGAATCAATGTGCAACCCGACAGAACTCGCAGAATTCCGACAGGCTTTGGATTGCATATTGCCCAGTGTACAGCCGAATCTCCTTTTATTCCGTAAGATAATTTCGGATCACAATCTGCAAAGTCTCTCTTCCCTGGTATCTGTTGATCTCCGGATAATAGGTTACCGCAATAGAGCTGCTGTTTTTTACCTGATTTACAAATTCATCTGCTTCTCCAAAATAGACCGCTTCCATCACACAGCCGGTGCTGTCTGAGAGCTGAAGTTTGGCCACATTCCTATTTTTACCAAGAACACGGCTGCTTAAAACATGAAGTCCTTTCTGGGCAAAGATCGGCTTGGTATTTCCTTTTCCAAAAGGCTCCAGCAGCGATATCTCTTCCACAAGTTCCTTATTAATATAAGAAACCGGCATTGGCACATCAATAACAATCTTTGGCATCAGATCTTTTTCTGTCAGCGTACAGTTTTCGTTTAACCGTCTGCGGAATTCTTCCACATTTTCTTCTTTGATAGAAAGTCCGGCAGCCATGGGGTGTCCTCCATACTGCTCCATCAGATCCCCACATTTTACCAGTTCCTCAAACATGGAATAGCTTTCTATGGAACGGCCGCTGCCCTTTACCATTGTTTCCCCTTTTGTCAGAACAAAGACCGGTTTATTGTACTTTTCCCGGATACGTCCTGCGATAATTCCGGCAAGGCTTTCGTGACAGTCCGGTAAATAGATCACAAGAACACGGTCCTGTCCGATTTCTGTCTCTTCCACAATACGGATCGCTTCTTCTTTTCCTTCTTCGGTAAGAGCTTTTCTGCTCTGATTCAACGCGGTCAGATCACCGGCAAGTTTTGCCGCTTCCTCTTCCGTCTCCGCACAGAGAAGTTTCAAAGAGCGTGCAGCGGTATCCAGTCTTCCGCTGGCATTGATACATGGCCCCAGCACAAATCCCACATGATAAGCAGTGATCGGCCCATCTTCCAGACCGTTGGCACGGATCAGTTCACTGAGACCTTTGTTGGAAGTGTGAGAAAGTCTTCTCAGCCCTTCTTTTACGAGGATACGGTTTTCCCCCTGAAGATCCATGACATCTCCTACTGTGGCAATGGCCCCCAGTTCCAGAAAGTCCTCCAGCTCTTTTGAGGGAATACCGCAGGCTTCATAGAGAGCTGTCACAAGTTTCAGGGCAACCACTGCCCCGCAGAGTCTTTTTTCCGGATAATTACAGTCCGGCTGTTTGGGATTTACAATGGCATCGGCTGGCGGAAGGATCAGCTCTCTGCCGGCTTCTGTTTCTTTATAGGGAATCTCATGATGATCGGTTATGATCACTGTTATTCCTTTTTCCTTTGCCATCGCAATCTCATTGTACGCCGCAATTCCGTTATCACAGGTAACAATTACGTCAATCCCATCGTTCACTGCTCTTTCGATCAGGTGCTCGTGGATCCCATATCCGTCAGCCACCCTGTCCGGAATATATGTATCTGCCAGTGCACCTACTCGCTTCAGTCCTTTAATGAGGATGAACGTGGACACTACACCATCAATATCATAATCTCCGATAATACGGATACGCTTTTTTTCTTTTATTTTATTTCGCAGGATTTCCACTGCTTTATCCACATCTTTCATTAAATGTGGGGAAGCCAGTTCTTCTACGGTTCCGTAAAGGTATCTGCGGATCTCCTCTCTGTCCTGTACATCCCGGTTCCGGATCAGTCTGGCGATCACCGGATCAATTCCAAACTCTTTCCCAATTGCCGTAAAATCTGCCCGTTTTGCGGCAACAACCCATCGTTCCATGTTGTTTCCTCCTCGATGCTTTGTCGCTTTCTTCCTTCAAAGCGACACAATAATAATATTGTAACCCATAATCCCGTCTGGCTGCAAGTTTTTTGTGACGCACAAGAAAACACCGCATAAAAAAAACGTTCCGCCGGGAAATTATCTTTCCCGATACGGAACGTTTCTGTTATTTGGCAGTTTTACTCGGATTTCTCCTCGTCGCTCTGCTGTTTTGCTGCTTCCTGCGCCGCAAGACGCTCAGCAACTCTTTTACGGTTTTTCTTCTTTGGCTGCTGCGGGGCTGCCGGCTGTCCGGATGGCTGTTTTGCCTTTTTCTCAGAGGAAGTCTGAACGGACGCTGCTGCAGCTGCCGGTGCGGCAGTACGGTTCTTTCTGAAAGTCTTCATGGTGTACCACAGAGCACCTGTGATGCATACAGAAGAATATGCTCCGCCAATGATACCTACCATCAGAGGTGCTGCAAATTCTTTAATAGAGGAAACGCCCATCACATAAAGAATCGCAACCATAACGAAAGTTGTAAGAGATGTGTAAATGCTTCGTGTCAGAGTTTCTGTAACACTGGTGTTTACGATCTCTTTCAACTTCTCATCTTCGACTTTCTTTCTGCCCTTCATATTCTCACGGATACGGTCGAAGATGACGATGGTGGCATTGATAGAATAACCTACGATCGTCAGCATACACGCGATAAATGTATTTCCTACAGATGTTCTGGAAATAACATAAAATGCAAGTACAACCAGGACATCATGAAGAAGTGCAAGTACCGCACTGCTTGCAAAGCGGATATCCTTGAAACGGAACCAGATGTAAAGAAGCATGAAGATCGCAGCTACGATAACGGCTACGATAGCATCTCTTCTCATCTCATTGCTAACGGTAGCGGAAATATTCTCAGATGTGATCAGGCTTGTGTCTACATCAAAGTTTTCTTCCAGTGCCTTGTTCAGTGCTTCACGTTCCTTAAGGTCCAGAGAACGTGTTTTGATCACTACCTGATTGGTTCCCTGAACTTTGGTCGGCTGTACGTTCTTATCTCCTGTCACGGCCTCAACAACCGGTGTTACCTCAGAGTCGATCTCCTTGATATCCATCTCTTTGTTGAAGGTTACATTGGTAGAAGTACCGCCGGAGAACTCCAGACTGTAATTCATGGCTTTATCACCGATCACATTGCTGTGGATCAGCATTCCCACAGGTCCGCAGAGGATCAGGATAATGGAAATGGTAAAGAAGATCTTTCTCTTTCCAACAAAATCCACAACCTTACGCTCTTTGGCAACGCCGTAGAATTTCGGATCACGGACACCAACTGCGTATACTGCATTGATCACAAATCTGGACACAACCAGTGCTGTAAACATGGAGATCACGATACCCATTGCCAGTGTATAAGCAAATCCCTTAACGGAACCGGAGCCCAGCCACATCAGCACGCAGGCTGCGATCAATGTTGTGATGTTTCCATCAAAAATAGCGGAAAACGCTTTGCTAAATCCACTCTTGATCGCTGCATGGACCGAAAGACCTGCCGCGATCTCCTCACGGATTCTGGCGTAGATGATAACGTTGGCATCCACCGCCATACCAATGCCCAGAATGATACCTGCAATACCCGGAAGCGTAAGGGTGATATCAAAGGCATTCAGTGTGATCAGCATTAAAGTTGTATAAAGGACCAGGGCAACAGATGCAACCAGACCAGGAATGCGGTATGCGATGATCATGATCAGCATAACGATCACAAGACCGATTGCTCCGGCTTTCACACTTGTAGCAATAGCTTCCTCACCAAGCTGTGCAGCAACTACGCTGGAACGAAGCTCGGTAAGCTCAAGGCTTAAGGAACCGATTCTTATGTAAGAAGCAAGGTTCTGTGCCTCTTCTGTGCTTGCCATTCCGGTGATCTGAGCTTTTCCGCCGGAGATCTCCTCATTTACATTCGGAGCACTTAAAACCTGATTGTCATATACAATTGCGATCTGCTTGCCAACATTTGCCTTGGTAGCTTCCGCAAATTTGGTTTTTCCATCTTTTGTAAGAGTCAGGCTGACTGCGTATTTCTGGGAGCTTGTGGATGAATCCTGATAAGCACCTCCCTCAGCATCTGCAACGTCTGTACCTTCCAGTACAACAGAACCGGCCTTCTGGATATCCTCGATGCTTCTTGCAAGGACATATCCGCTCTCGCTGTTTCCTGTTGTAAAGTTCTGGTTTCCGTCTGCATCTGTCTGATCGATGAAATACAGGGAACCTGGTTTTCCAAGTTCTTCCAGGATCGCATTTGCATCTGATACTCCCGGAATCTCAATGGTAATACGGTTGGAACCTTCCTGATACGCCTGTGCCTCAGTACTGTACTGAGAAACACGCTGCTGCATCTTGTAAACAGTATCGGACATGTCTTCCTTGCTCGGATTGCTGTCCTTGGCCTGGTATGTGATGCTGACACCGCCGGCAAGATCAAGTCCGGTGTTGATGTTCTTAGCCGAACCTGTACCTGTAGGGCCAATGCCTACCGCAGCCACATAGCAGAAGAATACTGTGACAATCGCTGTCAGAAGCAGCACTGCAATTCCTCTACTTTTCTTCATTTTCTTTTTCCTCTCTTATTCCGCCAAAGCGGCTTTTATCATGATAGCGCACTCCACACGCTTCCTCTGGAGTTCGCATCCGATCTTATAATTTCCCCGGATATCTCCCCCGAAATGATAGCCGTTTGCCGCACAGCCGCCGCTGCAGTAGAATCTGGCAAAACAGTCTTTACAGTCCGGTTTGGTGTAGACGTTACATCTTCCGAAATCTTTTACGATTTCAGGTTTTGTGATTCCCTCGTCTACATTACCCATGAGGTACTGTTCCTCACCGACAAACTGATGGCATGGATAAAAATCTCCCCACGGTGTGACAGCCAGGTACTCAGTTCCTGAGCCACATCCGGAAAGACGTTTGTATACACACGGACCACCGGTAAGGTCGATCATAAAGTGGAAGAAGTTGAATCCTTTTCCCTCTTTTTCTCTTTTGATCATTTCTTTTGCAAGAATGTCATACTGTTCCAGGATCTGAGGAATATCCTCCTCACGGATGGCATACTCTTCTGTATCTGCTGCTACAACCGGCTCCACAGAGATCTGTTTGAAGCCAAGGTCAGCCAGATGAAGAACATCCTGGGAAAAATCAAGATTATGATGGGTAAAGGTTCCTCTTACATAATACTTGTCCTGATTTCTGGACTCCGCAAATTTCTCGAATTTCGGCATGATCAGATCATAACTTCCTGCACCTTTACGGAACGGGCGCATGTAATCATGGACTTCTTTTCTTCCGTCCACACTTAAAACTACATTTCCCATCTCTTTGTTACAGAATTCCATAACCTCATCATTTAAAAGAACGCCATTGGTTGTCAGTGTGAAACGGAATTTCTTATTATGAAGCTTCTCCTGCTCTCTTCCATATTTCACAAGATCCTTTACAACCTGCCAGTTCATAAGCGGCTCGCCACCAAAGAAATCCACTTCCAGATTCTTTCTGGAACCGGAATTGGCGATCAGGAAATCCAGTGCCTTCTTTCCAACTTCAAAGGACATCAGCGCACGTCTTCCATGATACTCTCCTTCTTCCGCAAAACAGTATCTGCATGCCAGATTACAGTCATGGGCAATATGAAGGCAGAGAGCCTTTACAACGGTCTGACGGTTCTTGGTAAATTCGTCAATGATATTCTCATAAATATCCTTTGTAAAAAGCATTCCCTGTTCCTTTAGCTTCTTACATTCAGTTACTGATGTTTCCACATCTTCTTTCTTAAAACGGTCGCCAAGCTTCTCGGCAATAGCATCCGCTTCCATGCCTTCTTCCAGATACGGCAGTACCTCGTAGGTTACTTCATCTACAAGGTGGATACAGCCGCTGTTGATGTCCAGCACGATATTATATCCATTACTCTGATAACGGTGAATCAGACTCATCTTCCCGCAATCCTTTCTAAAAATCTTTTATAACCCGACAAAACGCGCCCTCCGGCGCGTTTTGCTGGATACCTGTTACTTTCAGATAAAACAAGTGAAGCAGCGGGTCTCCCGCTGCTTTCCACTCATTCAACGGCTGCTTCTTATTTATGCTCGCAGCTCTGGTTTCCTACTGTACAGGAAGTCTTGCAAGCAGACTGACAGGATGTCTGACATTCGCCACATCCACCCTTCTTAACCGTGTTCTGAAGGTTCTTTGTATTTAATGTCTTGATATGTTCCATGATATATCCTCCTTTATGTATTCTATTCTCCGCCTAGTATAGCATAAAATTGTCGATTTTCAAAGCATTTTTTTGCAAGCTTTTACGACAGCATTCCCCCGATGGCTCCGCCGCCCAGGCACATAAAAAAAGTAGTCACTGCATGGATAAAAGTCATATCCCATTTTCCCTGTGCCAGAAAAGATACCAGAAGCAGTAGAACATAATAAGACAGCCCTGTAACAATTCCCCACAGATAACGGTTCTTACGCATAATTCTGCCGGCGGCAAAACCTCCGGCCAGGCAGGACACCACATAAATAAAAACAATTCCTGCAGCTGCCGCTCCTTCGCCCAGCTCAAACTGAAAAAGCAGAAAAGCCAGAAGCAAAAGAAAAAGTCCTGTCAGCCCATAAGACAGTAATAATGACCACAACACTGTTTTTACACGCATAAAAAGCCCTCCCAGTCTCATTATACGGGAGGACTTTTACTCTTATTCTTATTAATTTTATTTCTTTCTCTTTTTGAGGAATACCGCCACACCGGCTACAACTGTCGCTGCCACAAACAGAATTACAAAAGGAAGAATCTGTGTCGTATCTCCGGTATTTACCTGTTTCTTGGATTTCGCCTGTGAAGACTGGTCTTCGGACTCACTGCTCTCAGTACCGTTCTGTGAAGAAGAGTCTGTCAACTCTGCTGTTCCGGAAGACAGATCTTTGGATGTATCCATTTCATCTGTGCTTTCACCGCTGTCATTGGAAGTATCAGTCGAACTGCCTGCTCCCGTATCTGTGGAAGAAGTATCCGCTGCCGGTGTCACTGTCACACTGCTGTCGCTTCCCGCATCCGGTCCTACCAGAGATTTACTTCCCGCAATACCGAACGGACTGAAAGAATGCGTACTGAAAGTCATGGTATCTCCATCCACACTCGGGATGATCGTTTCCATAGCGCCATTGTCAAGAAGGTGCTCAATAGAATATGTATAGCCTGCTTTTACCGGCACGGTTACACTGATGTATTCTCCATCTGGAATCTCATATTCTGTATTTTTCTGAGTATCCCAGAGTTCAAATTCATAGGATTTAAAGATCGCAGCATCCTCTTCATTGGTAAACTGGTAGTCATCACCTCCGGAAACACGGAACTGCACATACCACGGAAGGTCAATACCGGATACTGTGATTCCATCACAGGTATGATTCTGTACAGCAGTTGCAGCTTTCTCCGCATCTGTCAGATCAGTAGCCGCATTCTGAGGACGTTTATCTTCTGCATCGTCTTTTCTGTCAAAAATATTATCCTTGTTATCTTCCGGTTTTTCTGTGATCTCTGGGATTTCTGTTGTATCCGGGGTCTCTGTTACCTCTGGAGCGTCATCTTTATTATCTGCTTTACTATCTGCAGGATCAGAATCTGCGGTGCTATCATCTGCTGCAGGAGTTGTGCTCACTTCCGGTGTTTCTGTTACTTCCGGTTTCTCATTGTCCGGCGTATCGTCTTCTCCAGCCGGTGTTGCGGTTGCCTCCGGTGTCTCCATTATCTGGGGTTTCTGGTCCGATTTGTTCTGGCCATCTGTATTCTGACCATCCTTATCACCAGAAGAATCTGTATCTTCTTTATTCTGATCTTCAACAGCACTGCTGTCTTCCGAAGTATCTTTCTGGTCTCCGCTCTCGTTGGAATTATCTTCTTCTACTGTTTCTTTGTCAGACGTATCTGAGCTGTCCTCATCACTGTCGGAAGTATTCTTTTCTTTTTCATCGGATTCCTCATATTCATAAGAATCCCTGTCCTCATCGCTCACATACTCCTCTGAAGTGCTGTCAAGACTGCTGACAACAACAGTTACATAACCGGTGATCGTTCCTGAAGCGCTGTCCCATCCTGGAAGTCCGGAAAGATCTGCACTGGTTGACGGTTTAAATACAACCTCACAGGACTGCACACGTTTCTCCGGGATATAAGATCCATCCACCCAGGAAAGTGTTCCATATGAATTAGATGGAAGTGCAATATTTCTCAGTGCAGTTGGACTGTCAATCGTAATATTGTCCGGAATCACAGCCCCGGATTCAACACCGGAAGTGCTGTCCGCATATGCCGGGAATGCCTGTCCCCCCATCAATGTCATAGATAACGCCGCTGCTGCCAATATCGAAAAGCTTCTGCTAAAAGTAATCTTTGTATTCTTTTTCATAATAATCTGCACCTCTATATTCAAAATCTTCGTTTTATATTTGTTATTTATCTGAAAATTCTTTTACATAAAATATCGAACGCATTTATCACGCGCCCGAATTAATATTTCTCCAAAAATTAATATCTTGTTAATCTTTCGTAACAGATATTTCGTTTTTTCGTCAAAAGCATTATAACACAATTCTTTTTTTTACGACACCCCCAAATTAATTTTTTTTAAGCATCACAGAAAACTGTTTGATTATTCGTGTCATTTCTCCCATTACTTCGTCAATTCCCTCATTTGTCTCACTCCAGTTACTTTTATCAACCGAATCCACACAACATGAACATACAAAAAAATCTGTGTCCGGATAAAGCATTTTATAATACATTAATGCACGTCTTGCATGGCAGGCTTTACAGCAGAGAATCGCCTTCTGGATATTCAGGTGCTCTCTGTCTGTTACCTGCCTGGAGTAGATTGCATTTTCATAAGTAAACGTAGCCTGATCCTCTCTCAGAATAGCTTCCCTGGGCACTCCATTTTTCATAAGGACATCTCTTAAAAATTCCCATTCTGTCTTATAAGCCCCGGTATAATATTCTTTTTTTTCCAGCACTCCTGCAAATTTTCCAGCTGTAATACTGTATCTCCCGCTTGGAAGTATCTTCGGCGCCATTCCACACCTGTACAGCTGTGCCGCCTTTTCGGCCATCTGCGGATATCCGTTTCCGGGAACAAATATCACATCCGCTTTTTCCGGTTTATCTTCTATAAATATAAAATCTTCGATCTGTTTTAAAAATTCCTCATACATTCTCTGTTTTCCTTCCCTGTTGTATCTCAAACAGAAATATTCTTTTTGCAAAAACAAACATTTCTGATCTTCTTCATTTTTGTGTATCATATCATGCTTTCTCATGGATACTGTTTCAGATTCTATCCGGATCTCCTGTTTTATCTTGTAACGATCACGGTACTGTACCCATGGTCTCTGAGACGTTGCTCCATATTCACCGCATTACCAAGCTGCAGATATGCACCCACCTGAACTTTATAAAGATCATTCTCCTTCAGGATAAATGCCGGAAATCCCTGATCTGTCAGCTGATACAGCATCCGGTCCGCATTTTCTCTATTTCGAAAAGCCCCGGTCTGTACACGATAATATAACGGAGCATCTACTTTTTCATCATCCAGGGTACCCAGTATCGCATCTGCAATGCTTTTGGCAATCTCTTTAAACTTCTCATCAAAAAGCTGATTATCCTTCTCCGAATTAATAAATCCGGTTTCTATCAAAAGTGCCGGCATTTTAGTTCTTCGGAGAACAACAAGCCCTGGTCTTTCCTTTACTCCCAGTTCCTGAAATCCCAACTCGCCAAGTGCACCTACAATATTCTGTGCCATCTGGTACTTTATGCCTTTCTTATCATAAACCAATACCTCAACTCCGTTGTATTGTCCAGATTGCGGACTGCTGTTTCTGTGAAAAGAAATAAAATAATCAGCACCTGTTTCATTAGCTATCCTCGCTTTTTCAAAAGGAGTCTGATAAACATCCGTAGTTCTTGTATACACCACGTCTACCCCATTATCCTCCAGAATCCTGCCCACAGCAAGTGCCAGTTTCAGATTATCATCCTTTTCTTTACGATCTTTATAAACAGCTCCCGGATCTTCCCCACCATGGCCTGCATCCAGAACAATCTTATATGCCATATTTTTCTCCCTACAAAAATATCCAGTCATAATAAGATATGAATCTGTCTTTTTCCTGTGCATAAGTTTATCATTTTATTTTACCGGACAGATATTTATGACCATACAGAGGATTTTCCCGGATTTGTCCTGAATATTTTTTTCAATCAACGCATTTTCACGTTAATTCTTCTTGACTTTTAAGTGCTAAAGCGTTATACTAACACAATCAGTGTTGCTTTTTTAATATTCAAAAAGATGCAACTATATCGTGAGGAGGAAAACAATATGAAAAAGCGTGTTTTAACAGCTGTACTCGCAGCAGCTCTTGTAACAGGAACCTGTGCTGCCACAGTAAGCGCCAAAGAAGAAAAAACTTACACCATCGGTATCTGTCAGCTGGTTCAGCATGATGCACTGGATGCCGCAACCAAAGGTTTTGAGGATGCTATCACCGAAAAGATGGGTGATTCTGTAAAATTTGATGAGCAGAATGCACAGGGTGATTCCAATACCTGTTCTACGATTATCAACAGCTTTGTTTCTGAAGGAACTGACCTGATCCTCGCAAACGCAACCGCATCTCTTCAGGCTGCTGCTGCAGGAACTTCCGATATCCCGATCCTTGGAACAGCCGTTACAGAATACGGTGTCGCTCTCGGAATTGATGATTTCGACGGCACAGTAGGCGGAAATATTTCCGGTACTTCTGACCTTGCTCCACTTGATGAGCAGGCAGATATGCTCCATGAACTTTTCCCGGATGCGAAAAATGTCGGACTTCTCTACTGCTCCGCAGAGCCGAATTCCCAGTATCAGGTAGATACAGTCAAGGATGCTCTTGAAAAACTTGGATATACATGTGAGTATTATGCATTCTCCGATTCCAACGATCTTTCTTCTGTTGTTACTACAGCTGCCAATGACAGTGATGTAATCTATGTACCAACAGATAATACAGTTGCTTCCAATACAGAGATCATCAACAACATCTGTCTTCCGGCAAAAGTTCCGGTAATCGCAGGTGAGGAAGGTATCTGCCAGGGATGTGGTGTTGCAACTCTTTCCATCAGCTACTATGACCTTGGATACAAAACCGGCGAAATGGCAGTCAGCATCCTTCAGGATGGCGAAGATATCTCCAAAATGCCGATTGAATATGCACCAAAATTCACAAAAGAATACAACAAAGACATCTGTGACGAGCTTGGTATTAAAATTCCGGATGGATATGAAGCAATCGAAACAGATAAAACAGCTGAATAATCGGTAAAAAACCTATTATACACTGATACAGCGAGAAGGGAGTTCCCCTTCTCGCTGTTCGTGCATAAAAAAGAGGAGGATAATTTAACATGCAGATTATGAGTTTAATAACCGCACTTCCAGGAGCTGCCGCACAGGGGCTTATCTGGGGAATCATGGCGATCGGTGTGTACATTACATTCCGCATTCTTGATATTGCGGATCTTACCGTTGACGGAACTTTATGTACAGGCGGCGCTGTTTGTATCATGATGATGCTCAGCGGACACAATGTATGGGTGTCCATGCTGGCTGCAACAGGAGCCGGACTTCTGGCCGGTCTTGCCACCGGTATTTTTCATACCTTTATGGGCATCCCGGCTATCCTTGCCGGAATCCTGACACAGCTTTCCCTTTACTCTGTTAACCTGAAGATCATGGGAAAAGCAAACCAGGCGATCAATGTTGATAAATTTAATCTTCTGGTATCCCTTCGACGTGTTAAAGGTGTTTCCTTGACACAAAACACTCTTTTTATTGTAGCCATTATGATCGTTATTCTGATTGCGATTCTTTACTGGTTCTTTGGAACAGAGCTTGGCTGTTCCTTACGTGCTACCGGATGTAATCCAAGCATGTCCCGTGCACAGGGTATCAACACCGACCGTAACAAAGTCCTTGCTCTGATGCTTTCCAACGGACTGGTTGCTCTTTCCGGAGCTCTTCTTACACAGTACCAGGGATTTGCGGATATTAATATGGGACGTGGTTCCATCGTTATCGGTCTTGCTGCCGTTATCATCGGTGAAGCAATCTTCAGCCGTATTTTCCGCAACTTTGCACTGAAGCTCTTAAGTGTTGTATTTGGTTCCATTCTTTATTATCTGGTACTCCAGGTTGTTATCTGGATGGGAATTGATACGGACCTTCTGAAAATGCTTTCTGCCCTTGTTGTTGCACTGTTTCTTGCATTTCCATACTGGAAGGGCAAATATTTTACAAAAGCCAAACAGGGAGGTAAATAATCATGCTGAAATTGATTGATATACATAAAACATTTAATCCGGGTACTATCAATGAAAAAGTTGCCTTAAATGGCGTGGATCTCCATCTGAACGAGGGCGATTTTGTTACTGTTATCGGCGGAAACGGTGCCGGTAAATCCACTATGCTGAATGCAGTTGCAGGTGCCTGGCCTGTAGATTCCGGAAAGATCATCATCGGTGGAACCGATGTCACAAAACTTTCCGAATATAAAAGAGCCGCGTATCTTGGCCGTGTATTCCAGGATCCTATGACCGGAACTGCTGCAACTATGGGAATTGAAGAAAATCTCGCTCTTGCCAAACGCCGCGGAAAATCCCGCCTTCTCCGTCCGGGCATTACCCGCCAGGAACGGGAAGAATACCACGAACTCCTGAAGATTCTCGGTCTTGGTCTTGAGGACCGGCTCACTTCCAAAGTCGGACTCCTCTCCGGTGGCCAGCGTCAGGCATTGACACTTCTGATGGCAACCTTAAAAAAGCCTCAGCTTCTTCTTCTGGATGAACATACCGCAGCTCTCGACCCAAAAACTGCTGCCAAAGTCCTCGAGATCACCGACATGATCGTAAACCGTGATCACCTGACAACCATGATGATCACCCACAACATGCGTGATGCTATCACTCATGGCAATCGTCTGATCATGATGTGGGAGGGAAAGATCATTCTGGATATCCAGGGTGAGGAAAAGAAAAAACTTACTGTAAAAGATCTTCTTGACAAATTCGAAGAAGCCAGCGGCGAAGAATTTTCCAATGATTCTGCTCTTCTCAGTTAAAATTTCTGCAGAATCTATATAGAAAGAACCAAGATGGATTTTATTCCTGCAGACAGGATTTCCATCCTGGTTCTTTTTTGTTTATCTACGTTTCTATTTCACTTCTACAGAAAACTCCCCGGTACGTCGACTATATCGGTAAATGGACGATGTCAGATAATCTTCTTCCGGAGTTGCTTTTTTGACTGTATCCAGGAGAACCTCTTTCAGCTCTTCGGGATAAACTTTATCTGTGCTATGTACCATTACTTCATGAATGCTGGTAAACACAAGATACAGATCAGACTCCAGAAGCTCTGCAAGACGTCGGGCTACACCTGGAAGAAAGATTGCTGCTGCTCCATTAGTACGTTTTTCTGTGCTGAGACAATTCCCTGATATCCCTTTATTCGGATGATAGGATCCCAATATGTCCATAAAATTATCTCCCCTGTATTCCTTATCAAAAAGCATTTTTTCCCAGTGATATATTCTGGGTGGACTGATAAAATATGTATTTACCAGTGCTGCCTCAAAAACTATATCCGGATCTTTTTCCCATTGTTCCAGAAAATGTTTTTTTACTTTTGTACTAAGAATATATCCGTCTTTTTCTCCTGCCATATAATAAAGCACAAGCGCTATATCCCCGACTTTATGATGGATCGTATCTTTCAGGACATCTCTGTTTTTATCTGCATTAAGAAGGCGGATAAAAAGTTTTCCTTTCACTTTTTCGTAATTCTCCAGTTGCTCTATGTCACAGATAACACAGTTTTCTCTGGCTTTTTTTATTTCACATACACAGTCATGAATGATATTTTCCAGTTTGTGCTCTTTACAGTACCGCTCATAAAGTTCTTCCGTATGTAATCCACAGATCTGGCGCGACTTTTCAATATCTCCGCACTCCACAAAAAGCCTGTCTCCTGTGCAGCCATACTTTTCGCCTTTTTTTGCAAAGTAAATCTTCTCCTCTTCCATATCCATAGCAGCAAGAAGAAGCCTCCTCAGATCTGTGATAAACATTTCATAGCCTTTTTCCATATTTAATTCCTTTCTGTGAAACAATGCGGACGAATGTCCTGATTTGATGGTGCCAGCCCTCAACAGGTCGGCAACCTCTGAATTGAATTATTGAATGAATAGAATAAATATATATCTTTGAGTTGTCTGCTGTATAGAACAGTATAAGAGAAGTTTCTGAATTTGTAAAGAAGTTTTCATCGACAGAAAAAGCAGCTTTCGCTGCCTTTTACTGTCAAATCTTTTATATTATTTCACATTTATGTCTCATCAGAGGATCCTGTTGATGTCCTGTTACTGAATTTCTCCATGTTCCTTCAGATATTTCAGAAATCCCTCACATCCTTCCAACACATCTTCATAAGTTTCATCAAAATTTCCCGTGTACCACGGATCTGCAATATCACGTCCAGATCCTGAAAAAGTGAGAAATTTATAAATCTTATCTTCCGGATCATTTCTCAGCACCCGGTTCAGATTCCGTATATTTGCAGTGTCCATACCGATAATATAGTCAAATTTATTATAATCCGCCCATGTGATCTGTTTCGCTCTGTGCGGAATCAGTGGGATTCCCACTTCACGAAGTTTCTTTACAGTTCCTCTGTGCGGCGGATTCCCAATCTCCTCGGTACTTGTCGCAAAACTGTCGATCAGGAACTGCTCTGAAAGACCGAGTGTTTTTACTTTGTAGGTGAAAACACTTTCGGCCATGGTTGAGCGGCATATGTTGCCGTGGCATACAAATAACACTCTTATCATTGCTTAAAACTCCTTGAAATGCTGTATTTACGCTGTTTACAGGCATTTTCCGATAATCTTCAATCCTGTCATTTTCCTGTATATCACAGCATAAATTCGTATATTTTCTTATCCAAATTTAGTAACTTCTTAGTAATAACCAGCCTAGAAAACAGGCTCTCTAAGAACCTTATAATCAGATTATTTTTAATTCTTTTTTCTATTATTTTATCATACTATGCCAGTTTTGCAATCCTATTCATCTCTTCTTTTGCATCAATTAATCCCAGATGCGTATATACATTTAACGTAACCCCTATATCAGAATGTCCCATTAAATATTGGAGTGCTTTCGGATTCATTCCAGCTTTCGCCATATTGGAACAATATGTATGCCTACATACATGAGGCGTGATCTTTGGCATTTGTTCCTCATGAGTACGATTATACTTTCCTAACGCCCACTGAAAATGTTTTTCCCAATGGAGTGCTACCTCAGGCATATCTTTTTTATCCAGGAATAAAAATCGACTATATCCATCTATAATCGGCTCAACCCTTACTTTTTTACGGTTTTTCACAATCTGTTCAAAACATTCATAAACTTCATTTGTCATCGGCAACATTCGTGTTCCACTTGAAGTTTTGGTATCTTCAATGACGTACTGCATTCCTCTGGTTCTCTGAAGCTGATGATTCACATTGATTTTTCTCTCCTGAAGATCAATATCTTTCACTGTCAATCCACAAAACTCAGAAATACGAAGTCCAGTCTTAAACAAAATAAACATTCCATTATAGTATTTTGAGTAATGGTCATCATTTCGGATAAACTCCAGAAATAACTCTTCCTGTTCTTTTGTAATTGCCTGTCTTGTAACACTGTCATTTACGACAACTGTACATAATTGAAATTCAAAAGGATTCTTGCGCAGTAAATCATCTTCAACTGCCATCTGAAATGCAGGTCTTACAATTCCACGCACACTGTGAATGGAACTGTATCCTCTTCCATCTGCTTGCAGCTTAATAAACCATGCTTTTGCATCCGACAATTTTATTTTATCTATTCTTCTGGTTCCGAATTCTTCTTTTTTTATTATATTGATCACAAAATCATAGTTCGCCTGAGTATTATGACGAACCCCCTTTTTTTGTCCAATATATTTTTGAACCAAATCCAAAACTGTTAAATTTCCTCCGTAAGGTACTATACCATCATGTAAATCTCTTTGGATATTTTTTTCTTTTTCCCTTAGAGCTAAGCATGGTCTGCATCCAGTTGGCAGAGAATCTGTTGGCTCTAATTTCCAACTATACAAAAACTTCTGCTTTCCATAACAATCTGTATATACAAACGCATATCTTCCATCTTTTCTCTGACTTTCTCCGTTTCGTAAAATTCGACCTTTTTTATCTCGTCGTTTTTGGTCACGTTTTGTTTTACCCAAACGTCTTCGCCCCTTTCTACGAAGAAGCCCTAGCACGATATAGGTATTATATCATACCAGGGCTAACATTTCCACTTTAAAGTGCTAAATTGTTCGTATATTTTTTACAAAGACGTAGTCTGATCCAGAAAGGCCTCAAATTTCTTACGGTTAATCAATGACTTACACCCCACCTGGACTGTAAAGCAACATTCTGAATTTAGATGTTCCGAAATAAGCATCCTTATTTTCTTTTCACCTATTCCGAAATATTGCACTGCTTCATCCACCGTAAGCATATATTTTTCCCAAATTGGAATCTTACCTTTTTCAATTTTAATCGCCACTCTTCTCTCCTCCTTTTCTCTTTGGACAAAACATTTTTATCTGCCCATGACAATTTACAATTTTATACACTGTCATCGGCAGATAAAATTACAATACAGGTGGCAGTTCAGTACTCTGCCCACATCGGTTTTGCACCGTCATTAAATATGACCAGATTTTTTCTGGAAGTATCATTATCACAGATATGCTTCGTCGCCCTGTGCAGCTGCTACACATTTTGTCAAATTCTTCTCGCTCCATACCTTTACTTCAATGTTATATTTCAGCATTTCCTCGTATTTACTCCATTAACAGAGCAGATATATCATGGCGGATTTACCTAGTGGCTCTACATATCTTCACGTCCTGTATGTAAAACAATATACAATTTTCAAGGTACAAAAATTCCTGAAGGGGAAAAGGAATCTATATTAAATACTCCCTTTACTGATTACTTTTCCTTACATATGATTTCGTATCAAATCCCAAGGTCTTAGTAATCAGTTTTGCTTCCAGGCGTTGACGCAGAGTTTCATCTACACAGTAATGCACCTGTCCAAATTCGTCAAACATTTTTCTGGTAGCCAAAACTGTTATGTACCCTTCATAATGCTTCAACACTGCCTGGATTGCCTCAGTATCACCAGTTGATGCTGCCTCAATAACATGGAATGGCAGCAAATCAAATGCGCATTTCTGTTTTTTACTTTTTTTCATTTGCAGATTCCTCCATATTTTTTCTCATCAGTTCCAGTGATCGTCTACGATGCTCATTAATTGTGCTGCGTACAAGATTCATTTCTCTGGCAATGTCTGCATCACTCATATCCATAAAATATGATAATAACACAACATTCCTTTTCTTTTCAGTAAGTGTCTGCAGTGCTTCAGCAATCAATGCATCTTTGACTTCTATGTCGTAACCCAGGACCTGAAAACGATGTGTTTCCATTTCATGCTCATCCATTATAAAAAGTCTGCTCAACTCCTTTTCTGATAATTCTGACAACATCACTTCATACTTCTGGCGATATGCCATATGCTTTTCATAATTAATAACTTCACTTTTCAATGCCAGCTTGCACAGAGAATCAAACTGATGTCTGACTGTCTGCTCATCTTGAAAAGAGGATTGCTCCATAAGAGTTCACCTCCTTCCCCGCCGGTAGGCAATAAGCAAAGTTCTTGCTTCCCCTTCACACATATCCCAAACGGATGAGTGCATTTGTCGGGGTGTGGGAAGAAATTTTTAAAAAATTTCTTAATAAATACGAGAAAATTGTTTTTCCTGTATTTTGAGGTATATAAAAAACGTCCTAATGGGTAGTTTTTAGCCCATCGGACGCTATTTATATCAAAAGATAATATTTTGCCATCATTTTTTGTGGCATATAATTCACTTTTTGAGGTAAAGAAATTTATTTGCTTTTTTGAACTATTTATCTATTTCATCCGTCACGTAATGACGGATATGATACCAGACAATAAAATTCTTAATCTTTCCTATACCTCCGGATCTGTTTTACGGAAATTCAGAATTTTATATGTCTTTTAAAAAGTGAAATATCACCCTCTTTTTTAGTGAAATATTAGTTCATTTTCTTTCAAGAAAGGGAACTATACACTAAACATGGAGGTGTATCATATGCCAAAACAAACAGATAAAGAACTGGGATTGTTTTTTAAGAACGCCCGACACGAGCAAAAATTGACTTATGAAGAATTAGCTGAAAAAGCAGAAATGTCCAGCCGATATTTAAAGGAAATTGAAAATGGGGGCCGAGTTCCGAGTTTTCATAAAATCAGAAAACTGGTACGCGCTTTAAATGTTCCTCCTGAACCATTGTTTTATCCAAACAATCATACAGATAATCTTGATTATCAACGCCTGCTCATGTACCTGTCAAAATGCAACGATGAGCAAATTACCGCTATCCTTGCCATCGTAGAAGCATACCTGCGCACATACAAAATTCCTACAGACCACGATAAACAAGATCCCTGAAATTCATTTGAATTCTATCTGAATTATTCTGAAGAAGCGGTATGGTTTCCCATACCGCCACTCTTAACGTGCATATTTTTCTATCATTCTCTTAACATTCGTGGATTTCTTTATTGCCCCTATATTAATAAGAAACTCAACTACATCCATCATTCCCTGGTAATAAGCCCGCTGCTCCTCTTCATAATGGAAATGTTCTAACTGATCCAGATATTTATTCCAGAAATTCTGCTCACGCTCTGGGATTTTTTCCAGATGTAGTGGCAGCTTCTTTTGTATTTGTTTCAAATTCTTCTCTGCTTCTTTCCATTCTTCCGGCTGTACTGTATATTCTCTTTCTCCGGAGTCACAGCGCAATTCCTCAAATAAATTCGATACTGCTTCATAAAATTCATTCATCTTCTTTCCACCTCTCATTAGAATTATTTCTCATTACAGGCAGCATTATCATTTTCTTATTTCAAAAATCAAATAAACTTCCCAAAAACTTCATCTTTAGAAGTATAGTAACAATATTTTTCCTTAAAATCAATAATAATACTTCATCTTTAGAAACTTTTGAGGATCAGAATGATTATTTATTGGGATAAAAAAACGAACAGTAAAAACAGAATAGGACAACGGGTAAAAGAATTACGAAAGGCTCATAATCTTACTCAGAAAACACTCGCTGCCAAATTACAACTTGCAGGATATGATTTTAATGATCTGGCAATCCTGCGAATTGAACAAGGCACACGTTTCGTTCCCGACTACGAAGTTGTCGCACTGGCCGAAGTATTTAATGTTTCCTGCGAATATCTTCTTGGTCTGACGGACGCTCCTGCAAAATAATTCAATTGTATTGCTGCCCATTCTATGCTAAACTATGGATAGATACTTCTGAACAACATACACTATTTATAAACCGTATGATTGGAGTGATTTCATGGAATTAACAAAAAAAGTCCCTACAACCGATAAAAACCAGGAAAACAATCATCTTCTCCGCATGTTAGACCGGGGAATTGATGATATGGAAGCTGGTCGTGAATTGCCACTGGAAGATGCTTTTCGCAAAATCACAGAATTAAGGGATGCACGAAGAAATGCAAGAATATAAAATTATTTTAACCTGGGAAGCAATTTACGATGTCACAGACATTGCAGATTATATTGAAGAAGAATTCGGCCAGCAACGTGCTGACCGTTTTCAATCTGATCTGAAAGAACAAATGCAGAATTTAGGCCAGTTCAGTACTGCCTTTCCCCGAACTCAAATTCTGTACAGAGGATATTCCATACATAAAAGATCTTTTCCGCCATCTATTATTTTTTATATTATAATGGAAGAAACAAAAGAGATTCATATTCTCCGAGTGTTGCGCCATGAACGAGATTGGGAAAATATCCTGTTGCAAAGATCAACTTATACATATCCAGAATGAATACCTGGGAGCCAATCAGAGATTTTTCTGAAAGGCTTCCTTTTTTATTACTTCCCACTGTCAATTAAATCATAACTCATATCCAGAAAATCCAGCGTCTTAGCTTCACTGACAGAATCATCCAAAAGAATCGTAATCCAGTGTTGCTTATTCATATGATACCCCGGTAAAAATCCATACGTTTGAATAATCATCCCAACCAGATCAGGATCACATTTTACATCCAGGATGTCAATGTTTCCATCTTCTTCTAATCCCAGTATTTTCTTTTCCACTACCATAATTATAGCATACCATTTTCCATTTTTATGTCGAAGCACCGCAGAATCAGGATCTTTTTTCCATAAATATTCCGGTTCAGTTCCATATTGCTCTTTTACATATTGAAAAATTTCTTCACGTTTCAAATTTATCCCTCACTTACGATTTCTTTCTCTGATTATACGCTATCAGGATTGTATTCTCAACCACTTCTCACAGTTCTATTTATGTTTTATAGCTTTTGCATAGCCTGCTTTGCAGGCTACACCCCAAAAGAAGCAAGCACTGCCAGTGTCATGACACCTGGCTCATTTTGTCAAATTCCCTTTCCGGTTCATTCTACCAAAATGTATCAGGGAGTATCCCTGGCCCTCTCATATTTTATAATTTCTTAATTTGACGCTTTCACCCAGTCCTGTTAAAATAACTTACAGATACATCTGTCCAAACCAACAAAAAACCAAGTACCATAACTGTCATAGCCGAACTGGTTAGACAGTTTTTTTGTACTCTTTTTTATAGAAAAAAACGAATTGGAGGATTTCAATGAGCAAACGTACCAGAATTCATCCCGTACAATTTTATTTGAATGATGACGAACAATACATTTTAGAAGAAAAATATCGTCTTTCCAGGATGAAAAGCAAATCTGCCTTTCTACGGAAAATGATCTTATATGGATTTGTATATGAAGTAGACTACTCTCATATCCGAAAAATGAATACCCTGTTGGGCAATATCAGCAGCAATTTGAATCAGATCACCCATCGTATAAACAGCACCAATGCAGTTTACCAAAAGGATCTGGACGATATAAAGGAGTTAATGGAAAAAATATGGCAGTTACAAAAATCCATGGTATCAAAACAACCGTTGATAAAGCAATAGAATACATCTGCAATCCAGATAAAACAGACCAGAAACTATATATTTCTTCCTTTGCCTGCTCTCCTGAAACAGCAGTTCTTGACTTTAAATACACTTTGGATCATACACATGACTGCAGAGATCCGCACAATACAAATAAGGCATTTCATCTGATTCAGGCATTTTCCCCTGGTGAAGTTTCCTATGAAGAAGCCCATCAAATTGGCAAAGAACTTGCGGATCGCTTACTGGAGGGAAAATACTCCTATGTTCTGACAACACATATTGATAAAGGTCATGTACATAACCATTTAATTTTCTGTTCTGCAGATAATATCACTTTTTCTCATTATCATGACTGTAAAAAGAATTACTGGAAAATACGAAATCTCAGCGACACTTTATGCCAGGAACATAACCTGTCCACAA
Organism: Blautia sp. HA9023; assembly: GCF_056504095.1. Taxonomy (NCBI): domain Bacteria; kingdom Bacillati; phylum Bacillota; class Clostridia; order Lachnospirales; family Lachnospiraceae; genus Blautia; species Blautia sp. HA9023. The sequence goes on along the minus strand of NZ_JBWLUR010000003.1, from coordinate 3,726 downwards.
TTATGCCAGATGGTAAAAAGGGAATGAAATACAATGAATGGGCTGCAAATAAATCTGAATCCAGTAAAAAAGCGCAGCTGCGAAAAGATATCAACCAGACAATCCGAATCGTTTCCACTTATTCAGAATTTCTTACATTTATGGAAGCTAAAGGATATGAAATAAAAAACGCAAAATTTGGCGAAAACAGCAGAAAATACATTACCTTTCGTTCTCCCGATATGTCCCGTCCAGTGCGTGGAAGTGCTAAATCTTTAGGAAAAAACTTTACTAAGGAACGTATCAAAGAACGCATTAATAATAAGCTTCACAGAACTACTGTTCCTTCTGTTCGTAATAAGTTAATAGACACCAACACTCCCAATATAGCAGGAAACATTGGATTTCAGAAATGGGCAAATAAGGAAAATTTAAAAATTGTCTCTGCTGAATATAACAAGATGTTCACACATAATCTACATAATTTTTCAGAACTTGAAGACCGCATAGCCTTGTTACATATGCAGCAAAAAGAGGTAAATACCTCTGTTGTTTCTCTCGAGTCTCAGATACGCCATCTTCGAGAAATGCTAAAATATGCCGAACAATATCAGAAAAATAAAATTTACGACGACCATTATAAAAGCTCCAAAGATCCAGATCGTTATTTCCGTAAATATGAATCTCAAATTATTCTTTTCACGGGTGCTGAACATATTTTACAGGAAAATGGTATAAACCTGAAACATCTTAATTCCAATAAGTTGCAAGAGCAAATTGCAGATCTTATTTCCAGAAAGGAATCACTAAATACTCAATACGTTTCCTTTAAGCAAGAAATAAAAGAGTTGGAATTGATACATCAAAACCTGTCCAAATATCTCAAACAGGATGCTCCTGAAATACAAAGATCTTCTCATAACCAACTCCCTTCTTTGTAAAACCATAATAATAGGCAGCGATTTCACTCGCTGCCTAAATTCCCATTAAACCGATATCCTACACCTCGTACTGTTTGTATATATAATGGTTGTCCAGGATCATCTTCTATTTTTTCTCTGATATTGCAGATATGTCGCATAACCACATTATAATCACCTGAATAAGGTTCATTCCATACCAGATCATAAACCATTTCTTTTCCAAATATTCTACTGCAGTTTACGGCATCCAGCGGTCGCCATTCTGTTTTAGAACGGCCGTTTTCCGAAACCAACGGCCGCCCATTTTTTAGTTAGAAGATTACCGCTTATCGTGTGTTAATCTTAATCGTGTAGTGTTTTGTAGCTCTCTTCATGATGGAATTGGCAGATACCTCATCGTTGAGAATCATTGCTTTCCAGTTATCCGGATCACGCTGTGAGCATACGATGGTGCTTTTTCTCTGCTCGTTCCGCTTCTCGAGAAGCTCAAAGAGGATTTTAATCTCTCTTTCGTCAGTGATTGTGTGGAGCAGGAAATCATCCAGGATGATCAGCTCCCATTTGAGATACTTCTTCATCTTGCGGGCATATTTATCGTAATCTTGCTCTTTAAGAGCTACCATGCTTTCCAGAAGTTCCTCGCTGTGAAAGTAACCGACGTTATATCGGTTGCAGGCCTTTATGCCGATAGCTTTTGCAAGGTAAGATTTTCCGGAATCTGATTCTCCGAGAATACAGACATTGTAACCTCTTTCAATAAAGTCAAAAGAGGAAAGCACCTCTGTTATACCAGCAGGCAGATACTCCCGCTTGTCAGAGTCCACACAGCCTGACAATTCTTCAGGTGAGCCCTTCAGATGTGCAGCTGTTAAGCGATTCTTTAATGTCGTGCTGACCTTTTCCTGAAACTGTGGTCCAATCAGTTCTGCAATAAGCGTAAGTCGATCCATTTCCAGAAATCCGGGTTTGTGATACAGATCATCCAATGTAGCTGCCATAGTGGAAAGCTTAAGTTCGTTCAGTTCATCAACGAGTTCATTTATCAGTGCAGTTCCTGTAAGCATCATTCATCGACCTCCTCTCGCATCTGATCAGCAAGAGCCTTGCTGCGTGATAAAAGAGTGTCGATACTGGAAGCTTCCGGTGGCATTACGTACCCTCCTCGTACCGGTTCTTTCTTTGTAGGTGTGGAATGACGGTATCCTGCCTCTCCGAGATCATCTGCTACAACAGATATCGTATTTTTAATAAAGGTATATTTTTGCTTATTCAGAGCAATCGCTTGCTTACAGCACTCCTCCAGAGCCTTATTGCTATACTTCTTTGTAAAGTTCAGAATACCTAAGCACATACGATAGGTCTGTACTTCGTATGGTCTGGATTTGAGGATCGTCCGGATAACAGTTTCTGTATTCCTGCCAATGAGCTGCGCTTTCTGGATAAAGTAAGGACCATTCCACAGAGTGAATCCTTTATAGTTATCTGGCAAGTGTTCAGGATTGGTTGACCACTGTCCTTTGCGGGTAGCTCTGGGCCATTCACAAAGGAACTCTCCGGCAAGAGAATAAATACGAACAACAGTTGAAGATGCCTTAATAGATACTTTCTTATGCAAAAACGCTTTATCTACGCTATAATAAGCATTGTCAAAGCGTACGTGGAAGTCACTTGACACCTTTGCCGTTTTTCTCTCTATGTACTCGTAATGCATGGAGGGGAGCGGCATCAATTCAAGTTTCTCTTCTTCCCAATAGTAGTATCTATTGTGTTCTTTCTTCTTGAATGGCTCTTTATTCAGAGCCTCCAGTTCCTTCCAGAGATCCTTATTAAACTGTTCCAGTGAGAAATACTGGCGTTCTTCAAGTTTGTGGAAGAGGCCCTTCTCGAGAATGCCTACTGCGTTTTCTACAGAACTTTTGAACTTCGGCTTACGAACCTTCGCTGGAAGAATAACGGTGCCATAGTGGTCAGCCCAGTCAGCATAATCTTTGTTTAGTTCAGGTTCAATCCAGTCTTGATTAACGATAACAGCTTGTTTACAGTTATCACAGACTACTAATGCAGGAACTCCACCAAAGTAATTCAATGCATGATTATTGACATCAATCCACTGTGGCTCCTTCGTTGAGAGCATTCCTTCTGCATAGATATACTGTGAATAAGGCAGGATAGCTACAAAAACGACGATGGTCATAATCTCACCGGTAAGAGGATCTGTCATGGAGAACGTCTGTCCAGCAAAGTCAACTTCCATCTTTTGCGCGACAACAGCATCAAAGTGGGCGGTCTCATAATTCTCTTCACACCACTTGTTGTAGAGCTCACAATACTGGCTGTATTGATAGAAACGAGTGCCTTCTTCTTCGCACTTTTTCTTATAGCGGTTCCAAAGAAACATGAGTGTCATGTTTTTACGGGTAGCCATAAGCTTGGCAGCCTCTTCATAATCAGGTAACTCGATGTTCTCATTTCGACCTCCTGATCCAGGTACAGATCCATACACCTTCAGGGCAATACCATAGTTAGTGATGCCTGCTGGTAATGGATAGCTCAGATCTTCGCACTTCTTGAATGCTCTCAAGAAGTCATTAACGCCAGACTTGCTGAAACCAGTCTGACGAGCTATTTCGCTACCGGACATTGATAGCGCGTAGTGTTTGATAATGATGTCCTTGTAATCCAACTGCATACATTATCCTCCTTAAAATGATGTATTCACCATCCCTGAGATGGCTACTATCATTATAAGGATTAGATTACACAGACTGGACTGGTAGCAATTCGGCTGTTCAAAAACGGAATGCGACCGTTTTGCTCCGCAAAT
>NZ_JBWLUR010000002.1:0-131939 GCF_056504095.1 Blautia sp. HA9023 | reverse complement strand
TGCCTGTTACTTGGTTCGGTTGTGCAGCCGATATTAACCCAGACTTGGTACGGTTGGGTAACTGTTTTCGCATTTATCGTGAAACGCTTTCGCGTTTTTCGTGCGCCGCTACGTCAATGGCAGAAAACTGTGAGCTGTAGGGCTGGCAATATAGAGGAATGTTATTGTGGAAATGACCAGTAACAGATGAATTCAGGAGGCTTTACGAATGGCGGTAAAGAATACAGCACAGGTTGTTATCGATGGAAAGATCATTACTCTGGGCGGATATGAATCTGAGGAGTACTTTCAGAAGGTTGCAGCTTATATGAATAATAAGATCAGTGAACTGAGCCAGATGCCGGGATATTCCAGACAGGCCATGGAGACCAAGCATACACTGCTCAGTCTGAATATTACAGATGACTATTTTAAGGCGAAAAAGCAGGCAGAAGATCTTTGAACAGGATCTGCAGCAGAAGGATCAGGAAATGTACGATCTGAAGCATGAGCTGATTTCTCTGAAAATGCAGATTGAAGAGGCAAAGAAAGCCGAGCAGGAAGCTCAGGATCAGAAGAATCTTCTTGATGGTAAGGTGAAGGAACTGGAGAAGGAACTTGATGAACTGCTTAAATAAAGGATGGGGGGATTGCTTCGGTAATCCTCTTTTGTTTTATAACCGCTTGATCAGATTAACAGACAGGAGATGAGAAAATACTTTGAAAAAAATGATAACAGAACTGCTTTCACCTGCAGGATCTTATGAGAGCTTTGAGGCCGCCATTGGAGCGGGAGCAGATGCGGTATATGTAGGGGGCCCGGCTTTTGGCGCGAGAGCTTATGCACAGAACTTTTCCCAGGAAGAACTGATTGCGGCGATTGAAACCGCACATATCCATAACCGGAAATTGTATCTCACAGTGAATACTCTGTTGAAAAACAGAGAGCTGGAAGGACAGCTTTTTGAATATCTGGCACCTTATTATGAGGCAGGACTTGATGCGGTAATTGTACAGGATCTTGGTGTTTTTTCGTTTATCCGTCGGAATTTCCCAGGCCTGGATATTCATGCAAGCACCCAGATGACAATAACCGGACCGGAAGGAATGAAATTTCTGGAAGAAAAAGGGGCAACGCGTGTAGTCCCGGCCAGAGAGCTTTCCCTGGAAGAGCTTTCCGCTATGCATAAAGCAAGTCCGCTGGAAATTGAAACTTTTATCCATGGAGCGCTTTGTTACAGCTATTCTGGTCAATGTCTGATGAGCAGTATTTTCGGTGGAAGGAGCGGAAATCGTGGGCGATGTGCCCAGCCTTGCAGACTTCCGTATAAAGGTACTCTTGATCACAGAAAATATAAAGGGGATAAAGAGTTCTGTGCGTTGAGTCTGAAAGATATCTGTACTCTTGATATTCTTCCGGATATTCTGGAGGCAGGCGTAATGTCACTGAAAATTGAGGGCCGCATGAAACAGCCAGGGTATACAGCGGGAGTGACTTCTGTATACAGAAAATATCTGGACCTCTATTTAAGTGGAAAAGAATATCATGTTCAGGAGGAAGACCGGAAATATCTTCTGGAGTCTTTTCAGCAGAGGAGGTTCCTGCACTGGATATTATGATATGTATCGCGGTCCGGAAATGATGGCTTTTGCCAATGAGAAGAAATCCGGAAACATCCAGCCGGAGATCAGAAAAATAAAAGAAAAAATTCATGGGAATTTAATACTTTCTCCTGAAAGTCCTGTTATACTGGAAGTAGCCTGTGAAGATAAAACAGTAACAGCTATGGGCGGGGAAGTTCAGTTTGCGAAAAATCAGCCTATGGAAGAACAGCGGATCCGCCAGCAAATGGAAAAACTGGGAAATACGGAATTTCAGTGGGAAAGTCTGAATATTGAGATTAATGGGAAAGTTTTTGTTCCTGTAAAGGTTCTTAATGAAGTTCGCAGGGAGGCTCTTGAACAGCTGCGGGAGACATTACTCAGTCAGAATCGTAGAGAAATGGTAAAAAAACAGCATGCGGAACGAACAGATATCTGTCGGCGGCAGATTGGTGGATCACTTCCTTTTTATGTCTCATGCGAACAGGAAGATGTTGCAGAAGCACTTTTAAAGGAAAAGGGAATTACAGGTTTTTATTTTCCGTTTGATACCATGAAGAAGTATTTTTCACCTAAACTTGCAGCAGAAAGGGAACTTTATCTTTCTACCCCGCATATTCAGAGAGGAGAGATTCCGGAGAAATGGATGCAGGAAGCAAAAAAATGGATAGAACAGGGAATGGAAGGATTCCTGGTCAGAAATCTGGAATCTTATGCCGCATTGAAGAAGTGTGGATACGGAGATAAATGTGTTCTGGATTCCTCTCTATATACATGGAATGATGAGGCGACAGAGTTCTGGAAAAAAGAGGGTGTCCTTCGCAACACAGTTCCGCTTGAACTGAATGAAGGAGAGCTGCGGCACAGGAATAATACTTCTTCGGAACTTCTTTTATATGGATATATCCCATTGATGCTGTCGGCCCAGTGTGTAAGAAAAAATCTTTTTGGATGTACCGGAAAATGCGAGACTGTCTATCTGAAAGACCGCTATAACAGTGAATTTCCGGTGAAATGTTGTTGTACTCCATGGGAATGCAGCAGCCTGGAAAAAGCAAAATACTGCTATAATATCATATATAACAGTATCCCTTACGGGCTTCCCGGAGAGAGAGAACGGGTGGAAAAATTAAATCTTCAGTCTTTAAGACTGGCATTTACTGTTGAGAAGCCGGAGGAAGCGAGGGAAATCTTTAAAGAATTCCAGTCCGTTTATCAGAAAAACGGGAAACCTTCCGGACGCAGATATACAAAAGGCCATTTTAAAAGAGGAGCCGAGTAAAAGTGTATGATTAATGTAATTACAGAGTTATCCAAGTATGTGATCCTCACGCTGATGATCGTCTACACCTTTCATTGTTTTTATATGGTGTGGCGCCAGGATGAGGAAGAAAAAAAAGAGCTGCTCCAGCAGCAGCTGACTATGATCTTTTTTATTGATTTCACAGCGTTTCTTGTGATTTATTTAAAGAGCATGGATTTTAAGGTTATCTTGTTTTATATTGAGATGATGATCTTTTTTGCGGCGATCCAGATTTTGTACAGGATCATCTATAAAGAAGCATCGCTGCTTCTTCTGAATAATATGTGTATGCTCCTGAGCGTTGGTTTTATCATGCTCTGTAGACTTTCACTTCCGTCTGCAACCAAACAGCTTCTGATCGTGGCGGCAGGAAGCGCGGTATCACTGGTGATTCCTGTAATGATCCGTAAGATGAAATTTTTAAAGGATCTTACATGGATTTATGCAGGGATCGGTATTGTTCTTCTGGCAGCGGTTCTCGTTCTGGCAAGTACAAGTTATGGCGCAAAACTTTCACTGATGGGAATCCAGCCTTCAGAGGTGATCAAGATCACATTTGTATTTTTTATGGCATCGCTGCTCTGCACAAAGGTAGATTTTCGTAAAGTAGTGATGGCAACGATCGTAGCGGTGATCCATGTGGGAATTCTGGTCCTTTCCAGAGATCTTGGAAGTGCGGTGATCTTTTTTGTCACCTATCTTGTGCTGATCTATGTGGCAACCAGAAATCCTGGATATATGCTCCTGGGACTTGGCGGTGGATGTGTTGGTGCAGTGGTAGCTTATCATCTTTTCGGACATGTACGCCAGAGAGTGAGCGCCTGGAGAGATCCGATGGCGGTCTATCAGAATGAAGGCTATCAGATCGTGCAGTCATTGTTTGCTATCGGAACTGGTGGTTGGTTTGGAATGGGGCTTTGCCAGGGCTCTCCGGAGAAAATTCCTGTTGTAAAAAATGACTTTATCTTCAGCGCTATCTGTGAAGAACTGGGCGGCATTTTTGCCATCTGCCTGATCCTGGTATGTACCAGTTTCTTTCTCATGATCGTTACGATTGCACTGAAGATACGAAATCCGTTTTATAAACTGATCGCACTGGGACTTGGAACAGAATATGCGTTTCAGGTATTTCTGACTATTGGCGGTGCGACCAAATTTATTCCGATGACAGGTGTTACACTTCCGCTGGTAAGTTATGGAGGAAGTTCTGTCATGTGTACCATCCTGATGCTTGCAATCATTCAGGGACTGTATATTCTGAGGGAAGATGAGGACGAAGAAATTGAATCGCAGCGAAAAGAAACGTTTGAAAGAAGAGGAAAGAGAGCAACGCCTGAGAGAACGGGATATCGCCAGGCTCCGTAGAAAAAAGAACCGGCCGTTTACTTTTGTATCGGTGTTCTTTATATTGATTTTTGTCAGTCTGATCGGGTATCTGATTTATTTTGATGCCATAAAAAGTGACGATTTTATCAACAGTCCGTATAATACCAGACAGGATACGTTTTCAGACAGGGTAGTGCGTGGAAGCATCCAGTCTTCTGATGGAGAAGTCCTGGCACAGACCAATGTGTATGAAGATGGAACAGAAGAGAGAACTTATCCATTTGCAAATATTTTTGCACATGCGGTAGGATATGATACCAACGGCAAAAGCGGACTGGAATCAGAGGCGAATTTTCAGCTTCTGACTTCCCATTCTTTTTTCCTGGAGCAGATGAAAAATGAGTTTCTGGGCAAAAAGAATCAGGGAGATACCGTGATATCAAGTCTGAATGCTGATCTTCAGACAACAGCATATAATTCTTTGGGTGACCGCAGAGGAGCGGTAGTTGTCATAGAGCCTTCTACAGGAAGAATCCTTGCCATGGTAAGCAAACCGGATTTTAATCCGAATACCATTGCACAGGACTGGGATACGCTTGTCAATGATGAGAATAACAGCAGTCTTCTTAACCGTGCTACAAATGGTGCATATCCGCCGGGATCTACTTTTAAAGTTGTTACGGCCCTGGATTATTTCAGACAAAAGGGCTCTCTGGAAGGATATTCTTATCTGTGCCAGGGAAGTATTACAGTAGATGACCATACCATTCAGTGTTATAACGGTGAAGTACATGGACAGGAAGATTTTTATTCTGCATTTGCACATTCCTGTAACTGTGCGTTTGCGGATATGGGGCTGAATCTCGGGGCCGGTTCTTTGCGCAGTACCGCGGAGGATCTTCTTTTTAACAAAGCTCTTCCTCTGAACTCCTATAAAACAAGTCGTTTTACCCTGGAAAAAAATTCAGCAAACGCGCTGGTAATGCAGACCTCTATTGGACAGGGAAATACGCTGGTGTCTCCTATGCATATGGCGCTGATCACAAGTGCGATCGCCAATGACGGTGTACTGATGAAGCCGACCATGATCGACAAAATTGTAAATAATTCCGGAGATACTGTAAAAGAAACGGAAAAGACGGAATATAAACGCCTGATGACCAGTAACGAAGCAGGTATTCTTGGAAAACTCATGAAAAATGTAGTTGAAAACGGTACAGCTTCTGCGCTTAACGGGCGTGGATATACGGTAGCCGGAAAAACCGGATCTGCGGAGTTTGATGAAAATGGTTCCAGTCATTCGTGGTTTATCGGTTATTCGAATGTAGATAACCCGGATATTGCTATTGCGGTGATCGTCGAAAACGGAGGAACCGGAAGTGAAGCAGCAGTTCCCATTGCAGGAGATGTATTTGATGCATATTATTTTGATTAAATTTCGTTAATTAAGACAGTATCTGCTTCTTGCCCCTTGCCTATATGAAGAAAAAGAGGTATACTGTAATCAGTGCAAAAGACACACGCATTACAGGAGGATTGCAATATGATAGAAGCAACAAGCTGTGGCGGTGTGGTAATTCATCGGGGTAAGATCCTGGCATTGTATAAATCCTACAGGAACCGTTATGAAGGATGGGTGCTTCCCAAAGGAACTGTAGAAGAAGGCGAGACCTTTGAACAGACTGCTTTACGTGAAGTGAAAGAAGAAGCAGGTGTCAGAGCTTCTATTGTGAAATACATTGGTAAGAGCCAGTATAATTTCACAGTTCCGGAGGATGTGGTAATGAAAGAGGTACACTGGTATCTCATGATAGCTGATAATTATCATAGCAAACCCCAGCGCGAGGAATATTTTGTAGATTCCGGATATTACAAGTTTCACGAGATTTATCATCTTCTTCGTTTTTCCAATGAGAAGCATATTGTGGAGCAGGCTTATCAGGAGTATCTGGAGATGCGTAGTGAGGGCGTCTGGGCGAAACAGCAGAAGTATTTCTAAAAACAAAGACAGGGCTGTGTGTTTACGCAGCCCTGTTTGACATTAAAGAAGCGGAGGTGGTCGTAAAGTGCTAAAATGGATGAAAGATTATTATATTGGAGATGATATAAAGAATCCTACCAGAGCAAGAGCACGGATCACTGCCGGGAAATTTGTACCGGATATTTATGTTGTTACGCTGTCAGATAATCCAGGGAATATACTGGAGATTCTTCCCTCCAGTATGCTGGTACAGCGCAGTGCCAGAGCAATCTGTCCGTTGATCATCGGAATGGCTAAAGGTAAAGATGGAGCGATACGGATGGTACAGGATATTATAGAACAGGTATATACGGAAACCGGTGATTTTAAAATAAAAGAATATCTGAAAAACAGGTGAATGAATGCTGCATATATTATGGCTGATACTAAAATGGATATTGATCCTTCTGGGGATACTCATCGGACTGGTTCTTCTGCTTTTGCTCCTGATCCTTTTTTGCCCGGTCAGATACCGAGCAAGTGCAGAAAAAAAGCGAACGGAGGGAATCAGGGAAATAAGAGCCTCGGGCGAGGTAAGCTGGCTGCTCCATATTATTTCGGCTCGTGCTTTCTGGGAAGAAGGGAAAATTCAAACAAAAATATGTGTTTTTGGAGTTCCACTATCCAGATTGAAACAAAAACTTTCCGGAAAGAAGAAAAAAACAAAAACTGATACCAGCAAAAAAGATCCTTCTGTTCAGAAGAAGCAGACAGAACAGGAAAAATATTCCAGATCATATAATAGTGAAGAAAAAGAAGAAACTTCCGTTATTATAAAAGAAGACACAACTCCTGTTGAAGTGGAGGAGATTGAAGGGCACAGATATACGCCGGATCTGTTGGAAAAAGAACCGGAGGATAAAATTTCAGAAATTTTGCCGGAACAGACGAATGAATGTGATGAAAGAGATTACAGGCGGGAAGATGGGATATCGAAAGAAATAGATACTTCAGTTTCGGAGCACAAAGAAACAGAGAATAAAAACAAAAACAGAATAAAAGATTTAATTCTTAAAATAGCGGGCAGAATAAAATCAGTACTTGGAAAATTTTTGACAGTAGTGCGAAATACTCTGAGGGTACCATCCAGAATTCTTAAAAAAATCCAGAAATTCGCATTAACAATCAGAAAATTCTGTGATAAGATAAACTGGTGGAGGGAATTTATTGACCATCCACGGACCAGAGCTGCGATTTCTTTCTTATGGGAAGATGGAAAAAAACTGATACATCATGTGTTGCCAACCAGAATCACCGGAAAGATTACTTTTGGAAGTGAGGATCCGGCTGTCACAGGTACGGTACTGGCGCTGCTGGGAATGACAATTCCTTTCCACAAAAATAAAATAATGGTAAATCCGCTTTTTGATGGTGAAAATATTCTGGAAGGCGAAATCTTTCTGAAAGGCCGGATTTATGGAGTTGTACTTATAAAGATAGCAATAGAGCTTTATTTTAATAAAAATATCAAATACGTCATCCACCGATGGAGACATAAGGAGGTCAATCATGGAGAAAGAGAATAATTTCAAGGATACCGTGAATTCATTATTTAAAGGAATGGATGGCTTTGTATCGGCCAAAACTGTTGTAGGGGATGCCATTCATGTAGGTGATACGATCATTCTTCCCCTGGTAGATGTATCTTTTGGTGTAGGTGCAGGAGCATTTGAAGGAGATAAAAAAAATAACGGTGGCGGCGGTCTGGCCGGAAAGATGACGCCTTGTGCAGTACTTGTGATCCAGAATGGAACCACCAAGCTTGTAAACGTTAAGAATCAGGATGGATTGACAAAAGTTCTGGATATGGTTCCCGACTTTGTGAATCGTTTTGTCCCAGGTGCAGGTGGAGATGAGAGCGCCGATGAGAAAGAAGATTAAGGATATCTTATCTGTGAAGAAGTCTGTATAAGATTTTGTGATGATAAGTATTCTGTCCTGCTTTTGTGCATATACTGTAACAAAAAAGAAATGAGCAGACAGGAGTGGGAAAGCTAACAGGTTTTATGTTGTTCTTTATCGGAGTAGGAATGGTTCTTGGAATTCTTATCACTGAGAATTTTATTGTGATCTCGATCGCAGTGGTATGTCTGCTATGCGGATATCATATGTTTTGCAGATAAACGGAAAGTGTGCGGTTAGCAGGCTTTCCGTTTATTTATAATAATATTTAGAAATAAAAAACAGCCCCCGCATTTTACGGGGGCATACGATATTACTTACGCTCTTTCAACTTTTCCGGATCTTAAACAAGAAGTACATACATACATTTTCTTTGCTCCGCCGGCAGTTGTTTTTACTCTGACGGATTTAACGTTAGATTTCCACATTTTGTTGGATCTTCTATGGGAATGACTCACATTGTTTCCGAAATGAGCTCCTTTATCGCAGATTGCACATTTAGCCATGAATAGCACCTCCTTTTATCAACAGTCACCATTTTAACAGATGAATTGCTCTTTTGCAAGCAAAAAAAGGAAATTTATCAAAAATTCTGCAAAGAGTTTTCTTACGGAACTTCTATATTGGAAGGAATGCTGAAAATCATGGCGAAATTAAGCGTTGTGTTCTTGTTAAAAAAAGGTTATAATAGATTTACATATAATTTAATTTAAATGAAACAGTGGAGGTAACCATATGAATGGACGTATAGATTCCGGATTGGGTCAGATCGTAATTGATACGGATGTCATTGCGACTTATGCCGGCAGTGTGGCAGTAGAGTGTTTTGGTATCATTGGAATGGCAGCTATCAGTATGAAGGATGGACTGGTTAAACTTTTGCGTATTGACAGTCTGAAACATGGTATCAGTGTTAAGATCACTGATGACAATAAGATCCGACTGAATTTCCATGTCATCGTAGCATATGGCGTGAATATCAGTACTATTGCGGACAATCTTGTCAACAATGTAAAATATAAAGTCGAGGCCTTTACAGGAATGGAGATCGAGAAGATCAATATCATGGTTGAGGGCGTACGTGCAATAGATTAGTTTTAGAGGAGGAACTTGTGGTGAATAACAAAACCATAGATGCTAAAATACTTTCCAGAATGTTTCTGGCCGGAGCCAAGAACCTGGAAGCGAAGAAAGAATGGATCAATGAACTGAATGTGTTTCCCGTACCTGACGGGGATACGGGAACGAACATGACGCTTACCATCATGTCTGCTGCTTCCGAAGTGGGTGCTCTTGCAGATCCGGATATGGAGACCCTGGCCAAGGCTATTTCTTCCGGTTCTCTTCGTGGCGCCCGTGGTAACTCTGGTGTTATCCTTTCACAGCTTCTGCGTGGATTTACCCGAGGTGTGCGCAAGCTGACAGATCTGGATGCACCTGCAATTGCCGCAGCTATGGAACGTGGTGTTGAAACAGCATATAAAGCAGTTATGAAGCCGAAGGAAGGAACCATTCTTACAGTTGCCAGGGCAGCAGCAGACAGAGCACTTGAACTTGCAGATTCCGCATCAGATCTGGACACATTTTTTGATGGGATATTCCAGCATGCGGAAGAGACACTTGCCAGAACCCCGGAAATGCTTCCTGTTTTGAAAGAAGCAGGTGTGGTAGATTCTGGCGGACAGGGTCTTCTGGAAGTTTTACGTGGTGCCATTGACGGATATCACGGAAAAGAAGTAGATTATTCCCAGTTTGAGGCATCAGCGGCTCCAAAGATTACAAAGATTTCTCCTCAGGCAGAGGCTGATATCAAATTCGGATACTGTACAGAGTTTATCATCCTTCTTGAGAAACCGCTTCCACAGGAAGAGGTCAGCCGTTTCCGTGAATTTCTGGATTCTATCGGAGACTCCATTGTACTGGTAGCAGACGACGAGATCGTTAAAGTGCATGTGCATACCAATCATCCGGGTCAGGCTTTCGAGCGTGCACTCACATATGGCCAGCTTTCACGCATGAAGATTGATAATATGCGTGAGGAGCATCAGGAAAAGCTGATCAAAGATGCTGAGAAACTTGCCAGAGAACAGGCTGAGAAGGAGAAAGAACCACCAAAAGACCATGGATTTATTTCTGTATCTGTGGGAGAAGGACTTTCTCAGATTTTCCGTGAGCTTGGTGTGGATTATCTGATCGAAGGCGGTCAGACCATGAATCCGAGCACAGAGGACATGCTCAACGCTATCGATAAAGTAAATGCAAAAACAATTTATATTTTCCCGAATAATAAGAATATTATCCTTGCGGCTAATCAGGCAAGAGATCTGACAGAAGATAAAGAGATCATCGTAGTTCCGACTAAGACGATCCCGCAGGGAATTTCCGCAATGATCAGTTTTGTTCCGGAAAAAGACGGCGAAGAGAACCTTGCTTCTATGACAGATGCCATTTCCAGAGTAAAGACAGGACAGGTTACTTATGCAGTCCGCGACACACGGATTGATGACAAGGAAATCCACGAGGGCGATATTATGGGAATCGGTGATGCTGGTATCCTTGCGGTTGGTAAGGAACGGCTTCAGGTTGCAGAAGACATGGTTGCAGAGATGATAGATGAGGAATCTGAGATCATCAGTGTTTATTATGGAGAAGATATATCTGAAGAAGAGGCAGAGGATCTTTCCAATAAACTTTCCGAAAAATATCCAGATTGTGAAGTCGAGCTGAACCAGGGTGGACAGCCAATTTACTATTACCTGATTTCCGTAGAATAAAGAGTACTAAAAATGAATGATAAGACACCTTTACGTGAATTAAAAGGCGTGGGTGATAAAACAGAGAAGCTTTTCCAGAAGATCGGAATTACGACTACGGAGGAGCTTCTCCGTTATTATCCACGGACTTATGATGTATATGAAGAGCCAGTTGAGATCGCATCGGCAGAAGAAGAAAAAACAGTTTCCATTCGTGGAACGATAACAGGCAGCCTGTATAGCAACCAGGTACGGAATCTGCAGATTTTGACTACAACAGTGGCAGACCAGAGCGGCCGTCTTCCAGTAGCTTGGTTTAATGCGCCTTATTTAAAAGGAACGTTGAAGAAGGGCAGTGTATTTATTTTCCGAGGAAAGATCATCCGTAAAAAAGGACGACTGCAGATGGAACATCCGGAGATATTTACTCCCGCAGCTTATGAGAAAGTTGTCCACAGTATGCAGCCAGTATATGCCCTGACCAAAGGCCTTACCAATAAGGCAATTACCAAACTTGTCCGGCAGGTCCTGGATACAAGACCCTTAAAAACAGAATATCTGCCAGAGGAGATCAGGGAGCGCTATCAGCTGGCGGACGATAATTTTGCAATACGTACCATACATTTTCCGGGGAATATGCAGGAATTGCTTACTGCCAGAAAAAGGCTCGTGTTTGACGAGTTTCTTCTTTTTGTACTGGCAGTGCAGCTTCTCAAAGAAAAGACAGAGGAAGCACCGAATACATTTTCCATGAAACCAGTGTGGACAACAGAGGAAATCATCGAAGGTCTTCCCTACGAACTGACGAATGCCCAGAAAAATGTATGGCATGAGATTGAGAGAGATTTAAGCGGTCATAAATTAATGTCCCGTCTTGTTCAGGGAGATGTTGGAAGTGGTAAAACAGTAATTGCGTTTCTGTCCATGGTGCTTTCTGCGGAAAACGGATTTCAAAGTGCACTGATGGTACCAACAGAGGTACTTGCCAATCAGCATTATGAGGGATTCCTGAGATTAATGGAAGAACAGAATATTACTTCCTGCCATCCGGTACTTCTGACGGGGTCCAGTACGGCAAAACAGAAACGGGAAATCTATCAGAAGATTGCAGAAGGTGAGGCAAATGTTATCATCGGGACTCATGCGCTGATCCAGGAGAAGGTAGAATATAAAAATCTTGGACTGGTTATCACAGATGAGCAGCACAGGTTTGGCGTACGTCAGAGAGAGGCACTGACTACCAGAGGAAATCCACCGCATGTACTTGTTATGAGCGCTACTCCTATCCCGAGGACCCTGGCGATCATCTTGTACGGGGATCTGGATATCTCCATTATTGACGAGCTTCCAGCACAGAGACTTCCTATTAAGAACTGCGTGGTGGGTACTTCTTATCGCCCAAAAGCATATTCTTTTATTGAAAAACAGATCCATATGGGAAGACAGGCTTATGTGATCTGTCCTATGGTGGAAGAAAGTGAAGGTCTGGATGCTGAAAATGTGACGGATTATGCTGTAAAACTTCGGGAGGCTCTTCCTGATGATATCTGTGTCGAGATTCTTCATGGAAAGATGAAACCAAAAGAAAAAAACAGGATTATGGAAGCGTTTGCTTCTGGGGAGATACAGGTACTGGTGTCTACAACAGTTGTAGAAGTAGGGGTGAATGTTCCGAATGCCACAGTAATGATGGTGGAAAATGCAGAACGTTTCGGACTTGCTCAGCTTCATCAGCTTCGTGGACGTGTAGGCCGTGGAGAGTTTCAGTCTTACTGTATTTTTATTCAGGGAAATAATGAAGAAGATACTTCCAAGCGCCTGAAGATCCTTAATGAATCTAATGATGGATTTTATATTGCAGGGGAAGACCTGAAGCTCCGGGGCCCTGGAGATCTTTTTGGTATCCGCCAGAGTGGATTGATGGAATTTAAGATCGGTGATATCTATAATGATGCCGGGATTTTGAAGAATGCCAGTGAGGCGGCAGGAGAGATCCTTGCACTGGATTTTGATCTCAGATTACCGCAACATAAGGCTTTGAAGGAACGACTGATGGGATATATGAGTGAAGATCTGGAAAATCTGGGCATCTGACCTTGCGCTCTTCCCCAAAAAGTGATATCCTAAAGTTCGAGAAAAGATTAACAAATCTCTTGTAAGGAGGCTATAAAATGGCTAGAACAAAGAAAGCTGCAACTAAGACAACTGCAAAAACGGCTTCAGTAAGCGAGACTCCTGCAAAATCTGTAGTAACCGCATCCGAAGAGAAAGCCGTTCAGGCTGAGACACCGAAGACAGACGATGCAAAAGCTTCTGTAGAGACAAAAAAAGCAGCTGAAACACCGGCGGAGAAGAAAGCAGACACGAAACCTGCTGAAGAAAAAACAGCAGCTGTAAAGACTGAGGAACCAGTTAAGAAACCTGCTGCAAAGAAAACAACCACAAGAAAAACAACTACAGCTAAAAAGACGACTACAAGAAAAACTGCAACAGCCAAAAAGGCAGAGACAGTTACAGAAGTATATGTCCAGTACTGGGGCAAAGAGATACATACTTCTGAAGTTGCTGACCGGATCAAAAAAATCTGGACAGATGATATGGGTAAAAAAGCAACAGATCTGAAAGATCTGAAAATCTATATCAAACCGGAAGATAATGGTGCGCATTATGTGATCAATGGAGATGTTACAGGATTTATCGGCCTGTAATCTGGACGAGTAAATAAATATCACGATTATATATTCTGGCCTGCTATAGGATTAGCCTATGGCAGGCTATTTCTTTTGCATATTTGACGAAGAAAAAAGAGTATGATACGATATCTTCAATACATAAACATAGTAAACAGATATGAAAATAGGAAATATATATGAAACAGATTTTATGCTTTGGAGATTCCAATACCTGGGGATACGACGGAGAAAGCAGAGAACGGCTGCCCTGGGGTGTGCGCTGGACAAGTCTTCTTCAGGAAAAATTAAACAAAGAAAAATACAGAGTGATTGAAGAAGGGTTATGTGGACGGACGACTGTTTTTGAAGATCCACTTCGTGATGGACGGAAGGGGACAGCACTTCTGCCAACTTTGCTGGAAACACATGCACAGGTAGATGTGATCACTCTTATGCTGGGAACCAATGACTGCAAAACAGTTTTCGGAGCATCTGCAGATGTGATCGGAAAGGGGATTCTTCGACTTCTGGATCAGATTCAGGAATATGCTCCAAAAGCGAAGGTTCTTCTGATGTCACCGATTTATCTTGGGGAAAAAGTATGGCAGGAAGGCTACGATCAGGAGTTTTCCAGAGAGTCGGTGGCCGTATCCAGAAATCTCCAGTCTGTATACGAAAAAATAGCAAAAGAACGTCAGATTGAATTTCTTCCGGCAGCGGCTTATGTACATTGCTGTGAGGCTGATCAGGAACACCTCAATGCATCTGGTCATAAAGAATTTGCGGAAGTAGTATATCAAAAGATCAGAAAGTTTTTGTAGGAAATGAATAGGATTTTCAAATACAGTAAATGCTGTCTGACAACACGGATTTTGTCAGACAGCATTTTTTACTGCATAAACTTTTCAGCTTTACATGGCAATGGATTTACTTAAATCGGATTAGTACTGCTGGCTGCCCTGAGAACCGCTGGACATCTGGCGTTCCTGAGCTTCAATCATCTTTTTTACCATATATCCACCAACAGAACCGTTCTGTTTGGAAGTAAGGTTACCATTGTATCCATCTGTAAGCGGAACACCCAGCTCGTTTGCTACCTCATATTTGAAACGGTCAAGTGCGCCTTTTGCTTCTGGTACAACTGCTTTGTTAGAAGAAGTGTTACTTGGCATAATTCATTTCCTCCTTGGTTGTTGTTTGGTTTGATGTTACATTGCTAGTATATGAAATAGCGGAAATAATACACTGGCAGTTAAAGGAAATTTACAGAATAATATAAAAAATTAAAATCGAATGTATGGTTGTTTTTATAAAAAACAGAAGTTATAATATTTTCTGTGGTGCATATAATATCTGGCAGATAAGTAAAGGGGGATTTTGTGAAAAAGAAGCGCTATCCCACATACAGACGAAAATCAAAAAGAAAAAAACAGCCAGCAAAAAAGATCATAACAGGATTGATACTTTGTATTACCATTGCACTGTGTAATGGCTGGAAACCGCCGGACAGCCTGGATAAAGCCAGGGAACAGAGCGAGATTTTTTGTAATATATTTTTTACATATATAGAAGAAAATACAAAAAATTTTTCAGAAAATATATCCGAAGCGATTTCCCACACAGCTTATAAAATACTGGAGCAGACAGGAAATCAGGCCGGAGGACAGAATGCAGATATTTCGCTGGAAAATATACCGGAATACAGTGGAAGTCCTTGTGTAGAGCTTGATGGAAATATTCCGGAATTTTCAGCAGAAAAGAAAAATGGCCCTGCATATGAATTTTACAGCGAACTGGATGCTCTTGGACGATGTGGATATGCGGAATCCAAGATCACACCCCAGCTGATGCCGACAGAGGAACGAGGTGCTATCGGAATGATCAAACCAACGGGCTGGCATACAGTAAAATATGATAATGTAGATGGCAGATATCTTTATAATCGCTGTCATCTGATCGGTTATCAGCTTACCGGGGAGAATGCAAATGAAAAAAATCTGATCACGGGAACCCGATATCTTAATGTAACCGGAATGTTGCCTTTTGAGAATGAAGTGGCAGATTATGTACACAGTACCGGGAATCCCTGTATGTATCGCGTTACTCCGATTTTTGCAGGAAAAGAACTTGTGGCCCGCGGTGTGGAAATGGAAGCGGAATCTGTAAAGGATCAGAACGTAGCCTTTCACGTTTTTGTATATAACGTACAGCCGGGAATAGAAATTGATTATCAAACCGGAAACAGCTGGCAGCAACCATAAATTCACAGGAATCCCGAAAGAGAAAATATTAATTTTTCATGAATTTGTATGAATTAAATTGCACTTTTTTGGGCGATATGCTAAAATCAATTACAGAGTTATATGGTTTTACCGCTATACAGTGGAGAAAAAGGGATGTAACCCGAGGTCAGAATGGAGAGGTGAATTATGAATTTAGGAATTATTGCACATAACAGTAAGAAAGTTCTGATTGAAGACTTCTGTATTGCATATAAGAATATCCTTGCCAAACACGAAGTATATGCAACCGGAACAACGGGAAGAAGAATTGAGGAAGCGACCAGCCTTCATGTCCATAAGTTTCTTGCCGGAAGCATTGGCGGAGACAAGCAGTTTATGGAGATGGTAGAAAGACAGGATCTGGATATGGTGATCCTGTTTTATAATCCTGTCATGATGGATCCGGCAGAACCGGATATCATGAGTATTGTTAAACGATGCGACCAGTATAATATTCCGGTTGCTACAAATATTGCCACTGCGGAGCTTTTGATTCTCGGACTGGCCCGTGGTGATCTGGATTGGAGATTAAATCTGAAATGAGAGTAATAGCAGGAAAAGCACGTAGATTAAATTTAAAAACAATTCCCGGAAATGAGACAAGACCAACAACAGACCGTATTAAGGAAACTCTTTTTAACATTCTCCAGCCTGAAATACCAGGTTGCAGGTTCCTGGATCTTTTTTCCGGAAGCGGAGCTATTGGTATCGAGGCATTGAGCCGAGGCGCTGATTATGCAGTATTTGTTGAAAAAAATCCCAAGGCATGTGCATGTATCCGTGAAAATCTTTCATTTACAAAACTCTCTGAAGGTGGTAAACTGCTGAACATGGATGTACTGCAGGCGTTGCGTTCACTGGAAGGTGGAGAACCTTTTGACTGTATCTTTATGGATGCACCTTATGAACAGCATCTGGAGCAGCCGGTTCTCGAATATCTGGCTGACAGTACTCTTGCAAACGAGAACACGCTTATTATCATAGAAGAAGATCTTTACACGGATTTTTCTTATGTGGAGGAACTGGGCTATCATCTGATACGTTCCAAGGAATATAAAACAAATAAGCATGTTTTCCTAAAAAAATGAAAGCGAGACAGACATATGATAACAGCCGTATACCCAGGAAGTTTTGACCCGGCAACTTATGGTCATCTTGATATTATTAAACGAGCAAGCATTTCTTTTGACCGGGTTATAGTGGGCGTTTTGCACAATTCTGCAAAAAGTCCGTTGTTTTCTGTGGAAGAACGTGTTAAGATACTAGCAAAGGCAACAAAAGATATCCCGAATGTGGAGGTGAAAGCATTTGAGGGCCTGTCTGTGAACTTTGCCAGGGAGAATCATGCCCAGGTGATCGTTCGCGGTCTTCGTGCTGTCACGGATTTTGAATACGAGCTGCAGATGGCGCAGACCAACCGTGTTCTTGCACCGGATGTGGATACCGTTTTTCTCACAACCAGTCTGGAATATGCATACTTAAGCTCCACGATCATGAAAGAGGTTGCGAATTTCGGAGGAGATCTGAGTAAGTTTGCTCCAAGTGAGATTACGGAAGCAGTCGAAGAAAAATTGAAAAAAGAGAAACAGAGAAATAAGGAGAGTGTATTTATGAGCAGCAGAATTGAACAGATCATTCAGGAGATTGAAGAGTATGTGGACAGCTGTAAATTTCAGCCTCTTTCCACTACCAAGATCGTAGTGAATAAAGAAGAGATTGAGGAACTTTTACGTGAACTGCGTCTGAAAACTCCAGATGAGATCAAACGTTATCAGAAGATCATCAGCAATAAGGATGCAATCCTTGAGGATGCACAGTCCAAGGCTGACAGCCTGATCGCAGATGCGCAGACGAAAGCACAGGAGCTGGTTACACAGCATGAGATCATGCAGAAGGCGTATGCACAGGCAAATGAAACGATCAATGCTGCCAACAAGCAGGCTCAGGAGATCCTTGATTCTGCAACACAGGATGCCAACAGTATCCGTCTCAGTGCGATCACATATACAGATGATATGATGGCGAATATTGGTTCTGTTCTGAACCAGACACTTGAGGATGCCGGCGGTAAATATAAAGCATTTATCGATGCACTGCAGAGTTGTCTTGAAGTTGTAAACCATAACCGACAGGAACTTGCGCCACAGACTGCACAGGCAGCTGCAATTTCCAATACTTTCCAGGACGAAGACAGTGCTTCCAGTGATAGTGATGAGGATGAACTGTTAGACGATATCGGAGAGAACTAAGAACAGGAAAACCAGGGATGTATTCAGACATTTGGATGTAACATAAGGAAACAGTGATAATCGGTTTTCCAGTACACTTTTTGTCTGGAACATAACGCAGAGCCCACCGAATGCGGTAAGAGTTATGGAGGATATACAGCGAAATCTCCATGAATACCGAGAGTGAGCGATCTGCTGTAATCCTGTGGTCAGCTCGATGGGACTTGTAAACAGGATACTGGTCTGTTCGGAGAATGGCCAGTAATGTCTGATACATGTAAATACCAATGAAAATATCAGAATATAGCCCCCGAGCCGTGTGATGGTTTCAAATCCGTTCATGATCGAGACATCCAGGATGACTCCTGTGGAGTCCTGCTGGTATGTCTCTTTTTTTATGGATTTAACTTTGGCAGGAGTCAGTGTGTTTCCATGATATATCAGAAATCGAAAAGAAAGCATGCAGAAAAGATCAGCAGTTAACAGGATCAGGACTATCTGCATCGGATGGATTCTGTTCTGCAAAATGCTGCCGGTCAGATAGGAAACAACGAAAGCAGGACTGGCGTTGCAGGAAAAAGAAAGAAGATATTCGCCTTCTTTTTTGGAAATCTGATCATTTATGTAAAGATCATGGGCAATCTTTGCTCCCATAGGGTAACCGCACAGAAAACCCAGAATCAGAACATAGGCTCCGGCTGGAGAAAGACCGAAACATTTTTCCCACAGAAGGGAAAATGGATTCAGGAGTTTTGTGAGATTTCCGGCTTTTAAAAGAATTCCGGTGAAGATCAGGAAGGGAAGCAGGGTTGGAAGCATAACATTCAGCCACAGCGTCGAATCCGTCCCTGGCACCCAGGAGCCCTTCGTCCGGGTGAAGAAGCAGAAAAAACAGCAGACAGATACTGAAAAGTGTTAATATTTTCGATTTCATAAGATCCCGGCCTTGCTTTTTTTACAGTATATGATTATTATAAAAATAAATGAATTTATGGAGCAGAAGGAGGCAGAATTTATGCCAGCATTAGAGAATTGTGAACCTAAGAGAGTCTTTCATTATTTTGAGGAGATCTGTAAGATTCCTCACGGTTCCGGAAATACGAAACAGATCAGTGATTTTCTTGTGAATTTTGCGAAAGATCACGGGTTTAAATACGTACAGGATGAAATGAATAACGTGATCATCTATAAACCAGGTACGTCAGGATATGAAAATTCTCCGACAGTTATCATTCAGGGCCATATGGATATGGTATGTGAGAAACGTCCGAATGTAGAACATGATTTTACAAAAGACGGATTAAATATTTCTGTAAAAGACGGTTATGTAACTGCTAATGGAACAACTCTTGGCGGAGATGATGGTATTGCTGTTGCCTATGGCCTTGCTCTTCTTGAGAGTACAGATATTCCGCATCCACCACTTGAAGTGTTATTTACGGTTGATGAAGAGATTGGCCTTCTTGGTGCAGTAGGACTGGATTGCAGCGTACTGAAAGGCAGAAGATTTATCAATCTGGATTCTGAGGCAGAGGGAAGTCTCTGGATCAGTTGCGCAGGTGGCCTTTCAGGGATCAGTCATATTCCGGTTCAGCGCGTCGAGGGCGAGGGAACTAAGATACAGGTTAAGGTCTGCGGACTTATGGGCGGACATTCCGGTGCTGAGATTGATAAAAACAGAGCTAACGCCAACAAGCTGATGGGACGTTTCCTTTATGGCCTTAAGAAAAAGGCAGATTATGCAGTGATTTCTCTTACAGGTGGCCAGAAGGATAATGCCATTACGAGAGAATGCATCACAGAGTTTCTGACTGATGCACCAGAAGAAGTAAAAGCATACGCAAAAGAACTCCAGGAGCAGATCAGGGAGGAATATACCGGCTCTGATGAGAATATTACCATTGAAGTGAAAGAGAATGGAGTAGAGACAGCTCAGGTCCTTCATCCTACAAGCCAGGAGAAGATTGTATTCTATCTTCAGAATGTACCATTTGGAATCCAGAAAATGAGTGGGACTATTAAAGGTCTGGTGGAATCATCCAGTAATATCGGAATTCTTCGGTTGGATGAGGACGAGCTCTTTGCAAGTTCAAGTGTAAGAAGTTCCGTAGATGCGGCATGCAGCGCAATATCTGATAAAATCGAATATCTTACAGAGTTTCTTGGGGGAGATTATGAAGTACAGGGTGCATATCCTGCATGGGAATACCGGAAAGATTCTCCATTAAGAGATAAGATGGTGGAGATTTTTGAAGAAATGTATGGCCATAAACCGGAAGTTGTGGCAATCCATGCAGGTCTTGAATGCGGGCTTTTCTACAAAAAAATGGAAGGCCTTGACTGTGTATCTCTTGGACCGGATATGAAGGATATTCATACATCGGAAGAAGTATTAAGTATCGCTTCCACAGAAAGAGTATGGAATTACCTTGTAAAGGTTCTTGAAAATCTGAAAGACTGATCATAACCGGATCAACGGTATCTTTTGCCCTGAAGCAGAAACATGTTTCTCTTCAGGGCTTTTTCTGATTTCTGAAAAAATGAGCAAAAAATTCATAAAATATTCATTCCTGCATATATATAGCTTTGTGGATGCATCACACAAAAAAGAAAATTTTTCTATAATTTTTTAATAAAAAATTGATAAAGAATCCCTATTTTTTCAAAACATATGTTATAATAAAAAATGTATGCCGCCATCACCACAACAAAAAATAAGAGACTGACGGCAGATAATAAGGAGCGAGCAACATGGAAATACAGTTATGGCGAAGTATTCTGTGCCCTTACGAGCTGGCTGTCAAGGAACTGACAGTCAAATTTGAACATATGATAGAAGAATACCGTGAGAATGATCGATATTCACCCATTGAACAAGTCAGTGGAAGAGTAAAAAGTGTATCCAGTATTCTGGAGAAAATGCAGCGCAAACATATTCCTATTGAACAGATGGAAACCGAGGTGGAAGACCTTGCAGGTGTCCGGATCATCTGTCAGTTTGAAGAAGATATTGATACAGTCGCTGCAATCATCCGAAGAAGAACAGATATGGAAGTAAAAAGTGAGAAGAACTATCTGACTCATATTAAACAGAGCGGTTATCGGAGTTATCACATGATCCTTTACTATATAGTAGAGACGATCCGACGGCCCCAAGAGACTTCAGGTGGAAGTTCAGATCCGTACGATGGCAATGAATTTCTGGGCTACCATTGAGCATTCTCTTCAATATAAATATAAAGGCGACATGCCGCCGCATGTCGCAGAACGTCTCAGCAAAGCATCAGATGCCATCATTTCCCTGGATCATGAAATGTCTTCTGTCCGGAATGAGATCATGGATGCACAGAATTCTTCACAGATGCAATCCAATCTTGTGAAGGATATTTTGAATAATATTGAGAATCTTTACCGTGTTTCCAGCGAACGGGAAGTCAGCAAGATTCAGGATGAATTTTTAAGAGTATTCAAAACCAAAGATTTACGTCAGCTGGAGCGATTCCACAGACAGTTGGATATTATTGCCGAGGGATACCGTGCCCAGGCTGTACATCATAGCATGTAATAGATAGACCAGAAGCAGTAAGCACATAATACATATGAGGAATTATAAATGCAGGATTTTTTACCGGTTACAAGGGAAGATATGAAGTCAAAAGGCTGGGATACGGTTGATTTTGTCTATGTGACAGGCGATGCCTATGTAGATCATCCGTCTTTTGGATCAGCTATCATCGGACGTCTTCTGGAAAGCAGAGGCTACCGTGTAGGGATGATCCCACAGCCGGACTGGCGAAAGAAAGAGAGTATCCAGGTGTTCGGGGAACCGCGCCTGGGTTTTCTCGTTACAGCAGGAAACATGGATTCCATGGTGAATCATTATACTGTTTCCAAGAAACACAGAAGTACAGATGCCTATTCTCCCGGGGGAAAAATGGGATTAAGACCAGATCGGGCAAGTGTGGTATACAGCAATCTGATTCGTCAGAGCTATAAACATACGCCTATCATTCTGGGCGGAATTGAAGCCAGCCTTCGCAGAATGGCACATTATGATTATTGGGAAAACAAAGTCAAGCACAGTATTCTTATTGATTCCGGAGCAGATCTTATTTCTTATGGAATGGGAGAACACTCGATCCTGGAAATTGCCGAGGCACTGCAAAGCGGAATTCCGGTACAGGAGATTACTTATGTGGCAGGTACTGTTTTTAAAAGCCATGATATTAACAGAGTCTACGAACCCGTGATCCTTCCGGCTTTTGAACAGGTTCAGTCAGACAAAAAAGCTTATGCGGACAGTTTTGCCATCCAATATCGCAACACGGATCCATTCACTGCAAAGCCGCTGGTGGAATCTTATGGAAACCGCGGCTATGTGATCCAGAATCCTCCGGCGAAGCCTCTGACACAGATGGAAATGGATGATGTTTATGACCTGCCTTACACAGGCCAGTATCATCCCATGTATAAAAAAGACGGAGGGATTCCGGCACTGAAAGAGATCAAGTTCAGTCTGACCAGCAACAGAGGCTGTTTTGGCAGCTGTAATTTCTGTGCGCTGACTTTCCATCAGGGCCG
The DNA here is from genome assembly GCF_056504095.1 of Blautia sp. HA9023. Classification (NCBI taxonomy): domain Bacteria; kingdom Bacillati; phylum Bacillota; class Clostridia; order Lachnospirales; family Lachnospiraceae; genus Blautia; species Blautia sp. HA9023. Next base: position 109,291 of record NZ_JBWLUR010000002.1, on the reverse strand, counting down.
CATTCTTCAGACAAGAAGCCATGAATCCATTCTGAGAGAAGCAGAAAAAATGACAGAGGACCCAGATTTTAAAGGCTATATTCATGATGTGGGAGGTCCTACTGCGGATTTTCGACATCCCTCCTGTAAGAAACAGCTGACAAAAGGAGTCTGCAGGGAACGCCAGTGCCTGTTTCCTTCTCCGTGTAAAAATCTGACGGTGGATCATAAAGATTATCTGCAGCTTTTACGAAAAGTTCGGAATTTACCAAAAGTCAAAAAAGTATTTATCCGTTCCGGTATTCGTTTTGATTACATGGTGGCAGATCCGGATAAAACTTTTCTGAATGAGCTTGTAAAATATCATGTCAGCGGCCAGCTGCGTGTGGCACCGGAACATGTTTCTGATGAAGTGCTGAAATATATGGGAAAACCGAAACATGCAGTTTACGAAAGTTTTCTGAAAGAATATGAAACGGCCAATGCCCGCACAGGCAAGCAGCAGTATGCAGTTCCTTATTTTATGTCATCTCATCCGGGATGTACCATGAAGGAAGCTGTAAAACTTGCGGAATATGTTCGTGATCTTGGATTTACACCGGAACAGGTGCAGGATTTTTACCCGACACCTTCAACTCTTTCTACCTGTATGTATTATACGGGAATACATCCTCTGACCGGAGAGAAAGTTTATGTTCCGAAAAATCCTCATGAAAAGGCAATTCAGCGTGCTCTGATGCAGTACAAAAATCCGGAGAACCGGGAACTGATCCTCGAGGGACTTAAAATGACCGGACGTATGGATCTGGTAGGTTTTGGACCAAAGTGCCTGATCCATCCAAGAGAACTTCGGAGAAAAAATTCCAAAGGAAAAAATCCTGAAAGCAGAAGTACAGATCGAAGAAATCTAAAAACACAGACAAGGAGTTCGGCACATGAAAAATACCAGAAAAAGAAAAACAAAAAAAGGTGATTTTGGCTATTTCAGTAGCGAAAAGAAGCGAAGACTTCTGATCACAGCTGGATTATTTTCGCTTCCGCTTCTCGTTTTTTTCGTAGCATGGGCGGTCAATGGTACAAGGATGACTGTCTGGACAGTTCTGACGGTTGTAGGATGTCTTCCTGGCTGTAAATCCATGGTAAGCCTGATCATGATCCTGATGCGGCATCCTATGGACAGGAAACTGTATGAAGAAATCCGGAAACATGCCGGTGATCTTGTGATGGCATATGAAATGTATATGACTTTTTATGAAAAGAGCGGTTATCTTGATGCTGTGGCTGTATGTGGAAATACGGTTGTGGGATATACCAGTGATCCAAAGGTGGATATATCGTATCTTGCAGAACAGTCTCAGAAGATTGTCCGCAAAAACGGTTATAAAGTAGATGTAAAGATCCTGAAAGATCTGAAGCCCTATCTGGAACGTCTGGATTCTATGAATGAACATAAAGAATCTTTACGGAATGGAATCAAGTTTACACCAGATGAACGGTATCCGGATCTTTCCAGGGAAGAGCTGATCAAACATACGATCCTGGCAATCTGTCTGTAGGAGCACTGTTATAATGAAAGAATTTATCATTAATGAAAATGAGGCCGGACAACGCTTTGACAAATATCTGGCCAAGCTTCTTAAAGAAGCGCCAAAAAGTTTTTTTTACAAAATGATGCGTAAAAAAAATATTACACTTAACGGAAAAAAAGCAAACGGAAATGAGAAACTGCTTTCTGGTGATCATGTGAAGTTATTTTTAAGTGATGAAACTTTCGAGAAATTCAGCGGTACCGATAAAGCTCCCAGGGCATATCATAAACTGGACATTATTTATGAAGATGAGAATATCCTTCTGATCAACAAACCGTCAGGGATGCTTTCCCAGCCCGGAGATGATGGCACTCCGTCACTGGTGGAATATCTGACCGGGTATCTTCTGGAAACTGGAAGCCTTACAGAGGAGGATTTAAGAACTTTTCGGCCATCTGTGTGTAACCGTCTGGATCGCAACACTACCGGGCTGATCGCAGCCGGAAAAAGTCTTGCCGGTCTTCAGGAACTCTCGGAAATGTTTAAATCCAGAAATCTCCATAAGTATTATCTGTGTCTTGTGGAGGGTGTACTGGAACAGGAAAAATATATCAAAGGATATCTTTCCAAAGATAAAAAAAATAATAAAGTAACAATATACAAACAGGAGAAAGAGAATACTCTTCCTGTGGAGACCCGATATTTTCCGCTTGGTAACAATGGAAAACGGACTCTTCTTAAGGTAGAACTGATCACAGGACGTGCACATCAGATCCGTGCACATCTTGCATCAGAAGGGCATTCGATCGTGGGTGATCCAAAGTACGGAAAAAATGAAAGCAATCTGAAAGGACAGCTTCTGCATTCTTTCTGCATGGAGTTTCCGGTTCTTACAGGAACACTTTCTTATCTTTCCGGAAAGACCTTCACAGCGCCGATACCGGAAATCTTTCTCAGAACATTAAAAGAGGAGCAGTTGGAGGAAATTTATTATGAAAATCTGGAATGAAGTGTGGGATTATGTAAAAATGATCATCATTGTGGTAGTGGTGGTCCTTGTTATCAACAATGTGGTACTGATCAATGCAAAGATTCCGTCGGAATCCATGGAAAATACCATCATGACCGGTGACCGGATCTTTGGTTTTCGCCTGGCGTATGGTTTTAATATGAATGTATTTGGAAATGAAATATCCAAGAAATGGAAAGATCCGGAGCGTTTTGATATTGTGATCTTTAAGTATCCGGATGACGAATCCCAGCTGTTTATCAAACGTATTATCGGACTTCCGGGAGACAAAGTTGAGATTATAGATGGTAAAGTTTATATCAATGATTCGGAAACGCCACTGGAAGATTCCTATGTACCGGAGACACCGCTTGGAAGTTTCGGCCCTTATGAAGTACCGGAGAATTGTTACTTTATGATGGGCGATAACCGAAACAATTCAAAGGATTCCAGATACTGGACCAATACTTTTGTGCGTTTCGATCAGATTGTTGGAAAAGCGGAGATCCGTTATTTCCCGTCCATCAAGCTTTTGAATTAAAGAAGGGTTTTATTTTATGGCAACGTGGAACAGCAGAGGGCTTCGAGGCTCCACTTTGGAGGAACTTGTCAATCGTACCAATGAGCAGTACCGCGAAAAAGGACTGGCTCTGATCCAGAAAATTCCAACTCCCATCACGCCGGTAAAAATGGACAAGAATACAAGACATATCACACTGGCATATTTTGAACAGAAAAGTACTGTAGATTATATCGGAGCAGTGCAGGGAATTCCTGTCTGCTTCGATGCCAAAGAATGCTGTGTAAAGACCTTTCCCCTTGCAAACATTCATCCTCATCAGGTAGCTTTTATGGAGGAGTTTGAGAAGCAGAAGGGGATTTCTTTTTTTCTGATCTATTTCAGCGCAGATAATGTTTTTTATTATCTTACTTTACGCAAACTGAAAGAATTCTGGAAACGGATGGAAGAGGGCGGACGAAAAAGTTTCCGCCGGGAAGAATTGGACGAGGAATTTTATCTTCCGGCAAAAAGCGGATTTCTGGTTCCTTATCTGGAGGGGATCCAGAAAGATCTGCAATTACGGGATTGACTTTTGGAAAAGTTTCCTATATAATCAAATTTAAGTTTTCTGTGGTAGCATGGTAGCGAACTAAAGCGAAACGCAGAAAATTCAAAAAGTGTTACGGAGGAAATGAACATGCAGCGTATTTTTCATACACCTGAAGGTGTGCGGGACATTTATGGAGAGGAATGCAGCCGCAAAAAACGGCTCCAGAGGGAGCTCCACCAGGTGTTTTCAAGATATGGATATGAAGATATAGAAACACCGGGATTTGAATACTTTGAAGTGTTCAGTAATGAAGTGGGAACAATCCCATCCAAAGATCTTTATAAATTTTTTGACAGAGAGGGAAATACCCTTGTTCTAAGGCCTGACTTCACACCATCGGTTTCCAGAGCGTGTGCTACATATTTTGATCCGGAAAAGGGACCGGTAAGACTTTGTTATACAGGAAATACATTTATCAACAATTCCAGTTACAGAGGACAGATGAAAGAAAATACCCAGATGGGTGTGGAGCATATGGGAGATGATTCCGCAGCAGCAGATGCGGAGATCCTTGCCATGACAGTAGAGTGCCTGAAAGCAGCAGGACTTACAGAATTCCAGGTTAGTGTGGGTCAGGTAGATTATTATAAATCCCTGCTTGCAGAAGCAGATCTGGAACCGGAGATGGAAGAACATCTTCGTGAACTGATCTCCCAGAAGAATTATTTTGGTGTGGAAGAACTTCTGAAGGGACAGAATTTAAGCGAGAGCCTTTCCGAAGCTTTTGCGGAACTGCCGCAGATGTTCGGTTCCGTGGAAGTTCTGGAAAAAGCAAAAAAACTTACCTCCAATCCGGAGGCACTTTTCGCAGTAAAACGTCTGGAAGAGATCTACGAGATCCTGAAAGTATATGGCTGTGAGAAATACATTGCTTTTGATTTTGGAATGCTCAGTAAATTCCGTTATTATACAGGAATCATTTTCCAGGCTTATACATATGGAACCGGCGAACCACTGATCAAAGGTGGACGTTATAACGAGCTGATGAAACATTTCGGAAAACCGGCTTCTTCCATCGGATTTGCCATTGTGGTTGATAACCTGATGCTTGCTCTTTCCAGACAGAAACTGACCGTTCCATCCGGTGATAAGACCGTTGTGATCACCTATGCTCCGGGAGAGCTGAAAAAAGCGATCCAGGAAGCAATTACACTTCGAGGAGAAGGTAAAAAAGTGGCATTATGCCCGAAAAAGGAGGAGCAGGAATAATGAGATATCTTACATTTGCCCTCACAAAAGGGCGTCTGGCCAACAAAACACTGGATATGTTTGAAAAGATCGGTATTACATGTGAGGAGATGCGTGACAAGGATTCCCGTAAACTGATCTTTACCAATGAGGAACTGAAACTCAGGTTTTTCCTTGCGAAAGGCCCGGATGTGCCGACTTATGTAGAGTACGGTGCCGCAGATATTGGTATCGTAGGTAAGGATACCATTCTGGAAGAGGGAAGAAAACTTTACGAAGTTATGGATCTGGGATTCGGAGCATGCCGCATGTGCGTATGTGGCCCGGAAAGCGCCAGAGAAGTTTTAAATAACAACCAGCTGATCCGTGTTGCTACCAAATACCCGAACATAGCAAAGGATTACTTCTATAATAAAAAACACCAGACTGTGGAGATCATCAAACTGAATGGTTCCATTGAGCTTGCACCGATCGTAGGTCTTTCCGAAGTCATCGTGGATATCGTGGAAACAGGAAGTACCCTTCGCGAGAATGGTCTGAAGGTGTTGGAGGAAGTCTGCCCGCTGTCTGCCCGTATGGTAGTCAACCAGGTCAGCATGAAAATGGAAGATGAAAGGATCCGTAAACTGATCACAGAACTTCGAAACGTTGTCAAATAAGCTGTGAAGCTGTTTATTTGCTTATGAGCATGTAGTGGAACGGATTGTGAATAAATACAGAAAGAAGGCAGAAGTTATTATGCGTAAGGTAAAACTCACCAAGGAATCTACAAAAGATATTCTGGAAACTCTCTTAAAAAGAAGTCCTAATAATTATGGCAAATATGAGGATGCAGTAGCAGATATCCTCGCAAAAGTAAAGGCAGAGGGAGATGAAGCGCTGTTTGCTTTTACCAGAGAATTTGATAAAGTTGAAGTGACAAAGGAGACGATCCGTGTTACACCGGAGGAGATCGAGGAAGCTTATAAGCTGGTAGATCCGTCTCTGATTGATGTGATCAAAAAAGCGCTGGTAAATATCCGCAGCTATCATGAAAAGCAGCTTCAGAACAGCTGGTTCACAAGTACGACAGACGGTACTATGCTTGGCCAGAAAGTAACTGCACTGAACCGTGTAGGTGTTTATGTTCCAGGCGGAAAAGCTGTATATCCATCTTCTGTACTGATGAATATCGTTCCTGCCAAAGTAGCAGGTGTGGACCGTATTGTAATGACAACCCCTCCGGGAAAAGACGGAAAGGTGAATCCAAGCACACTGGTTGCTGCCAATGAGGCCGGTGCAGATGAAATTTATAAAGTGGGCGGTGCCCAGGCTATCGGAGCTCTTGCATACGGAACTGAGAGTATCCCGAAAGTGGACAAGATCGTAGGACCTGGAAATATTTTTGTTGCCCTTGCAAAAAAAGCAGTTTATGGTTATGTCAGCATTGACTCCATTGCCGGACCAAGCGAGATCCTTGTTCTTGCAGATGAGACTGCAAATCCACGTTATATCGCGGCAGATCTTCTTTCTCAGGCAGAGCATGATGAGATGGCGTCCGCGATCCTGATCACAACAAATGAAGAATTTGCAGATAAGGTTGACGCAGAGGTAAAAGGTTTTGTTGAAAAACTTTCCAGAAAAGCTATTATCGAGAAATCTCTGGAGAATTTTGGATATATCCTGATCGCAGAAGATATGGATGAGGCCATTGAGGCAGCCAATGAAATTGCTTCCGAGCATATGGAGATCGTTACAAAGAATCCTTTCGAAGATATGATGAAAGTACGAAATGCAGGTGCGATCTTTATCGGAGAGCACAGCTCTGAGCCTCTTGGAGATTATTTTGCAGGACCGAACCATGTACTTCCTACCAACGGAACTGCGAAATTTTTCTCCGCACTTTCTGTAGATGATTTTATTAAGAAATCCAGCATTGTGTATTATTCCAGAGAAGCACTCCGGAAGATCCACAAGGACATTATCCAGTTTGCCACATCGGAACAGCTGACTGCACACGCAAACTCCATTGCGGTCCGTTTTGAGGAAGAGGATAAGGAGAACGAATAATGGCAAGAGAAGCACTGATCGAAAGAAACACAAAAGAAACACAGATCCGTCTGCAGCTGAATATTGACGGAACAGGAAGTTCCGATATTGATACAGGTATTGGCTTTTTTGATCATATGCTGGACGGCTTTACGCGTCATGGACTGTATGATCTTACTTTGAGAGTACACGGTGACCTGAATGTGGATGATCATCATACTATTGAAGATACAGGTATTGTCCTTGGAAATGCGATCCGTGAGGCAGTTGGGGACAAAAAAGGAATCAAACGTTATGGCAGCTGTATTCTTCCCATGGATGAAGTTCTGGTGCTCTGTGCAGTGGATCTTTCCGGAAGACCTTATCTTGGATGGGATGCGGAGTTTTCCACGGAGAAAATAGGAGATATGGCAACCGAGATGGTGAAGGAATTCTTTTATGCAGTGTCTTATTCCGCAGCAATGAATTTTCACATCAAAGTTCTTTCCGGCGGAAACAGCCATCATGTGGCAGAGGCTATGTTTAAGAGCTTTGCCAAAGCCCTTGATGCGGCAACACAGTACGATTCCCGGATCACAGACGTGCTTTCTACCAAGGGAAGCCTCTGATACATAAAGGAGACTACTTATGAACAAACAGTTGATCCCATGCCTTTATCTTCAGGCAGAAAAGGCAGTAACAGGATTTGGACAGAGAAATCTTTTCGGAGATGGAAATGTAGAGACACTTGCAAAATTTTACGGCGACAATGGAGCAGATGAGCTTCTGGTGTTTGACTTTTCTTCCACAGATGCTGAGCATGACCGTGCGATCGGAAAGATCCGGGATATCTGCCAGGCATCCGAGATCCCGGTGATCGCAGCAGGAAACATCAAACGTATGGAAGACGTAAAAAAACTGATCTATGCAGGCTGTGCCAAGGTTGTATTAAATTTTTCAAAGAAAAGTAATATTGAGCTTCTTGAGGAAGTATCCAGACGTTTTGGAAAAGAACGTATGATGATCAGTATTTCTGATCTGAAGGAATTTACAGAAAATCAGGAGCTGATCGAAACTTATGCAGACAGTGTTCTGGCTCTGGATACAGTGGAAAATGAAATCGCACAGATTTCGCAGATTTCCATTGTTCTCCACACGGACGAAAGCAGTCAGGAAAAAGTTCTGGAGCTTTTAGGGGAAACCGCCGTGTCCGGACTTTGCGGTGCTTATGTGAGCAGCCTTGAAAATGATCTGCATACATTAAAAGAGACCTGCGAAAAAGCCGGAATTCCGGTGAATACCTATAAAAGCAATATTGCATGGTCCGATTTTAAATTAAACAGTGATGGAATGGTTCCAGTTATTGTCCAGGATTACCGGACAGATGAAGTGCTGATGCTGGCCTATATGAATGAACTGGCTTTTGATACTACACTGAAACTGGGAAAAATGACATACTGGAGCCGCAGCCGGAATGAACTCTGGACAAAAGGCCTGACATCCGGCACATGTACAGTATGTAAAATCCCTTACCATTGACTGTGACAATGATACGATCCTTGCCAAGGTGGATCAGGTGGGGGCTGCCTGCCATACAGGAAACCGTACCTGTTTCTTCAAACCACTGATGAAGAAAGAGTACGATGATACCAATCCACTCCACGTATTCCAGAATGTGTACGATGTGATCACAGACCGGAAAGCGAATCCGAAGGAAGGTTCCTATACCAATTATCTTTTTGATAAGGGAATTGACAAGATCCTGAAAAAAGTCGGTGAAGAATGTACAGAGATCGTCATTGCCGCCAAAAATCCGGATAAAGAAGAGATCAAGTATGAGATCTCAGATTTTCTCTATCACATGATGGTACTGATGGTGGAAAAAGGTGTCAGCTGGGAAGAGATCACCAGAGAACTGGCAAAAAGATAGAATTAAAAAAAAGACATATACAATTTTGGTTAGGCATGGTATACTTATCGGAACAAAGTGCGGAAATATAAGAAAAAGGGAAAGGGAAACAGCCAATGATCAAAATTGATGACTGGGTGATCGAAAAAGGAGAAAAAGCACAAGGTAAGATTGAGATCACAGGATGCGGCATGGCGATGCCGGCGACTGTGATCTGCGGGGTGGAAGACGGACCGACGATCCTGATCACAGCAGGAGTACACAGCGCCGAGTATGTAGGAATACAGGCGGCGATGGAACTTGCGAAAGAATTTCAGCCGGAGGAACTGAAGGGAAATGTGATCATCATTCCGCTGGTCAATGTCAGTGGATTTGAACATCGTACCATGAGTATGGTCTATGAAGATGGTAAGAATCTGAACCGTGTTTTCCCGGGAGATCCTGAGGGGACAGCTGCAGACCGCATTGCCTATACCATGGTGACGAAACTTTTTTCCATAACGGATTATTATATTGATCTGCACAGCGGAGACGGATATGAGCAGCTTCATCCATATGTTTATTATGTAGGGGTTGTAGATGAAGAGACGGCAGAGAAGTCCTTACATATGGCAAGACATATCGGTGTCAAATATGTGGTCCGCTCTACAACTGCTACAGGTGGTGCCTATAATTATGCTTCTTCTCTTGGAATTCCAAGCATTCTCATCGAGAGGGGCGGACACAGTTACTGGACCTGGGAGGAAGTGGAACAGGACAAAAGAGACGTCCGTCATCTTGTGTTTCATCTTCAGGGGAAGAAATGTCACGGACTGAAACATTACCGTCAGATGCTTCTGGAAAATGTGGTATATGAATATGCACCATATACCGGATGCTGGTATCCATCCAAAAAGCCTGGAGAGTACTTCTTTAAAGGAGAAGACCTGGGTGAACTGAGAGATTACTACGGAAACCTGCTTTATACATCCATTGCAACAGAAAATGGAGTTGTACTTTATCAGACAGCCAGCCTGAATATTATTGAGGACGGACCGATGATCGCCTATGCAGCGATCACAGAGACGCTGACCTGATATTCGCAGAGCTTTTCCACCAAAAATTGTTTTATTCAATTCCTATAGAAACGATAAGAAAACCGGATTTTACCGTTTGTTGTTCTATTTGTAAAAACAAACGCGTAAAATCCGTATTTTTTTGACAAATCGGATAAACTCAGTTGTTAAATACCTAACGGGGTATATGTACAATTCAAACAGCTTTGACAAAATTGATAAATATTCTAAAAATACAACATTTTTCTATGGACAACAGCAATAGATTTATCATATAATAAATCCGTAATTTAACAGCATTTGCTGATTTTTACATCAGTCGTTGCAAGTTCCGAGAGGATTAATAGGGAAACCGGTGTAAATCCGGTACGATCCCGTCACTGTAATGGGGAATCCTCAGATAAAATACCACTGGCCGGGTGCGTGAGAAATAGGGCCGGGAAGGTGTCTGAGGGTGAGGAGCCTGAGTCAGGAGACCTGCTTGTAATTGTTTTAAGATGATTCTTACGGAAGATAGGAAGCAAGTTTTTTTGTGTGTGCCCGTATTTCGTCACGGGCTTTTTTCGTGCGTATTTCTAAAATTCCATGCATTTTCTGCATATAAAGAATCCCATTATAGTTATTATTATCTTATATAAGTTGAAACGGCTATGCTAAAAATCACATCAAATGAGGAAAGGAGTAAAACGTGACAAAGAAACAAGTAGGAAAAAGATTTCTCCAGATTATCATTGTATTATTTGGAATCAGCTTTTTCACATTTGGACTGACCTACCTGTCACCTGGTGATCCTGCGGAGATCATGTTGACAGAGTGTGGTAATCTTCCAACACCGGAACTTCTGGAACAGACAAGACATGATCTCGGCCTTGACCAGCCATTTCTTGTGCAGTATGGTTCCTGGCTGAAAGGTGTTGTAACAGGAGATATGGGACAGTCCTATTCTTTCAAAATGCCGGTAACGGATAAACTGGTATCCTGTTTCTGGCCGACGCTGAGGATGTCGTTGCTGGCACTTCTGATGATGGTCATTATTTCCATACCGCTTGGAATACTGGCCGCTGTATATCAGAACAAATTCCCGGATTATTTTGTAAGAGGAATTACCTTTGTGGGAGTATCTGTTCCAAGCTTCTGGCTGGGCCTGATCCTTCTCAGCATCTTTGGTGTTCAGCTTCGCTGGATCAATGTTGCCGGAGGCAGTACAGATTTTAAATCCATGATCCTTCCGGCGCTGACACTTGCACTTGCCATGTCTGCAAAGTATACCAGACAGGTAAGAAGTGCAGTACTGGAGGAACTTCACCAGGATTATGTCACAGGTGCAAGAATGCGTGGGATCAAGGAAAGCGTCATTCTCTGGAAACACGTTCTTCCTAATGTAATGCTTCCGCTGGTAACACTGCTGGGGCTTTCCCTTGGAAGTCTTCTGGGAGGTACTGCAGTTGTAGAGATCATTTACAACTGGCCTGGAATGGGAAATATGGCAGTAAAGGCAATTTCCTGTCGTGACTATCCTCTTGTACAGGGCTATGTACTCTGGATCGCGATCCTGTACATGTGCATCAACCTGCTTGTGGATCTGTCCTATACTTATCTCGATCCAAGACTTAAGGAGGATAGATAATTGAAAAAGGTATTACGAACATTCAAAGAAAATAAACAGTTCACTCTTTTCTTTATTCTGGGTCTCGTGGTGATCGGTGTTGCGATCTTTGCACCGCAGCTTTCTCCATATGATCCGTTGGATGCAGTTATGACCGAATCACTGCAGGAGCCAAGCTCCGCTCATCCGTTCGGAACGGATAAGCTTGGACGAGATCTTCTTTCCCGTGTTATCTTCGGAACAAGAACCTCTCTGATCATGACCTTATGTCTGGTTGCGGTGATCTTTGTGATCGGTACATTTTTAGGAGTTATCGCCGGATATTTCGGTGGTGTTGTGGATGCAGTGATCATGCGTATCGCGGATATGATGATCTCATTCCCCGGCCTTGTTCTGGCCATTGCCATTGCCGGTATGCTCGGACCGAATCTGGTCAATGCCGTTATCTCCATTGCGGCTGTAAGCTGGACAAAATATGCCCGCCTTGCAAGAAGTATGGTTTTGAAAGTCAAGAAGAGTCTTTACATAGAGGCAGCTGTGGTAAACGGAACAAAGACCTGGAAAATTCTTCTTGTACACGTTCTTCCCAACATGGTAACCCAGATGGTGGTAACTGCAGCGGCAGATATCGGAACCATGATGCTGGAACTGGCTTCCCTTTCATTCCTGGGATTTGGTGCAACCGCGCCGACACCGGAATGGGGACTGATGCTGAATGAAGGAAGGACCTACATGGCAAAAGCGCCATGGCTTATGATCTACCCTGGTATCGCTATCGTGATCTGTGTTGTTGTTTTCAACATGCTTGGAGACAGCATCCGTGATGTACTGGATCCGCGCCAGGATCAATAAAACAACTCTGTAACAAACCAACACCATATGATCAGTATTATTTATCTTTAGGAGGATGAAATGAGAAATAACGTAGTTAAAAAAGTGCTGGCTGCTACACTTGCATGCATGATGACTTTTTCCATGACAACAGTGGCTCAGGCAAAAGGTGACAAAAAAAGTGATAAGGAGATCACCATCGGAGTAACAAGCTTTGCAGATACACTGGAGCCGACAGAGCAGTATTTCAGCTGGGTTGTATCCCGTTATGCGATCGGTGAGTGCCTTACAAAATTCGATGAGCACGGTGAGATCGTTCCATGTCTTGCAGAAGAGTGGGATAACAGCGAAGATGGAAAAACATGGACATTCAAGATCCGTGAGGGCGTAAAATTCTCCAACGGTGATGACATGACACCGGAGATGGTAAAAGCTTCCATCGAGCGTACTGCCGAGAAGAGCGACCGAGTTCCGGAGTTCTTTGATCTTGATAACATCGAAGTTGACGGACAGAACTTGATTTTCCACCTGAACAGAGCTAACGCAAACATGGCTGGCTGCCTTGCAGACCCGCTGTTCCTCATTGTTGATACAAATGTCGATGATTCCACATTTGCAATGGAAGGACCGATCTGTACAGGACCTTACGCAGTAGAGTCTTTCAGCCCGACAGACTCCTGTGTTGTAGTAAAGAATGAGAACTACTGGGATGGCGAAGTTCCCCTTGACAAAGTTACACTGAAATGTGTGGATGACCAGACAACACGTTCCATGGCTCTTCAGACAGGTGAGATCGATATCGCTTACAACCTGAAAACAGAGAACCTGGTTGAGTTCGAGGGAAATGACAACTATGATATTCAGGAACTTCAGTCTCTTCGTTCCACCTATGCGTTCATGAACCAGAACGAGGATCATGCACTCAGCGACAAGGCACTTCGTCAGGCACTTCTCCGCGGACTTGACAAAGAGACATACTGTAACACTCTTCTTGAGGGTGGTGCAACAGCTGGTAAAGCACCGGTTCCGCCAACACTTGACTTTGGATTTGATGATCTGAAAGATGAGAATGCTTACGATCCGGATGGCGCAAAGAAGATTCTTGAGGAAGCTGGATACAAAGATGTTGACGGTGACGGATTTGTAGAGACTCCGGACGGAGATCCGCTTGTTCTTGATTTCGTTATTTACACAAGCCGTGCAGAGCTTGGTGTATACGCACAGGCAGCACAGGCCAGCCTGAAAGAGATCGGTATCAATGTAAACCTGAATACTGTAAGTTATGAGACACTTCTTGACATGAGAGATTCCGGTCAGTATGACCTTCTGATCTGGAATGTACTGGTTGCCAACACAGGTGATCCGGAGAACTACTTAAGAGAGAACTGGTACAGCTCTTCCGCAAACAATACTGCAGGATACAACAATCCGGATGTAGATAAGCTTCTTGATGAGCTTGCTCAGACATTCGATGAGGATGCAAGAAAAGATCTGATCATCGACATCCAGCAGGATATTATGGATGATGCAGCAACTGTATTCTTCGGTTATGAGACAACTTATCTCTTCTCCAATAAGAAAGTAACTGGAGTTAAGATGTATCCGATGGATTACTACTGGCTGACAAAGGATATCACTCTTGCCGAGTAAAGGAGCGTTTATTTATGCTTGAAATCAAGGATCTTTCTGTTCAGTACGGAAAGCAGGCACCTACCATTGAGCATTTCAATCTTTCCATGAAGAAGGGTGAGATCATCAGTGTTGTAGGAGAGAGTGGAAGTGGAAAAACAACCGTGATCCGTGCTGTCCTCGGCGCTCTTGCCGGGGGTGGCCGGGTCAGTGCCGGTGATATTCAGTTCAACGGACATTCCCTGCTTTCCAATACCAAGGATGAATGGAGAAATTTAAGAGGTACCCGCATTTCCATGATTTTTCAGGATTGTGGTGGAACCCTGAATCCGATCCGCAAGATCGGAAGCCAGTATGTGGAGTATATTTGTACACATACTGACGTATCCAAAGCAGAAGCATGGAAAAAAGGCTGCTCCATGCTTCAGAAAATGCGTCTTCCAGACGCGGAAAATATCATGAAAAGTTATCCTCACCAGCTTTCCGGTGGTATGCGCCAGCGAGTTGGTATTGCCATGGCTATGACTTTTAACCCGGAACTGCTTCTTGCAGATGAGCCGACCAGTGCCCTGGATGTAACCACGCAGGCACAGATCGTACGCCAGATGATGGAGCTCCGTGATGATTTCGGAACCGGCATCATCATCGTTACCCATAACATTGGTGTAGCGGCTTATATGGCCGATCAGCTGGTTGTTATGCAGCACGGAAAAGTTGTGGATCAGGGAACACGTGATGAAGTCATGAATCATCCGACCAGTGACTATACAAAGAAACTGCTGGCTGCAGTGCCGGAAATGGAGGGACAGCGTTATGTTTAAGGAATCCGATATCGTGCTCAGTGCAAAACATATCGTAAAACAGTTCCCGGCTTCCGGTGGCAGAACATTGACAGCCTGCAATGATGTGAACTTGAATGTTTATAAAGGAAAGACTCTGGGAATCGTAGGAGAGAGTGGCTGTGGTAAATCCACCTTTGTCCGTATGGTCATCTCTCTTGACAAGCCGACCAGTGGCGAGATCCTTTATCATGGAAAAAATCTCTCCAATCTTTCCAAAAAAGAAACCTGGCTGAACCGTCAGAATATGCAGATGGTATTCCAGGATCCACTGGCATCTTTTGACCCGAAAATGAAGATCGTGGATATTCTTACAGAGCCGCTGATCAATTACGGGAAACTGAAAAGAAGCGAAAAAGAAGCCAAAGCCAGAGAACTTCTGAAAATGGTAGAACTTCCCGGAGATTTTGTAGACCGCTATCCTCATAACATGAGTGGTGGTCAGAGACAGCGTATCAGTATT
Source organism: Blautia sp. HA9023 (assembly GCF_056504095.1). Classification (NCBI taxonomy): domain Bacteria; kingdom Bacillati; phylum Bacillota; class Clostridia; order Lachnospirales; family Lachnospiraceae; genus Blautia; species Blautia sp. HA9023. Next base: position 94,135 of record NZ_JBWLUR010000002.1, on the reverse strand, counting down.
GCACGTGCACTTTCCCTGGAACCGGAGATCCTGGTGTGTGATGAGGCGACTTCTGCACTTGACGTTTCTGTACAGGAGTCCGTGATCCAGCTGCTGGTACGTCTCCAGAAGGAGAAAAACATCAGCATGCTCTTTATCTGCCATGACCTGGCGCTGATCCGTTCTTTTGCTCATCAGATCGCGGTAATGTATCTTGGAAATATCGTGGAGGTAATTCCAGGAGAGGATGTTGCAGAAAAATCTCTTCATCCATATACACAGGCTCTTCTTGGCGCTCAGTTTTCCATTCATATGGATCAGAACAAAAAGATCGAGAGTATTGAAAGTGAGGCTCCAAGCCCTCTGCGATGTTCCTCATGGCTGCCCGTTCCAGAATCGCTGTGAGCACTGCATGGAGAAATGTAAGACGATCCGTCCGGTGCTTACAGAGGTAGAGTCCGGACATGAAGTAGCCTGCCATTATGTAACTGAGAAATAAAGAAAGGCAAAAAACAGTATGACATTAAAAAACTTTAAAGTAATGGGCATTCTGCTGTTGTTGCTTGCCGTTTTTGCAGTTGGCGGGAAAAAAGTTTCCGCTGCTGTGGAAGACAGAGATGTTCAATATACAATAGGTGTTGTAGTATATAATCAGAACAGCCCGGAAATCAACATGTTTATGAACTATTACAGAGAATATATCCAGCAGGGATTTCCGGTAAAGTTCTATTTTTCAGGCAGCATTAATTCTGCAGAGGACGAGATCAATTTTATCCGCGCAATGAAGCTGCAGGGCGTAAGCGGAATCATTTCTTTTTATGGACAGGATATTCAGAAGATTGTAGAAGCCTGTGATGAAGAAGAAATGTATTATGTTCTTGGTTCCGGAAGTATCAGCGATGAAGATTATGACAAGGTAAAAACCAGCCCGTATTTTCTTGGAAGTGTAGGACCGGATGCAAAGGCAGATTATGAAGCCGGCTACAATATGGCAGATTATTTTGCAGATGCAGATACCAGCAGTTATATTGTGCTGACCGGTGGTTCTTCCGCAGGAAACTACATGCACCTTCAGAGAACCATTGGTGTTCTGGAAGGACTGGCTGAAAAAGAAGGACTGACTTATTCGGAGGATGTTGAAAAACTTGCGTCATCTGAGAAAACAACGGTTGTAGATGCAGGAAAGGATGATGTCAGCATTACCATCTGCCCTGGATATATGACAGATCCGAAAGGAATCAATAACCTGAAACATGCTTTTGTAGATAGAAATTATGATGCAGTTCTCTGTACCTTCAATGTAGATGAGATCATGAAGACGATTACTTCCAAGGAAGAAGAGCAGGGCTCCAATATCAAGGTCGGAGCTGTTGACTGCTTCTCCATGGAAAATCATGATGAGATCAATGATAACGATTCTTTTGGTAATCCGAAGATTGATTACATTGCAGGAAAATATGCATCCATGGGCGGTCCTGCATTTGCGATCCTGTACAATGCAATGTCCGGTCATCCGGAGGCAAACACCGATGATGCAGATAGCAATACTGTTCGTCTGTATCAGGGATTCTGGAGCGCATCCGATAAAGATACCTTCAATGAGCTTTACGGATATACACAGGATATTTACGAAAATGCATACAGCTGTGCGGATCTGATGAAAGTTATCAAAGCTTACAGTACAGATACCACACCGGATGATCTGAAAGCACTGACAGAAGCGTACACAGTGGAAGATGTGCAGAAGCGTATTGAGGAAAACTAAACAGAAATTTTGGAAAAGAGCTGGGCTGTCTTATGGGTTCAGCCCTTTTTCTTCGTATAAAAGACATTTTTATTCAAAAAAATGGAAAATCCTCTTTACTTTCTTAAGTTAATATAATAAAATCTATAAATATGTGAAAACATACATAGATAAATGAAGGGAGAGAACTATTCTTGACAACAGCACATATTTGTATAATGGCAGCCATTATCGTCTACCTGGGTGCAATGATCTTTGTGGGTTATCTGTGTTCCAAGAACAACAATGACAGTTCTGATTTCTATCTGGGAGGAAGAAAACTTGGACCTCTGGTAACAGCCATGAGTGCAGAGGCTTCTGACATGAGCAGCTGGCTTCTGATGGGATTACCGGGACTTGCTTATCTTACCGGTATTGCAGACGCAGGCTGGACAGCCATTGGCCTTGCCATCGGAACATACGTAAACTGGAGGATCGTGGCAAAAAGAATCCGCCGCTACACACATGTGGCAGGAAACTCCATTACACTGCCATCCTTTTTCAGTAACCGTTACAGAGATGAGAAGAAGATTCTGCAGTCCATCGGAGCGATTTTTATCGTAATCTTTTTTATTCCGTATACAGCTTCCGGATTTGCAGCCTGTGGTAAACTTTTTGCAAGTCTCTTTGGCGTAAAATATCTGCCGGCTATGATTATCAGTGCATTGGTTATCGTTGGCTATACTACACTGGGAGGATTCCTGGCAGCATCTACTACAGACTTTATCCAGAGTATCATCATGTCCATCGCACTTGTGATCGTATTCGTATTCGGGATCAGCACTGCCGGTGGTATTGAGGCAGTTGCAGACCATGCAAGATCCCTGCCGGGATATCTGACTATGTTTACTACATATGATCCCACAACCGGAACAGAACAGGCATATCCACTGCTTAACATTATTTCCATGCTTGCATGGGGACTTGGATATTTCGGAATGCCACATATTCTTCTTCGTTTCATGGCGATTGAAGATGAAGAGAAACTTACACTTTCCAGAAGAGTGGCAACTACATGGGTAGTGATCTCACTGGCAGTAGCAGTACTGATCGGTGTGGTAGGACTTGGAATGACAGCAGCAGGAGAGTTTGATCTTCTGGAAGGTTCCGCATCTGAGACCATCATCGTTCAGATTGCAAATCTTCTCAGCCAGCACGGTGTGATCGCAGCGATCCTTGCAGGACTTATCCTCGCAGGAATCCTGGCATCTACCATGTCAACTGCAGATTCCCAGCTTCTGGCAGCATCTTCAGCAGTTTCTTCCGACCTTCTCGGAAGCATCCTGAAGGATAAAGAAACCAAAAAAGAAAGCATGGTAGCGGATAAGATCACACTTCTTCTGATCGCAGTAGTAGCTATGTTCATCGCCCGTGACCCGAACAGTTCCGTCTTCACCATCGTATCCTTCGCCTGGGCAGGTTTCGGAGCCGTATTCGGCCCTGTAGTCCTCCTGGCATTATTCTGGAGACGCTCCAACTGGCAGGGAGCCCTGGCAGGAATGATCTGCGGCGGTTCCATGGTATTCATCTGGAAATACGGAATCAGCAAACTCGGCGGCGCCTGGGGAATCTACGAACTCCTCCCCGCCTTCATGGTAGCCATCGCAGCAAACATCATCGTCAGCCTCCTCACCAAAGCCCCATCCAAAGAGATCACCGACGAATTCGATCTGGTAAACCAGAAATAAAGAATTAAGGATTTTATTCAATAACTTACACTCAAACAAAACAAGCCCGATACAGATTGTAGCCAAGACATCTGTATCGGGCTTGTCATCTTTTTTTATTTATAATTAAATAAAGTCACACAGCCAAAATGTTCTAAGCGTGGCCGGAGGGAAGGGGTGTGGGGAAGGGAAATGGCCTTCGCAACTACGAATGCTTCCCTTCCCCCACGCTTTTCACAACTTCCAAATTGCAATAAAATTAGATTATTATGCATTTTCAAGCAGCTTTTTTAACAACTGCTCCATTGTTAAATTCAACACCGGATGCCGCAAATACGGTGCAATCTCCACCATAGGCTTCAACACAAAATCCCGATTCTCCATATCAATATGAGGCACATGCAATACCTCCGTATCAATGATCTCATTATCATAAAACAAGATATCCAGATCCAGTGTCCGTGGCCCCCAATGTATGATCCGCTTCCGATCAGCAGCCTGCTCCAGCACATGCAGCCTGTCAAGAAGCTCATCCGGACAAAGCAAAGTCCGGACTCTTAAAGCTCCATTGAGAAATTCATCCTGCTCCACACCGCCATAAGGCTCTGTCACAAGATACTCCGAAACTTTCTCAACAACGATCTCTTTCATATCCCGAAGCCCCTGGATCGCATTGTCCAGGTATTTCTTCTTATCCCCCATATTGGAACCAAAAGCAACATAAGCTGTATGCCAGCCTCGGGTAATTTCCACAGCAACGGTTTTCAGTGGAAGGCCTACCGGAGCCCAGGGCTTTTCAATACGAAGGGTGATCTTTTTAAGAAGCGGAAGAGAAAGCAGCAGCAGCTCTGCCAGATTCTCCACAGCAGCCTCCAGAAGTTTGTAAGTGTTTTTCTGAAGAAAATCGGTGATCATATGACTGACTTCCCCATAATTGATGGAAGCAGAAAGATCATCTGCCAGCCCTGCCGGACGTGTCTCTGTATACATAACAGCAGAAACAACAAATTTCTGTCCGAGAGCTGTTTCTTCCGGAAATACACCATGGTTTGCAAAAATCTCAAGATCTCTGATTTCGATTTTATCCATCAGTTCCTCCTAGCGTCCCAGAATAGCTTCTGTCATCTGGATGACGCGTTTATTTTCTTTGATGTCATGAACACGGACAAATGCACAGCCCTTCATAACACCGATCACGGATGTGGCAAGGGTTCCCTCTACACGCTGATCTACAGGAAGATCAAGTGCAAGTCCGATCATGGATTTTCTGGAGGTACCAAGAAGTACCGGATATCCCAGCTTCCGGAAAAGCTCCAGATTATCCATGGTCATCAGGTTCATCTCATATGTTTTACCAAATCCGACACCCGGGTCAAGAATGATCTTGTCATCGGCAATACCGGCACGTTTGGCGATATTGACACATTCCTGGGTTTCAGCCAGCATGTCTACAATAAAGTTGTTATACTCTGTGTTATCTTTGTTATGCATTAAACAGCAGGGAGCATTATATCTGGCAATGACAGGAGCCATTTCCGGGTCGTATTTCAGTCCCCAGATATCATTGATAAGATCTGCTCCATGTTTCAGGGATTCTTCTGCAACACATCCCTTGTATGTATCTACAGAAATCGGGATATCGAAACGGCTTTTTACTGCCTCAATAACAGGGAGTACTCGTTCAATCTCTTCCTGTGCACCAACTGGTGTATGTCCCGGACGGGTTGACTCTCCGCCAATATCCAGGATATCAGCACCCTCGGCGATCATAGCTTCCGTATGTTTCAGGGCATGATCCATATCATTCCATTTTCCGCCATCTGAGAAAGAATCCGGTGTGACATTTAAGATACCCATAATGTATGTTTTGTTTTTTACATCAAACTCACGATTTCCGATTTTCATGAAAAAACCTCCTAATATTGGATCGTCATATTTTTTTTGGCAGGAGACCAGTAACATTCCGGCTCTGCTTTACAGGAAAAACAGTTTCTGGATCTTTTGTCCGCAGTATAGAGCAGTTTTCCAAGAACTGTCTGATCCGTCTGAGCTCTGTGACCACGTATTGCCGAAACGATCGCTTCAATTTCTTCCATAGAAAATCCAAGCTCGTTTAAGATCTGCCCGGCGATAGCAGCACCGGCCTCATCATGAGGAGTGCCATCTTCATACTGTCTGGCCCGTCCGATATCATGAAGAAGGGCAGTACAGTAGATCAGTTCCTTTGAAACCGGAGCATTTTCCTCAAGTGCCCGGATATAGGCAAGGCGTGCCACATCCAGAAAATGCTCCGGTGTATGTCTGCAGAATTCACGGTCAGTCTCCAGAAGCTGAAGCTTATTAAGCTCATTCTGATAGATCGGATGATTCCAGATCTGATTTACTCTGTCCATCAGTCCTTAACCATAGCAAGGAACTGTTTCTGGAGCTCCATATTTTCTTTGAATTCACCTCTGGTGACAGTCGTAACCGTTTTGCTTCCCGGCTTTTTGATCCCACGCATGGTCATGCAGGTATGCTCCGCCTCCAGCATTACCATGATTCCTTTTGGAGCGAGAACACGTTCCAGGGCATCTGCGATCTGCACAGTCAGACGTTCCTGGATCTGAGGTCTTCTCGCGTACACATCAACGGTACGGGCCAGCTTGCTTAAGCCGGTAACTTTGCCATTTGGGATATATGCGATATGAGCTTTTCCGTAAAACGGCATAAGATGATGTTCGCACATGGAATAAAAGGTAATATCTTTTTCCAGGACCATTTCGTTGTTTTCTACATGGAACTGTTTCTGAAGATATTCGTCCGCCTCGTTGTCAAGTCCGCCATAAATTTCCTCACACATACGGGCGATACGCTCCGGAGTTCCCTGCAGTCCCTCTCTGTCCACATCTTCGCCGATTCCTTCGAGAAGAAGTTTGATTGCTTCTTCTACTTTTGCTTTGTCTACCATAAATAACAACCTCCATTTGTTAAAAAAATCACGTTTTTCGGAGACTGTCTTTTTTATTTTTGCACACAAAAAAGATATCTCCAATTGTAATAGAACGTATGTCGAAAAAAGCCCTACACAATATGAGATATCCTCTTATATTGCTGCAACGGGTGCGGACTTCATACCGTAAGACGTACTTTTCGTTCTGGCGACAACTCCCCATTCGCCAAACACTTGACGCATAAAGTCCTATTTTGCATATCATTCATTTCATGGACAAGTATACCATATACTGATATAAGAAGGAAGTGAAAATGATAAAAAAATATCACAAAAATAGAGAATATGTTCTATGAATTATGCGATAGAATCTATAGATATGTCGGATTTTTGCAGATTATATTCAGACAGATGGGAAAAGGAATATAAGACAGAAAATTCCCGGAACAGAAAAGGCGCTGTTCCGGGATCACAGGGTTGTTAATGGCGTATCATTTTCATCAGATTTACAATACGGTCAAGCCGGGCGATTTCCGTGGGACTTTTTCCTATCTTAAGCACTTCAATAATCGCAGAGATTTCATCAGAGCTAAAATTTAATCCCGCATTTTTTTCCTGAGAAGCTGCGCCCATAATAAACGGCATCAGTTCAGAAGGATTTTTCCCAAGTCCCTGATCAGCCAGATTCTGAAGCATGGAAAGTTTCTGCGGATCCATTTGGGAAAGCTTTGGATTGTTTTTCCAGTCATCACTCATGGATTTTCACCTCCTGACGGTTCCTCATTCATAATTTTTATCATTTGCATGACAGCTATAAGATTTGTAATCTGGTCGATCTGTCTGCGTTTTTCACCACCGCAGCATCTTCGGATATCCTGAAGTATTTCCATCGGATCAGACATGGAAAGACTGGCTGCCTGCATATCCGGATAATTTTTGCGATTTTTGAAGAGGGTCATGGTATTGATCAATTCCTGAGTTTTTGCATACATAGACAGAAACTGCTGGCCAGAGGCAGGTAAATATGGAATCATGGCTTTCAGCATTTGATTCCGGTCACTTTCTACCATCTCATCAAGTGCAGTTCTGGCAACAAAATCCTGTTCCATAAAAATGTCCTTTTTCATGAAATCTATGTTTCTTCGTGAAAGAATATGACAGAAATACAAAAAGTTTCATATTATAAATGGAAGAATTTATTTTCGGGAGAAAACTATGGAATCAGAAAAAAAGCAAAGGCTTGTGATTGATGGGAATGCTTTTTATGAGATAGATCTGAAGTGTCTGGAAGAAAAAAAGAAGAAACAGGAAGCCGCAAAAAAACACCGGCAGAAAGGGCAGAGGAAGTAACCTCTGCCCTTTCTGCGAATCTTTTTAACAGCAGTTGTTGCAGCCACATCCATTATTTCCGCAGCAGAGCAGAAGAAGGATGATGATCCAGCAGCTGTCATTGCAACAGCCATTGTTATTACCGCATCCGTTATTGCCGCCGCAGCACAGAAGGCAGATGATCCAGAGAATGCAGGAGCAGCTGTTTCCGCCGCCAAACAGGGAAGTTCCCCATCCGCCACAGCCACAGTTATTGCCGCATCCGCAGCCGTTGTTATTACATCCGCAGTTATTGCCACATCCGGAATCACACCCGCAGTCATTACAACCGCAATTTGTAGCCGCTAAGTCACTCATCGATAAGTCCTCCAGAATTTTGTTTACACTTCATCATATGGGTAGGAGATGTCCCTGGTTACAAAAAAGTTGACAGTATTTATTCGTTACGATATAATAAACACAATGTAACACTTTTGTAATTTTTGAAACAGAACTGATATTTTGTTATCGGGCATAAAGAAATGGGGAAAATTATGAAAAATCTCAGAGCAAGACAGTGGATGAAGGGACTGATGCTGGTATGTTTACTTCTGGCCGGCTGCGCTTTTTTTTCACATTCTGCAACTGAAGTACAGGCAGCAACTGCCGGTTTTAAGACAGTTGGAGGAAAGACATACTACATAAAAAGCGACGGCAGCAAACAAAAAGGCTGGCTGACACTTGGAAAATATAAATACTATTTTAATAAAACTACAGGTGTTCAGGTTAAGGGCTGGCTAAACGTAAATGGCCAAAAGACTTATTATTTTACCAGTCAGAAGGGAGTTATGGTAACTGGCTGGCTGACAGATTCCAGGAAGCGGAAACGATATTTTGATCCAAAAACAGGTAAACTGACCAGAGGCTGGATGAAAAACAGTAAAGGTGAGAAATACTATTTTACAAGTGGCGAAGGTATCATGGCTACTGGCTGGTTAAAAAACAGCAAAGGCCAGAAACGGTATTTTCACAGCACTTCCGGTGTAATGGCTACCGGCTGGCTGAAAAATACATCCAAAAATATCAGCTATTATTTTGATCCTGAAACCGGATATATGACTACCGGATGGAGGCGCATCAGCGGAAAGAAATACTATTTTTCTACCAGTAACGGTTCTATGGCTACCGGACTTAAAACTATTGATGGAAAGAAATATTATTTTAAAACAGATGGTTCTATGGCTGTCAGTACAACAGTAACCGTCAGTGGAGTTACTTATACAATTTCTTCGACAGGTGTAGCTACTGTTAAGACAAGCCATTCAAATCAGAATCTGAGTAATGGAAACGTAAAAGTTTATGACACTCAGAATTCCAGATATTACACAATGGTGAAAGAATACAAGACTCATCCGGGAATTGCTAACGGTAAGACAACAGACGAAGCACTTCTGGCTGCATTATGTGAATCCGAAGCAGGAGACCAGGGAAAGATTGGAATGGAAGCGGTAGCACTTTGTGTTCTTAACCGTACAATTAAAAAAGATAAAGAGTTTCCTTCCACAGTTCGCGGTGTAATTTACGAAAGCATGGTAAATGGTACTTATCCGCAATATTCTGTAGTTCGTGACGGAGCTCTTCTGAAACGTCTTAAAGGCAATTTTGAGAACCGCACTCTTGCATATCAGGCAGCAAAAAAAGCAATGACGATTTTCAATAATTATGTCAAGAACGGGAAATCAAGAACTCTGACCGGATTTAAACAGAAAGATTTTAATTATATGTATTTTATGATGAACAGTTCTTTCAAAAAACAACCGTTAACTTTCAGCAAGGTTAAATACGAAGTTTATAAAGATCATACATTTTTTGTAGACTGGGTATAATGATACATTATCCCTGTCAGCAGCTGTACTGCTGCTGACAGGGGCTTTTTTTATCATAGACACAGGGAGGGAAAAATATGCATCCATATTTACAGGTGATCCTGTGGGCAGCAGGAATCGTTGTACTGTTTATTATCCTGATGGCATGGAACAACCATAAGTGGAAAAAAGCACAAAAGAACAGAATAAAGAGAATTTTTGGAAAAATCCCGGAAAGAGAATACTCTCCGGATGATCTGGAGCGTATCTCCCACTATTTTCGCAGAAAAGAAAACGGGAAATTTTATATTGATGATATTACCTGGAACGACCTGGATATGGATCGGATTTTTATACAGATCAATCAGACGGTTTCCTCACCTGGAGAAGACGTGCTCTATAATATGCTCCGAAGACCTGTTTTCAACAAAGAAAAACTGGAAGAACGTGAGAAACTGATACATTTTTTTGATACCCATGAAAAGGAACGGACAGATCTTCAGCTGATCCTGGCTTCCATCGGGAAGACAAGGCTTGGTTCTCTGGCGGATACAGTTCTTGCCCTCAATGATGCACCGGTGATCAATATGAAAATCCATATTCTGATGCTGGCAGCACTCCTTTTGAGTATTTTTGTGCTGCTTCCATTGTATCCGATGGTGGGCTTTCTGGTGTTTATGTGTCTGATGATCGCCAATATCTCAATTTATTATGCCAGTGCAGGGCAGAAAGTTATTGAAACCTATATGGACTGCTTTAACCATCTTCTGAAAATGCTGGAAGCGGCAGACCAGATGCAGATCGTGAAATATCCGGAAGCCAGAAAACAGATGGAAGTGATTGCGGAAGGAAAAAAGGAATTCCGACGTTTCCGAAAAAAAGCCATTCTGATTACCGGAAAAAATGCAGATTCCGGGGACCCTTTCCAATTACTGATGAGTTATGTGCGGATGGTATTTCATGTGGATATTCTGGCATACAATTCCGTATTAAAGGAAATAAAAGATAAGGCCGATACGATCATGCTGCTGATTGATAATATCGGAGAACTGGATGCTTTGATTTCCGTAGCTTCTTTTCGCCGGACACTGACACTCTGGTGTATACCGGAATTTGTCCCGTGGACAGAAGAATCGGATACGGCGGTGCAGCTTAAAACAGAAGATCTCTACCATCCGCTGATCAGAAATCCGGTGGCAAACAGTATCATTGCAACGGGAGGCACCCTGGTTACCGGTTCCAACGCTTCCGGCAAATCCACATTTCTGAAAAATGTGGCGATCAACAGCATTCTTGCGCAGACTATCCACACCTGCACAGCAACCTCCTGTCGGGCACCATTTCTGAAGGTAATGACTTCCATGGCTCTGAGGGACGATATCAGCAGCGGTGAAAGTTATTTCATCGTAGAGATTCGTTCCCTGAAACGGATCCTGGATGAAAGCCGGAAAAAAGAACCGCTGCTCTGTGTGATCGATGAAGTTCTCCGGGGAACCAACACCATTGAGAGGATTGCGGCTTCCTCACAGATCTTAAATGCACTTCGGGGAAACTGGCTGCTTTCTTTTGCGGCAACCCATGATATTGAGCTTTCCTATATTCTGGATGAAATTTATACAAATTATCATTTCGAAGAGGAAGTCAGGGAACAGGAAGTGGTGTTTAATTATCTCCTCCAACCGGGAAGGGCAACAACACGAAATGCCATCCGTCTTCTGGATATGCTGGGATATGATCCAAAGCTTGTGAAAAATGCGGGAAATGCAGCGGCAGACTTTGAACGTACCGGTGTATGGACAAAAATTTCTTGCACTGGAGAAAAAGGACAGGTATAATCAGGAACAGCATAACTGTAAATTAAACCAAATCAAGTAAGTCCCCTGCGGGGTTGCGAAAAGCAATAAGCAGTGGGTGGGGACTTGCTTGTATCAGGAGGAGTGCAAGCTCCTCCTGATAAACTGCGGAGCAGTTATTTGGTGTAGAGCTACGTAGCGAAGCGGATTGCGAATATCCGCTTGACTATTAAATAAAAAATTCATTATTTCAAAATCCAAGGAGAATCAAACATGCAGGTAAAAATCTATACCGACGGCGCAGCACGCGGAAATCCGGACGGCCCAGGCGGCTACGGAGCAGTTCTTCAGTATATTGATACCAAAGGCCAGTTACATGAGCGTGAATTGTCCAGAGGCTACAAGAAAACTACAAACAACCGGATGGAGCTGATGGCAGCTATCGTAGCTCTGGAGGCACTGAACCGTCCCTGCCAGGTGGAGCTGTATTCCGATTCCAAATATCTGGTAGATGCCTTCAATCAGCACTGGATCGATTCCTGGCTGAAAAAGAACTGGAAACGTGGCAAAAACGAAAATGTGAAGAATGTAGATCTCTGGAAACGCCTTTTAAAGGCTAAGGAACAGCACCAGGTAAGCTTCCACTGGGTTAAGGGACATGCGGATAATCCGTTAAATGAGCGCTGTGACCAGCTTGCCACATCCGCTGCAGACGGCGATGAACTTTATGTAGATGAGGGGTTAAACGGATAATTCTGTCACTTTAAGTTGTCAAAGCGATACCAAAATTTCTTGACAAACAAAAAAGCAGTTTGTATACTTCATATAGTATAGTAAAAGGCATGGAAGGGAAGAAGTAACTTAAGGAAAGCCCACAGAGAGCAGCCGGCAGGTGAGAGGCGCAGGGTGGAACTTCTGTGAATACATCCCGGAGCTGCGTACCGAATCTGGCTTTACAGATAGGCTGCGACGGAATAGCACCCGTTATTGTGCTGAAGTGATTTTATATCGTATTATATTGGATATAACAGGATATAGATTCACTTTATGAGGCAGGAAATGCGAGTTTTCTGTAAATTTAGGTGGTAACGCGGGACCCGGTTCTCGTCCTAAACGGACAGGAACCGGGCATTTTTTATATGACTATACAGGAGGAAAGAACAATGACAGTTTGGGAAGAACTGAAAGCACGTGGCCTGATCGCGCAGGTTACAGATGAAGACGAGATCAAAGAGATGGTAAACAATGGTAAAGCTACATTTTATATCGGCTTTGACCCGACAGCAGACAGCCTTCATGTAGGACACTTCATGGCTCTTTGCCTGATGAAGAGACTGCAGATGGCAGGCAACCGCCCGATTGCCCTTCTTGGCGGTGGTACTGGTATGATCGGTGACCCGTCCGGAAGAACGGATATGCGTCAGATGCTGACCAAGGAAACCATCCAGCATAATATTGACTGTTTTAAACAGCAGATGAGCCGTTTTATCGATTTTTCTGATGGAAAAGCACTTATGGTAAACAATGCGGACTGGCTTATGAACCTTAACTATGTAGAGCTTCTCCGTGAGGTAGGCGCTCACTTTTCCGTAAACCGTATGCTGACAGCAGAGTGCTACAAACAGCGTATGGAGCGAGGCTTAAGCTTCCTGGAATTCAACTACATGATCATGCAGAGCTATGATTTCTACATGCTGTATCAGAAATACGGCTGCAATATGCAGTTCGGTGGTGATGATCAGTGGAGCAATATGCTTGGCGGTACTGAGCTGATCCGCCGTAAACTTGGTAAGGATGCTTATGCCATGACCATCACACTGCTTCTCAACTCAGAGGGCAAGAAGATGGGAAAAACCCAGTCCGGAGCTGTATGGCTTGATCCGAATAAGACATCCCCGTTTGATTTCTACCAGTACTGGAGAAATGTAGACGATGCAGACGTTATCAAATGTATGCGTCTTCTTACCTTCCTTCCTCTCGAAGAGATTGATGAGATGGCTAAATGGGAAGGCAGTGAGCTGAACAAAGCAAAGGAGATCCTTGCATACCAGCTGACAGAGCTTGTACACGGTGAAGAGGAAGCCAAAAAAGCACAGGAGGGTGCCCGCGCACTGTTCTCAGGTGCAGATACTTCTCATATGCCTACAACAGAGCTTTCAGAGGAAGATTTTGACGAGGAAGGAAAAATCGACCTGATCACACTTCTTGTAAAAGCAGAGCTGGTACCAAGCCGTTCCGAGGGTCGCCGTGCGATCCAGCAGGGTGGTGTATCCATCGATGGTGAGAAGCTCACCGATATTTACCATACGGTTGAGAAGGATGCTTTTGCAGGGGACGGGATCGTTCTGAAACGAGGCAAGAAAAAATTCAAAAAGATCTGTGTAAAATAATTTCCCATATCTGTGACATTTCCGGGATAAAGCTACGGCATTCCGGAAATGCTGACAGGTAGGGTTGACACAAGGAGGATAACAACATGAAAAAGTACGGAGTGAACGAACTTCGTAAGATGTTCCTTGACTTTATGGAGAGCAAGGGCCATCTTGTAATGAAAAGCTTTTCCCTGGTTCCTCAGGGAGATAAGAGTCTTCTGCTGATCAATGCAGGTATGGCTCCGCTGAAACCATATTTTACAGGTGCTGAGAAGCCGCCAAGAACAAGAGTGACAACCTGCCAGAAATGTATCCGTACCGGAGATATCGAAAATGTAGGTAAAACCGCACGTCACGGTACTTTCTTTGAAATGCTTGGTAACTTCTCTTTTGGTGATTACTTCAAGAAAGAAGCCATCCACTGGTCCTGGGAGTTTCTTACTGAGGTTGTAGGGCTTGATGCAGACCGTCTCTACCCATCCATTTACCTAGATGATGATGAAGCCTTCAATATCTGGAACAAAGAAGTAGGGATTCCGTCTGAACGTATTTTCCGTTTCGGAAAAGAGGATAACTTCTGGGAGCATGGCGCAGGTCCATGCGGTCCATGCTCTGAGATCTACTATGACCGTGGCGAAAAATACGGCTGTGGCAAACCCGGATGTACGGTAGGCTGCGACTGCGACCGTTACATGGAAGTATGGAACAACGTTTTCACACAGTTCGAGAACGATGGAAACGGAAACTACACAACCCTGAAACAGAAAAACATCGATACCGGTATGGGACTTGAGCGTCTTGCTGTAGTTGTTCAGGATGTTGATTCTATTTTTGATGTAGATACAATTTGTGCACTTCGTAATCTTGTATGCGAGATCGCACATAAAGAATATGAGAAAAACTATGCAGATGACGTTTCCATCCGTCTGATCACGGACCATATCCGTTCCGCAACATTTATGATCTCCGATGGAATCATGCCAACCAATGAGGGACGTGGATATGTTCTCCGCCGTCTGATCCGCCGTGCAGCACGTCACGGACGTCTTCTTGGCATCGAGGGAACATTCCTTGCAAAATTAAGCGCACAGGTGATCGAGAGCTCCAAAGCCGGTTATCCGGAACTTGAGGAGAAGAAAGAGTTTATCTTCCGTGTTCTTACAAACGAGGAGAATCAGTTTAACAAGACCATCGATCAGGGTCTCCGCATCCTTTCCGACATGGAAGAGGATATGAAGAAAGCCGGCGAGAAAACTCTTTCCGGTGACAATGCATTCAAACTTTATGATACTTACGGATTCCCTCTTGACCTCACAAAGGAGATCCTTGAGGAAAAAGGCTACGGCATTGACGAGGAAGGATTCCAGAAAGCCATGGAAGAGCAGAGAGTCAAAGCCCGTACAGCCCGTGAAGTAACCAACTATATGGGTGCGGACGCAACTGTATATGATGATATTGATGTCAATGTAACAACTGAATTCGTTGGCTATGATCATCTGACATTTGACTCAAAAGTAACTGTCCTTACTACAGAGACAGAGATCGTGGATTCTCTTACAGAGGGACAGAAGGGTACCGTATTTGTAGAGCAGACTCCTTTCTATGCAACCATGGGTGGACAGGAAGGCGATATCGGTGTGATCGAGACAGCAAATGGCAAGTTTGTTGTTGAGGACACCATCAAGCTCCGTGGCGGCAAATTCGGCCATGTAGGACATATGGAGTCCGGCATGATCTCCACAGGTGAGACCGTATCCCTGAAAGTAAACGAAGATGCAAGAAAAGATACCGAGAAGAACCACAGTGCGACACATCTTCTTCAGAAAGCGCTGAAAACAGTTCTTGGTTCCCATGTAGAGCAGAAAGGTTCTCTGGTAACACCGGACAGACTTCGTTTTGACTTTGCTCATTTCCAGGCTATGACAGCTGAGGAGATCCAGGCAACAGAAGATCTTGTAAACAAAGAGATTCAGGCAGGCCTTGAAGTACACACAGACATCATGGATGTAGAAGAGGCTAAGAAATCCGGAGCAATGGCACTCTTCGGTGAGAAATACGACCAGAAGGTACGTGTGGTATCTATGGGAGACTTCTCCAAAGAACTCTGTGGTGGTACCCACGTAAAGAATACAAGCTCCATCATGCTCTTTAAGATCGTTTCCGAGTCCGGTATCGCAGCTGGTGTCCGTCGTATCGAGGCACTTACAGGCAAAGCCGTTATCGAGTACTACAGAAAACAGGAAGAGCTTCTGCACGAGGCTGCAAAAGCATTAAAAGCCAATACAACAGAGGTTGTAGAAAAGATCGGCCATCTTCAGGCTGAGGTAAAAGCTCTTCAGAGCGAAAATGAATCTCTCAAGAGCAAAGCTGCCCAGAGTGCACTTGGCGATGTCATGGATAAAGTTGTTGAAGTAAACGGCGTAAAACTTCTTGCAGCCAAAGTTGAGGGCGTTGACATGAATGGCCTGAGAGACCTTGGTGACAAACTGAAAGAGCAGCTTGGCGAAGGAGTTGTCCTTCTTGCAGCAGTAAACGGCGGCAAGGTAAATCTCCTTGCAATGGCGACTGACGCAGCTCAGAAAGCAGGCGCCCATGCAGGAAATCTGATCAAGGCTGTAGCAGCCATCGTTGGCGGTGGCGGCGGCGGACGTCCGAACATGGCACAGGCCGGCGGAAAGAATCCGGAGAAGGCACAGGAAGCTATGGACGCAGCAGCAGGAATCCTTGAAAAACAGCTCACAAAATAACAAAGTTGTGCGTGATTTACAATTTTGACATTTTTTTCATAAAAATCGAAAAAGATGTTGACGAAACCACATGTTATGCTATATAATAACACTCGTGCAAGAAAAATACCCAGACAGTTGTATTTTAGCACAATCTACAACTGGAGGGAGGTTAGGTGTGAGTCTATGTCAAACGTTATCGTAAAAGAGAACGAGACTTTAGATAGCGCTCTTCGCAGATTCAAGAGAAGCTGTGCTAAGGCGGGAATCCAGCAGGAAATCCGTAAGAGAGAGCATTACGAGAAGCCAAGCGTTCGTCGTAAGAAAAAATCTGAAGCCGCAAGAAAACGTAAATATAATTAATTGTGCGCAAAAATCCCTGGCTGTATGGTCAGGGATTTTTAATTAAATAGAAACAGGAACGTTTGACGAAGGAAAGAAATATGAATTTGTTTATTAAACTGATTATCAAACCATTGCGATCGCTCCTTAAATTATTATTTAATCGAATTTTTTATGTAGCTCTGGCTCTTGTTGTGCAGCTGGCATGGCTGCTGATCGCCCTTTTCCGGCTTATGGAATACTCCAGATGGGTGACGATCGGAATGCAGGCCATAGGTTTTCTGGTTGTTCTGTGGATCGTAAATAAAAAGATCAATCCATCTTATAAGCTCGCCTGGACGATGCTGATCCTTATTTTTCCGGTATTTGGTGTTTCCCTGTACCTTCTTTTCGGTAAGTCACGGATCGGCGCTGTAATGGAGCAGCATTATCAGAATCTTATTGATGAAACTGCTGAATACCTGGAAGGCTCAGAGCTCACAAGAAAACGTTTAAATGAAGACGACCGTTCCATGAGGATCCAGTCGGATTACATCTGGCAGTATTCAAGATATCCGGTTCACGAGAATACCACAGCAGAGTATTTTCAGGTAGGAGATGATATGTTTCCGGTTCTGGTGCATGAACTGGAGCAGGCAAAGCATTTTATTTTTATCGAATATTTCATCATAAATGACGGGGTAATGTGGCAGACGATCCTTAATATCCTTGAAAAAAAGGCTAAAGAAGGAGTGGATGTCCGACTGATCTATGATGGCTTCGGCTGCCTTACCACATTGCCATACAAGTATGATCAGGAGATGCGCCGGCGAGGAATCAAATGCGAAGTATTCAACCGGTTCCGTCCGATTCTTAATATAATCCAGAATAACCGTGACCACCGTAAGATCTGTGTGATCGATGGCTGGACCGGTTTTACCGGCGGCATCAACCTGGCTGACGAATATATCAATCAGCGAAAACGGTTTGGCCACTGGAAGGATACAGCCGTTATGCTGAAAGGAGAAGGCGTCTGGAATATGACAGCTATGTTCCTGTATATGTGGGGAATCGTTACCAGAACAGATACTTCTCTTGATTTCGGAAATTATGTTCCGCACAGGTGGCACCCCAACGAATTTCCGGGAAACGGTTATGTCCAGCCATTCTGCGATTCCCCCCTGGACGATGAGATCGTAGGAGAGAACGTTTATCTTAATATTATCAATCGCGCCAAAAACTATGTTTATATCTGCACACCATATCTGATCATAGATAATGAGATGATGACCGCCCTGTGCCTCGCTGCAAAAAGCGGTGTGGATGTCCGGATCATGACACCAGGTATCCCGGACAAAAAAATGGTATTCCTGCTGACACAGTCTTATTATAAGCAGCTTCTGGAAGCAGGTGTAAAGATCTACGAATACCAGCCGGGATTTTTACATGCAAAATCTTTTGTCTGTGATGACAAAGTAGGCGTCGTAGGAACCATAAATCTGGATTACCGAAGCCTTTATCTGCATTTTGAAGATGGTGTCTGGATGTATAAGAATGATGTGATCCTGGACATCCGGGATGATTTTACAGAAACCCTGGAGTACTGTGATCCCATTGATCTGGCATTCTGCCAGAAGAGAAATATTGTGGTACGTGCCATTCAGAATGTATTGAGAGTTTTTGCACCGCTATTATAAAAACTCTTTGACAGACAACTGTAAATTCTGTATGATATATCAGACAGGAGTTCAAATGCTCCCGTTTGATATTGTCTAAAGAAAAATAATTTATAGATACATATGAAATTTTTAGTTATTGGAGGAATTGATTTGAGCCAGAACAAAGAAACAGAGATCCAGCTTCAGTACATTGAAAAATGTAAAGAGCTTCTTGCCAAAAGCAGTACGAAACGTCCCACCTTCCATATCCAGAACGAAGGTTGCCAGATGAACTCTATCCAGACAGAATCCATCGCAGCCATCATGGAAAAAATGGGATATGAGATGGTAGACACTGAAGATGCCGATGCAGTTGTATTTAACACCTGCACAGTTCGTGAAAATGCCAACCAGAAGATTTACGGACACCTGGGACATTTAAAGAGCATCAAGCGCAACCACCCGGATATGAAAATCGTACTGTTTGGATGTATGATGCAGGAACATCACGTAGTGGAAAAGATCCGTAAGGATTATAAATATGTAAATCTTGTATTCGGAACTCATAATATCCATAAATTCCCGGAACTTTTTTACCGGGCACTGCAGACTGATGACCAGATCATTGATATCTGGAAAGAATCTGATGAGATCGTGGAAGGTATGCCAACCTCCCGCAAATATTCCTTCAAGACAGGTGTCAGTGTAATGTTTGGGTGCAATAACTTCTGCAGCTACTGTATTGTTCCCTATGTTCGTGGCCGCGAAAAGAGCCGTGAGCCCCAGGCCATCATCCGTGAGATCGAAGAGCTGGTAGCAGATGGCGTTACCGAGATTATGCTCCTTGGCCAGAATGTAAATTCCTATGGAAAAACGTTGGAAACACCGGTGACATTCTCACAGCTTTTGAAAGAAGTAGAGAAGATCGAGGGACTGAGACGTATCCGTTTCATGACCTCCCATCCCAAAGATCTTTCGGATGAACTGATCCAGACCATGGCAGAGAGCAAAAAGATCTGCCATCATCTTCATCTTCCGCTGCAGTCCGGAAGCAGCAGAGTCTTAAAAGAAATGAACCGCCGCTATGACAAGGAGAAATATCTTCAGCTTGTAGATAAAATCCGTGAGGCAATTCCGGATATCTCTCTGACAACTGACATTATGGTTGGTTTCCCTGGAGAGACAGAAGAAGATTTCCAGGAAACACTGGATGTGGTAAGAAAAGCCAATTATGATACCGCCTTTACATTTATTTATTCCAAGAGAAGCGGAACTCCGGCTGCCGGTATGGAAAACCAGGTACCGGAAGATGTGGTAAAAGACCGGTTCAGCCGTCTTCTTTCCCTGGTGCAGGAAAAAGGCCGTGAGAATTCTTCCCGTTTCCAGGGAAGCGTACAGGAAGTCTTGGTAGAAGATGAAAACCGTGAGAAAGGTACTCTTACAGGCCGTACCCAGCATAATCTTTTGGTACATTTTCCGGGAGATAAGGAACTTATCGGTAAATACGTAAACGTAAGCCTGGATATCTGTAAAGGATTTTATTATTTTGGTCATATAGTAGAAGAGTAAATTTTGGTTAATATAAGTTTATACTGCCCGTTCATCCGATCATCGGTAATGAGCGGGCTTTTTTATTGTACGATTTATGTCGGCGGTAAAAAATTTCAGTTTCCTATTGACAAATACCCCTTGAGGGTATATATTGTTCCATGTAAAGCAAATACCCCCTGAGGGTATTTTAAGAAAGGAGAGACAGCCCATGTCTGAAAAGAAAGCCTGTCCCTGCTGCAGTGAAAAACACACTGCCCGTTCAGAAGAGGAGAAAAAAAGCTGATCAATCGCCTGAAGCGTATTGAAGGCCAGATCCGGGGAATTATAGGAATGATGGAAAACGATGCCTATTGTAATGACATTCTGATCCAGTCTGCAGCAGTCAATGCAGCAGTTAATTCATTTAATAAAGAACTGCTTGCCACCCACATTCGAACCTGTGTTGCAAGAGATATCCGCGAAGGCAAAGATGAGACCATTGATGAGCTTGTGGCAACCCTCCAGAAGTTGATGAAATAAAGGGACATAATTTATTTTAGGAGGTACTGAAAGGAAATGGAACAATATAATGTAACCGGTATGAGCTGCGCTGCCTGCTCGGCCCGTGTGGAAAAAGCTGTATCTAAGGTTCCGGGAGTGAACAGCTGCTCGGTCAGCCTTCTGACCAATTCTATGGGAGTGGAAGGAACCGCTTCATCCAGCGAAATCATTGCTGCTGTGGAAGCGGCCGGATATGGCGCATCTTTAAAAGGCGCTGCCGGAGAAAAAATCTCCATGTCTGCAGCGGAAGAAGCGCTGGAAGATCATGAGACCCCGGTTTTGAAAAGGCGCCTCATCGCATCCGTAGGATTTTTGCTGGTGCTGATGTACTTTTCCATGGGACATATGATGTGGGGATGGCCGCTGCCGAAATGGTTTGACGGCAACCACGTTGCCATGGGACTGGTACAGCTGCTTCTTGCAGGAATCATCATGGTGATCAACCAGAAATTCTTTATCAGCGGATTTAAGAGTCTGTGGCACCGTTCTCCGAATATGGATACTCTGGTAGCACTTGGTTCCATGGCATCTTTTCTGTGGAGTGTCTATGCACTGTTCGCCATGACAAGAGCGCAGGTAGACGGAGATTCTGCCGCAGTTATGAATTACATGATGGATTTCTATTTTGAATCCGCGGCCATGATCCTGACACTGATCACTGTAGGAAAAATGCTGGAGGCCCGTTCCAAGGGAAAAACAACCGATGCACTGAAAAGCCTCATGAAGCTGGCTCCGAAAACTGCAGTTGTAGTACGAAACGGACAGGAACTTACCGTTCCTATTGAACAGGTTCAAAAGGGAGAAACTTTTGTTGTCCGCCCGGGAGAGAATATTCCGGTAGACGGAGTAATCCTGGAAGGAACTACTGCAGTTAACGAATCCGCGCTGACCGGTGAAAGTATTCCGGTTGACAAAGAAGCCGGAGATATGGTTTCTGCGGCAACTGTGAACCAGTCCGGATTTATCAAATGTGAAGCAACCAGAGTCGGAGAGGATACCACCCTTTCCCAGATCATCAAAATGGTCAGTGACGCGGCAGCCACAAAGGCACCAATCGCAAAGATCGCAGACCGTGTTTCCGGAGTGTTTGTACCGGCAGTGATCACCATTGCAGTGATCACAACGATCATCTGGCTTCTTACAGGCCATCCTTTTGGTTATGCACTGGCAAGAGGAATTTCCGTGCTGGTTATCAGCTGTCCCTGTGCACTTGGCCTTGCAACACCGGTTGCCATTATGGTCGGTAACGGTATGGGCGCCAAGAACGGAATTCTTTTCAAAACAGCAGTTTCTCTTGAGGAAGCAGGAAAAGTCCAGATCGTCGCACTGGATAAAACCGGAACCATTACAAGCGGTCAGCCGGAAGTAACTGATATTCTTCCGGCAGAGGGAATTACAGAGACAGAACTTCTCACACTTGCCTGCGCTCTGGAGAAAAAAAGTGAACATCCTCTGGCAAAAGCAGTTCTCAAAAAAGCAGAGGAAGAGAAAATTACTGCAGGTGAAGTAACCGGATTTCAGGCGCTTCCAGGAAACGGACTTTCTGCTGTACTTGGAAGTGATAATCTGACAGGTGGAAGCATGAAATTTATCAGCAGCAAGACGAAGGTTTCCCCAGATCTTAATAAAAGAGCAAAGCAGCTTGCGGAGCAGGGAAAAACCCCTCTTCTTTTCACCAGAAACGGAAAACTTCTGGGAATTATCGCAGTTGCGGATGTGATCAAGGAAGACAGTCCCCGTGCAGTAAAAGAGCTCCAGAACATGGGAATCCGCGTGGTTATGCTTACCGGTGACAATGAGCGTACCGCAAAAGCCATCGGGGCCCAGGCAGGAGTTGACGATGTGATCGCGGGAGTACTTCCAGACGGAAAAGAGAGTGTGATCCGTGCCCTGAAAGAGCAGGGGAAAGTTGCCATGGTCGGTGACGGTATCAACGATGCGCCGGCACTTACAAGAGCAGATATCGGAATTGCCATCGGTGCAGGAACAGACATTGCCATTGATGCGGCAGATGTTGTTCTGATGAAGAGCCAGTTAAGTGATGTTCCGGCTGCAGTACGTCTGAGCCGTGCCACACTTCGGAATATCCACGAGAATCTTTTCTGGGCATTTTTCTATAATGTGATTGGGATTCCGCTGGCAGCAGGTGTCTGGATCCCGATCTTCGGGTGGACACTGAATCCGATGTTCGGAGCCGCAGCCATGAGTCTTTCCAGTTTCTGTGTTGTAATAAATGCGCTACGACTGAATCTGTTTAAGATCCATAACACAGCCAGAGACAAAGCGATTAAAAATCCGGTAACATTAAACATCACTCATGATGAAAATAAAAAAGAAGAAAAGGAGAACAAAACAATGGTAAAAGTAACAGTAAAGGTAGAAGGAATGATGTGCGGACACTGTGAGGCACACGTAAACAAAGCAATCCAGGCGGCTTTCGGTGCAGAGGACGTGGTATCTTCCCACGAGAACGGAACGACTGTATTTACAGTACCTGAGAAAGTTGACGAGGCAAAAGTCGAAGAGGTGATCAAAGAGGCTGGTTACGAGTTCAAAGGAATCACTCAGGAATAATAAAAAACGTATATTTGTCAAAGAATCAAGGCATTTAAACAATCTGAAAAGAAACAGTTCTGCATAAAAACAGAGCTGTTTCTTTTTTCTGTGTAATTGTATAGAAACCGGTATTCCGAAATATAATAAACAGAGAAAACGAATGTTGTCCTCAGATTTTCCCAGAGCAGAAAGGAGAATATTTTTGAAAAAAGATACCAGAAAACTGATCACCTGTATTGCAGTGCCCCTGGCAACAGGAGCTGTTTCCGGATTTTTTACCAGAAATGGAATGAAGGTATTTGCAAAATTAAATAAGCCGCCCTTATCACCACCTGGATGGCTGTTCCCTGTTGTATGGACGATCCTTTTTATCATGATGGGAATTGCTTCTTTCCTGATCGCATCCAGACCAAAAAGCAGAGACAGGGACAGGGTTCTTGCCTTGTACGGGATTCAGCTTGCCGTGAATTTCCTGTGGCCGTTTTTCTTCTTTGGAGCGGGATGGTATGGTTTTGCGTTTCTCTGGCTTATTTTTTTGTGGGGACTTGTGTACGGCTGCATCCGTACATTCGGGAAATTTTCCCGGAACGCTGCGTACCTGATGATCCCATATCTGGCATGGCTGACTTTTGCCGGTTACCTGAATCTGTTTATCGCACTCTGGAACTGACGGAACTTCTGTCACATACAGAAAATGTTTTCTGCTTTTATAAATCCGGCTAATATCATTATAATTTATTCTGAAAAAGCAGGAATATCCGCTGAATTGATTGTTATTTTCCACTCTCTTATGCTATACTGGTAGCGATTATGGATGTACGAACGATGACAGGAATCGTTAACACTATGGAAGCAGAGAGGAGCACATTATGAGCGGATTTTTTGGAGTAGCATCGAAAAGCGACTGCGTACTGGAACTTTTTTACGGAGTGGATTATCATTCTCATCTGGGAACACGCCGCGGCGGTATGGCTGTTTACGGAGAACATGGATTTGACCGTGCCATCCACAACATTGAAAACACACCTTTCCGTACAAAATTTGACGGGGATGTGGGTTCCATGAAGGGAAATATGGGAATCGGATGTATTTCTGATTATGAACCTCAGCCCCTTCTGTTCAGTTCCAGGATTGGAAGCTTTGCCCTTACCTTTGTGGGAAAGATCAACAATTATGATGAACTTCTGCAGCGGATGTATGATACGACCAAGGTACATTTTCAGGAGATGACCAACGGAACTGTCAATGTGACAGAGCTGATCGCTGCCCTGATCTGTGAAAAGGACAATTTTGTGGAGGGTATCCAGTATGTCCAGGGTCTGATCGACGGCTCCATGACGCTGCTTCTCATGACAAAAGACGGAATTTATGCAGCCCGGGACAAGATGGGCAGAACTCCGGTGGAGATTGGCCACAAAGAGGGGTCCTACTGTCTGTCCTTTGAGAGTCATGCCTATATTAATCTGGGTTACGAAGATTATAAGGAACTTGGCCCCGGAGAGATCGTATTTGTAACAGCAGACGGAGTTAAAACTCTGGTTGAGCCTGGAAAGAAAATGAAGATCTGTTCTTTCCTCTGGGTTTACTACGGATATCCGACAGCATCTTATGAAGGTGTAAATGTAGAGGAGATGCGCTATCGCTGCGGAAGCATGCTTGCAAAGAGAGACGGAGATTCTGTTCACCCGGATATTGTAGCAGGTGTTCCGGATTCCGGCATTGCCCATGCCATCGGATATGCAAATGAATCCGGTATTCCTTATGCAAGACCATTCATTAAATATACACCAACCTGGCCGAGATCTTTTATGCCAACCAATCAGAATCAGCGTAACCTCATCGCGAAAATGAAACTGATCCCGGTACGTGCGCTGATCAAGGACAAGAAACTTCTTCTCATTGATGATTCCATTGTACGTGGTACCCAGCTTCGTGAGACAACCGAATTCCTGTACCGTAGCGGTGCGAAGGAAGTTCACGTTCGTCCTGCCTGCCCGCCGATCATGTACGGATGTAAATACTTAAACTTCTCCCGCTCCAAATCCGAGATGGAGCTGATCGCACGTCAGGTCATCGAGAAGAGAGAAGGGCCGAACTGTCCGCAGGAAGTCCTGGATGAATATGCAGATCCGCATACAGAGAAATATGAGCAGATGGTGCAGGATATCTGTAAGATGCAGAATTTTACCAGCCTTCGCTATCACAGACTGGACGATCTTCTGGAATCCATTGGAATCGATCCGGATAATATATGTACATATTGTTTCAACGGAAAAGAATAAAAACGGAAAAGAATAAAAATACACAAAAAAAGCTTCCCTGCCAGAGTTACTTCTGGCAGGGAAGCTTTTTGCTTTCTGAATATCAGTTATTTAGTAATAATAATATCTTGTATACATACGGTAAATGTTATGAGGAAAAGTATATCTTTTTCCTTTATAAACTCTGTATGGCACAACATAGAAATAAGTGTTGCCTGAGGAAGTTAAACTTTTGACTTTTACAGAAGTTGCATTGGCAGATAAAGTTGCATAACGTTTGTAACCGGAATTGGAACTGGTAGATTTATAAACATAATATCCACTGATTCCATAAAGCTTGGACCATTTAACTGTCAATGTTGATGCTGTGCTTGATACAGTAGTTAATGTTCTTGGGGTGCATACAAATGCATCCGAATCGATACTGTAAATTCGCTGTCCATTTACCCATCTGTAGCTGTATACGGATACAAGATAAGCTGTGTTCGCACGTTTGTTTGTATAATAGTTGTTGTTGTACCTTCCACTGAGATGAATGGAAGATGCTTTCTTTTTACTGCAGTTATAGATCCGAACTTTGTATCCATCTGCATTACTTACAGATTTCCAGCTGAGAGACATACGTCCGCTACTGGTCATCTGTGCACTTCTTAAGGTCGGGATCGCCGGGCGGGTGGCCGCAGAAACCGGAATCGCAGATGAAATAAGCATCATAACTGCAAGCATACAAACCAAAAGTTTTTTGAATTTTTTCATTATTCATACCTCCTTCGTAGTTATAAGAAAATTATAAAATAGTAACGAATTTCTGTCAACATTTCTTTATAAGATTAGTTATTTTTGTCCTTATTTATTTTCACAAAAAGTTATAACAGCATTCATTTTGGCAATTAGTCAGAATGCTTTGGATGCGATACAATAAAATCACGAAGAACAAACATCGTGAAAAAAGAAAAAGGAGCGAATACATTATGGTAAAGTTATATGATGGCGGCGCATATCTGGTAAATGGAACAGAGATCGTACCGGAAGCAGAAGCAGCCAAAGTGGAAGCACTCACTGGAAAAAAAGCAGAGAAATCTGAAGCAAGAAAGGGCACCATGGCTTACGGCATCATGGAGGCACACAACACATCAGGAAACATGGAAAGCACTGCTGAATCTGGATAAAGTAATTACATTCGGAAGTGTGGAAGGCAGATACGATGTCTGTATCGAAGACACCGGGAAAGATGAACTGGTAAAAACATTAAAAAAGCTGTACGAACCAGTTGGACTGGAAAAAGAAACTGTCAGATAACTCCCGGTTGCATTTTGGGGACCTGCGGCTTATAATAAAATGCGGATATATCTTTTGTGGTATATCCGTGTTTTTTATATCATAAAAAATTTTATTCAGGAGGAAAAACATGATTTCTCTCGTAAAAGCCATAATATTTGATGCGGACGGTGTCCTTCTGGACTCTCTTTCTATCTGGAGGGAACTTGGAAAACGATATATTACAGATCTTGGATATCACCCAATTGCGGGAATGGAAGAGATCCTTTTTCCCATGAGTATGGAGCAGGGAGCGGCATGGCTGAAAAGCAGGTTCGCTCTTGGGTTTTCCGAAGAAAAGATCGTGGAGGATCTGAAAGTTCGGATCCAAAACTACTATTTTGAAGAAGTTCCTGCAAAATCAGGTGCCAGAGAACTTTTTCAATATCTTGCTAGCCAGAAAATCCCGGCTGTGGTGGCAACTTCAAGCCCAAAAGAACATATCCGCCGGGCACTAAAGCGAAACGGACTTCTTCCTTTTTTAAAAGAAATTTATACCACCAGTGAGATCGGAGAAAGCAAATATTCTCCGAAGATCTATCTTACAGCAGCGAAAGTGCTGGGAACGGAGCCATCCATGACACTGGTAGTGGAAGATTCTCTCTATGCACTGCAGACCGCAGGAAAAGCAGGATTTCTGACTGCAGGCATCTATGACGCATTGGGAGAACCGGATCAGGAGCAGCTAAAAAAGGACGCACATATCTACTGCCAAAATCTGACAGAGTTACAGAATTATATATTTACAGAAAACGGAGGAAACGAAAAATGAAAACAGCATTAACCATCGCAGGCAGCGATTCCAGCGGAGGCGCAGGGATCCAGGCCGATATCAAAACCATGATGGCAAACGGGGTATACGCCATGAGTGCCATCACCGCACTGACTGCCCAGAATACCACCGGTGTCGCAGCCATCCAGAATGCAACGGCAGAATTTCTTGGTCAGGAGCTGGATAGTATTTTTACAGATATTTTTCCGGATGCAGTAAAGATCGGAATGGTTTCCGAAAGTGATCTGATCCGCATGATCGCCAAAAAGCTCCGGCAGTATCAGGCGAAAAATATCATAGTGGATCCGGTTATGGTGGCTACCAGCGGCGCAAGGCTGATCAGTGAAGAAGCTGTGGATGTTCTGAAAGAAGAACTGTTTCCTCTTGCGGATCTTCTCACTCCCAATATCCCGGAAACGGAAGTGCTTACCGGACGAAAGATCAGAAACACCGATGATATGATCGAAGCTGCAAAACAGGTTTCCGAACAGTATCACTGTGCAGTTCTTTGCAAAGGCGGCCATAAGCTTAATGATGCCAATGATCTTCTCTATGAGGATGGAACATATCAGTGGTTTGAGGGAAAAAGGATCGACAATCCCAACACCCACGGAACAGGATGTACTCTTTCCTCGGCCATCGCATCCAACCTTGCAAAAGGATTTTCCATGGTGGAATCTGTAAATCGTGCCAAAGACTATATTTCCGGAGCTCTTGCTGCCATGCTGGATCTCGGAAAAGGAAGCGGTCCTATGGATCATGGTTTTGCAGTAAAGAACAGTTATACAGAGGAGGCATAAGGTTATGACAGTTACAGAACGGATTACCGCTCTTCGAAAACAGATGAAAGAAAAGGGAATCGATGCTTATCTGGTTCCGACCGATGATTTCCACGGTTCCGAGTATGTGGGAGATTATTTTAAATGCAGGAAATATATTACCGGATTTACCGGTTCTGCCGGAACTGCTGTCATCATGCCGGATATGGCGGGACTCTGGACAGACGGAAGATATTTTATCCAGGCCGCACAGCAGTTAGAGGGAACACCGGTTACCCTGTTTAAGATGGGGGAACCGGATGTACCGACGATCCATAAATTTCTGGAAGAAAACCTGAAAGAAGGGATGTGCCTCGGCTTCGACGGCCGTACTGTCAGCGCAGAGGAAGCCGGGAAATTGAAAAAAATCCTTCTGGGAAAACAGGTACGTTTTTCTGTAAATGAGGATCTGATCGGAAATATCTGGGATGACCGTCCGGCACTTTCCTGTGAACCGGTAATGGAATTATCCGAAAAATGGGCTGGAAGATCCAGAGCAGACAAGATCCGGGAAATCCGCAGCAAACTGAAAGAAAAAGACGCAGATCTCTTTGTCCTCACGTCACTGGATGATATTGCGTGGCTTTTGAACATTCGCGGAAATGATATCCACTGCTGCCCGGTAGTGCTTTCCTATCTTGTAATGGATGAGAAAGAAATCCGGTTTTTTGCCAATGAGAGGGCTTTTCCGGATTCTGTAAAAGAAGCTCTGGCCATAGATGGCGTTACCATCTATCCATATGATGATATTTACACTTATGTGCAGACGATCCCTGAATCGAAAAGGGTTTATCTTTCAAAAAGTAATGTAAACAGCCGTCTGGTCAGCAGCATTCCGGATGGAGTAACAATCCTGAATGGAGAAAACCTGTCCCTTCTTCCAAAAGCCATCAAAAATGAGATCGAAGTCCAGAATGAAAAAACAGCCCACATCAAAGACGGCGTGGCAATGGTAAAATTTATCCACTGGCTGAAAAAGAATGTGGGAAAGCAGGAGATCACCGAGCTTTCCGCAGCGGACAAACTCTATGAGTTCCGCTCCGGACAAGAGAACTTCCAGGGGAACAGCTTTGATCCCATTATTGCCTACGGTGCACATGGAGCTATTGTTCATTACAGTGCCACAGAAGAAACCAGTATTCCTCTGAAACCAGAGGGACTGGTTCTGATGGATACCGGCGGCCATTATCTGGAGGGAACCACAGACATCACCCGCACCGTTGTACTTGGCCCGGTTACCCAAAAAGAAAAGAAATATTTCACAGCAGTACTTCGTGGGCACCTGAACCTTGCAGCCGCAAAATTCCGCTATGGCTGTACCGGACTGAATCTGGATGCCCTGGCAAGAGGACCACTCTGGGCTATGGGAGAGGATTACAATCACGGAACCGGTCATGGCGTAGGATATCTTCTCAATGTACACGAAGGTCCTCAGAGCTTCCGCTGGAAAAATCTCGTGGATCGTCCGGCTCCTGTTCTGGAAGAAGGAATGATCACCTCCGATGAACCAGGATACTATGCGGAAAATGAATTTGGTATCCGCCATGAAAACCTTGTGGTCTGCAAAAAGGCCGAAAAAACAGCCTACGGTCAGTTTATGAAATTTGAACCTCTGACGCTGGTACCCTTTGACCTGGAAGGTATAGATCCCGAACAGATGGAAACCGGAGAGCGCACACTGCTCAACCAGTATCATGCCTTTGTATATGAGAAAATTTCTCCGTATCTGGATGAGGATGAAAAAGGCTGGTTAAAAGAAGCCACACAGGCAATATAAACCGGAATGAAATTTTATAGTCTGGAATTAACCTTTATATTTAACAAAAAATCCTTGACCTGAACCTGAGTTTAGTTTGTATCATAAAAGCAGTGAGATTTTTTATGAATATAACACAGGAGGGATTACAAATGGCACACAAAAAAATCGTACCTGGAACAGGTGGAGAACATTACATTCCTTATAGGGACCGTTCCGGAGAAAAATCCACCGTATATTTTACAGAGGATCTTTCCGCAGAGGGACTGAAGAAGATTTTTGAGCGTGTAAGCGGCAGCCTTAAGGGTAAGATTGCAGTCAAGCTTCACACAGGAGAGCAGCATGGACCGAATATCATCCCTGCACCGTGGGTAAAAGAACTGATCGCAGATAAGATCCCGGAAGCCCATATCGTAGAGACAAACACCTACTACGAGGGAGACCGTTACACAACGGAGAAGCATCGTGAAACTCTGAAGGTAAATGGCTGGACATTCTGCCCGGTAGATATCCTGGATGAGGACGGAACTGCCAAGTTCCCGGTAAAAGGCGTATTGTATTTATCAACGTTCTTCGAAATATGTCTGTTTCCTGCGACTGTGAGGGTGTTGGAGCAGCACCTGTCGTAACACCGAATATCGGAATCGTGGCATCTACAGATATCCTTGCAGCAGACCAGGCTTCTGTAGATCTTGTGTATGCACTGAAGGATTCTGATCATAAAGATCTGGTAGAGAGGATCGAGACACGTCACGGACTTCGCCAGCTCAGCTATATGAAAGAAATGCACATGGGAAATGACAGATATCATCTTATCAACATTGATGAGGATGATAAAGAGATCCTCCCTGCAGATGCCGTAAAGAATGTAAAATCATTTCAGGGATAAGAATATTTCATAAAATGTGAAGAAGCAGTCAAGCGGATATTCGCAATCCGCTTCGCTACTTGCTTGATTTGGTTAAAACAGAAAAGGGCGCATGTATCCATAAAATGTGGAATTTCATGCGCTCATTTTTGTGTTATAATATAGAAAAATACAAACAGCGAGGTACTTAATGCCTATGAAAACAGAAAACAAAACCAATCACTACATCGATCTACATGCACATCTGGATGGCTGTATTACCGTGGATATTGCAAAAAAACTTGCCGCATTGCAGCAGATCACACTTCCGGCTGCAACAGACGAGGAACTTCTTTCCCTTCTTTCCGTTCCGGATACCTGCGAAAATCTCAATGATTTTCTGAAATGCTTTGACCTGCCTCTTTCCCTTCTTCAGACAGAAGAAGCACTGGAAGAAGCCGTTTATCTTATCCTTTCTGAAATGAGAAAAGACGGTGTGATCTACGCAGAACTTCGTTTTGCACCACAGTTCCATACACAAAAAGGAATGACCCAGGAAACGGCGATCCAGTCTGCATTACGTGGCCTGAAAAAATCTCCGATTCCAGGCAATCTGATCTTATGCTGCATGCGTGGAAGCTCCAATCAGCAGGAAAATATGGAAACTCTGGACTTGGCCCGCAGATATCTCACAGAGGATGGAGGAGTAGTTGCCGTGGATCTTGCAGGTGCAGAAGCACTTTTTCCAACAGAAAGCTATAAGAATCTTTTTGCGAAAGCAAAAGAGTACAACGTTCCATTTACGATCCATGCAGGTGAAGCCGGCGATGCCGAGGATGTCAAAACAGCCATCCGTATGGGAGCATCCAGGATCGGGCATGGAGTGCGTATCGCAGGAAATGAAGAGGTGATCCAACTTGTAAAAAACAGCGGGATTTTTCTGGAAATGTGTCCCACAAGCAACCGGCAGACCAGGGCAGTGGAAGATATGTTTTCCTATCCGTTGAAAAATTTTCTGGAACAGGGACTTAAGGTAACACTAAATACAGATGATCCTGCCATTGAAAGAACAACCCTTTCCCATGAGTTTCAGTATATGGATTCCCTGTTAAACCTTACAGAGGAACAGAAAAAACAGTTGCTCCTGAATTCCGTGGAAGCAGCATTTACTTCCGGTAAACGAAAAAGGGAGCTGAAAGAACAGTTTCTCTTTTAAAACGGATAAATTTTTTATGAATATATAGCTGCCGGATGTGCTCAGTTTTTTAAGGGAGAAAACAATCTCAGTAACCTGATCAGCCTGGAAAACGGAACCATCTATATCAGTGCAACTGAAACGGCTCTTCACTGCTATCTGTTTGAGGCGGTCCGGGATTTCAATATCCTGTACCCGAACGTACATTTTAAAATTCTGAATAACAGTACGACAGATTCCGTAAATGCTCTGAAAGAGGGCAAAGTAGACCTGGCTGTTGTGTCGGCAACCTTGCAGGTAACCCCTCCTCTGAAAATGAAGATCGTAAAAAAATACAGGGACATCCTGATCGGTGGAAACAGATTTGAAAAGCTGAAAAACAGGGAAATTTGTGGGGAAAATTGTGCTTAATGAAATTTATGGAAAGAAAAATCTTCCAGGTTCATGAACTCCTGCGGATAACCTCTTTTCAAAATAGCAGAAATATTGTATTATGGTAACAATTCGGGTTTTTATCCGATATTATCGTATGATAAAAAATTCTGTTACGAGGAGGATTTATGTTCGAAACGATCATTGACGCAATCAACACGTTTCTCTACAGCAAATTACTGATTGTAATATTGATTGGTTCCGGCATCTACTTTACTGTCCGGACCAGATTTCCACAGGTACGTTTATTCAAAAACGCCTGCAGCGCTGTAATGGAGAAACCAGAGGGAGACGAAAGTGTATCATCCTTTCAGGCACTGATGGTCTCCACGGCATCTCGTGTAGGGACAGGCAACATTGTAGGAGTATCTTCTGCCATCTGTATCGGTGGTGTGGGCTCCGTATTCTGGATGTGGATCATTGCCATTCTTGGAAGCGCATCAGCTCTGGCAGAGAGTACACTGGCGCAGATATATAAGAAAAAAGGAAAAGACGGCCAGTGCTACGGCGGCCCGGCGTATTACATAGAGGCGGCATTGCACAGCAGAGGACTGGCAGTGGTTTTCTGTATAGCCATGATCCTGACTTACGCGTTTGGATTTAATATGCTGGCCTCCTATAATCTGCAGTCTACATTTTCCGGTCAGCCATTTTATAATGCAGAGATCACGCCATGGATCATTGGAGGAATTCTGGCGCTGGTAACGGGATGGTGTCTGCTGGGTGGCGGTAACAGAATTGTGAAAGTAACTTCTACTTTAGTGCCATTTATGGGCATTGTATATATTCTGATATCCCTGCTGGTAGTGGTACTAAATATCGGACAGCTTCCATCGGTACTGGCACAGATCTTTGAAGAAGCATTTGATTTTAAAGCAATTTTTGCCGGATTTGCCGGATCAGCTATGATGCAGGGAATACGAAGAGGTCTGTATTCCAATGAAGCAGGTATCGGTTCTGCCCCCAATGCGGCGGCGTCTGCAATGGTCAGTCATCCGGTTAAACAGGGACTGGTACAGATGCTGTCTGTGTTTATTGACACATTATTATTGTGCACTGCAACTGCCATGATGTGTCTGGTATCTGGTGTGACACCGGCAAAAGAGCTTCAGGGAGCACCGTGGGTGCAGGCAGCACTTCACAAGACTCTTGGTTCTTTTGGACCATATTTTATTATGATCGCAATGGTATTATTTGCTTTCACTACATTGCTGGGAAATTGCTTCTATTGTGATAATCTGCTGACTTATATCCTTAAAAAGCAGCCGGGTAAGAAATTCATGACGGGATTTCGCCTTGTATCAGCACTGGTGGTGTTTTTGGGAGCGGGAATGGAGATGACATTACTGTGGCACATCTCTGATGTACTGATGGGAGTAATGGCACTGATCAACATTCCGGTGATCCTGCTATTGTCCAACACCGTATTGAAAGCATTAAAGGATTACGAAGGACAGATCCGGCAGAAAAAAAATCCTGTATTCTTCAGTAAAAATATTGATCTGAAGCAAAAAACAGATTACTGGAATTAAAGCACCTGTGAATAGCAGTAAAATGTAATATAACAGTAAAAATAGCAGATAACATACCACTATATTATATGCGGAGGATACCTTGCTGTGTTCTCCGTTTTTTCACATAATTAAAGATAACTATTTCACATAAATTATACTTGAGGTAACACTACTGAAATAAGGAGTGGAAAACTATGATCTATACATGCAAATATAAATCACCGTTAGGAGAAATTTTACTGGCAGCAGATGAAATTGGACTTACAGGCTTATGGTTTGAAGGACAGAAATACTTTGCGAATACACTTCCGGACGAGAGGATTTCACAGGAAACGGAGATTCTTTCAGAAGCAAAAAAATGGCTGGATATCTATTTCTCCGGTGAAAAGCCAACATTTACACCTCCTCTTCATCCTGCGGGATCAACATTCAGACAAGCTGTGTGGCAGATTTTATCAGAGATTCCTTACGGACAAACGATCACATATGGAGAAATTGCCAGTAAAATAGCTGAAAGAGAAAATATTTCCCATATGTCCGCCCAGGCTGTTGGTGGTGCAGTTGGACATAATGAAATTTCTATTATCATTCCATGCCATCGTGTAGTAGGCACAAATGGCAGTCTCACAGGATATGCAGGAGGAATTGATAGAAAAATTTCACTGCTTAAGCTGGAACATGCAGATATGAGCCGTTTCTTTGTACCAAAGAAAGGCACTGCACTGTAACATATACTTGAAAAATCTGCATAAAAAATAGAAAAGTGATGTCATATGGGAAGATAAAACTATATGGTATCGCTTTTTTTATGTTATACTGTTTTTATTAAAAATAATATCTATCGAATAAATTGACAGCAAAGGAGCAAGCATGAAGGGGAACATCATTTACAAAAAAATAATCCCTGCCAGATCTCCGGAATATGCAGAGTTTCCCAAAAGCCTGCATCCGGATATCCAGGATTTTCTGTCCGGCCAGAATATAAAGTCTCTCTATACCCACCAGGCAGAAGCTTTTTCCCATGCTATGGCTGGAGAAAATATCGTGATCACCACACCTACCGCCAGTGGTAAATCCCTGTGCTTTTATCTGCCGGTGGTTCAGGAAATCCTGAAAGATCCTGTGACCCGTGCGATCTTTATTTATCCCACGAAGGCCCTGGCAGCTGATCAGTACCGTGCGCTGATCCCCTGGATGGAAGCACTTGGGGAACATCGTTTATCTGTCGGCGTATATGACGGAGATACACCGCCTGCTGAGCGAAAAAGGATCCGGGAACGTGCCAATATCATCCTTACCAATCCGGATATGTTAAACGGCTCCATGCTTCCAAATCACAGCAAATATGGATTCGACTTTATTTTTTCCAATCTGAAATACATTATTCTGGATGAACTGCATGTATACAGAGGAGCTTTTGGTTCTCATCTGGCCAATGTATTTCGCCGTTTATCCAGGATCTGCAGATATTACCACTCAGATCCTCAGTTTTTATGCAGTTCCGCCACCATTGCCAATCCCCTGGAACTTGCGGAAAAGATCTGCGGAAGATCTTTTATCAATATCGCCAGAAGCGGTGCAGGAATATCAGAGCGGATCTATTGCCTGGTCCAGCCAGAAGAGAAACTGAATAAAGATGGCATCCCCTACGGAAAAGAATCTGTTATAAATGTTGCAGCGGACCTTCTTCCTCAGCTGATGGAACGAAGGGAGAGCTTTCTGGCATTTGCCAGATCCAGAAAAAATGTGGAGATCCTGGTGAAAGAAACCAGAGACCATCTGGATGCGGCAGGGTTCTTAGGGACAGCCAGAAAAGAAGAAATCTCCGGGTACCGTGGCGGTTACACTCCTCTGGAGAGAAAAAGCATCGAACAGCGTATGATCTCAGGGGATCTTCTTGGCCTTGTATCCACCAATGCATTAGAACTGGGAATCGATATCGGAAAGATCAGTACAACGGTACTGGCCGGTTATCCGGGAACAAGAGCATCTTTCTGGCAGCAGACAGGCCGTGCAGGACGAGGAAGTGGAAAATGCACCAATTATCTGATTCTTGCCAATCTTCCCATGGATCAGTATATCGCTCTGGAACCGGAATGGCTTTTTGAACACAGCAGTGAAAATGCCATCGTTGATCCAGACAATCTTCTGATCCAGCTTGCACATATCCGGGCTGCGGCAGCGGAACTTCCGTTAACCCTGGATGATGGTGCATTATTCCCGGATCTTGGGGAGACGATCCCTGTACTTATGAAAGTAGATGAAGTCCGGAATATGGGAGGCCGCTTCGCCTGGTCAGGAGGACTTTATCCTGTAGGAGAATTTTCCCTCCGGAATATTGATCAGAACAAGTATCAGCTCATTAACAAGGAAACCGGAAAAAATATCACGGAGATGGATGAGGAACAGGCTTTTCATGAGATCCATGAAGGTGCCGTTTACATGGCACGACGGAGATTTTTACCAGGTTGTAAAAATGAACCTGGAAAGCAAGATCGTGGAAGCTGTGCCATTTCATGGAAACTATTACACAGTACCTGGAAGCGAGACCAATATCCGTATCATACACAGACATAAAAAGCAGCAGTGGGAGAGAAGTGAACTTTCTTTTGGAGATGTAAATATTGCAGATTTTGTATACATGTATAAAAAAATGCAGTTCCATAATCATCAGAACCTGGGTTTTGAACAGCTCACGAAACCACTTTCCAAGAATTACGACACAGAAGCTACCTGGCTCAGACTTCCTGAAAATGTGGTCAGACAGTACCGCAATCTCTTACAGCCGGACAGAAACGGTTATTATGTAAGAAATAACCACTTTGAAGGTCTGATGTTTGCGTTGAAAAATGCAGCTCTGATGGTGACAATGACAGAAGGTTCCGATCTTGGGGTGGCAATGTCCACCAATGCACTGGAACTTTCCGGAAGCACTTCTGAGGAGGTTTCTCTCTATTTTTACGACCGTTATGTAGGAGGCCTTGGATTTGCAGAAAAGATCTATGATCTGATCCCCAAAGTGACAGAACAGGCTATCCGAATGGTTTCCGGCTGCAGGTGCAAAAACGGCTGTGCAGTCTGTATTGGAAATGACAGGCTTGACCGGAACGTGATCCTGTGGGGGCTGAAAAATTTATCTGAAGAATCGGAACTGACCGTGCAGAAAACGAGGAATATTTCTTATCCGGATGAAAAGAATACAGAATGGAATCGATCAGGACAACGGGAATTCACATTATCTGATCTGCAGGAGAAGTGGGTTTTATTCTGCAATCGGGTCAAAGAAAATAATAATACATTTGCAGGATTTTTCTCAATGGTATCCGGACTGGAAGTCAAAGCCTCCTCTCTGATCCTCTATCTGAGAGATCCGTTTTATGCAGAATGGGCCAATATGCAGGAGAACCGAACAGGAATCTCCAATGTGCTCAGTACTTACGTCTTTCTTCCGGTTGATTTCCGCTTTGCGATCCTTACAGATACAGAGAAACCGGAAGATATGCTAAAACGTGAAAAAATGATGCGCAGATATCACACTCTGAAAAAGGATGAAACATATGGAACTGAATGATTATCAGAAAACAGCGGTTCTGGATGAACATAATGCCTGCCTGGTCCGCGCAAACGTAGGAAGCGGAAAAACAACGGTTCTTATCGAAAAGATCCGTTATCTTCACCAGCAGAAAAAAATCCCCCTGGAAAATATGATCGTTCTGACCTTTACAAATAAAGCAGCAGGCGAGATCAAAAACAGGCTGAAGATCCAAAATATAGAAGAAAACCCCTCGTCTCTTTTCTATGGAACATTCCACGGCATTGCCCTAAAGCTCCTTCAGGAAGTGCTTCCATTAGAAGAACTTGGCTACACAAAAGATTTCCAGGTCTGTCTGCCTGAAGAAGAACTGGAACTTGCCAATCAGCTGATCCACCAGCATACTCTCAGGATCAAATATAAAAACCGTCTTCGAAAAAGACTGGATCATAAATACAGGTCAGCCACATCCAGACAGCCCGGATACCAGGACGATTTTCCGAAACTGGTAACTCTCCTTACAGAAGAAAAACGGAAACAGAACAAAATGAGCTACGAAGACCTGTTGCAGTGTGCCACGAAACTTCTGAAAGATCATCCACAGCAACTTTTGCAGCTGAAATGGATCATCATTGATGAAGTGCAGGACTGCGATGAACTTCAGTTTGAACTGATTCGTCAATTAAAAAGACCGGAAGTCGGGCTTTTTGCAGTGGGCGATCCCAATCAGGTGATCTACAGCTGGCGTGGAAGTATGTTCAATATTTTTTATAAATTCCGTGAATTGTATCACGCAGAAGAACTATCCCTTCCTGTAAATTACCGTTCTTCCCAGACGATCCTGGCAGTTTCCAGAAGATTTCAGGAATCCGGGGATTCTCTTACCGGCGTACAGGAAGAAGGAGAAAAAATCTCTGTCAAAAATCATTACGATCCTTTTCAGGAAGCAGAATATCTGGCAGAAAAGATCCTTGCTCTTCATGAAAGAGGCGTTCCACTTGAGGAGGTCGCAGTGTTTTACAGGCTTCAGAGCCAGTCAGAGATCCTTTCAAAAGTTCTGGAAAAACATCAGATCCCATATGAAATCTCTCAGAAGAAAATCATTCAGGATATTCCGGTTCTTGCCTGGTTTCTTCATATACTGCGTTTTTTAAGCAATCATGAGGATCTTACCAGCGGAACTTATGTCCTTTGCGACAAAACTTTCGGGGAAGGATGGAACTCAAAAAAAGCCCGGACAGAGATTCTGAATTTTACACAAGGGAGTGTATTTCTCTCGAAATCCTTACTTTTTCAGGCCATGTGGGAGTATCGGGACACAGGCTCCGGCTACATAAATCTGTGGGAACAGCTTTCTCTGGAAAAATATCTCCGACCGTCTTCCAGCGACTATAAAGAAAACAGGAGGCAAATCCTTTCCCTGTTAAAGAAAATGGAATCCTATCACAGTATCAGGGATTTTCTTAATGATCTTGTACTGAATGGCATGGAACCGGAAAAAGATGCGGTTTCCGGAGAATCTGTAAAACTGATGACGCTCCATGCCTCCAAAGGGCTGGAATTCGATTACGTATTTATCATTGGTGTAAATGATGGGCTGATTCCCTTAAATAGCCGTGATGCTTCTACAGAAGAGGAAGAGAGGAGACTGTTTTATGTGGGAATGACAAGAGCAAGGAAATTCCTGGAATTATCTTTTTACATCAATCCCGGAACTGCGCGGGTATTTCCAGGTCCAGGTCGCTACCTTTCCAGTCTTCCGGAGAAATATCTTGCCCATCCGGCAGATGCCACAAGAGATACAAAAGAAGCTGCCCGGCACCTTCAGGACCTGAAAAAGATGATCCTGGAAGAAAAACTCCGAAAATTGGAAACACCGAAAGAATATGCCAGATCCCAGGAACAGGAAACTTCTTTATCCCCAGATGAAAAGACAGCATTGCCGGAAAACATCCCACCAGAAACACCAAAACAACTTGTAGAACATCCCAAATACGGCCGCGGGTCCATTATCTCCGAAACCGAAGATACCATTGTGATACAATTTGATGATTACGGCGAAAAAGAAATGCTAAAAGCCTTTTCACAGTTGAAAAAAATTCCAAACAATAATTGACAAATTTTCCGTATAAATATACACTAAAATTGTTAAAAAAACAAACACGGGCAAAGCAGCCGAAAGACTGTGGCGCAAAGCTATAGGGCCTGTAAAATGGCAGCCAGTTGCATAATTCAAAAGCACTATAGTTCTCTCTGTCTGAACATGGTGCTTTTTTTATTTTACCCCGTGGAAAGGAAATGGTGATGCAGATGGTGCACTTCTGATGTCCTATACGGCTCAGAAGCTGGCATGAACGGATATATACCAAAACCGGTAAGTATCAAGGATATCACAAGGACATTAAACGGAAATATCGTGTAAAAAACAACGAAGAACTGGATGGCGCAATTTACGAAATGCTGCAACTGCTTGGAAAATGCAGTGGTGCCGATCGAGTATATATTTTTGATAAAAAAGAAAAGAACCGAAAAGAATACTTCTGTCTTCAGTATGAATGGAAAAATGAGGACGACATATTAGAAAAAGAACAGTTATTTTCAGAAATCACGGTAGAGGATATTCCACATTGGACAGACGAACTGAAAAAAGGATTGACGATCCAGGTTACAGATTGTGAAGAACTTTCTCCTATGGAACAGGAATACAACCTGATGAAGAAACATCACACATATTCCCGCGTCCTCGCACCTATTTTCAGCAGAGACCATTTAAGCGGATTTATCGGAATGGATCATTTTTATAAAGGAATCTCAGAACTGTTTATTCATCAGCTTGCGTTCGTAGGTGCTCATCTGAATACAGCCAGGGAAAATCTCCGCATGTTTACGCTTCTGGGAAAAAATCTTGAAAGCATGGAAAAAGAACGTCAGATCCTGAATGTTCTCTGTGAGGACTGTACTTCTGTATATAAAGTCAATCTTCTGGATGATACTGCCGAAGTTGTAAAACTGGAACAGGGTGCCAACGCTCCGAAGATTCTGAAAAACAGAGAAAAAATCATACTTTGTTACTCAAAAGAACTGAAATACTATTATGATCATTTTGTCATAAAAGAATCCGCGCCGGATTTTTTGGAGACATTTGACTGTCAGAATCTGATAGGCGAGCTTAAAACCAGGGATAAGATCAGCCGCAGATATCAGTCCCGGGAAAATGCCAACAGGCATCAGTATTTTGAAATCAGAGCCACCAGACTTCCTTCTTCAACGGATTTTCCGGTTCTGATCGCTTTTCGTCATGTAGATGAGATCATAAAGGAGGAGCGAAATCATCAGAGAGAGCTGGAAGATTCTCTGGCAGAAGTGAAAATGAACAATGAGATCATATCCGCCATCAGTAAGATCTACTACATGATCTACCGGATCGACCTTCAGGATTTTTATTATGAGGAGATTACCGGCGGCAGTGAAAATCACCGTTTTACAGGAATGAAGGGAACCGCAGCTGCCCATATCACCAGTGATAGCAGCGAAAAAGTCGCGTCCAAATACAGGGCCATGGTAAAACAGTTTTATGACCTCTCCACTCTGAAAAAACGTCTGGAAAAAGAGGAGTCCATTGCAGTTGACTACCTTGCCACAGATAACAACTGGCATCTGGCCAGGTTTATTGTCCAGTCAAGAGCGGAAGATGGAACAGCCAGACAGGTTCTGCTTGTGATCCGCGTGATCAGTGAGGAAAAAAGGCGGGAAAAATATCTCATAGATGCGGTAGAAGAGGCCAACCGTGCCAATGAGGCAAAATCAGAGTTCCTTTCCAGAATGTCCCATGACATCCGGACTCCTATGAATGCCATTATGGGATTTACCAGAGTTGCAAGAAACCATCTCCATGAACCGGACAAAATACTGGACTGTCTGGATAAGATCAACTTAAGTGGAAGTAATCTGCAGCAGCTGATCAATGATGTCCTGGATATCTCCAGGATCGAAAGTGGGGAATTTCGCATTGATTCTGAGCCAGTAAAACTGTCTGAATTATGTAAACTTTACGAACAGAATATCCGTGGAACAGCAGAAGATAAGAACCAGAAATTTATCTGTAACCGACATGACATTATTTATGATACCGTGCTGTCTGACCGTCTGCGGATCGGTCAGATTTACATGAACCTGTTATCCAATGCAGTGAAGTATACTCCTGAGGGAGGAACGGTTGAACTGGAAGTTTATGAGGAACCATTTCCGGATAAAGATAAGATCCGCCTGGTTTCCATTGTCCGGGATAACGGGATTGGAATGAGCGAAAAATTCATGAAAGAAATGTATTCTCAGTTTTCCAGAGCAATTGATACAAGAGTGAATAAAGTACAGGGAAGCGGCCTGGGCCTTGCTATTGTAAAAAAGATCGTCGACCAGATGAACGGAACCATTGAAGCAACAAGCAGACTCCACGAGGGAACCACTTTCCGTGTGACTCTGGATGTACCTTTTATCAGGGAGCAGGAAGTATCAGAGACAACCGCGGAAATTCCGTTCTTCAAACTCAGGCCATCCAGGATCATAAAAACGCTTCTGATCGCAGAAGATAATGACCTGAATTATGAGATTCTGGAAGAACAGTTGGAAATGTACGGCATTCACTGTGTCCGGGCAGTAAATGGGAAAGAATGTGTACAGCTTTTTGAAATCGATCCCTCCGGAACATACGATGCCATTCTCATGGATATGCAGATGCCTGTGATGAATGGTCTTGATGCAACCAGGGCGATCCGCCGTCTTCCATCCCCGGAATCAAAACAGATCCCGATCATCGCACTGACTGCCAACGCCTATCTGGAAGACGTCCAGAAATGCAAAGAAGCAGGAATGAACGATCACATGTCCAAACCTGTACAGATAGAACAGATCATCCGAACTGTGGAGAGATGGATGAAATAATCGATATAGCAAATTCCAAATGCGCACGACAAACGCATGAGTAAATAAATTGTGAACACACCCCTTTTCTAGTAAAATAAAAGAAAAAGGGGTGTTATTTATGCAGGAATTATTAGAGTGGATGGAATACATTGAAGATACTCGTCAGCAGACAAAGGTTCGTCATACGTTGAAGGATATTCTTGTCATTGTGTTGTTTGCAACTCTTGCGAATGCGGATGACTGGGTTGAGATGGCATTGTTTGCAGAAAGCTATCAGGATTATCTTCGAAAGTATATTGAACTAAAAAACGGAATCCCCTCTCATGATACGATCCGGCGTGTCATGGGGATGATATCGCCCGAAATTCTGCAGCAGCTCTATGGAAAATGGCAGGAGCGGCTGGATAAAAATGATGGAGAACTGTTGAAGAAGATCATCTGCATAGATGGAAAAACGATGTGTTCGAATAAACGTGGAGAAGAAAAAGCAAGTCACATTGTTTCTGCATGGAGTAAGGAAGATGGATTTTGTCTGGGACAGAAAGCAGTCAAAGAAAAAAGCAATGAAATAACAGCGATTCCAGAGCTGTTGGAAAAAATCCAGATAAAGGGTCAGATCATTACGATTGATGCAATGGGAACGCAGACAGCGATCGCAGGAAAAATCAGGCAGAAACGAGCGGATTATGTTCTGGCATTGAAGAAAAATCAATACACAATGTACGAAGATGTAAAAGAATACTTTTCGAATGAGGAGTTTCAAAAAGAAATGCGCGAAAAGGGGGCATATAAGAAGACCCGTGAGAAAGCCCATGGGCAAATTGAGATCCGAGAGTATTATCAGACGGAAGATATCCGGTGGCTGAGCCAAAAGAAGAATTGGAAAGGCCTGAGAAGCATTGTAATGGAGAAGAAACGAATAGAAAAAGCAGGAAAGATAACGTATGAATATCGATATTTTATAAGCAGTTTAAAAACGGATATCAACGAAGTCAGCCGAGCGGTGCGAGGTCATTGGAGTATAGAAAGTATGCATTGGCATTTGGATGTAACATTTCGGGAGGATGCAAATACGACAATCGATAAAATGGCGGCACAAAATTTGAACATTATAAGAAAATGGAGCCTGAGTATTTTGAAACCAGCAGAACTATCAAGACATAAGTTGTCAATGAGAAAGAAAAGGTTCGTAGTAAGTTTGCGTCCAATTAAGTATTTAGAGGAGCTTTTAGAAGCTTAAAAAGTAGAAAAAATAAAATTTGCAGTTGCTAACCATTCATGCGTTTGTCGTGGCAGAATTGTTGTATACATTGCCAAAGTTGCGGTAAAATGATATGCTGATTTTATTGGATAGGAACGATATTTCGGTGGTTCGGAGGCGGAAGATGAGAAAGAAGTTAAACACCCAATTTAATACAAGGCAGTATATGGTTTCAAGAGACTTCGAAATTTATTATTATAAAGATCAGCATATGAAAAAGGTTGCCAACCATATCCATGATTACTATGAGATTTATTTTTTTCTGGAGGGTGATGTATCTCTTGAGATAGAGAAAAAAGAATATCCGCTGCAATACGGAGACGTGGCGGTAGTGCCTCCTGGTCTGGAGCATCATGCAGTCATTCACGATGAAAGCGTGCCCTATAGAAGGTTTGTATTCTGGATTACGGTTGACTATCTGAACCGCTTGATGGAAGATGCTAGGGAGTATGGCTATTTGATACAGCTGGTGCAGACAAAAGGAGAATATATTTTCCATCACGACAGAATCGCTTTTAATACGATTCAGACAAAA
Source organism: Blautia sp. HA9023 (assembly GCF_056504095.1). NCBI lineage: Bacteria > Bacillati > Bacillota > Clostridia > Lachnospirales > Lachnospiraceae > Blautia > Blautia sp. HA9023. Next base: position 49,921 of record NZ_JBWLUR010000002.1, on the reverse strand, counting down.
GTATTTCATTTGCTGGAGGAAATTTATTCCAATCATTTTGGAAAAGCGGCGAAGGTTTCCCTGTGCGTCAGCGATCTGCTTCTTCATTTAAACCGGACTGTATATAATGAAAGACATGAGCGTAGTGTTCAGGAGGAACAGCAGCTGTCAGAAAGATTGATAGACTATATTGAAGAGCATCTGGAAGAAGAATTGTCTCTGGACAGGATGGTAGCAGAATTTTTTGTCAGTAAATATCATATTGCCCATTTTTTTAAGGATCATATTGGAATGTCAGTTCATCAGTATGTGCAGAAAAAGAGACTGGAGGCATGCAGAGAGGCAATCCGGAATAACATGAAGATCAGCGAAGCTTATCTGCTGTTTGGCTTCAAAGATTATTCCGGATTCTATAAAGCATTCCGCAAAGAATACGGAATGTCCCCGAAAGAATGGCAGGAGACGGTTATGAATATACCGGAATTTTAATGGAAGTGCAGTCGTTTCAGATCCATACATTATATCCATGTACATAATGCATGGATGAGTATCGATCTAATCACAGGAATCATCAAAGAGAAATGAAACGGTACTTGTACCAGGAAAGGAATAAGGATGAATAGAGAGGAAGCAAGAAAAAAAGCGGAAGCGCTAGTTGCCAAAATGACGGTAGAAGAAAAAGCAGGGCAGCTGAAGTTTGATGCACCGTCAATTGAACGCCTTGGAATTCCCGCTTATAACTGGTGGAATGAGGCTCTTCACGGAGTGGCCCGGGCCGGAACTGCTACTGTTTTCCCGCAGGCGATCGCACTGGCTGCAATGTTTGATGATAAAAAACTAAAAGAAATTGCAGATGTAATCGCAGAAGAAGGAAGAGCAAAGTATCATGCATTTTCCGGGGAAGGGGACAGGGATATTTACAAAGGCCTTACGTTCTGGTCTCCCAATGTCAATATTTTCAGGGATCCTCGATGGGGAAGAGGACATGAAACTTATGGAGAGGATCCTTATCTGACTTCAAGACTTGGGGTCGCATTTGTAAAAGGACTTCAGGGCGATGGGGATACAATGAAGGCAGCAGCCTGTGCAAAGCATTTTGCAGTACATTCCGGACCAGAAGCACTCCGACACGAATTTGATGCGAAGGCTTCTCCAAAAGATTTGTATGAAACTTATCTTCCAGCTTTTGAAGCCCTTGTGAAGGAAGCGGACGTTGAAGCTGTAATGGGAGCTTATAACCGGACAAATGGCGAACCATGCTGTGGAAGTAAAACATTGCTGAAAGATATATTAAGAGATGACTGGGGATTCAAAGGACATGTTGTATCAGACTGCTGGGCAGTCCGGGATTTCCATTTGAACCACAAAGTGACGGAAGGGCCAAAAGAATCTGTAAAAATGGCGCTGGATGCGGGCTGTGACCTAAACTGCGGATGCACGTATGCTTATATAATGGCTGCGCTGAAGAAGGGACTGATCACGGAAGAGCAGATTACCAGATCCTGTGTCAGACTGTATACAACGCGGTTTCTATTAGGATTATTTGATGGAAGTGAATATGACAGTATTCCTTATGAAGTTGTGGAGTGTGAGGGACATAGAAAACTTGCGGTCACAGCGGCAGAGAAAGGAATCGTTCTTTTAAAGAATGATGGAATCCTTCCTTTAGATAAAAGCAGAATAAAGACAATTGGTGTAATAGGACCAAATGCAAACAGCAGAAGAGTGCTTTCTGGAAATTATCACGGAACTTCCTCACATTATGTAACTGTTTTGGATGGAATCCAAAAGGAAGCAGGAGAAACCTGCAGAGTTCTGTATTCAGAAGGCTGCCATCTGTATAAGGATAAGACCGAGCCTCTAGCATGGCCGGATGATCGGATCTCAGAAGCGATAATTACTGCAAAACACAGTGATCTTGTTGTTCTTGTGCTTGGCCTGGATGAAACTGTTGAGGGAGAAGAACCGGATGAGGGAAATGCAGGTCAGGCAGGAGACAAGGAATCTCTGGAGCTTCCTCTTTGTCAGCAGAAGCTTCTGGAAGCGGTTGCAACAGCTGGAAAACCAGTTGTCACCGTATTAATGTCAGGAAGTGCAATGGATCTTCGTTATGCAGATCAACATACAAATGCAGTTCTTGAAGCCTGGTATCCGGGTGCTGAAGGCGGAACAGCACTGGCAGACATATTATTTGGCAAGGTGTCCCCTAGCGGAAAGCTTCCAGTTACATTCTATTATGATACCGATGATCTTCCGGAATTTACCGATTATTCCATGGAAAACAGAACTTACCGGTATATGAAGAAGGAAGCATTATATCCCTTCGGATTTGGGCTTACCTACGGAGATGTATTTGCAGAAGCTGCGGAATTTACGGAAAAGCCACAGAAACATAAGAATTTAAAATTAAAATGTACTGTAAAAAATGAAGGTCTGGCAGACACCGACGATGTAGTGCAGGTTTATATCAAGGACTGGAAATCAAAATATGCGGTAAGAAATTATCACCTCTGTGCATTCAAACGAGTACATCTGAATGCCGGAGAAAAAGAAACTTTTGAAATAGAAATTGATAAAGATGCATTGCAGATTGTGGATGAAGAAGGAAAAAGGTATATAGACAGTGATGAATTTTCTGTTTATATTGGAACTTCCCAGCCGGATCGCCGAAGTGAAAGGCTATTAAAAAGAAAGCCTTTAGAACTTCGATTCAATATAGAATGATCTGAGTCTTTGATAAAATAAGCCGAAAACAATTTTAATAAAATTTTCTCATCACAGTATCTTGAACCTCCTGCCCGGATATGTTAAACTTAATAAGTTTTAAAAATGCAACTAACTACTATCTGGCCATGTTTATACACAGATCTAAAAAGCAATTTTCACTGTGGCACAAACATGGTCAGATTTAAGATAAAACGGTGTTACACCGTATAGAACCGTATAGAATAGGAGATTTAGACAGAATGGCATTGAGTCCAAAAATGTGGTAGTGAAATTTCAGTATCTCCGGAAACTCGCATAAATACAGGAAATATGCGGTTTAACGACTCATGAACTTCTATCAGTAAATGGTACTCAGTGGTAAGGAATACGCTCAAGCAGCAACAAAAACTGGGTAAAAATGTGGTCATAAAACAACCTAGACATTTTTTTCTGATGATTGCATGGCACTGGGAAACGAATTTGCAATTATCTATTTTTTTAGTAGTAAATGATTAAAATTAATATAGACTATTGGAGAAATCTTTTATGATGTAAGCAAGGAGATACTGTTTATATTATAAAAGATTTTTACGTATTAAAACCAAAAGTGGATATTCACAAAATCTATAGGTAATTGGATGTTGTTGAAAACGCAGATTTAGAGTATAATAAATATATAGCCGAAGAATAGTTTTTAAAGTGCTGTAGAAAAGGAGAAAGACTTTGAATACAGAAATCAAAAATACGATTCTTACGACGGATAAAGACGCACAATATGATGAAAGCGCGAAACGATTACTTGGCCAGAAAAGTATCCTGGCCCATATATTAGTAAAGACTGTTGATGAATATGCAGGAATGGATCCGAAAGAGGTGGTTTCTTACATTGAAGGCGAACCATTTATTAACACTGTTCCGATAGAAACTGGTCTTACTAATGCTGTTATTAAAAATGCTGGATCTCGTGTGGTTGGTCTTAATTCTGAAAATCCGGAGCTTCATGAGGGAATGATATGATTTGATATTATATTTTATGTCAGAATGAGGGATGGATTGTCGCAGATTATTATCAATGTAGAAGCCCAAAAGGACGAACCAAACGGGTATGATATATTGAATCGGGCAATCTTTTATGTAAGCCGTATGATTTCTTCGCAAAAAGAAAGAGATTTTTCAAATTCAAATTATAATGATATCAAGCGAGTCTATTCCATCTGGGTTTGTATGAATATGCCGGAAAATAGTCTGGAACACATTCACCTGGTGAAAGATAGTATTGTAAATTCCCATGCATGGAAAGGCAAACTGGACTTGGTTAATATCGTAATGATCGGACTTGCCAAAGAACTTCCGAAGCATGAGGAGAAATATGAATTACATAGATTACTGGGAGCATTGTTATCTCAGGATTTAACAGCAAACGAAAAACTGGATATCATTGGAAATGAATATGCAATTCCAATGGAAAAGGATTTTAGAGAGGATGTGAGTATTATGTGTAATTTGAGCCAGAAAATTAAAGAGACTGGAATTGAAACCGGAATTGAGATGGGTAAACGGGAAATGATTATGAAAATGTACAACAAAGGTTATACAGCTGCTCAGATCGCGGATGTAGCTGAAATGGACGAAAAAAAGATAAAAGATATCATAAAAAATGCTGAATTGTTGACAGTATAAAAGATTGAACAGAATCTGATTATTCAAATGTTGTGTAATTGGATGTTTGGCGGGGTGTTACGATAAGCATCTCGCCATTTTTTATTATACGATGTCATGGTCAGAGTATCTGTAAATTATAACATATTATGCATCAGCTGCGATACAGGTATTTCCACAACAGTTACAAAAAGATGGTGAACCGGACTGAATCCACCATCTTTTTTCTTTATCTTCTGTTATTAATAATCTCTCTCGCCATATCTGCAAGTTCTCCGGCAGATAATTTTCCATCTATTTGCAGCAAATCATACTGGATGCCATCCTTATTCCAGTTAACGCTTTGAACCTGACTGACTTCAATCTGAGAAGCACTGTCATTGTAACTGAATATAACTTTTCCACTGGACTGGTCTTTTTTATCTTGTTCTGTCAATTCGTAATCATCTGATACCACTTTATTTATATAATGTACATAATACAAATTTGTTCCATTTACAGTGGCAATAATATCACCTGACGGAGTAAGTTTTGAGTTAAATTTCTGCTGTTCAAACAATACAACATCTCCATTCTTCTGATAATCAAAGGACACAGATTTAAAATTCTCAATTACATTTGCATTGCCATCCTTAAAACTGTTTTTTATAATATTGCCCTCTTTGAAGCAGTACCCGTTCTCAAAGGTATCAATCAATACCGGTCTATACCCAATATCCTTTGTAATCTGTTCTGACGTTGGAAGAGATGTATAATCAGCACGTGATGCAGATGAACCTGTCCACATTGAAATCTTTCCTGTTGCTGCCATAGCAGTAACTCCAATTGTAAGTGTTGCAGCTATCAACAAAGGTAATATTTTCTTTTTTGATCTCATAGTCGTTTGCTCCCTTTCTGTATCTGCGAAGTCAAGTTTTGCATAGACTCTCTGTCTGACATTCTCTGTATCAATATCAAGAGCATTGCAGGAAATATCTGCCTGTTTTTGTATTCCCAATTCTTTAAGCAAATTTTTTCTTCTCATAATTTTTCCTCCGCATCCGATAACATTTTTCTGAGTTTTCTTTTTCCTCTTGAAAGTCTGGTCTTAACTGTAGAAATATTAAGTCCCATTGCTTTTGAAATATCCTTGATTTTTTCATCAAATTTATACCGCCTTACAAAAATCTCGCTGTCAGGTTCGCCAAGGCTCATAACTGTTTCCCATACATAATTATTGTGAAAATTCTCTTCCATGAAATTTTTGCCATCTGACAGCTCAATATCTTCAAGAGATGTATGATCCATCTTTCTGTTTATCCGTTTCAGAGCAAAATTCCGGGCAACAGCAGCAAGATATGACCGTAATGTACCTTTCTGCAAATCTATCCTCCCGGTATTCTTCCAAAGTACAACAAACACATCTGCCACAATTTCTTCAATATCCTCTTTCGGCAGTGAATTGCCGGCCATATGATACAAAACAGTACTCAAATACGGCGTATAAATTCGGATTGCTTCATCTATTGAATTTTTTTCTCTGTTCCTGAGACGCTGCAAAAGTTCTGCTTCATCTGTCATATCAATCCTACTTTCTTTTTAATATTTTCAAAAATTAAAAGCTTTTAACCTTTACATTCTTATATATCCTGTCAAAGAGCAAAAAGTTTCAATTTTAGAAAATTATGATATTGATACACCACTTTACAACTTTTTTATAAAAAAATATCGTACAGGATTTCCTGATGTATAATGAATTTGGCATAAAACATTACAAAGGAAAGTGACCCTGTACGGCAAAAACATTATACAGCGAAAAAACACTGATAGGTAGACTTCAGCAATATTTTTTGATCTATTTTGAAACTTTTTTTGTTCCGACAGCAGATACCTTATTTCTGCTGATATTATCTATACTGGGCCGCACACAACGGTTCCAACTATCTGAATGGACACTGCTTTGTGAGAGTCATGTTATGCCTGAATTTCACAGCAAAGATCATGTCATCATCCCTTGTGACAGCTGGGATACAAAACACAACCTGCTATCCATCGTTGATGAATATCCGAATCTGGATCTGATTGGCAATGCAAGGAGTGCTTCTGTCATGTATGATCTTGCTTATGTCCATCTTTTTGTTTGTAAAATTTCTGAAAATATTCTGGTGAAATGGTAGTATAATACGGAGAATGTAAAAAACGTAAGAGAGTAAAAATGAAACTACCGGATAAATTAGCACCGTTTCTGGAATTATTGCACATATACAGAGAAACTGGGTGAGAAAACAGTAAAAGCATATCGGATTGATCTAAGCAGTGTTTGGTTTTGGTCGCCTGTGAAGAGCAAGACAAAGAGAAGCTTGAGGAATATATTACGGAATTACATAAAAAACACAAACAGAACAGAGATTAAAAAAAGTGGATATTTCGTTGGCAATGGAAGAGACAACGGAAAAAAATACTTTTATGAGAACCGATTTCCTTTCCGATGCATCTAATTAGTGTAAAAGTAAACATGAGTAGTAATCCAGCTGGACAAAAGGAGAAGACAAAGTTATGACAAAAGATGTATTTATTAAGGAGGTTCGGGATGCAGAAGCCATGCTGTATCATATATCAAAGTCCATTCTGAAGAATGACTCTGATTGTGGGGATGCTGTGCAGGAAACAATTCTTAAGGCATATGAAAAACTTCCCACTTTAAAGAAAGAAAAATATTTCCGAACATGGATCACAAGGATATTGATCAATGAATGCAAAGGGATTCTTCGGAAAAGAAAAAATGTTATTCCATATGAAGAATATATGGACAATATGAAAATGACTGAGGAGGATAGATACAGTCATCTGTATATGGCGATTATGGAACTTCCGGAGGATCTGAGGGTTTTGGTAACATTGTATTATTTAGAAGGATTTTCATTGAAAGAGATCAGTGAGGCTCTGGATATTCCGGAAGGAACGATCAAAAGCAGACTTTCACGTGCAAGAGAGTTTTTGAAGGTGCAGTTATCCGAAGAAGAGAAAAGACCGGCAACTGGGAAAAACAGCAAGCAATTAAAGAGAATAACAGGAAAGGGGAAAATGTCATGTTAGAGAAGAAATGGAATAATATCGCACCGGAAGTACCACAGGATTTTCATAATAAATTTGAAGATACACTAAAACAGATTGAACAGGCGGATTCAGTTGATAAAAAATACAAAAGAAAAAAAATCAGTGGACGATTATTGATTGCAGCAGCAGTAATCTGTACTGGTATGGCTGTTACTGTGGCTGCAAAAGAGTTCTTTAAATGGAATGATTACCTGGTGAAAAGACTGGATCCATCGGAGGAACAGCAGGAGACACTGCAGGAATCAACTTATATTCAGAATATAGACCAGTCTGTAACACAAAATGGTGTGACGGTTACCCTGACAGATTCTATTCAGGATCAGGGATTCCTGTATGCTTTTTTTGAAGTGAAAACAGAGGACAGTATTTCTATGACTGATCATACTTCTTTTGAGGAGATGACACATTTTAAGATCGATGGAAAAGAAGTATATGCAGTGGACGATAACAGATTTGGAAGTTTCAATACTGGGGTAGGACAGGATGTGTTACTGAAAACAGATCAAAATTCTACACATCTTAAATATTTTAACGCCTGTATATCTTATGACGGTGATTATGATCTGAGTAATAAAACAGTAGAAATCACATTAAAGAATCTTACGGAGGAAGGAGATTATGATACGACTGTTATTACAGATGGAACATGGGATTTTAAATGGACTCTGGGTGCAGTAAAGCCTCCGACAACTCTGGAAGTGAACCGGAAATGTGATTTTGGAGGTTATGAAATCACAGTGAAAAAAATGGAAGTAACGCCCCTTTTATGGTCATTATATCTTGATTATGATGAAGCTATGAAGGTGTATGAAGATGAAAAAAACAAATTTGAGTACGCAGGTACGGACTATGGCATGGATCTTTATGCCAGAACTAGTATTGACCAGGTGCGTTATAAAGATGGAACGGTTTTAACACTTGATAGGACCATGGGAGGCATCGCTGGCGGTGGAGAAAAACAGGATAAGGAAAATGGTGTCATGATCATCAGAAACAGCTTCCCGCAACTGGTTGATGTAGATAACCTGCAGGCGGTACATTTTGGGAACATTGACCAGTGGCTTGAAGTGCGGGAATAATAGTTTTTTCGGTGATACAGAAAAATCCTCCCATAATTAGATAATGAGAAAATAGGTAACCATACAGTCGGAAAAATGGCTCTGTAACAAAAGACCGTTTTTCCGGCTTTTCATTTTATCAGCAGTGAGGCATTCACACCGTTTGAAAATCTGTAAGAACTGAGTCATTGAGGTATGTCATGACGGGTAATCAAATATATGACATAGATTCTGCAATTGTAGAAAATAAGATTGACTTTTTGATTCTACAGATGTAAAATTAGAAAAGATTTCTACATCTGTAGAAAAATAGGGAGAACACAAGCTGAAGCGCAGACTCACAGACCACTATGATTACGATGTGACTATGTGGGATTCAATTGTGGTAAAAGAGTTGCTGCAGCGTATAAACTACATCAAATAGATACGGAGGATAAAATGTGCGGAATCTGTGGATTTACAGGTTACAGACAGGATCAGAAGACAGTAATTGAAAGGATGATGAAGGCCATTGAGCATAGGGGCCCGGATAGTGAGGGCTCTTTTTGCAGGGAGAAGATCACGCTGGGCTTTCGAAGACTTAGTATTATTGATTTAGAAGATGGGCAGCAGCCTATGGAAAGTGCGGACGGAAACCTTCATATTGTTTTTAATGGAGAAATCTATAATTATAAGGAACTGCGGGCAGAACTTGAGGCTTTCGGCATTTCTTTCTGTACTCATTCTGACACGGAGGTTCTGATAAATACTATTCAGCAGTATGGGGAGAAGGCACTGGATAAGCTCAGGGGAATGTTTGGGTTTGCTGTATGGAATGAACAGGAGCAGAGTTTGATGCTTGCAAGGGATTTTTTTGGAATTAAGCCTGTGTACTATGCCGAAATAGATGGACACTTTGTATTTGCTTCTGAAATTAAGAGTATCCTTGCATTTCCAGGCTATGAAAGGAAAGTAAATCAGAAGGCACTGGAGCAGTATTTGTCATTTCAATATTCCCCTCTGGAAGAAACTTTTTTCAGGGGGATTTATAAGCTTATGCCAGGTCATATGCTTTTATATAAAAACGGAAACTATGAGATAAAGACTTATTTCAAAACAAAGCTTGCACCAGGCCAATGGGACCGTAAGACGAATATGGAGCAGCTGCGGAATCAGCTTGCAGAGAATTTAAAGGATTCAGTGGAGCACCATATGTTAAGTGATGTGGAAGTCGGCGCGTTTTTATCCGGGGGAGTGGATTCCGGTTATCTGGCTTCTTCCTCTGGTGCAGATCAGGCATTTACAGTGGGATTCGATGAGGGAGACCGATATAGTGAAGTAAACAAAGCTGCCAAAGTGGCAGAAAAAGCTGGTTTAAAACACCATGTGAAAATCATATCCAAGCAGGAATTCTGGGATGCCCTTCCAGATGTTATGTATCATATGGATGAGCCCCTTGCTGATGCTTCTGCCGTTGCACTCTACTTTCTCTCAAAAGAGGCTGCAGGTCATGTCAAGGTTGTTCTTTCCGGAGAAGGAGCAGACGAGCTTTTCGGTGGATATAATATTTACAGAGAACCGGAATCATTGAAAAAAATTGCCTGGATTCCATTTGGTGTCAGACGTGTAATTGGAAAACTGGCTGCAAAGCTGCCGGATGTGAAGGGACGAGATTTCCTTATCCGTGCAGGAATGAAAGTGGAAGAACGTTTCATCGGAAATGCATATATTTACCGTGAAAAAGAGAAAGCGCAGATTTTGAAAAATAAAGTAACAGGACCTTCCACACAGGAATATTTAAGACCATTTTTTAAAGAACTTGAGTCAGAAAACAGAGGATCACTTCGAGACATGGAAAAAATGCAGTCTGTAGATCTGAGATACTGGCTTCCTGGCGATATTTTACAGAAAGCAGATAAAATGAGCATGGCACATTCATTGGAAGTCAGGGTACCATTTCTGGATAAAGAAGTTTTTGACTTTGCAGCAAAGCTTCCGAAAGAAGCCAAGATTGCAGCGGGTACAACCAAATATATTTTCCGTAAAGCTGTTTCAGAATTTCTTCCACAGGAAACCGATGAACGTAGGAAACTTGGTTTTCCAATTCCAATCCGTGTGTGGCTGCGGCAGGATGACTGGTATCAGAGGGTAAAGGAGTTATTTACCTCGAAAGAAGCAGAAGAGTTTTTTCATACAGATAAGCTTCTTTTACTTCTGAAAGAGCACAAAGAGAAAAAGGCAGATAACAGCCGTAAAATCTGGACAGTTTTGACATTCCTTATCTGGTATGATAGATTTTTTGCTACATGTTCGAAGTGAGAGAGTTGGTTATGAGACGGTAAAAATATAAATATACGAAAAATCCGTTGACAATGGTATTTGGGACTTTTATGATAAAACTCTATTTGTTTGTATAGAAACTTTCGGATTATTGGAGGAAGAGTTTAAGGAGTATGTGGGTGGAAATCTGAAAGATCTTACGGTTTTGGATGCTTTCGACTCATTGTTCTTAAATGGAAAGGCAAATCAGGAAGCGCAATTTCAGCAGTTTGCTTCCTTGGAAATCCACAATTGCAATCTGTGGCATCTAGGAAAGGAGTTATATTACTATCCTGTATATTTGTTGGATTTATTCTTTTGTTACTTTACAGAGAAATATTTGTTCATCTTAGCATAATTTACAGAAGAGAAAAATATAGTGCAGGTAGTAGTGTAAGAAATGTGATCGAACCAAAAGACCTTGGGATGCAGTCCGATTGTGACGATGCATGCAACTGGGATGATAAGGAGAATATTTATGATTGAAGCTGTAGCAGTACTTCTTTTTTTTATAGTTGCAGGAACTCTATGGGGGATAGTAGAAACTTTTAAATATAGGAAAAATTTTTCAAGAAACTGTGAAAACGGACAAATCTCCACTATTAAAGCGTACCGAATAAAGCGACGTGGATCCTGGCGGATTTTTGGTGACCGTATTCTAGATGAAAAATCGTTTCTGGTAATGAGGGAAAAGGAGTCAAAGTTAAAAATTCATTAATTCAATAGCGGGGTATTTTAAATGGCTGAACAAAATGTTTTTAATCTGATGCAAAACGATGAGATTGGGATGTTGTGGAAAAAGATATATCAATTACATCAAAAAACCAAAATTTATCTACTTACAGCCGAAGAAATATCAGAAAATGGGGATGCATTGATTCAGCCATTAAAAGAGCACCGGGATGCATATGATCATATTGTAAGGATTTTTGCAAGCACAACCAAAAAAGTGCCGGAAGGATACGATTACTATTCTTATATCAAAGGAAACCTTGAGAAAGCATATGGACATGAGTATCGTGCTTTTTTTGATACGGCAGACTGGCTTGCATACAATCTGCGGCATAATTTAAGAGAGCGCATAAATGTGATTCCATATAATAAAAGAAATCAATTAATCCCAAATTGCAAAGAAACAATCAAATTATTGAACCAATACCCATTTGAAATTTCTAATCTACGAAATGACAAGGATATAGTAAAAGAGTCTGACTCGGATGAGACAATAAAAGAATATGAAAATTTGCTTAAGCAATTAATAAAGTTATATAAAGAAATTGATTCAATTTGATGTTGCTACTAAAAACAATTAATAGACTGATTGATCGTCGAAAGGTATCTGTTTGTCCATATCAGTGATATGTTACTCCATAAGGAGAGTTCAGGAATATGTAGAATATTACACTTGCTAAAAAATCTGAGTGCAGAAGCGGCAGACCTTTTTTACAAGTGTAATACGGTTTTACTTTCAAGAGTGACTCAACGACTTGAATAATTGTGCGTCGCATTCTCGTTATTTCAGTGATGAGTTAGACGTGCAAATCTTTTCTAAAAAATACAAATAGAGGGAGTTTTATTGGACTAAATATTTTATAACAGCAGTTGCAGCCGGTATCTCATGATTTATAAAATGAGAATATCGGCTGCTTTTCATTATTTTTACCTCTAAAAGGTAATCTTCTGAAAACCAAAACTGTAGTTTGGATCTCAACTGAAAAAAATTAAATTTTTTTGTTACCATCCACTATTTTTTACGATATATAATATGAATGGAAATTTTTTTATTCAAAAAGGCGCCTTATCTGTTGCTGGTCAGATTATGGACAGTGACTTTTATCTTAAAGAAACCCGGAGGACAACCTGTAAATGAATGATGATGAAATTATAAACCTGTTTTTGAAAAGAGATGAGAATGGAATTATAGAATTGAGTACTAAGTATCATCCCTATTGCTACAAGATTGCCTGGAATTTATTGGCGAATAGAGAAGATGCCGAGGAATGTCTGAATGATACCTGGTTTTCAGTATGGTCACAGATTCCACCTACGCATCCTCCTGTATTGGCACACTTTTGCGGTCGGATTACAAGAAATCTTAGTATTGACTGCTTAAGGAAAAAGTTTGCAGGCAAGCGCCCGGATGTTCATATGGCAGATGTTATGGAGGAAATGGAGCAGCTAAATGTAACTTATACCGTGGAAGAACAGCTGGCGGAAAAAGAACTGATGGAAACCATAAATCGTTTTTTGGAAGAAATGTCTCCAAAGGACAGAAATATTTTTGTACGAAGATACTGGTTTTTAGATCCTGTTTCTGCAATATCCAAAAGGCATCATATGTCAGCGGGAAGCGTGAAAATGAATTTATACAGAAACCGGAAAAAGCTGTTGAAACTGTTGGAAAAAGAAGGAGGACGCATATGAAAAAGTTTGATTTTTCAAAAGAATTTGGTAATATTGATCCGAAATATATAGAGGAAGCAGAGCGGGAATGGAGTGAAAAAAAGGAAAACCGGAGACCAAAAGGGTGGAGCAAAGCAGCAGCTGCCTGTGTGATCGTCACCTTGGGTTCTGTTATCTTTTCTAATCCACATATCCAGGCTGCAATAAAAAATATTACATTGTCCATAGGAGAAACCCTTGGTTTCCCAAAAGGCATTGAATCTTATACGGAAGTGTTGAATACCTCTAAGGAAGACAAAGGAATTACTGTAACATTAAAAGAAGTTGTTCTGGATAATGGGGTTCTGTTAACAAAGGTGCATGCAGAAAAAACATCTTCCGGGCAAAAGGACACGGATGATGTCCAGGATGACTGGACCTTTGCCAATACACAGCTTGACATTGATTATCAGAAAACTACAATAAATGGACAGAAAATTGAAGAATACGAAAGCGGACACCTTCTGCCATATTCGGACGAAGATTTGCTAAATACTGGACTGGATGAAAATGTCTATGATGCTGTTCTGGAATCCCGGTTTTCCCTTGATGGTGATTTGGGAGAAAATCCAGAAGTACATTTGGTACTCGGTGCCTATCAAAATGAAAATCTTGGCGAAGATTATTTCGCAGAGTTTGAGTTTGATTTTTCTATTCCCCATGAGGAGCTTATGAAACAGACAGTTCATAAAAAGCTGGAAGATGTTTCTGTTAAAACAGAAGAAGGAACCGTAAAATTAACAGACTTTTCCATGAATAAACTGCAAAGTATAATTAAGGCAGAAATTCCGGAAGAACTTGAGGAAAAGCTGTATAATGGTAATGAGATGATGCTTATGGGGACAGACAGTAAAGGAAATCAGGTACAGTATGAACTGCGCAGTAATTCGGCAGCAGATGGTAAAACTCAATGGAGTTTTAAAACCAGTTTCTGGGGCATGTATCAGCTGGATTCTGACGGTCCGGTTCTTTTGCTCCCGGATATTGACAGCGATTATCTGGAATTACAGCTTTATACCAGAGAACCTTACATGGCTGCTGCAGACACTGTCTGGGGTGATGACGATTTTGTAGAAATTGGTGAGACTACAGAAGAGGTAGAAGAAGTTCCAGAGGATACTTTGGAGGGAGAAAATCCGTCAGATGCAGAGGATCAGGTTGAAACTCAAATTATCGGAGGGGCAGATGCTCCCACAGAAGTAAGGCTTCAAGACGATACAGACCAGAAAGAAAATACCGACGCAGCAGATAAAACGGATGAAGATTACGGAACCGAAGAAAGCGCATATTATGATGGAGCTACAGGTGAAATCACTGCAGAATCCGGCTGGACACCTGTCGGGGATAAAATAAGGATTCAGATTAAGTAGAGAAACGTGAATCTGTTTTCAAAAATCCCATGTCAAAGAAGCTTTGCATACCTGTTTTTTCGCTGTAAAAGGTAAATTGCTTTTCATTTGGCAGAAATTTTTATATAATCCAAGTGAGAAAGCAAAACCGATTGGAAGAACAGGAGCAGAGCAATATGAATATTGGAACGCAGATACTAAAAATACGAAAAGAAAAGGGACTGACCCAGGAGGAATTTGGAAAAATATTTCATGTTACCAGACAGACTGTGTCTAATTGGGAAAATGAAAAGAGCTATCCGGATCTGCAGATTCTCATAGACATCAGCAACCGTTTTGATATTTCTCTCGATGTCTTAATAAAGGAAGATGTCAAAATGGTAAAAACCATGGATAAAGAAAGAGTGCTTGGATCATTGAAACGGGAAAAGTCTGTTATTGACTTTTTTACAGGTGCAGGAACTGGAATTGTAATTTCCTGCCTGTTTTCAGCTGATACAATGGTCAGAACGGTTACCATTGTATTAGGCGTGGTCATGATCGGAATTGGCTGGTACCGGGAAGCAAAATATGACAAAAGATTGTTCAGATATATGAATAATGAAGAACGGTGAGGTGGAGAGCATGAAAATCTGGCGTGAACTGTTAGGCTATGTGAAATTGATTGTAATAGTAGTGGCAATTACTCTGGTTATCAATAATGTTGTTTTGATTAACGCAAAAATCCCTTCACCCTCCATGGAAAAAACACTTATGGTGAAAGACCGCCTTTTCGGCTTTCGGCTTGCGTATGGAATTAATCTTAATCTGTTCGGTTATGAAATTTCTGAAAAGTTCAAGGACCCGGAGCGATTTGATATTGTAATATTCAAATACCCAGATGATGAAAGCCGTCTTTTTATCAAAAGAGTGATCGGACTGCCGGGAGAGGTAGTGGAAATTAAGGATGGGAAAGTTTACATTGATGGTTCACCCACTCCATTGGATGACTCTTTCATTCCGGAGAAAATGATCGGAAGTTATGGTCCATATACAGTTCCGGAAAACAGTTATTTCATGCTTGGTGACAACCGGAATGATTCGAAGGATTCACGTTCATGGAAAAACAAATTCGTGCGATTTGACCAGCTTGTGGGGAAAGCTATTGTAAGATACTATCCATCTTTCAAGTGGTTAGGATAATAAGAAACGCGAATATCAGTGGCTTATTAAGCACTGGAATATTCGCGTTTTTTATTTGATATCACTAAGATTATATATTTTCAAATATATGTAATCAGTTGGCCACATGATCAAGTTCTTTACAATACGCATTGGGAGGATTGCAAGGAAGTCTTTTCCGTAGAGCATGTCCAGCCGTAAGGTATTTAACAGAATATATAGCAAGAATTCTCCTTCCTCTACAGGTAGGAGATGAATTGCAAAATAAAAAAACATTTGTTCTACAATGCAAATCGTGGTATAATGAATGATTTTCTATAGTTTTTCTATACTTCAAAATACGTGAAAGTATAGTATCTATGCGGATAATCAAAAATTAGATATAAAATATAAAATTTTTGATAAATCTTATTGATATATTGACAAATAACGTAAAATAATCTATTATATAGACAACCGATATATAGAACGTCGATATATAACTTATTCTAAGAAGGGGGTGGGCCAGATGGCTATTGAAAGAGCGCTGGTTTCAGGAAGTATGGCAATGCTTGTAATGAAACTTTTGTCTGAAAAGGATATGTATGGATATGAGATGATCGACACACTGAGGCAAAAATCTCAGAATGTATTTGAGCTGAAGGCAGGAACTCTTTATCCATTGCTGCACAGCCTGGAAGAGAAAGGACTCCTGACAGTATATGAACAGGATGTAGCTGGAAAGACCAGAAAGTATTATAGCCTTACCAGACAGGGAAGAGGATTCCTGGAAAAGAAAATAGAGGAATGGAAAGAGTATTCTGCAGCAGTGACCAATGTGCTTATACTGGAGGTGTGAGTTATGGATGAATATCTGAAATTATTGCTGGAACAGATTCGCTGCACAAAAGCCAGACCATACATAAAACAGGAACTGCAGGATCATATGGAGGATCAGATTGCGGAAAACATGAAGGCAGGCATGGATCATGAACAGGCAGAGAAGGAAGCCGTCAGAGACATGGGGGATCCTGTGGAAACAGGAATCTCCCTTGACAGTATCCACAGACCTCAGGCTGCATGGAAACTTTTGGGAATGATTATATTTATCAGCATTGCAGGTGTTCTGATACATGCAGGGATTTCCGGAAAAGCCAGTGAGAATGCGGCAGCCGGTTCTGACAGATATGTGTTTCATGTTATGATCGGGCTGGCTGTCATGATGATTTTGTATCTGCTGGACTATACCGTACTGGCAAAATTTTCAAAAATAATTGCAGCTGTTTTATTGTCCGTCTGTTTGCTGGTTATATTGGAAGGAGGCCAGGTAAACGGAGCAAGGATTTTTATATCACTGCCAGGAGGCAGAAGAGGCATGGATGTACAAAAACTGATGCTGTTTTATGTCCCCATATATGGAGCAATTTTATATAAATATCATGGGTGGGGATATAAGGGACTGATAAGAGCAATCTTATGGCTGATTGCTCCAGTAATATTAGTTTACAGCCTGCCGGCACTCAGGACAGCTTGTGTGATGCTGGTAACTATGCTGACTATGTTGACGATCGCAATCAAAAAGGACTGGTTTACTGTCAGAAAGAAAAGAACTATCTGTGGAATCTGGGCTGTGTTTTTGACCGCGCCCATAGCAGCTTTCCTGGGTATGTACCTGAGAAACAGGCTGGCGGAATATCAAATTGCGCGCATACAGGCGATGTTTTCCAGTGGTAGCGAAACAGACTATCTCACAAAAATGTTGCATTCACTTTGGAGACAGAATAAGCTGATCGGGAAAAGCAAATCAGATGTAACGGGAATCCTGCCAGCATTTAACGCGGATTATATTCTGACCTATCTGTCATCTGTATATGGAATAATTGCAGCTATACTTTTGTGCTGTGTTCTTGCGGTTCTGATTTTTGCAATCTTTAACACTGCGTTGCGACAGAAAAATCAGCTGGGTATGATGATGGGATGCGGGTGCGGAATTGTATTTCTCATCAGTTTTTTGATAAATGTCCTTGAGAATCTTGGCGTATTTCCGCAATCAATAACATTTCTTCCGTTTTTTTCAGCCGGAGGAAGCTGTATTATAATTTCTTATGGACTCATGGGGATCGTGCTGAGTACTTACAGGTATAAGAATATTTATCCGCGACATCCTGAAACAGGCTTTATGTCCATTAATTCTAAGGTAAAAAAGTATCGTAATATTTAAAACCAATCAAAAACGCTGAGAATTGCTCCCAGCGTTTTTGGTTGGTTTTATTTTGGACAGTTTTCTGCATTCAGCACCAGCTGCTTGCGGAACTGTGAAGGGGACATGCCACACTGTTTTCGGAAAAATCGGCTGAAATATAATGGATTTTCGTACCCGACCAGGTTGGCTATTTCTGTGATATTATAATTGGTCGTTTCCAGAAGCATTTTTGCATTGGTAAGCCTCAGAGACTGCACGTATTGAGCAGATGTAGTATTGGCATACTGACGGAAGTTCTGGATGAACCAGCTGATACTCATATTGTGGGAAACAGCATAGTCCTCAATACTTATAGGTTTATTATAATGCATCCGAAAGTACTGTGCAGCCTGTTCCATATCGTTCATGTTCTGAAGGTTCTTTTTACGTGGCTTTTGCAGTGCTATTCTATGGAGGCTGATCAGGAGAATCATGAAATAATTTATCAGCATCTCCTCGTAATCAATTCGCTGCAGATTCAGTTCCTCGATCATAGACATAAATAGATTTTTGTACTCAATGGAGATACCGGTATAAATAATGCGGGTATCGTCGGCAATCCCATATCTTCTTAGAAAGTTCTTTACATTATTTCCAGTAAAGTGAACCCAGTAAACTTCGGTCTGATCCGCTCCATAATAATAGCGTTGTTCCTCACGTGGACGGTAGAGTACCATATTGCCGGCTTCTACAACAGTAGGTTTTCCATCAAAATAAAATGTGCCCGTCCGGATGCGATGTAAAGAAGCTGATAATCAAGCCGGTCTTTCGGGCGGTGGGTAGGAAGCTTTTCTACGGTGTATAGATGATAAGTACCGCAGCTTCCAATAAACAGGGGATGTTTTTTATCCATAAAATCAACCCTGGATTTGTGATAGTATGCTGATAATGTATACAAGTAATGTCCTCTTTGTCATATTGCACAAAACACAACAATATGAATTGTGCAATTTTACGATTCTACAAAATATTGTTAAAAAATAGTTGGCTATTATGTAAAAGTATAACATTTTGTGCATGTTTTGGCGAATGTTGTTTATGTATTTTTTTATAATAAAAAAGTATAATGATAGTACGACAAAAGCAAAATATCTGGGATTTGCTTTTTATTATCAATTTCAGGAAAAGAAATATAGGATGAAAGTTCCGAAAAAGTCATTGGATAAAGTAATGAAGAAAGTCAGGAAACTTACGAGCCGCAAGTGGAGCGTGAGTAATTCATACAAAGCGAAAAAGATAGCAGAGGTAGTAAGAGGATGGATTAATTACTTTAAAATTGGCTCAATTCTTACAGTAAGCCGAAAACTTGATACAGTAATCAGGTATAGATTCAGGATGTGCATATGGAAACACTGGAAAAATCCAAAAACCAGATATAAAAATTTGGTAAAACTGGGTATTAGTAAAAAGAATGCAAGGTGTGCGGCGGGATTTCATGGATATGCCCGAGTGTGCCGTACAAAAACTGTTTGTTATGCGATGTCAAATGCACGTTTGAAGAAATTTGGTTTACTCTCAGCCGAGGAATATCTTTGTAAAGCGAGATGTCAAGTTAACTGAACCGCCGGATGCGGAACCGTATGTCCGGTGGTGTGAGAGGTCGGCGGCAAAAGCCGTCTCCTACTCGATCAAACCAGCTCCGTTATACCAGGGAGGAAAATATCTCCTGTGTGGGAGGCGGCATTTATCCCAATATGCTGTGTGCACACCCACCGTTCCAGATCAATGGGAACTTTGGCTTTGCAGCTGCGGTTGCAGAGATGCTTATCCAGAGCAGGAAAGGGCATATCCTGTTACTTCCGGCACTTCCGGATGAATGGAAAGACGGAAATGTCCGAGGAATGAAGGTACAGGGTGACATCACAGTTGATTTCGAATGGAGAGATGGCAGGATACACAGGGTTCGCCTCTGCTCTTCCCGTGAGCAGAAAGTAACGCTGGAATGTAATGGAATTTCAAAAACAATATTTTTAAGACCTGATGTGACAGAGGATATGATTTTTGGTTGATCTGTCCCGAGGGCCTGGAAATCATAGACAGTGGTAAGTAATGGGGTACAATAAAATATAGCCAATCGATTTTGCCAGAAACTATTGATATTTCTTAGGGTATCGCATATAATATAGTTAAACCAAAAGGTTTCGTGTAGCGGCACGTAAAAGCTGTACTGTGCCCGGGCAGGGTAATTACTGGGACTATTTGATACTCGGAAGGGTATTACGCCCACACCAGGGAGATACGGTGAGTCCGCGCCGGGGACTTAATGATACCGGCGACATTTTAGACGTTCGGAAGGATGTCGCGGCTGACAGCCAGCATAAAACCGCTTTTTATGATTATGGGCACTGGATAACAAAAAGTTGTCCGGTGCTGTTTTTATATTATAGTGATGATTGGGAAAAGATAGATTGGAAAACAACAGGATAGAGAGAAAATCGTACAGGAGATTAAAATAGCTGCCGATCTGTATAGGAAGCATTTAGTAGGTAAAAGATTTCTATATGTATTTGAAGGCAGATATATTGAGGTGCTTTATAAAGCTGCCAATTTCAGGCACTTAACAGGTGTGGCCACAAACCTTTCCGCAAAAAAGTTTTATAGTTATGCAGCAAAAAAACTGCTTCAGGCTTCGCAGATATTTTTTACACCGCAGCACCCTTTTTCATTGTGTAAGCGTAAAATTAAGCATATCGGCCAGATTGCAATGCTGGCTGGCTCAGAAGGCTTTATGTTGGAAGAGATTGTTACAGATACGAGAACTTATAAGTTTGGCACAACAGATCTTAATTTTACTCTATGCTTAAATAAAGAGTATGATGATCAGGGACAGCAAAAAGGCGATTGCTTTGTAGTAGAATCACTGCGAGATGAAGATTGTTTTTCTAAAAGTACAACAGCATATACAGTAACTCATATTTTCTCAGCACCGAATGATGCGAAAAAATATACAACTTTACTGTTTATGGATGAAAATGCAATGATAGACAGTCTTCCGGATGAAATTAAAAACATGCTGGATCAAACTTTATTACATAAATAAAAATGGAGAGTCTTAGTTGGCGATTCAATTAATCTATCCTGAGGGTATGAGAATTATTGACAGCCGTATCATGTAAAACGCACATGGTACGGCTGTTTTTATACCCTAATAGGACCTGATGATCACAAAATTTGAACGATTTCGGGGGTGTTTTTATCTGGGATAATTTTTTTAAAAATATTTGCAACCTTTTTAGGGATTCGCACGTCTAATAAGTAGAAGCACATAAATGAAGCTTCTATAGTATACTACGGATGACTAGTCTGAGATAGGAGAGCCGGAACTACAATGAATGAGGTTTTGATACGAAAAGCGAAGAAAGGCGACAAAGATGCTTTCTGCCGACTTATGGATGAGAATGTACAGAGTATGTATAAGATTGCGGCAGCATATCTGAAAAATGATGAAGATGTTGCGGATGCAATACAGGATACGATTCTTTCCTGTTATGAAAATCTGAAAAGTCTGAAACAGAACAGATATTTTAAAACTTGGATGATTCGAATCTTGATCAACAAGTGTAAGGACATGATACAGAAGAAAAAGCTGGTTACTTATACGGATCAGATGCCGGAAACACCTTTTCACGAAGAAGAATATGCGGCGATGGAATGGGCACAAGTATTAGAAACATTGGATAGCAAATATCGTTTGGTTGTTCTTTTGTACTATATGGAAGGATTTAGTGTCCGGGAGATCAGTGACGCTCTGGATATGAAGGAAAGCACTGTGAAATCTCGTCTTCATCGTGGTAGAAAACAGATTGCAGAGAAGTATGGATATAAGGTTAAGGAGGGACGTGTTTAATGATGACTTTAAATAATAATGAGAAAGACTTCCAGGAAAAACTTCAAAAGGATACAGAAATGCCGGCAATCGTGCATGAACGTATCAATCAGGCATATCGATTGATTGAAAATAATGCTGTGTTACAGAAAAAAGCACCAAAGGATCCATATCACTGGATGAAAATTGGAGGCAGGGTAGCAGGAGGTATGGCAGCGGTATTGGCAGTCGGATTTATATTCTGTGCAACCAATCCAGTAATGGCAAAGAATATCCCAGTTGTAGGAGGGCTTTTTGAAATCTTGCAGGATAATGTAAGTTTCTTTGGTGATTTTTCGGATTATGCAACAACCTTGGAATCCGTTGATGGAACAACGGCAGATGGCAGTGAAGCAGATGGGGACAAGACAGGTAATGCCACTAGTGAGAATGCTTACATTAAAACAGCAGATGGGCTGACAATTACATGTTCTGAGGTATATGCCAACAGCCAGGCAGTCTATATAACTATGCAGTTTAAGAGTGATAAGCCATTTCCAGAAACGTCAACCAGGGCGGAAAGTGGAACACCGGTCATTGATCTGGATATGACTGGAGATGTGGACTTTGATTCAGAAGCTAGTCGGGTGATCGACGGTCATGTGGAAGGACAGTTTCTGGATGACAACACCTATGCATGCATTTTCCGTTATGATCTTGCTCAGGCGGCAAAAGACTATACGGAATATAATGAGAAATACAATGAAATGACACAGCAGGTAATGGATGAGATGGGAATAACTCAGGCGGACTTAGATGATCAGACGGATGAAGGTTATGCACTGCTGGAAGAGTTTATCAATAAAGTATCTGAGCGTGGTGGAGCATATCAGAAATATATTAAAGATATTGAGATTCCGGATACTTTTAATCTGCATCTGGATATCACGAAGGTAAGAGGGCTGGAAGCAGACTATGAGTGGTCAGAAGCGGATGATGAAAACTATGGAAGGGATGCCGGCTACTACAAATATGAAGGTGACTGGAGTTTCGATATCCCGGTTACAGTAGATGATTCCCGGACAGAAGTATTGGAACTGAATGATACAAACGATGCTGGTATCGGACTCAAATCCGTAATTCGTTCTCCGTATGAACTGACGGTAAATGAACTTTATAAGGAAGGATCCAACAGTGACTGCTTCATGGTAGCTCTTGATGCCAATGGGAACACACTTCCATATAATGAGTCTACTGGAAACTGTAATAACTTCGCAATTCAGGACAGGGATATTTCGACAGTAGATATTTATTTCCTGGATTATATCCAGTATATGGATGAACTGAAGGGGCAGCAGAATTTTGATAATCCTACGAAAGAAGACGGACAGAAATGGAAAAAACTTCTGGAGGAAAATGCAAAGTACCATAAGACATTACATTTTGACAGTGACAATGCAAAAAGCTAATTGATTCAAAGAAAGATAAATAAGACATGAGACCAAAAGAAGTGATAGGGCAATCAATGAGAACCACAAAATCGGCAAGACCAGGTTCAGTTGTGTATGTGCCGATGGATAAATCGGAATTCAGATCCATTATATTTTCAGAAAAGAAGAAAAATAAAATTAAGAAAATTGTAATATTGATGATATTGATGCTTTTTGTTATAGGCTGTTGTATGTATGCAGGTATATCTTATTATTACTCATATCACTTCTTTTATGGGACGACCATCAATGGGATTGACAGTTCAAATAAGACAGCATATGAGGTTGAGCAGGAGATTGCTGGGAAAAAGGATAACTATACTATTCAGGTAAGGGCAAGAATGCAGGACCCGCAGGCCATTACAGGAAAAGATATTGATTATAAATACGTATCCAGCGGTGCGGTTCTCCAGCTGCTGAAAACTCAGAAATCATGGGAATGGATCGGCAGTCTTTTTGAAACAAAAAACTATATGGTTCAAGAAGAGACTTTTTTCAGCCGGGAGAAACTGGAAGAACAGGTAAATTCATTAAATTGTGCGAAAAAAGAGAATCAGATAGCACCGGAAAATGCGTATGTAAGTTTTGTTAACTCAGAATTCACTATTGTGCCAGAAACGGAAGGCAATGAATTAAATACCAAAGAAGCTTATCAGATGATATGCAGGGCAATCGATAACGATGCGGCAGAGGTAGATCTGGAAAGTGATCCAAAGGCTTATAAGAAAGCAGATGTGACGAAAGAAAGTTCAGAGCTTCAGAATATGGTAAATACATATAAGAACCTGACAAAAGTAAATATCACATATACATTTGGAGATGAAACGGTAACACTCGATGGGAATACCATCAAAAACTGGCTGCAGTTTGACGAGAAAGGGCAGCTGCTCCAGAATGATGAAGCCTTCCGGCAGCATGTAGTGGATTATGTGGCACAGCTTGCAGCAGATCATGATACAGTTGGCACTGAAAGACAATTCCAGACCACGAGCGGAAGGACGGTGTATGTATATGGCTCAGCCTATGGATGGAAGATTGATCAGGACAAGGAAGTAGCACAGCTCATGCAGGAAATTCAGTCAGGAACCCAGACAACCAGGGAACCGGTATATTCTATGAGGGCAAATGCACACGGAATCAATGATCTTGGAGATACATATATAGAGGTAGATCTTACAGAACAGTATATGTGGTATTATCAGAATGGAAATATTATTTTCCAATCAGAAATCGTATCCGGACTGCCAAGCGATCCGGATAGAAAAACACCCCCTGGAATATTCACACTGAATTCAAAGAGCAGTCCGTCCGTGCTGCGAGGTGAAATGACAGCAAATGGAACCTATTCTTATGAACAGCCGGTAACGTACTGGATGCCATTCAATGGAGGAATTGGCTTTCATGATGCAGACTGGCAGCCGTACTTTGGTGGTGACAGATATCTTACAGGTGGTTCTCATGGATGCATCAATCTTCCACCAGAAAATGCCGGACAGCTTTATAGTCTTATTCAGTATGATGTCCCGATAATCTGTTTTTACTAATTCTATATTCAAGATGTACAGGACAGGAGCTAAGTTGTAATGCAGCTGGCTCCTGTTTTTCATTGTCAACAGTATCAGCCTGACGCATGATCACCATTTCGGTAATCCAGAACAAAGCAGACTTGATGTGGAAGTGGAAGAGCGATTGGTAAAAGCTAGCAATCTCTTCCTTTCACAAAGAGTGAAGAAGAGAAGGCACATTAATGGGATTGACGTATCAATACTGGAACCATATAATGGGTACAAAGAAAAATTTATTTATGGAAATAAACACATTGACAGAGCATGCAAAAGTGCTGTGATTAAAGTTTAAAAAGAATCCTTATGAATATCATAAGTAATGCTGTCAAATACAATAAAGAAAAAGGAGTAATACTGCTTAGCTATTATGAAACACAGGTGGATGACAGGCATATACTGTTTGAGTTTCACTGCAAGGATACCGGAGTTGGAATGAGTAAAGAATTTCAGAACCATATTTTTGAGCCATTTACTCAGGAAACAGGCGGTGCAAGATCTGTTTATGGAGGAACAGGTCTTGGTATGCCAATTACAAAAAAACTAATAGAGAAAATGGGCGGTACGATTAAATTTGAAAGCGAGAAAAATGTAGGAACCACATTCATGGTACAGCTCCCATTCCTTATTTCTGCTGATATGAAGCAGGCAGAAAGCCAGGATGATGATGTATCAATTGAAGGCATGAAAATCCTTTTGGCCGAAGACAATGAATTGAATATGGAAATTGCGGAATTTCTTTTGACAAATGCAGGAGCAGAAATTATAAAGGCTTCAAACGGCAAGGAAGCTGTTGAAGCATTTGCAAAATCAGGTGTTGGTGAGATCAATGTAATTCTGATGGATATTATGATGCCAGTTATGGATGGCCTGGAAGCTACCAGAGAAATACGTACAATGAACAGAAGTGATGCATCTGCTGTTGTGATTATAGCTAGAGGGGGCATATCAATTGGACAATGATATGCTCCCCCTGCCGATGTTTGTTAACTGATGCATTTTGTTTATATATTCCCTTATTTTGTACATGGACTCTTTTATATGGAAGGTGTATAGTGAATGAAAACTATATGATAAAGATTATGGAGGCATAAGATCATGGCTAACTTGATAAATTTTGTTACGCTGTTGAATGGAAAATTTGATAATAAGGATCAATTTGAGAAAATAAGTAAGACAAATCCACAGTATCCATATGCAAAGCACATCAATACAATATGTAATTCAAAAATCGCAAATCTCCCAAATGGTTTCGAAGGCGTATTTATGATTGAAGAAAGTTATTATTCTGTACAGGGGACTACCCGCTCTTCTTCACATTTGTTTCTTTTTATGGAAGAAAGCAATTCAATAAAGCTTATTTCTTATGAGATACCGGAAGGATATGATAAAAAGAATTTTACTTACAAAATCTTCAAAGGTGCCGACTATGATCAGCTAAAGTGTTCTGCAAAATTTACTCCTGCATTTTTCAGAAAATCAGGTGATACATGGGAAGGCGGAAGTGTAAGTATGTTTTCACCCGTATTGAAATTTTCTCTGCATGAAAAGTTCACTGAAAATCAATTGGAAGTATCAGAGTCCATGGAAGTAAATGGGAAAAGAACTTTTGGTTATGATGAGCCGATTATTTACAAACGAATAAAATAGAACATTGACAGGGGATGCTCTGCTAAAAAGATTGATTTATTAAGAAGAGCAGAATTCCTAAAGAAAGAGCAGAATTCCTAAAGAAAGAGGAATACGTATGAACATTGTTTTTTCATCTGATAAGAAAGAATATAATACTATTAAAAAAGGTACTGAAATACTGCTGGCTGAAAATGACGGTTTCAACCAAAACATAGAATTGTCTGTTGAATTTCAGGACAGACCAGAAATATTGATAAATAAAAGAAAAAACCAGATTCGTATCATCTGTCGGGAAATATCTCATTATTATCGCGCACTTAATTATGCCATACATCATATGAAAGAGGATGAATTTCAATATCAAGAGCATGTCTGTTTTGAAAGAAACGGTCTTATGCTGGATTGTTCCAGAAATGCTGTATTTACAGTTGAAAAGGTGAAATTCCTGATCAAGACACTGGCAAAACTTGGAATGAATGTACTCATGCTTTATACAGAAGATACCTATGAAGTAGAGGGGCAGCCTTATTTTGGGGCTTATCGCGGAAAATACACCAAGGACGAAATAAAAGAACTGGATGCTTACGCTTCCATGTTTGGGGTAGAGCTTGTTCCGTGTATTCAGACCCTGGCTCATCTGCACAATGCGCTGAAGTGGCCGGGAATGGATAAGATTCGTGATTCTGCGGACATTCTCCAGCCTGAAAAAGAGGAAACTTATCAGTTTATTGAAAAACTGCTCAGCTCAGTAAAAGAGAATTTTTCTACCAACAGGGTACATCTTGGAATGGATGAGGCTGTCATGCTGGGACTTGGAAATTATCTAAAAGAAAATGGATATAAAAAAGGGTCACTGATAATCAGGGAACATTGTAACAGGGTCGTAGATATTTGCAGAAAATTAGAATTAAAGCCTATGATATGGAGTGACATGTACATTACAGCAAATTCTGCAGGCGGATACTATGATCTGCCCGAAAACACGGACTGCTCCAAATGGGAAAAACCGAAAAAAGATTTAGGATTAGTATATTGGGACTATTATCATGCTGATACCAGAACCTATGAAAAAATGCTGGATATCCATGCGCAGCTTTCGGATAACGTTATTTTTGCAGGAGGATCTTGGATTTGGAACGGAATTTCCCCCAATTATTCTAAGACCTATGCGTGTACCAAAGCAGCTCTTTCTACTTGTAAAAAATACAATATAAAAGAGGTGCTCTGTACAGCATGGATGGATAATGGTGCAGAAACCCCGGTGGATGCTTTGCTTCCGGGACTTGTACTTTTTGCACACCTTGATTTTCACAGAGACTATGACGAAACAATCCTTAAGCAGGAGTTCAGGAACTGCACAGGCGGGGAATTTGATGATTTTATGGCACTTGACAATTTTGATTCCTTATTCTTAAATACGAAAGAGAATAAAGAGGCTCAAAATCCTTCAAAATATCTGTTATACCAGGATCCAATGTTAGGCATTTTTGATTATCATGTGAAAGAATCAGGTGTCAATACAAAATCTTACTACCAAAACATACAGAAATGTATGAATGAATGTGCAAAAAAAACAGGAAAATATCAGCTTTTATTTTCGTTTTATGAAAAACTGGCGGCGGTATTAGCTGATAAAGCCGATTTGGGCATGTGTATAAAATCAGCATATGACAGATCGGACAGAGCAGCGTTGAAAGATATCAGTCAGAATGTTATTCCTGGAATCATCTGCAATCTGACAGATATGAAATCATCAAGAGAAAAAATCTGGATGAACGATGCAAAGCCATTTGGTTATGAGATTCTGGATATAAAAATTGGTGGCGTAATTACAAGACTTAAAAGTACAGGATACCGGATTGACAATTATCTGAATGGAAATGTGCTTCGTCTGGAAGAGCTGGAAGAGGAAAGACTTCCCTATTTTACCAAAGGAATGGACAAGCGGGAGAACTTATGGAATCGCATCATCAGTGGATGTGATTTGAATGATACGATCTGGTAAAGGTAAATGAAAGGAATCCGGCTACGTATGGAAACCAAAACTATTCTCACAGAATGGTTTTGGTTTCCTTTTTTGCTGTTACAAATCAGTTACAACTGCATTATAGAATTTAATGTATAATTAACCTGTGAAAAGATATTTATAAAAACATGTTGATTATTCCGGGACTCTCAGAGCCACCTGTCCGGACTTTGAGAGCCACCATTCCGGAGAATGGGAGCCATATATTCCGGTAATTCAGAGCCACCTTATTGGACTCTATTACATATATTTCCTTTATACTGTAAATACACACCTTTGGTGTGAATACAGATAAAGGAGGTCGTAAATTATGACCAAGTATCGTGAAATCCTACGCTTGAAAAGCTTAGGATTCAGTGAGAGGAACATCGCACAAAGTTGCGGTGTATCCAGAAACACAGTCGCCAAGGTTTTGAAAAAAGCAGCGGAAATCAATCTTTCATGGCCGCTGGATTTTGACATGACCGACAGTGCGCTAGAGGAGCTGATGTTTCCTAAAGATAAGTCGGCAACGAATAAACGTATGCCAAACTTTGACTACATCCGCAAAGAACTTCTGCGGAGCGGCGTAAACAAAAAACTTCTCTGGGTAGAATACTGTGAGGAGTGCCGCATGAGCAGCGAAGAGCCTCTAATGTATTCTCAGTTCTGCTACTACATCCAGAAGGATGAAGAAAAACGCAGGGCTACCATGCATATCCCTAGAAAACCAGGTGAACAGATTGAAGTTGACTGGGCCGGTGACCCTGCTCACATCATTGATCCGGACACCGGAGAAATCACAAATGCATGGATATTTGTAGGTGTATTAACTTACAGTCAGTATGCTTTTGTAAAAGCATATATGAATGAGAAAACCGACAACTGGATCAAAGCTCATGTCCAGATGTTTGATTTCTTTGGCGGTGTCACACCTATGCTCGTTTCTGATAACTGCACAACCGCAGTGAATCATAAAAAGAGTGACTGGTACAACACTGCCTTAAACACAACTTATCATGAGATGGCAGAACATTACAATCTTGCCATCCTTCCGGCCAGAGTCCGGAAACCCAAAGATAAACCGAATGTAGAGGGATCGGTAGGAAAGATATCCACATGGATAACAGCAGCCCTTCGCAATGAACAGTTTTTCTCTCTTGCAGAATTGAATGCTTCAATCCGTGAAAAACTGGATGCCTACAACGCCCGTAAATTCCAGAAAAAGGAATGTAGCAGACTCAGTTTATTTCTTGGGGAAGAAATGCCATTACTGGCTCCGTTGCCTGCTACACCTTTTGAACTGGCTGAGTGGAAACAAGCCACCGTCCAGTTTAACTATCACATCGCAGTAGACAGAATGTTCTACTCCGTGCCTTATCAGTATATCAAAAATAAGGTTGATGTGCGTATAACAGATACAACGGTTGAAATATTTTATAATCACAATCGTATTGCCTCTCACAGACGACTCTATGGACGAAGCGGTCAGTATTCTACAGTGACAGAACATATGCCGCAGGAACACCAGAAATATCTGGAATGGAACGGTGACCGATTCCGTAAGTGGGCTGATTCGATTGGAATTAACACAAGTAAGGTTGTCGATGCAATACTTACCTCCGGCAGGATTGAACAGCAATCCTACAGAAGCTGCATGGGATTACTGAAACTGGCAGAAAAATATTCGCCAGAAAAACTGGAACAGGTCTGCGCTAAGGCGCTCTCTTATTCCGGTAAACCCAGCTATAAAAGTATCAAAAATCTATTGGCTGCAACAAAGGATGCACCTGATACCGAATCAGAATCATTTCAAGCAGTAAAACCACATGGCATAACCAGAGGAGCCAGATACTATGGAGGTAAAAAATCATGACAAATCAAAGTACAATCGATAAACTTATTGAAATGCGTCTGACTGCTATGGCAGATGCATTCCGCATCCAGATGGATGATCCTGCAATGAAGGAAGTTCCATTCGAAGATCGGTTCGGCATGCTTGTTGATGTCGAATACAGCAACCGCAAAAACAATCGTCTGAAAAGGCTGATCCGCCAGGCTGAGTTTGAACAGCCAGATGCCAGCATCGCAGCGATTGATTACCATTCTGGACGAAAGCTGAACAAAGCACTGATCAACCGTCTGGCAACCTGTGAATACATTACAGAATACCGAAACATCTTTATTACTGGAGCAACCGGAAGTGGTAAAACTTATATGGCCTGTGCCTTTGGCATGGAAGCATGCAAGCACTATTACTCAGTACGGTATGTACGGCTTCCTGATCTATTATTGGACTTACAGGCTGCCAGGGACAATGGAACTTTCTCAACTGTCCTGAAGAAATACACCAAGCCAATAGTACTGATCATTGATGAGTGGCTGCTTCTTAAACTGACAGAAGCTGAAGCCAGGAATCTTTTTGAACTGATACATAAACGACGAAAAAAATCTTCAACGATCTTTTGTTCTCAGTTCCGTGAAAGTGAATGGTACCAGCAAATCTGTGATGGTGAAAGTACTCTTGCCGATGCCATCATGGATCGTATATCGTATGATTCCTATAAGATCGATATTGAAAGTGTTGACCCATCTAAAGACCTCTCTATGAGAGAAGTATATGGACTGGATCCAGCAATGGCAAAGTAACTTAATAAACAAAATGGGGTGGCTCCGTTAGTCCGGACAGGTGGCTCTCGCCACACCGGACTGGCGGCTCTGCCGCACCGTAATATTCACATGTGAGGTAATAATTATGAAGGCAAGAATTCTTGTGATAGAAGACGAAATGTCAATCAATGACCTGCTATGTATGAATTTGGAGATTGCAGGGTATGAAACAGTAGGATATCTGGATGGAAATGAGGCATATGAAGCAATTATTCAAGATCATGCGTTTCAGTGTGCACTTGTAGATATTATGCTTCCCGGAAGAGACGGATATAGCCTGTTACCGAAACTGAAGCAGTATGAAATCCCCGTAATATTTCTTACCGCAAAGGGAGATATCGCGAGCAAGATAAAGGGATTAAAAGACGGTGCAGAAGATTATATTGTAAAACCATTTGAAATGCTGGAAGTGATGGTCCGTCTTGAAAAGGTACTGGAACGTAATGGCACTGTACAAGAACAGATTCAAATTGGTGATGTTATCATTGATACGTCTAGTCGTACTGTTACAAAAATGGGCATGGAAATCTATTTAAAGCCAATGGAATATAACTGCCTCATGGTGTTCGCCAAAAACCCGAACAAAGCACTGACCAGGAATCAGATTCTGCAGGAACTGTGGAATGAAGAGTTCTGCGGAGAAACAAGAACTGTGGATGCACATGTGGGTCGTATCAGGAAAAAGCTTGGCTGGCAGGATAAGATTAAAACAATTCCCAGAATCGGTTACAGACTTGAGGTGGATTTATGAAACTCTTAATAAAGATCTTTGCTCAGACTACATGTATCATTTTGTTGGTGTCGTCAGGGATCTTTCTCTATACCAATTATTGTTGGAAAAATCAGAGTATACAGAATATCAACAGTTATGAAAGCAGTATATTCAGAACAAATATCTTACAGTTTGAAAATAAAACAAGCCGTTCCGACGATCAGAAACAGAATGCCGACAACGAAATGCGCCCCCAAATAGTTACTTATGCTTTTCGGCAGGTTTTTCATGACAGCGCGGTTTTATATCTTGATGGAAAAATGACCTATAATGGAACTGTTTATGAATTCGATGTAAAAAAGTTAAGAGAATTATGTGCAAGTAAGGCAAACATGGTGGATCATGGCAGCAACAGTGATGGTCATGGCCCTATGATCAGTCAGATAAATGGAAGGACACTTTTGTTATTTTACTATGGCAATGTAAATATGGGATATCAGATTGTTACTTATAAAGATATAACAGATGTAATAGAAAAAAGTCATCTGCTGTTTTTTCAGACGGGTGGATTTACTTTATCTTTGATCGTGGTGATGGGAATTATCCTTTATTTGAGCCTTAGAAAAATCACAGCACCGCTTACAGGCCTAAGAGAAGCTACGCTTCTTGTTTCTGAAGGTATTTATGATTTTAAAGTACCGTCAGAGGGAAATACAGAACTTGCGCAGATAGGTGCAACCTTTAATTTTATGACAGGTAAAATAAAAGAACAAATTGAAAGTCTTTCTAACATAAACCGGACACAAAAACAGCTTATTGGAAGTCTGGCTCATGAGCTGAAGACCCCAATGACTGCAATCATAGGCTATGCAGATACATTGCTTACTGTGCGCCTAACCCCAGAAAGGCAGGAGAAGGCTCTGATTTATATTGAAAATGAATGTCGCAGGCTGTCAAGACTTTCTATGAAAATGCTGGAATTAACCGGACTCTACGAAGCTTCGGAAGACTCATTCAATCCAGCTGAAATACAGGTGGATAATTTCCTGAAAGAAGTAAAAGAACTTATTGATTGCAGGCTTCAAGAAAAAAACATCTCTCTTGATGTATTTTGTGAACCAAAAGAATTGGTAAAGAAGTTTGATCAGGACTTAATGATAAGTGTAGTGACAAATCTAGTTGATAATGCAGTCAAAGCTTCCAGGAAAGAATCAAAAATTGTGCTTGAGGCAACCCCAGACCATCTGATGGTTCAGGATTTTGGAAAGGGAATACCGAAAGAGGATCTGGAAATGGTGACGGAACCATTTTATATGGTAGACAAATCTCGTTCCAGGGCAAAAGGAAGTGTAGGACTCGGTCTTTCTTTATGTCAGAAAATTATAGAACTGCACGATTTCCAACTGAAGATTGAAAGCAATCCGGGAAAAGGAACTACCGTCTCTGTTTTCTGGTGATCACACTAACGTTTACATATCAGTTACAAATCGCGAAAGATTTGGTGTAATGCTCGATGATATACTTATAACAACCTTAGAAAGGAGATTTTACCAGAAATGAGAAAAAATATTAAAAAGTTTGCAGGAATAGTGCTTTGTATTGGAATGTTTACAGGATGCGCACAGACCCCGGATTCTTCTTTGGTAAAGCCGAAGGGGAGCAAGGCTGTAGATGCTTATACGGAAGCGGATGATGTTAGCGGTTCTAAAGGAGAAGCATCTGAAAGCAAGAACGATGACGGTTCAGAGTCAAAGACAACCATCAGGAATCTCATTGATGCTCCTCAAAATTATAAAAGCCATGTGGAAGATGACAGTGCCAAGCTCGTGGTAAATACAGATGCAAGCGTAGAAATTCCGGAAGTGGAAAAGATATCTGCTATTTCTGTCACTGCGGCAGAAGTTACCCAGGAGCTTCTAGACCGTATTACAAACGCATTCTTCTCAGAGGCAAAACTTTATACCATGGATAGTTATTATGTGAAGACAAAGGATGAAATTAAAAAAACTCTGGATGAACTAAAAGAAGACGTTACAACCGGAAACCTGGATCCGTATAACTATGGAACAGATGATGATGGTAATTATGTCTATGATATCTATGAAGATATTGAGACATGGGAACAGGAATACGAAACTGCTCCGGAAAAGAAAACCCTGACAGAGGCAAAACCTGTTGCCGGAAATCCTTTCGATTGTATTGCACAAATGCCAGACGATTCACAATACTACTATAAAATATCTTCCTCTGGTTCCGATACCTTGTCAGTCAAGATCAAAAAAGCAGCAAACAAGGGCGGGAAAATAATACCGGAAGATGCAATGTGGTGTGACTACGGATATTCTGAAGAGAAAGAAAAACCCACAGAAGAATCTATCGGGCTGTCCCTGGATGAAGCAAAAAAACTTGTAAAGGAAAAAGTTGAAAAAATGGGCATCACAGATTTACAGTTTTCTAACTGGAATTACGCGGTGTGCAAAAGTTTTGAAGGCGATAATAGTTCAGGTAATTTTGGAAATGGATATAGAATTGACTATGCACGTACCATAAATGGTGTGCCGGTAACTCAGACAATTGCAGACGGTGGGGCATTGGAAGATATGGACAGCACAATGGAAACATGGTCTTATGAAAGTCTCTGTTTTTATGTCGATAAAGATGGCATAGAAAGCATGACTTATTCAAATCCCTACACAATTGGTAAAATAAAGACAGAGAATTTAAATCTTCTTTCATTCAGCGAGGTTATGAAAATTTATGAAAAAATGATGGTGGTAACAAACGCTGATAATATGCAATATGAAAATTCCAGGGTCTATAATATTGATCGGATCGTTCTTGGTTATGCCAGAATATATGAGCCGTCTACTGACGCACACACAGGTATTTTGATCCCCGTCTGGGATTTTTTCGGCAGCATGACTTCAGAAAGTGAATATAACGGAGAAACAGAATCAAATACCAGTAAAGATCCGAATGAAAGTTTCCTTACCATTAATGCCGTGGATGGCAGTATCATAGACCGGAATCTGGGTTACTGACATGAGACAGGTATTTGGAATTGTAAGGTACAATTTCTTCGGATTTTTACGCAATCCCAAAGTTATTTTTATATTTCTGTTAGAATTTGTACTTAGTTTCCTGCTTACAGGCAGAATCATGGTTGTAATGGAGACCTACGATACACCGGTACAGGCCATTGAACCATTTATCTGGACATTTGGGGATGGGATAGCAGTACTGTCCAGTTCGCTGCTCTTGCTTCTTATGTTTTCTGACCTGCCGAAGATGACACCTATTACTCCATACCAGCTGACCCGGACAACCAAGAGAAAATGGCTTTTAGGTCAATTCATTTATGTTATTCTTGTAACTGTTTTATATACGGTTTTGATGCTGCTGTTTACGTCCGTGCTGTGTATGAAAAAGAGTTATCCAGGTAACCTGTGGAGCGAAACTGCGGCCATGCTTGGTTATTCAGAATTAGGAAAAAAACTACAGGTCCCTTCTACAGTAAGGGTCATGGAAAGTATCTCACCCTATGGCTGTATGCTGCAGGTTTTCTTCCTTCTGTTTTGTTATTCGCTGACCTTAAGCTTTGTAATCCTTGTAGGAAATCTCTATAAAGGGAAGACTAAGGGGATGATTTTTGGCCTTCTTTACAGTGTTTTTGGCTTTTTATTGGACCCGAAAGTACTGGCTGCAATTTTACATAAAGAAAAATACGAAATGTATCAGGTAAATGTATTAATCTGCTGGATTAGTCCTCTGAACCAGGCAGTATACGGAAAACATAACTTGGGTTATGATCCATTGCTCCCGAAAATCTCGCATTCCTATATGTTTTTTCTGGGTATTTTAGTTCTTCTTGCAGTTTTTGCAATTAACCGGATGAAAAAATATACCTTTGAATTTCTTGGAGAAAAGACATGATCGGAAGGGGGAAAACCTATGTGGGGTGAAACAAAACGTATGTTTTTTAATAAAAATTTTCTGGCAGCATGGCTGATAGCCTGCATCTCCATCGCCATTGGACAGACTTATCCCAGCTTAAAAAAAGCACTGACATGTGGTACTTTTATCAGTATACTGGAAGGTTCCTTAAAAAGTCAGGCAGTATCTTTTGCCATTCCGGTAGCAGCCGTATTGCCA
The DNA here is from genome assembly GCF_056504095.1 of Blautia sp. HA9023. Lineage (NCBI taxonomy): Bacteria > Bacillati > Bacillota > Clostridia > Lachnospirales > Lachnospiraceae > Blautia > Blautia sp. HA9023. Next base: position 13,924 of record NZ_JBWLUR010000002.1, on the reverse strand, counting down.
TGGAGTGATTCCATTCTGCAAGAATATAAAAGTGGATTTTTAAAGGAGATACTTCCCAGAACGACTCGCAGACAGTATATCGAAGGTAAAGTTTTTTCCATTATGGTATCTGGTTTTATGGTCTGGACGTTATCTATACTAACGGTACTTTTTATCAATTTTATTGTGTTCTATCCGCTGGAGATAAAGGGTGCTATTCAGAAAGAAGCACTTCTGGACTTACTCATGAAGGCATTTCGGACAGGACTTATCGGAAGTATCATAAGTACTTTCGGTGGAAGCTGCGGGATTTTATGGGATTCTGCTTACATGGCATATGGAATCCCTTTTGTAAGCTTTTATTTCGGAATTATCCTTCATGACCGCTATTTTAAGAATCAGATATGGTTTTATCCAGTAGAATGGATACTGGCTGATGAAAATTGGGGACCGGACAAAATAGGAGTTTGGCTATTTCTACTGTTGTTTTTATTAGTAATGCTGGGAATTCTGGGAGGTGTTTTATATGGAAGATTGGAAGAAATCTGAAGGGACATTTAATCTGGCCTGTGATCCGCAAAGAGTAAGTGGAATGATGCAGAACACCTGCGTAAAAATAGAACACGTGACCAAACGCTTCGGTGAAGACATCGTGTTACAGGAAGTAAATCTTTCCTTGAAAACAGGGAACGTCTATGGGATTGTTGGAAATAACGGTTCCGGAAAGACCGTTCTTATGAAATGCATCTGTGGGTTTCTCCCTGTAACTACGGGCACTATTTTTGTATTTGGAAAAAAAATAGGCCATGATGTGGATTTTCCTGAAAGTCTTGGAGTTATTATCGAGACTCCCGGTTTTCTTACACAATATACGGGCTTTAAAAATCTGGAGATCCTGGCAGACATGAATGGCCGGATTTCGAAGGCCGATATCCGCATAGTCTTAAAAAGGGTAGGATTGGATCCGGACATGAAGAAACCAGTCGGAAAATATTCCCTTGGAATGCGTCAACGCCTTGGTATTGCACAGGCCATTATGGAAGATCCTCTTTTTTTGATCTTGGATGAGCCGTTTAATGGACTGGATAAACATGGCGTGGAAGAAATAAGAGAACTGCTGCTGGATTTAAAAGCAGCAGGAAAAACCATTTTGCTGGCAAGCCATAATGAAGAGGACATCAGAATCTTATGTGACCACGTATATGAAATGGATGGAGGAATCTTAAGAGAAAGGACTGCCTGATAATGAGAAATTTATTTGTAAAAACGGCATTAGTATTGTGTACGACAATAATATTTCTTCCGGCTACCGTTTTTGCCACAGAGCCTTAAAACACGGAGATTACATCTGCTGAAGAAGGATTTACGGACTCAGATCCGTCCGTATCTTATGAGAATGACAACTCGTTAACCCTTGATGAAAAAGAGGATGATTCTACGAGTACCGAACCTCCGAGTACCGAACCTCCGGCAGAGGATGAAAAGACTCCTGATAAAGCTGATAGCGATAAAGAAAATCCGGATCCGGATATTTTTACATCAGGAGATGACTTTGGTGATGGTTCTAAATCGAATCCTTTTCATGTTGTAATAGACAGTGATAATCCGGAGGACGATAACGCCCCTCAGATAACAGATCCGGTTATAGACAACGGAGGGTACTCGGGCGGTGAGGGAGGAGGTAATTCAACATCAGACTCATCAAGTGAAAAAATATTACATAAACCGCAGGTATTATTAGAAGACAGCAATCTTTCGGGTCAACGACTGGAGGCTGGTTCTACAACAGAAATGTCGCTGACATTTCGAAATAAAAGCTGCAGTCAAAATATATTTGGTTTAAAAATTTCCCTTTCTACAGAGAACAAAGGAATTGAATTTGAGAAAAACTCTTTTTATGTACAAGTCCTGGCTCCTGGTGAAGCAATTACTTTGGAACAGATGATTACTATAACAGAAAACTGTGATCCTGGCCAGGCTGTCATTACTTTTTCTCTGGATTATGAAGATTCGAAAGCAACGGCAACTACCGGTACAGAATTACTGTCTTTTCAGATCATCCAACCGGTTCGTGTTAAGCTGGAAGCTTCAGATATTCCATCTGTTTTATACACTATGGATACAGTAGAGATCCCGGTAAAAGCAATGAATCTAGGAAGAGACAAAATATACAATGCAAGTGTCAGCTTAAAGGCTGATGAATTAAGCTCAAACGATACTGCATTCTTAGGGACCATAGAGGCCGGAGATTTATCCCAAGGAAGTCTTCGCATATATGTAAAAGGAAAAACAGGAAAATGTGCAGGTCAATTAATTCTTACGTATGAGGATGCAGATGGCAAATCATATGAGGAAGAAATAAAATTTGATTCTGAAATCAAAGAAACCCAGATAAAATCTTTAAAGGTTGAAGATGACCAGGAGAAAACCAATAACTGGTGGTATTCCATAGCTGCAGTTGTTGCAGTACTGCTTATTTCCATAATCCTGATTCTGGTCAGAAAGCTTCATAAGAAAAATATCCTTCTTGAAGAAGCGAGAAAGGCGGTTTCTCATTGAAAAGAAAAAAAATAGACAGCTTTACCTTATTTGTCATACTTCTGCTGGCATTGATACTTACATTATTAGGAATGCTGCTGGCAGACATGAAAGAAGAAAAACGGCAATTTACTATATTGCTCCCACTTGGAGATCTGGCTTATGATGAAGATTTTTTGCAGAAAGCGAAGAAGATAAAAGGTATAAAAGAAATCTGGCCAGTCATAGAAGTCCCGGTTGTCATCAAAATTGAAGATTATACGGAAACAACGACTTTTTCAGGAATTGATATGAATGCGTTTGGAAAAAATCCAACTCAGAATGAACTGGGGAAGATGCCGTTGTTATTGCTGGGAAATGGTTCCCTACGGGATATGAAAGACTATAATAATCATGCCATTTCAAAAAAACAACAGGAAAAATTTTTAGAGATAGGTGAAAACCTGAATATTTTTTATTCCCTGGCTGAAAAAGAGAAGGATACTTCCAAAGCCACGGATGATCTTCCCACTTTATCCGGCAATTCCGCAAGAGGACCGCAAACCTCATATATGCCCTGTAAAGCCGCTGTAGTAACAGAAGGCAACGAAATCTACATACCCATTTCCCAGGCACAGGATCTCTGCAGAGAAATAGGAGAGCCTTCTGAGATCAGTAAAGTATATCTAAAAATAAATGGAAAAAATAACCTGGAGAACGCAAAGAAAATACTTTCAGGAATTTAACATAATATATAGCAATTCGGCGATCGCCTTCGAAATGGTCTGGCGGCGGGTGTCCGGTTCTTCAAATTTTTTTGTTGCCATAGGCAAGCAAAGTCGCATTGGCCTGGTCAGTGTATCCAGCAGCTTTTCAATTTCTGCTTCCACCTGTACCAGCTCCACTTGATAGGCAGTCAGTTTTGGATTGACTTTTTCCTCCCTGCCGTGGAGTATCTGAAAGTCTTTGAACTTCTCCTGCATGGCAGAGAAAATGAATTGCTCAAATTCTTCTTTGTGGATTTTTTCGTAGCCCGAGCAGTTCTTGCTTTTTGCCCGTTTGATACAGCGGCTCTGAAAATCAATGCCGCTGCTTCAAACGGGCGTGTTGATAGGGCTGCTGTACGACGGCTTTTTTTCTTTTGCCGTCGTGCGGCAGTTTCTAAATCAATATGATAGGCTGTTAATCGGTAGTGCTGCCTACCCAATTAGGACTGAAAGTTGTCATGCACTCCGTATCTCCATCCACGGATTTTGACACGAGAAGTCCGTTCTTGATGTCTTTCAGTGTCTGCTCATATTCAGCAATGCTCTGATCTGTCATTTCCTGCGTCCACTCGAAAGATCCCTCGCTGGTTTCAACCATTGTGTGGTCATCGGCCATTTCCTGAAGATTTTTCTTTTCCTGCTCCAGCCATTCCTTGTACTCGTCATAAGTCCACCACTCATAGCTGATTGCGGGATGGCTGTTATTATAATCTTCTTCGGACACCCAGCTTGCGCCATTGTCCTCGCTGACAAAGGTCTTTCCGCTCTCCTTGTAGCTCATAACGCCATCGGAATCATCCGTTGTGGACACGACCGTTTTCTGTTGTGCAGAATTGGCAGCAGGTGCGTTCAGCGCATGAGCCTCAGCGACCCCATGTAAGGGACTCACTGCCCCCAGTCCCATCAATACCGTCAGAGCCAATGCTCCGAATTTAGCTTTTACCATTTTGTTTTACCTCGCTTTCAAGAATTATAGCTGTCCTTTTGAGGACAGCTATAAGATAACAAAATCATTTGGATATAGTTTGCAAGGAATATGGAGTTTAGATGGAGTTGATAGCACCTCTTTTTTGCGGCATTTCAAGCCAGAACATCACACCTCTGCTTGTATTCTTGATGCCGTATTTTGCATGGTGCAGCTCCATGATCTTGCGGACGATATAAAGCCCTAAGCCAGTGCCCCCGGTATTACGATTGCGGGAGGTATCTGCTCTGTAAAACGCTTCAAACAGATGGGGGATCATTTCCTCTGGAATATGGACGCCTGTATTTTCAACTTTACAGAAAACGGTATTTTTATCGTTCAACAAGGATATATAGATTGCCTCTCCATTCGGTGAATAGCGAATGGCATTTACCAAAACATTTTGAATGGCTCGTTCCATCTGCGCCGGGTCTGCTTCACACAGGATTTTGTCAGGAATATCCACAGAAAGGGAGATTTCTTTTTCAGACAGCAAATCGGTCACATCAGCTATTTGTACCCGGAGAAGCTCCGCAAAGTCAATCGTCTTATATTCCGATCTCTGCTTTCCGTCTGTTTTAGATACATAGAGCAGTTCTTTCACTAATGTTTCCATTTTTTCGACAACGGCCAGTGAACGCTCCATATACGCCTCTTGATTTTCATATCCTTTGACCTTATTGAGCATCCCCATTAAATGGCCTTTCAGAATTGTCAAAGGCGTTTTTAGTTCATGTGATGCCGCCGAGAAAAATTCTTGTTGCTTTTTTTCAAGTTCTCGTTCTTTTGATATTTCGGCCTCTAACTCGGAATTGCTTTTTTTCAGTTCTGCCAATGTGTGCTGTAAATTATCTGACAAAGTATTCAAGCTGTCTGCGAGTATTCCTATCTCGTCTGAACGGTTAGAATTTCCGTGCGGCTCAAAATCGAGCTGGGCCATTTTTTGCGATGTACTGCTTAATTCAATAATCGGTTTTGTTATATAGCGTGAGTAAATGACGGAAAACAAGATGGACATGAAGAAAATTCCCAATATAACCAGCGGAACGGTTTGCCAAATCGCTTCTGTTGCCTGATTGACGGACACCGTATCACTTTGCACATAAAGAGTATAGTCCTGCCCTAACAGGCTGAACACATAACCGGCCTCTGTCAGCAGCTCGTCATCTGTGACGATTCCGCTATCAGAATGTTCTTGAATTGTAGCAACAGAATCCTTGTCCGTTGTTATCGTCAATTCATCGCTTGAATATAAAATATCTCCATGCCCATCTTCAATATAGGCAGTTGCTTTCGTCTGTGCGACAAATTGCTGAACAAGGGAATAACATTCCTCTAAGGAATCAGCCTGTTCCAATACTGGCACTAAATCATTTGCTTGCTTTTGCAATTCTGCGCTAAGACGATTGCTATATGTTTGGGGAATATATCTCGCCATACTGAAAACAGAAAGCAAACATACCAAAATCAAAAGAACCGTTGTCGCTAAAAAGAGCTTTGCCGTTAGGCTCGTTTTAATTTTCCTTATCAATTCTGTATCCCACTCCTCTGATTGTTTTTATATAGTCAGCATTTAATTTTTTGCGAATGTTCTTTATGTGACTGTCAACGATCCGATCTTCGACCTCCAAATCGGCCGCCCACAATCGGTCAAGTAGCATTTGCCGAGTAAAGACCTTTCCCTGATTTTCAAGCATAAGCCTAAGAAGAGCAAACTCTTTGCTGGTTAAAACAACCTCGTTTCCGCCTTGATATACATGGAATCCGTCAACGTCCATACTCAGCTCTTTATAAGTAAGCAGGGATTGATTTTGATTTTCCACAGTCCTACGGCGAAGAATAGCCGCAATCTTGCACAGTAGGATTTTGGGCGAAAAGGGCTTTGGAATGTAATCGTCAATCTGCTGTTCAAAACCCCGCAACTGGTTTTCTTCATCCGAAAGCGCAGTAAGCATAATAATAGGGACTTGTGACCGCCTACGAATGACCTCACATACACCATAGCCGTCGATTTTAGGGAGCATGATGTCTAACAGCACAAGGTCGATGGTATCCCCAAACATTGCAATGCCCGCCACACCGTCAGAAGCAACAGCGACTTCATATCCCGCATCAATCAGATGGTTCTTTAATATATCCTGAATGTCAATATCGTCCTCAACAATTAAAATCTTCTGCATTGTTCCACCTCCAACTTTTCAAGTATAGCAGAGAAATATGTATCTATTATGGAGTCTCAAATTTTATCCGCATTTATTTTACCGCCATTCTTTCAATCTATCAATGTTGTCATCGAGTATGTAGATAAAATACTACTAAAACATAAAACTGCGTATCGTCCTCATAATCAAACCTGAATACCTTTTACCAAATCGTCACCTTGCTGGACATTTCCGTAGACCAGTTCTTTTATCCTGACAGGCAGAACAGCGAAAGTAACTGCTGCCAGCACATTGATGTCCTTATAAACTCTAATGAAAAAGAATTTGTCGTGATAGAAGCCACAACCGAGGGCATTAAGAAAGCCAGAGAAACGGAGGTTCCAGGAAAATCTACATACCCATTTCCCAGGCACAGGATCTCTGTAGAGAAATAGGAGAGCCTTCTGAAATCAGTAAAGTATATCTAAAAATTCTCTTTCCTTTACAGATGTGCAATGAATTGTAAAAGCACTGTACGAACGCTGTAAAAGCAAAAAAGAACACTTGGTTGGTGATGCAGTTCATGGTATAATAGTATCAGTTGATAACATAAATGATAAAAAAGCTAATTTTGTTAAAAAAGGATCACAATGTACATTTAGAATATCAGATTTACCGCCTTTTGATCATGTGGTTGTAATGTTCCGTGCATAGCCCAGAATGGAACTAAGTAAATTTATCAATGTCTGTCCCTTTTTCAAAATCTGAGATTTAATTGGCAGAAGTATATCACATGATAATGTTTATGGTATGAAAAAAAGCTTTCGTTGTAGCCTATGGTTCTGCATGGAAAGTTATTGGATAAAAGATACTGATTAATACTTGGTAAAATGAGGGAGCTCACAAATGAAAAAAATTACAATTGCCTTAATTATGGTTATATCATTAATAGCACCAATTCAGACAATGGCGGAGAGTGTTACCCAGAACGGTACAATAATAGAGCCTTTGGAACAGAATATTGAACAGATCATCGATGAAATCACTTCTGAACCGCGTCCAATAAATTCTGATGCAATACAGAATGTAAAAGAATATATTAGTGAATATTTTGGCAATCTGGGATATGACAATATAGAATACCAGAAATTCGAATATAACGATGAAAACAATGAGAATGCAATAAGGCATTCCTCGCAGGCGGATGTGTTTCTGGCATCAACAGCCGAGGATGCAATTGTTGACGGCATTGGTGAAAATATCATTGTGACAAAAAACTCATCCATTGATACTACAAAAAATCTGATCATAAGTGCCCATTATGACAGTGCAGAAGATTCGGTGGGCGCCAATGATAACGGTTCCGGAGTGGCAGCAGTGCTTGAACTGGCAAGGATTTTAAAAGATACAGAGATACCGTATAATATAAAATTCATCCTATTCTCGGGCGAAGAGAAATATATGCTGGGTTCAAGATGGTATGTTGGTAAGCTGACGGAGGACGAGCGGAAACAGATCATCGGAGTAATAAATATTGATACTATTGCAGAAAAAAGTGATCTGGGTTATATGGCGATGATCGAAGGAAACAAAAGACCAGACAATGCGGAATATGATGATGAGGGATTGAAAAAACTGGCAGAATTAAATAAAAACAGTATGTCAGAACTATTTACACCCAGTGACAGATTTTTCCTGACAATGGCAACCAACAGTGACCATTATCCGTTTGCATTAGTGAATATCCCGGCAGTATCTATTGTCCAGGACTGGCAAGATGGTTTGAACGTGAATGATAGTTCTGATGTAAAAGAAAATATGGATATACAGAGAATTGTGGAAGTGATTGATCAGGTTATGGAAGTACTTCCAACGATCAATTAAATTTATATCAAAAATCTCCCACTAATGGTAGTGCCAGATAAAAAACATTGTAGAAGTCAGTAATATTAATGTATTTCATGGTGCTAGCACGGTGTGAAGTCGAAATAATCAAATACTGACAGAGACTAGGAGGTGGAATAATGAAAAAATGGATCGTGATGCTGGCGGTACTTTTTATGTTCTGTCTGGCGGGATGCGGGGAAAAGCCGATGACAGCAGTGTATTTTCATACAGATGATAACAGCTGGTATTTTGCGGATCTGGACACGGACACGATTTTCTCCGGAACGATACCTGATAAGCTTACGGATGAGAATGGAAAGAAGCTGACAGAGGAAGATATGACAGACGGAGATGTTTACCTGATCTATGGAGATGGTATCATGCTGCAAAGCTTCCCGGGACAGTATCCGGGAATCACAAAGATGGTACGGAAAGAACAGGGCAATCAGGAAAAGGCCGATCATTATCGGAAGGAGCTGCTTTCCATGATGCGTCCGGTGACTAAAGAGTGATAAAATAAAGCTTTTTTAGAAAAATATTAAAAGAAAATATATATCCATTTCTTCTATATTTTGATAAACTATATATTAAGGCCACTGAGAAGAATAAATTTTAACAAATGTAGCAAGAATTCTCCCACCTCTTCAGGTGGTGAGATGAATTGCACATCTGAGCATATCTGCTCAAAAAAAATCTCTATAGTATAAAAGAAACACTCGTTCTCCCTTCCCTGATGTAGTATACTGAAAAAGAACAATTAGTTCATAAATACATATCCGTCGATATAAGAAAAAGGACGATAAATATAATGGAGTTAGACCATGAAAGATGCATTCTGGGGTCAGATCTTCGGCCTGCTCAGTGCAGGTGGAGCAACGATTGAAACGATACGGCAGTATATAGAAAGCCAGGGTGAGAAGAATGAACCGCGCCGTAAAAATAAGGATCTATCCAAATAAAGAGCAGAGAGTTCAGATAGAGCAAACAATCGGCTGCAGCCGCTTTATCTATAACCAGATGCTTGCAGATAAGATCAGCTATTACCAGAAAGAAAAAAAGATGCTCCGGAACACACCGGCCGGATATAAAAAGGAATATCCATGGCTGAAGGAGGTGGATTCCCTTGCCCTGGCGAATGCGCAGCTGCATCTGGAAAGTGCGTTCCGGAAGTTTTTTCGGGAACCAGCCTGCGGATTTCCACGTTATAAATCAAAGAAGCATGCAAGAAATTCATATACGACCAATGCACTAAACGGAAATATCCTTTTGCAGGATACCCATCTGAAACTTCCAAAGATGTCCGTCATAAGGATAAAACTTCACCGTCAGATTCCATCAGACTGGAAACTGAAGTCTGTAACTGTGAGCCGTGAGCCATCCGGGAAATATTTTGCCAGCCTTTTGTTCTGCTGTGAGAACCAAACAGTGGAAAAAAGACCGGCAGAGAGATTTCTTGGGATCGATTTTGCCATGCAGGGAATGTGTGTATTTTCTACAGGAGAAAGAGCCGGGTACCCTATGTTTTACAGAAAAGCAGAGAAAAAACTTGCAAGAGAACAGAGAAAGCTCTCCCACTGTGAAAAAGAAAGCCGGAACTATCAAAAACAGAAAAAAAGGGTAGCTTTATGTCATGAAAAGATAAAGAACCAGAGAAAAGATTTCCAGCATAAGCTCAGCAGGGAGCTTGCGGAAAGATATGATGCAGTATGTGTGGAAAATCTGAATCTGAAGGGAATGTCCGGAGGGCTGCACCTTGGGAAAGGTGTGCAGGATAACGGGTACGGGCAGTTTCTGTTCATGTTGGGATACAAGCTGGAAGAATATGGAAAACATCTTATAAAAGTAGACCGTTATTTTGCATCCAGTAAGATCTGCAGTGTATGCGGACATAAGAAAAAGGAACTGGCATTGTCGGACAGAATGTATGTTTGTGAATGTGGAAATAGGATAGACCGGGATGTGAATGCAGCAGTCAACATCCGTGAAGAAGGAAAAAGAATCTATAAAGAATGTGCCTGACGGCACAAGAAAAAAATCCGTAACTGGATAAACATAAAAAACAAAACCGCGGGACACGCGGGGATAGCCTGTTTTAGCTTTGCCCTAAAGGGTAATCGAGCAGGAAGCCCCCACTTCAAAATCGTAAGATTTAAGTGGTGGGAGCATGTCACTTGCTTTGTGGAACAGATTGATATTTACAGGGAGGAATCGTATTTCAGATTCTTCAAGTACATAAGAGTTCACTTTTCGTTGTATTTTAAAGAAAGAGAGACATGGAAACTTTGGAACAACAGCGAAAGTATCTTTGAAAAAGATCAAGGGATTACAATAAAATGATATGTAAATGAAGAGTAAGGGGAAAAATGCTGATTACGGATATTATTAACATTTTGGGGAATGAGTTTAGTAGTATATATTGCGTAAATCGTCAAGATCAGTACATTCAGATTTATAGACATCTAAATGAAAACACAGAGTTAGATGAATTAATGAACGAGAAGAAAACATATGAAACCGTAATACAAAAGTATATAGAGACCAATGTATTTGAAGAAGACAGAAATAAAATGCTGGTTGCTACGGATTTTAATAATATATGCAAACAACTGCAACTGGTCTCACAGTTCACAATACATTACAGGATAAAAAATGGTAATGATATTTTGCGTTATCGTATGAAATGTGCAAGAATTGGAAATGCAGATACATTCGAAAAAATAGTGTTTGCGTTTGCAAGTGAGGATTCAGATATAAGATTAGATGAGTTAGGCATTATGAACTTGAGCAGCACCGGTGAGAAAGAAAAAGCATCTTTTCTCTGCTTATTAAGTGATGATTGTGAGCTGGATCATCGGAGAATGGACAATGTTATTAATGAGTTTGTAGAGAATGCTCCGATTAAAGGAATAAAGATTAAATATGGTATTTACAAAAATATAGATAAGAATCTTTCAATAGCTACCATATATGATTATGCATCTATGGCGGCAGAAACAGTTATGGAAGATTATAATCATGACTATGCGTATTATACAGATGAACTGGCGCAGAAGAGACTTTATAACCAAATGATAGAAAACGATTTTACAGATGCTTTGAAAAATAAGGAGAGATTGGTATAGACGATATTATTTGGATTATTAATCGGCAGGGATAGTCACTTTCCCTTTATATTCCTGCAGGTTTTACATAAGAAGATGGATTTCGGTCAGCAAAGGCAGCTCCCACAATGCCTTTTGGATATCCGCTTCTGCAAGTTGTAGTAAGTAATTGCTTCCCATCAAAATCATGGGGAAAGCGAACTGGTCTGAAAGACCGCCAGTTAGTGTGATGATGATAAGGAGATTTTGAAACTGATGACAGACAGAGATTATGCAATTAAATCAGTGAAAGAAATTACCTTCCATATGGCAAGTCATGCACAGGATTAAGACATTATACTGATATTAAAGAACTGATGACAAGCTACCAGAAACTGATTTTAGAAAACCAGTTGTATTGGAAGAACTGGATATGGAGTGCCAGGAGAAAATCAATGAAGATATGGCATATGCATTGAGTTATCTGAGCATTTATAACAATCAGCTGAATGTGCCAAAGATGCACCGGGAAATGAATAACCTGATGATCATTTATGGCTTGTCTGATATGATCTATCGTGGAATGACACTGGTGAAGTTCTATGCACCGAATGGTGTGATGCTCAGTGAAATCCTTCATTCCTGTTTTTGCAGTCATTATAATAAGACAGATGTGGAAGTACAGCAGGAGCTAGGAATAGGCAGGACTTCTTTTTATAAAATGAAGAAGCAGGCACTTGGATATTTAGGATTTTATTTTTACGAGATCGTGGTACCGCAGGCAAAGGATAAAAGATTTAAACCGTCACTGGGCGTTGAGGAAGAGTAGGTGAGTAATATGAGATACGAAGATTCGATGAAAGGTGTAGCTGATCAGATAATCAAAGAACAGCAGCGAGCCAGTAAAATTAAAAACAATCCAGAAGAGTTCCATTGGTATGACGAATATGCAACGTTGAATTTCTTTCGGTTTATCTGCAAAAATATCGGTAACTTGAGAAATGGAGAAATTGAAAAAATGGTCACACGTTTAAAGTACATAGATCAGAAAGCAGTGGAAAACCATGTGAATGGTGCTGTTTGGGCATTTGATTATGATAAGATGTTCTGTGTATTGATGGAAAATGAAATTTGTCGAAAGGTGTGTGAAAAGAATAAATATAACAGTTAGATGAATCTGATTGGACAGTATTGTGTTTCAAGGACTTAAAGACGAAGAAAGTTGTTGTAGAGAAATAATTTCCAGCAACTCTGTCTTTAATGAATAGAGTTCATTTTTTTATTCAACTACTCCCATGATATATACAATATGTAAATGTGCAATTCAAATATCAGTTTATGCTAAGTGCAAAAATAATAATAATTACTATTATTGACAAAAGAATAATTATCATGTATAATACAGATATACAAGAAACAAAGTGTTAGAAAAATTGCTAGGAACTTGGTAACAAAAATAAATCGACATTGAAAAGGGAAAATGACTATGAAAAAATATGAATGTGAACCATGTGGATATATTTATGATCCGGCAGTAGGAGATCCAGACGCCGGTATCGCTCCAGAAACTGCATTTGAGGATATTCCAGATGACTGGACATGCCCAATCTGTGGATTAGGAAAAGATGTTTTCGTTCCTGTAGAAGACTAAGCAGAAAATGCAGGTACGAAACTGCCAGACATTAAAAGAGCCTAAGAGAACATATAAAAGAAATGGAGGTCAAATTATGACTTACGATTTAAACATTACCTTTGATGACAATTTAGTAACAGGAAATGAAACAATTGATACCCAGCATAAAGAATTGATCGACCGTATCCAGAACTTTGTAACTGCCTGTCAAAATGGCGACAGCAAAGTAAAAGCAATCAAAATGCTGGATTATCTGGATGAATATACTGACTTTCATTTCAAAGAAGAGGAAAAGCTTCAGGAAAAATCCGGTTATCCAGAGCGTGAAAAACATTATGAAAAACATGAAGAGTTTAAAAAGACAATTCAGGAACTGTATGAATACCTTCAGGAGTATGAAGGACCAACAGATCGGTTCAGTGAACTTGTACAGAAAAATGTAATCGACTGGCTGTTTGGACACATTAAAACATACGACCGCTCTGTGGCAAAATTTATCTTTATGAAACAAAATCCAGATCGATGCTAAAATAAACCAGGGAACGAGTTCACTCAGAATGTAGACAACGTGATGAAGTAAACTAGGGGCTGTCACAATGCAGCCCCTTTCCTGTTATAGCGATATTCTAGGTAATATATTGCGCTGGCATGACATATTATTTTACTACTATATGGGAAGAGCAAGCAGCTCTTCTTTTTTTGTCCTTTTTATCCAATTTTAAGTTGTAAAGTCTCTTTTCATTCGACAAAATTCTCCACAGACAGAGGATATGCGACGAGCATTGATATGAACATCTATTTATGGAAAGAGGATATTGAAGACGGGGAATCGGTAATGACAGCCGAATATAGACCTGTAGAATACGGAAAGGACTATGATGTTGTCAATAATCCTGATAAATTTCAACTATATATAGATGGAAAAGAGATTAAATAGTAATCTCCTGAAAGCAAGC
>NZ_JBWLUR010000001.1:2500-308305 GCF_056504095.1 Blautia sp. HA9023 | reverse complement strand
GAAATTCCCTTCCAGAGAAAAATCCTCTTCTGTAACGTCCGTTGTAATGATCCTGTTTTCCATCTGTCATGCTCCGTTCTATTTCTTGTAAAGCGGATATTTATATTCCACTCTGCTACATGGAATGAATACCATCACGTTGACTTGTACTCCTGATACAAGCAAGTCCCCACCCACTGCTTATTGCTTTTCGCAATTGAAGCAGGGGACTTACTTGATTCGGTTAGAAATTCTTCAATGCAGCCCGCAGGATTGCTTCCACATCGTCTGCCGGTACATCCTCCGGAACTTTCCGTACTGCCCGGAGCGCATCCGCAGAACTGTATCCCAGCGCAACCAGAGCCTCTACTGCTTCCTGACGACTGTCACGAAGATCCGCAGCATCTATGGCAGCCTCCTCCTGCTGATGAGCGAGTTTTATCTCAAAAGCATCCTCCAGCTTCAGTTTATCTTTCAGCTCCAAAATCATTTTCTGGGCGGTCTTCTTCCCAATTCCAGGAGCCTTGGAAATGGTCTTTACATCATCCGAAAGTATCTGCAAACGCAATTCATCCGCACCTGATCCCGGAAAGGATACCAAGCGCACCCTTCGGGCCAACACCATTCACACCGATCAAAAGTTTAAACATACTGAGATCATCTTTTGAAAAAAAGCCGTACAGTTGCAGAATATCCTCTCTGACATAAAGAAACGTATGTATTTTTTTCTCTTCTCCTATGCGGACCTTCCCGAGATCCTGCCCTGTCATATAGATTTCATATCCAAGTCCGCCATTCTCCACGATCAGACAATTCTCCACGATATCTGCTACTGTACCTTTTACAAAAGAAATCAACTCCAACGGCTCCCTTCCCGGAAACAACTGAACATCTGTTTCCCATATGAACGCAATAGTAACATAATTTTCATAAAAAATCAACCCGGAATCCAAATCCCGGGTTGATGCTGTATACATAAATATTATTTACTGATTCAGAAAATCCTGATCTTCAAAATAATTGATACGCATGGAAGAACGTACATCATGAAGAGTTGCAGCTGCTTTTTCTCTTGCAACTTCTGTACCTGCTTTCAGGATATCAAATACATCTGCAGTACGCTGCTCCCACATTTTTCTTCTCTCACGGATTGGTCCAAGCTCCGCCTGCATTACATTATTCAGGAATTTCTTAACTTTTACATCGCCAAGACCACCTCTCTGATAGTGAGCCTTCAGTTCATCAAGATTCTGATACTCTGGCAGGAACTCCTCAAAACGCTCCGGCCGGCTGAAAGCATCCAGATAAATAAATACCGGATTTCCTTCCACGCGTCCTGGATCCTGAACCCGAAGATGATTCGGATCTGTAAACATGGACATGATCTTCTTCTTAACCACATCTTCTTCATCAGAAAGATAAATACAGTTTCCGAGAGACTTGCTCATTTTTGCTTTTCCATCGATACCCGGAAGACGTAAGCATGCCTTATTTGAAGAAAGGACGATCTCTGGCTCAGTCAGTGTCTCACCATAAACTGTATTAAACTTATGAACAATTTCCTTACACTGCTCAAGCATCGGAAGCTGATCTTCACCTACCGGTACATGCGTTGCACGAAAAGCTGTGATATCTGCGGCCTGGCTGATCGGATAACAGAAGAATCCAACCGGAATGCTGGCTTCAAAATTACGCTGTTTAATTTCAGATTTAACTGTAGGATTGCGCTGCACACGTGC
Organism: Blautia sp. HA9023; assembly: GCF_056504095.1. Taxonomy (NCBI): domain Bacteria; kingdom Bacillati; phylum Bacillota; class Clostridia; order Lachnospirales; family Lachnospiraceae; genus Blautia; species Blautia sp. HA9023. The sequence goes on along the minus strand of NZ_JBWLUR010000001.1, from coordinate 306,587 downwards.
TACAGTAACCAGATTCATATAATAAAAAGTCAGCTCTGTCAGCTCCGGAACCATGGACTGAATAAAAATATTGGATTTTTCAGGGTCAAGTCCACATGCCAGATAATCCAGTGCAACCTGCAGAATATTCTGGCGAACTTTCTCAGGATGTTCTGCATTATCTGTAAGTGCCTGTGCATCTGCGATCATAATATAAATCTCGTCATATAAGCCGGAATTCTGCAGTTTCACACGCTCTGCCAGTGATCCAACATAATGACCTACATGAAGACGTCCCGTCGGGCGGTCGCCGGTTAAAATAATCTTGCTCATGAATTTCGTTCTCCTTGAAGTATACTGAATATTTTATATCTTATTATAGCCCTTTCAAATAGTCTGGTCAAATATTTTTAACAGTTTATTTTACCGTAATTTTGCATTTTACAGCAACTTTTCCGGATCTATCAGCCTCAAGTAACGAGAATTCGATGCACAATTATTCAAAAGTCACCATTCCTGCGGATCAGGTCACGATACCAGTAAGCGGAATCCTTCCAGATTCTCTCCTGAGTCTCAAAATCCACATAAATGATCCCAAACCGTTCCGCATAACCTTTATCCCATTCAAAATTATCCATCAAGGACCACTGGAAATATCCTCTTATATCAATCTCTTCTGCTGCCCGTTTTAGATTTTTCAGATATCGTGCCAGAAAATCAATTCGGTTGGGATCGTGGACTTTACCATCCTGGGAAACCGTATCGTGGCAGGCCATTCCATTTTCTGTAATGTAAATCGGTTTCCGATATCTTTCATACAGAAATTTCGGTCCCCAGTAAAGTGCTTCCGGTGTTACCGGCCAGTTGGTTGCCGTCTTTGGAAAACCAGCCGGTCGCCTTACTTCTTCCGGCCTTCCATCTGTCCCCATGCGAATGCAGCGTCCGTTATAAATATTCTGTCCATAAAAATCAATAGGCTGAGAGATCAGCTTCATATCTTCATCCGTGATCACAGGCAGATATTTTTCATATTTTTTCATCCCTTCTTCCGGATACTTACCAAGAATAACAGGATCAGACCACCAGGATACATTCCAGGTCCAGTTGGAAAGATCATCCGGCAACGCAAAAAGTGCCTTTCTTGCAGCCTCAATATCTTTCGGCGTTTCTTTCTCCGGATAACACATACCACTGGTCGGTGCATAACCGATCTGCACATTCTGTTTTCCGTAAGCACGCAGCATCTGCACAGCTCTTCCGTGAGCTTTCAGAGCATTGTGGGCCATCTCAAAAGTATCACGTAGCGGCGCTTTCACACCAGGTGCATGACATCCCTGAAGAAATCCCAGGCCGACAAAACATTGTGGTTCATTTAATGTAAAGAAATATTTTACGCGGTCACTGAAACGTTCTGCCACCAGACGGGCATACTGGCCGAACCATTCCACGATCTCCGGATTCATCCAGCCACCTCTTTTATAAATCTCATAGGGAAGTTCCCAGTGATACAAAGTTATGTACGGTTCAATTCCCTGTTCCAGAAGTTCATCGATCAATGCATTATAAAAATCAATTCCTTTTTCATTTACTTTCCCGGTTCCTTCCGGCAGCACACGGGACCAGTCAATGGAAAAGCGGTACCCCTTCAGCCCCAGTTCTTTCATGTATGCCACGTCTTCTCTGAATCTGTGGTAATGATCGCAGGCTATATCTCCAGTATGGCCTTCATATACTCTTCCCGGCTCTTTTGTAAAAACATCCCAGATATTCTGTCCTTTTCCGGAATCTCTGCCAGTTCCCTCTATCTGATAGGAACTGGTCGCTGCTCCCCACACAAAATCTTTTGCAAATCCCATATTGGCACTCCTTTATAGTATATCTTTTTCGATATTGTTTTTATAAATAAAATGGTTAATTTGGGTCCTGATTTCATTATACTGAACCATGATTTCGCGGTCAAGCACTGCTTATAGTCGTCAAGCGGATATTCGCAATCCGCTTCGCTACGTAGCTCTACACCAAATAACTGCTCCGCAGTTTATCAGGAGGAGCTTCCACTCCTCCTGATACAAGCAAGTCCCCACCCACTGCTTATTGCTTTTCGTAATTGAAGCAGGGGGTGGGGACTTGCTTGATTTGGTTAAAAAAAGAAGGCTGCCATATCCGGAAAACATATTCCGGACAGACAGCCTTCTCTTCCCTCTTACAGAATTATATGTCTCGGGCAAACTTCTTTACATTTACCGCATCCTGTACATTTGTCGTAATCAATGTGTGCACAGAAATCCGTAACTGTGATTGCCTCTGACGGACAGTTTTTCTCACATTTTTTACATCCGATACAGCCAAGCTCACAGGCAGTCGTAACTGCTTTACCTTTGGCGTGGGAGCCACAGGCTACACGGATCTGTTTGTCATATGGTACAAGCTCGATCAGATGACGCGGACATTTTGCAACGCATTTACCGCAGGCCTTACATGCTTCCTGATCTACGACTGCAATGCCATTTACTACATGAATAGCGTCAAATGGACATACTTTTACGCAGCTTCCAAATCCCATACATCCATATGTACAGTTCTTCGCACCACTGCCCGGAATGAAAGCCATCATCTCACAGTCTTCCACACCTGTGTACTCATATTTCACAGTTGTCTTATCACAGGTTCCCGCACATTTTACAAAAGCAACCTGACGTGCGGTTTCTTTTACTTCCTGTCCCATGATCGCACCGATCTTGGCCGCAACCGGAGCACCGCCAACCGGACACTGATCTACAGGAGCTTCGCCTTTTGCGATTGCGGCAGCAAGTCCGGAACATCCCGGATATCCACAGCCACCGCAGTTATTTCCAGGAAGAACGCCAAGAATAGCTTCTTCCTTTTCATCTACCTTCACGGTCAATTTCTTGTCTGCAAGTCCAAGGAAGATACCAATGAATAAACCAGTACCGCCGACAATGACTGCAGCCATAATAATTCCTGTTATACTCATGCTCTTCTTCCTCCTATACGATTCCGGAGAATCCAAAGAATGCAATTGCCATCAGTGCTGCTGTAAGCAGAACGATCGGCATACCCTGGAAAGATTCCGGAATGTCATTGTATTCCATTTTTTCACGGATTCCCGCAAGTAATACAATAGCGATCAGATAACCTACGCCTGTTGCAAATCCGTTTACAACACTCTCAAGAATGCTGTATTCATATTTTACGTTATTCAGCGCCACACCAAGAACTGCACAGTTTGTTGTGATCAGTGGAAGGTACACACCAAGTGCCTTGTAAAGAGACGGTACGAATTTCTTGAGAAACATTTCTACGATCTGTACCAGTGCCGCAATAACAAGGATAAATACGATTGTTTTCAGATACTCAAAATGTGTTGGTACCAGAATAAATTTATATAACAGCGAAGCAACAAAGGATGCGATCGTGATAACAAATACAACCGCTCCTCCCATGCCGGCTGCTGTTTCAGTTTTCTTGGAAACGCCCAGGAAAGAACAGATTCCAAGGAACTGGCTTAATACAACGTTACTGCAAAGTGCAGAACCAATAGCAATTAACATTAAGCTTGCCATATTCTATTCCCCCTTTATTCTTTTTCAGAAGGGCATCCGCCACAGGTTGCACAGTTGGAACCGCAGCCGGACTGGATCTTGGAAACATCTTTGCCCTTCTTTGCCATGTTAATCTTTACCTTGTTCTGGATTGCAGCAAGTCCTGCAAGAACCAGGAATGCTCCAGGTGCAAGGATAAAAATAGTGATCGGGGTATAGCCGGCAGAACCGGTAGCTGCATCAGCAACCGGAATGATCTGTGCTCCGAAAGCTTTTCCGGAACCAAGGATCTCTCTTACAAGACCAATGGCAACCAGACCGACGGTAAATCCAAGTCCCATTCCAAGTCCGTCAAAGATAGATGGAAGGACCGGATTTTTGGAAGCATAACTCTCTGCACGTCCCAGAATGATACAGTTAACAACGATCAGAGGAATATAAATTCCAAGTGAATCATAAAGAGAAGGAGTAAAACCTTCCATCAGAAACTGTACAATGGTTACAAATGATGCTACAACTACGATAAAGGCCGGCATTCTGACAGAATCCGGAATTATTTTTCGTAACATGGAAATCAGCATATTGGACATGACCAGAACTACTGTTGTGGAAAGTCCCATACCAATACCATTAATAGCTGAAGTTGTTACCGCAAGAGTAGGACACATACCCAGCATCAGGACGAAAATCGGATTTTCGGTTATAATACCGTTTTTTAATCTTTCACCACAATTATTCATATTCAACTACCCTCCTAAAATGCGTTTTTGCAATAGCCGATAGCTGTATTAACTGCACCGGTAAAAGCTCTGGATGTAATGGTTGCACCACTGATAGCATCAATAGGCTCACCCTCGCCGCCATCTTTGGATACATAAAATTTATCGGTAGTTTTTCCAACATACTGTTCCTGGAACTTAGCCTCTGTAGCCCGCATTCCAAGTCCGGCAGTCTCACTGATGGAAAGAATGGAAACACCACTTACAGTTCCATCTTTTGTTACTCCCACGGTGATCTTGATATCTCCGCCATAGCCTTCCTTATCTGTTACAGTTACTACATAACCTTCATCCGCAGCCTCACAGACTTCATCTACAGTAGCTTTTATATCAAGGTCTGATACGGTTTTATCTGCAGCATCCTGATCTACATCAACCGGTTTAAATTCTCCCAGACTCACATCACTGAACACTGCCTGCCACGCTTCTTTTTTTGCCTGTTCTTCGGTTCTTGCAATGGGCTCTTTTGTAACTTCATAAACCAGTCCAAGTCCAAGTCCGGCAACTACTGTAATGATCGTAAGGATCAATGTATTTCTGATAATCTTACTCATTATTTCCTGCCTCCTTTTCCAAAAACAACCGGTTTTGTTACTTTTTCAATAAGCGGAACTACCAGGTTACAGATAATGATCGCATAGGAAACACCTTCTGCGGAAGGGCCAAAGAAACGTAATACTGCTGTCAGAATACCCAGGCAGCAACCATATACCAGCTGTCCCTTTGGGGTGATCGGCGTAGTTACGTAGTCAGTAGCCATAAACCATGCGCCAAGCATCAGACCGCCTCCGAAAATCTCACTGAAGAAATAATTTACATCAGTATTACCTGTAGCAATCATGTAAAAAATCAAAAAAACTGAAAAACTTCCGATATATGTAAGTGGAACTTTCAGATCAATGATCTTAAATGCAAGAAGAATCACTGCACCGATGAGAATCGCCAGGGCGGAAGTCTCACCGATCGTACCCTGGATATTACCAAGGAACAGATTTTTTACAGGAATGGAAGTTCCTTCAATAAATCCCTGATTTTTCAGAGTTGCCAGAGGTGTTGCCTGTGAAACAGTATCTACAATTGCATGTGAACTTTTTGATACTGCAAAATTAGTCATCTTTCCCGCAAAAGAAAGCATAAGGAAACATCTTCCGGCAAGAGCCGGGTTCATAAAGTTCTGTCCAAGTCCTCCGAATAACTGTTTTACAATGATAATTGCAACAAAGCTGCCAAGGATCGGCATCCAGATCGGAATCTGCGGAGGCATGTTCAGTGCAAGCAGAAGTCCTGTTACAACTGCACTGAAATCAGTAGTTGTATTCTTTTTATGCATCAGGCGGTCATACAGCCATTCAAAAAACACACTGGATGCAACAGTTGCCAGAATTACAAGAAGTGCATGTGCACCAAAATTCCAGATACCGAAAAATGTCGCAGGCAGAAGTGCGATCACTACCAGCTGCATAATACGGCTGGTCGTCATTTTATCCCTGATATGGGGATTAGATGATACGTTATACATTTGTTCCATTGTTATTCCTCCCCCTATTTCTTTTTCTTGCGTTCAGCAAGAACCATTTTTCTCATAGATTTAATACTCTGAGTCAGAGGTCGTTTGGCAGGGCAGATGTAGCTGCAGCAGCCACATTCACAGCATTCCATACCATCCATTTTTTCGAATCCTGCCATATCGCCGTGTTCTGCAAGAGTTGCAAGACGGGCGGGAACCACATGGCCTGGACAGACGCTTACGCAACGTCCGCAGTTGATACATGCAGTCTGAATCTGTTTCGCTTCGGATACTGCGTCACGCTCCAGGAAAAGCAGGGAAGAAGTTGTCTTCGTACATGGAATATGAAGATCATACAGCGCAAATCCCATCATTGGTCCGCCGGAAATTGCTTTTGCGATCTTTTCTTTCAGGCCACCTGCAGCGTCTACCAGTTCTGACAGATCTGTTCCTGTAAGAACGGAAAAGTTCTTCGGTGTGCGGATACCGTCTCCGGTCACTGTGACATTACGGCTGATAACCGGCTGTCCCAGGATTACTGCTTTATAAACAGAAGTAACGGTCTCTACGTTATCAACCACGCATCCTACGTCTGCCGGAAGCATGGTAGAATTGATCTCTCTGCCTGTTACCGCATAGATCAATGTACGCTCACCACCCTGCGGGTATTTGGTCTTGAGTTCTTTTACTTCCATACGTTCTTTGCCTTTAATGGCTTCTTTCATCTTGGCAATACAGTCCGGTTTGTTGTCCTCAATACAGATACAGCCCACCGCTTTCGGGAAAGCTTTCAGGATTACTTCCAGTCCGCCTACAACGCTTTCCGGTTCTTCCATCATTCTGCGGTAGTCACTGGTAATGTATGGCTCACACTCCGCACCGTTTACCAGGATATGGTCGATCTTGTCCGGTTCTTTAGGTGAAAGCTTTACATGGGTCGGGAAACCTGCACCGCCCTGTCCTACAACTCCGCCTTCCTGAATTCTTTTCAGGATATCTTCTTTGGAAAGATCCGAAAGTTTGGCAGGTGTGTATTCCACAGATTCGTACAGACCGTCATTCTCAATGATGATCGCATCTCCCATGGCGCCTACTGCTGTCAGACGCTTCTCGATTCCCTTTACAGTTCCTGATACAGACGAATGTATCGGGGCGGAAACAAATCCTCCTGCTTCTGCGATTTTCTGTCCTGCAAGCACATGATCACCTTTTTTTACGATGGGCTTGGCCGGAGCTCCGATGTGCTGAGAAACAAGAATTGCCAGATCTCCTTTCGGCAGATACTTCTCAACAGGACAGTTTTTTGACAAATCTTTGCCGTCATAAGGATGGATACCACCCCTGAAGGTTAAAAATGCCATAGATCTCATCTCCTCCTTTATTCTTTGCAAGTACATGCACATTGCGTTTCCGTGCTGTGCATACACTTATTTTCAAAGTTGATTCCCGTGTTTCTGATTTTTCTTTTTTCTCTTCTTTCAGATGAACCGGAAGTGTTACTGCTCATGGAATGAACAGCAACCAGGAAATCCCTCATCCCTGTCCAGCTATGTATGAAAGATTGATTCCCTATGCCATGCTGTGATATACTTCAGTAAGAAATACTCACAATTCTCTCAAGAGAATGATAGATGAAAAACCAATTTATGAAGTGATAGTAGTCATTTTTTCTCACTGTCAATTCCCACATAAATCCAGTACCATTTCCTGTTTTTTTCATCAACTCTACTAATATACTATAACTCATTTCACCTTAAATTGCACTATAGAAAAACATTTTTTTTGTGTATAATCAGATACAATCCATAAAGGAGGAAATTAACATGATTGTTAAAAAAATGCCGATTTTACAAGGGTTTCCAGACTTTGAGACTGTTAAAAAATTGACTAGAAATCACGTTTTTTCAGAACACTTTGCACCACTTTTCTATGATATCGAAACTACAGGACTATCACGAAATTCCACTTTTCTGTATTTGGTCGGTGCCGTCACCTACGAAGAAAATAACTGGCAGATGTATCAGTGGATGATCGAAAATGAGGATGAAGAATACGAACTTCTTAAAACATTTTCGAAATTTCTGGAAAAGTTTTCCTGTACAATCCAGTATAACGGAGACAGTTTTGACCAGCCTTATCTGGAAGCACGCTATCAGATCCACGGGCTTCCGTCTCCTTTTAAAAGCCTGCCTTCTATGGATCTTTATCGACAGTTAAAGCCTTTGAAAGGGCTCCTTAAACTCTCCAGAATGAATCAGCCTTCTATAGAAGCTTTCCTGGGCATCACGGATCGTATTTACTGTGATGGAGGTGCATGTATCCGTCTTTATAAACAATTCGCTTCCGGAAAGAAACCGGAAGCAGGGGAAGTCGTTATGGGACACAATCAGGAAGATCTTCTTGGCCTTGGAAAAATATTTTCCATGCTGTCTTATCTTGCTCTCTTTGAAGAAGATTACGAAGCTCTGGATTGTGAAATTCAAGACGAACAATTGACTTTTACTATTAAAATTTTTTATGATATGCCTGTAGAGTTCTCAAATCATAGTGAAGAATTCTACATAACAGGACAAAAAGATCGTGTTCGTCTTCTCGTAAAATCTCAAAACGGACGATTAAAGCAATATTACTCCAATTACAAGGATTATGATTACATTCCTTCTGAAGACACTGCAATGCCCAAAACATTAAGTGCCTGCATGGATAAAAAGCTCCGCAGACCTGCCAGAAAGGAAACCTGCTACACCTGGTTCCCTGTAACAGAAGATTTTCTGAAAAATCCTTTAAAACAAAAAACCTATCTGAAACACTGTCTTCCATATTATCTTTCCATCCTGAAATAACGTCGTCCCTCTCATATACTGAAAAAGCGAGCCCTTCTCAAAGGACTCGCTTTTTCTGACAAAATAAAAAATCTTCCTCAAAAAAGGCCGTCACATTTGCAGTGACGGCCTCTGAAATTTCAAAATATAATATCTTCTGTACAGTTTCTGAGAAAATTACTCCTCTGTCTGCTCTGCAGAATGATCCTCAAGTGCTTTCATGCTGAGGCTGATCTTTCTGTCCTCGCCGTTGAAATCAACAACTTTAGCCTCGATCTCCTGGCCGATGGAAAGTACATCAGATGGTTTTGCAACGTGCTCTCTGGAGATCTGAGATACATGAAGAAGTGCATCTACTCCAGGTGCAAGCTCAACAAATGCACCGAAATCTGTCATACGTGCAACTTTACCTTTTACTACGTTTCCTACTGCGAAGTCCTCAGCAGCTGTAAGCCATGGGTTCTCCTCCGGGAATTTAAGGGAAAGTGCGATCTTATCTCCGTTGATATCTTTGATAAGAACTGTAACTTTATCGCCTACGTTGAAGACTTTCTTCGGGTTCTCTACTCTGCCCCAGGACATCTCAGAGATGTGAAGAAGTCCGTCTGCTCCGCCGAGGTCGATGAATGCACCGAAATCTGTAACATTCTTAACAACACCCTCAACTTTGTCACCAACGTTGATCTTAGCAAGAAGCTCTTTCTGTTTCTCAGCTTTCTCAGCAAGAAGAAGCTGTTTACGGTTACCGATGATACGGCGTCTTCTTGGGTTGAACTCTGTGATAACGAACTCAATCTCCTGATCTGCATATTTGGAAAGGTCTTTCTCATATGTGTCGGATACAAGGCTTGCAGGAATAAATACTCTTGCTTCCTCAACATTAACACAAAGACCACCGTCAAGTACCTGTGTTACAGGAGCTTTCAGAACCTCCTGGTTCTCGAATGCCTCCTCAAGACGTTTGTTGCCTTTCTCTGCAGCAAGACGTTTGTAGGTCAGTGTAACCTGTCCCTCTCCGTCATTTACTTTGAGAACTTTTGCTTCCATGGTATCGCCAGGTTTAACAACATCTGTAAGCACAACGCTTGAATCGTTTGTGTACTCGTTCTTTGTGATGATACCGTCTGCTTTATAGCCGATATTCAGGATGATCTCATCATCTTTAACATCGATGACGGTACCCTGTACGATCTCTCCATTTCTGATTGTTTTTACGGAATCTTCCAGCATCTGTTCAAAACTTAACTCTGACATGTTCTTGAACCTCCTCAATAATTTTCTTTGGGGTGGAAGCCCCTGCTGTAATACCTACACAACTACTGCATTGGAACATTTCAGAATCCAAGTCTACAGGTGTTTGTATATAGTAAGTATTTCCACATTCCTTTTTACATATTTCAAACAGCTTTTGAGTATTGGAACTATGTCGGCCGCCTACGACCAGCATAGTGTCTACCTCTCCGGCTATCGCTTTAGCTTCTTTCTGCCGTTCTTCGGTAGCATTACAAATAGTGTTTAAAATATTTAGAATATTTAAAACATTATTATCATAACTCTTTTTGCGAAGAATTTCAACTAATTCTTGAAATTTGTTGTAATTAAATGTCGTCTGTGACACTACACACACTTCTTTTTCCGGAGAAATGGTGAATCTTTCAGCATCTTCGGCATTTTTGATCACAGTGTACGGTCCCTGACACCATCCGCAGATTCCCTGAACTTCCGGGTGATCCGGGTCACCAATGATCACAATATGGGCACCTCTGGCACTTTCTCTCTCAACGATCTTGTGGATCTTCAGCACAAAAGGACAGGTGACATCCACATACCCGAGGCCATATTTTTTAATCTTGTCATAGACTTTACGGCCGACTCCGTGGGAACGTATCACAACGGTGCCATCTTTTAAAGTGGCAAGATCCTCCTCGCTGATCACAGCCACGCCTTTTTTTTCCAGATCTGAGACGACTTCCTCATTATGGATGATCGGGCCCAGTGTGTAGATCGGTGCAGCATCGGAACCGATCAGGTCATAAACACGGTCTACTGCTCTCTGTACGCCAAAACAGAATCCGGCAGTTTCTGCAACTTTTACCTTCATCCATTCACCTTTTTCCTGTATACAGAAAGGATACTCTCAACCACTTCCTCAATCCCCATCTCTGAAGAATCAACAAGAACTGCATCCTCTGCCTGTTTAAGCGGGGAAACGGCGCGGCTCATATCTCTCTCATCTCTGTCAATGATATCTTTCAGGATTTCATCCATATCGCAGGCTTCACCCTTCTCTGTAAGTTCCAGATATCTTCTGTTTGCGCGGGTTTTGGCACTTGCAGTCAAAAAGATTTTTACTTCTGCATTGGGAAGAATAGTGGTTCCGATATCTCTTCCGTCCATAACTACATTGTTCTCGGCCGCAAGGTTGCGCTGCAGTTTCAGAAGATGCGCGCGCACTTCCGGATTGGCAGAACTTACCGATGCCATATTTCCAACCTCTTCCTTACGGAGAAATGCCGTTACATTCTTTCCATTAAGAATCACCTGCTGTTCTCCATTCTCGTAACGGATAGAAATATCTGCATCATGACATGCTTTGGAGATATTTTCATCACCGCTGATTCCTTTTTCCAGAAGATAAAATGCCATGGCCCGGTACATTGCTCCTGTATCTACATAGATAAAGGACAGCTCCTTTGCCACTTTTTTTGCAATTGTGCTTTTTCCTGCACCTGCCGGTCCGTCAATTGCAATATTAATACCCATAATCAAATGCTCCCTTCCTCTTTTCTGTTATTCGATCGCCTGTGCTGCCGCATATGCTGTAGACCACGCGATCTGAAGATTATAGCCACCGGTCACTGCATCCAGGTCAAGCACTTCGCCTGTAAAATACAGATTTTTTACTTTTTTGGATTCCATCGTGGATGGCTGTATCTCTTTTACTGACACACCGCCTCTTGTGATGATCGCTTCCTTAAACTCTCCCATTCCCGTGATCGTAAATGGAAAAGCTTTGATCAGACGGCCAAAAGCCTGACGCTCTTCCCTGGAGATCTCATGTACCGGTTTCTCCCCGGGGATACCGCCAATTTCGATCATGATCGGAGTCAGAGAAGACGGAAAAAGAACACCGATCACATTTTTAAACTGTTTGTTATGATTTGCATCAAATTCACGCAGGATCCGGGCGTCAAGCTGTTCTGCATCAAGCGCCGGCTTCAGATCCAGGAAAGCCTGCAAAGGCTCTTTTTCCAGTTTTTTGCCGATCTGGGCACTTGCAGAAAGGATCAAGGGTCCTGTAACTCCGAAATGAGTAAACATCATCTCGCCAAAGTCTTTATAGAGGACTTTTTTGCCGGATCTTACTGTCAGTTCCACATTCCGAAGGGAAAGTCCCTGAAGTTTGGAGACATAATCTTCTTTTGCCACCAGTGGCACCAGTGATGGTGACTGGGAAACAACTTTATGCCCCGTCTCAGCAGCAAAACGATATCCGTCTCCAGTGGAGCCTGTGGACGGGTAGGAAAGCCCTCCTGTGGCAACTACCACTGCATCAGCTTCAAAAAAGGTACCGTCCGAAAGTAATACGCCGGTAACTTTTTCATCCTGCGTACAAACTTCCTTTACCTCTGTATGAAGATGGATCTGCGCTCCGGCTTTTTTCAGTTCCCGTTCAAGCGCACGGATAATATCTGATGAATGATCCGATACCGGAAAAACCCGGTTTCCACGCTCTGTTTTCAGCGGCACTCCTGCTTCCTCAAAAAATTCCATCACATCTCTGCTTCCATAGGTGTAGAAAGCGCTGTAAAGAAATTTACGGTTTGACATCACTGCCGGAAAAAGTTCTTCGGTATCGGAATCATTGGTGACGTTGCACCGTCCCTTTCCGGTGATGAAAAGCTTTTTTCCAAGTTTCTCGTTTTTTTCCAGTATGTGAACCTGGTGTCCTCTGCGCGCAGCATATACACCGCAGAGCATTCCGGCGGCACCGCCGCCTATGATCGCAACTTTGGACATTACCTGTTATCCTGCCTTTTTTATCTTTTTTATGCACAAAGGAGCCTGCATACAGCAAGCTCCTTTTCCTGTATTGAAATGCGTCTGCATTTCTATGTGTGCTTTATACCGGGTATGCGCCGTTCTTGGTATCTGCCACAGTTTCATCAACTTTGGTCTTCTGAGCCTGACGATATTTAAAGAAGTCCATGGCAACCTGTGGGAACAGTGCGTATGTCAGAACATCCTCATCCTGCTCCTTGTACTGTGCCATCTCACTCTCAAGCTTATCAAGCTCATCCTCCAGAAGATCTGCCGGGCGGCATGTGATCGGCTCTACATCACCGATACACTTCTTCTGCACTTCCGGGTTAAACGGTCTGGCTGTTGCGCCATACTTACCGCTTAATACGTCTTTTGTCTCTTTTGTCACAACTTTGTAACGCTCGCCCATGATCACGTTAAATACAGCCTGTGTACCAACGATCTGAGAAGACGGTGTAACAAGTGGCGGCTCACCGAGATCTTTACGAACACGCGGAACTTCCTCAAGTACCTCGTAGAACTTATCCTCAGCATGCTGCTCTTTCAGCTGTGATGTCAGGTTGGAAAGCATTCCACCTGGTACCTGATACAGAAGAGTCTTGATGTTTACGCCAAGGTTCTTCGGATTCAGAAGGCCTGTATCAAGTGCCTCATCACGCATCGGACGGAAGTAGTCAGCGATCTCAGCAAGAAGCTGCTGGTCAAATCCTGTATCATATGGTGTTCCCTTGAATGTCTCAACCATAACTTCTGTTGCCGGCTGGGATGTTCCAAGCGCAAATGGTGACATAGCTGTGTCGATGATGTCAACGCCAGCCTCTACTGCTTTCATGTATGTCATGGAAGCAACACCGGATGTATAGTGAGAATGAAGATCGATCGGGATCTTAACAGTCTCTTTCAGGGCCTGAACAAGCTCAGTAGCCTTGTACGGAACAAGAAGACCTGCCATATCTTTGATACAGATAGAATCTGCACCCATATCCTCGATACGTTTTGCAAGGTCTGTCCAGTAATCAAGTGTGTAAGCATCTCCAAGTGTGTAAGCCATTGCAACCTGTGCATGTGCTTTTTCCTTGTTTGCTGCTTTTACAGCTGTCTGAAGATTACGAAGGTCATTCATACAGTCAAAGATACGAATGATATCGATACCGTTAGCTGCGGATTTCTGTACAAAATATTCTACTACATCATCTGCATATGGACGATATCCAAGGATATTCTGTCCACGGAACAGCATCTGAAGTTTTGTATTTTTGAAGCCGTCGCGAAGCTTACGAAGTCTTTCCCACGGATCCTCTTTCAGGAAACGTAAGGAAGCATCGAAAGTAGCACCGCCCCAGCACTCAACTGCATAGTAGCCGACTTTATCGAGCTTATCAATGATCGGAAGCATCTGCTCTGTGCTCATACGTGTAGCGATCAGGGACTGATGAGCGTCACGCAGGATCGTTTCCACAACTTTCACAGGTTTTTTCTCTATTTCTGCCATAATTATTCTCCTTACAAAATTTTATAAGACGATGGATCAGACGCCAAAGATAGCCATGAATGTACCGGCAGCAACAGCTGTACCGATAACACCGGCAACGTTCGGTCCCATCGCATGGATTAGCAGGAAGTTTGTAGGATCTGCCTCAGCACCAACCTTCTGGGATACACGGGCTGCCATAGGAACGGCAGAAACACCGGCGGATCCGATCAGCGGGTTGATCTTTCCATGAGTAACCTTGCAAAGAAGCTTACCAAGCATGACACCACCAAAAGTACCGCAGGCAAAGGCTACAAGGCCAAGAACTACGATCTTCAGTGTATCTACGTTCAGGAACGCCTCAGCACTTGTGGAAGCACCTACAGATGTTCCAAGAAGGATTACTACGATGTACATAAGTGCGTTGGAAGCTGTCTCAGAAAGCTGTTTAACAACTCCGGACTCACGGAACAGGTTTCCGAGCATCAGCATACCAACAAGTGGAGCTGTTGTCGGAAGGATCAGGCAAACAACGATTGTGATAACGATCGGGAAAAGGATCTTCTCAAGTTTTGTAACAGGACGAAGCTGCGCCATTTTGATCTTACGCTCTTCCTCTGTTGTGAACGCCTTCATGATCGGAGGCTGGATGATCGGTACCAGAGACATATAAGAATATGCTGCTACTGCGATCGGTCCCATAAGAGAAGACTGTCCAAGCTTACCTGCAAGGAAAATGGAAGTCGGGCCATCAGCACCACCGATGATAGAGATCGCTGCTGCTGCTTTTCCGTTGAATCCAAGGAAAATTGCAAGGAAGTATGCAAGGTAAATACCAAGCTGTGCAGCTGCTCCCATCAGGAAACTGATCGGGTTTGCGATCAGCGGACCGAAGTCTGTCATCGCACCGACACCCAGGAAGATCAGTGAAGGAAGAATACTCCACTCATCCAGTAAGTAAAAATAATGAAGAAGTCCGCCAACGCCATTGGATGAATCCTCAATGCTCAGCATAATGTCCGGATAAATATTTACCAGAAGCATACCAAAAGCGATCGGAACCAACAGCAGCGGCTCAAAACCATGTTTAATGGCAAGATATAAGAACACACATGCCACTGCGATCATCAGGTAGTTTCCCCAGGTAAGGTTGAAAAATGCTGTCTGATGGATCAGGTTTGACAGGGTATTTGTTACATAAGACATTTGTCTACCTCCTGTTTAGTTCATTGTTGCAAGAGTATCTCCATTTTCAACGGCAGCACCCTCTGCAACATCGATGCTGGCGATCGTTCCGTCCTGAGGAGCAACAACCGGGATTTCCATCTTCATGGACTCAACGATCACTACGCTGTCACCGGCTTTTACGCTCTGTCCAACAGATGCAACGATTTTTACAACTTTTCCAGGAACGGCTGCGGAAACCTTAACAGAACCTGCGCCTGCTGCCGGAGCTGCTGCCTTTGGTGCTGCCGGAGCTGCCTTAGGAGCCGGAGCTGCTGCTTTTGGTGCTGCTGCAACTGGAGCTGCTGCGTTTCCGTTCTCTTCTACAGTAACTTCATATGCTGTTCCGTTAACAGTAATTGTATAACTCTTCATTTTAAAATCCTCCTAAATAATGATTATCTTTTTCTGCGGTTGATCTTACGGATGGAGCGGACTACAAATCCGTCTGTGCTTGTCTTTCCTTCAGAAGCAGCAATCGCTGCTGCAATCACGGCAACAAGCTCACCATCATCTGTAACATCCTCTACGACTGGCTCAGCAACTGGTGCTGCAGCGGCTGGTGCCGGTGCTGCGGCTGCCGGTGCCGGTGCGCTCTCTTTTTTCTTTCCTTCCACAAGGCCAGGAATATATTTGAAAAGAGAGATCACAAAGATCAGGAATGCCAGGATCACAAATACGGTACCAAGACCCATCAGTGTGTTCAGGGCTGCCTTCTCCATATTCTGTGCCAGTGTATAATTCACATCAACAGTAAGAGAAGTCGGTGTTCCTGATTTATCAAATACATAAGTGAAATTCGCTTTGTTTTTCTCGAAGGATACCGGAACAACAACGGTGTACTGGTCATCGGAATACTCTACTGTGATATCTTTTTCATCGATATCACCTTTTTTCTCACCAAGTTCTTCTCTGGAACCGTCCCAGGCGCTTGCTGCGCTCTGTGTGAAAGCATCCTCTGATTCCAGATAGCCCTGGATATCATCCTCGGACATTGCGATGATCGCATCTGTCAGGCCTTTTGTTGTTGTAACAAGCTGACTCTTTACAGAATCATCAACCTCATCAGCAGCCCATGCAGTAGCTGTGCATCCGATCAGAAGTGCGGCTACGCAAAGGAATGCCATGCAGACAGAAGAGATCTTTTTATAAAACTGTCTCATACGCTCACCTCACTTAGACTGTTCCATGCTTTTTGGATGGACGGTCTTCCCTTTTTGTGAACAGCATCTCAAAAGCGCCGATTACATATTTTCTTGTATCTTCTGCTTTGATCACAGTATCCACATACCCTCTTGCTGCTGCAGATGCGATACCGTTCTGGAGCTCCTTATACTCTGCTGCTTTCTCGTTCAGTGTAGTAGCGTCAGCTCCCTCATACATGATCTTGGCTGCAAGGGAAGCATCCATCATACCGATCTCTGCGCTATCCCATGCATAAACCATATCTGCTCCGACAGATTTGCTGTTCATGGCAACGTATGCAGTTCCATATGCTTTACCGATCACAACATTTACCTTCGGTACCGTTGCAGATGCAAAAGCATGTACCATCTCACCTACGGATTTAGCCATCATCTTCTCGTTGCAGAGAGTGGCTTTAAATCCGGTTACGTTGGTAAGAGTAAGTACCGGAACCTCGAAAGCGTCACAGAATTTTACGAACTCTGCTACTTTTCTTGCGCCTCTGGAAGAAAGAGTTCCATCAGAAACCTCTGTCTTATTACCATCAGCGTCATAAGACTCACTTCTGTTTGCAACTGCACCAACAGTAGCTCCGTTCAGGCGGAGAAAACCTGTTACGATATCCTGTCCGTAAGCTGCCTTTGTCTCAAAGAATTCACCATTATCAGCGATTCTTGAAAGAGCGATTGCTGTGTCGCCTGTGCAGCCCGCGATATCATCACATACTCTGTTCAGGTCGTCTGTGCATTCTTTAAAACTGTCATTGTCTTCATTATTCTCAGGAAGCATGCTGACCAGTGTGCGGATCTGTCCAAGAATCTCATCCTCTGTTCCGATACCATCAACAAGTCCTGTCTCCTCACTCTGGAACTGGGCGGAAGCTGAATCGCATTTTTCCACTCTGTTTCCTTCCAGCGCATTTGGAGTGTTTACAAACAGTCTGCCCTTCTTCTCCTCTACAAATGTAAAGTCTGTAAGAGCCGGTACAACTGCCATTCCACCGCCGCATGTTCCGAAAACAGCAGTGATCTGTGGAATAACACCGGATGCCAGTGTCTGTTTCAGATAGATCTCACCAAATGCCTCAAGTGCATCGGTAGCCTCCTGAAGACGAAGTCCCGCACAGTCTACAAGACCGATAACAGGTGCTCCAACTTTCAGAGCAAGATCATAAATTTTGGCGATCTTTTTGGCATGCATCTCACCAACTGTTCCGTTCAGTACAGATGCATCCTGGCTGTATACATATACCAGGCTGCCGTCAATCACACCATATCCGGTGATCACACCGTCTGAAGGTGCCTTTTTTTCAGTCATGTTGAAATCTGTAGTTCTGGCTGTGACAGCCTGTCCGATCTCAACAAAACTGTTGGCGTCAAGCAGGGAATTGATCCTTGCAGCCGCTACGCTTTGTGTCGCATTACTCATTATACTATGCCCTCCATTTTTTTATTAATATAACCAAAAATTCAGCCGAGTATAATTGTACCTTTTTTTAAGCGAAAATTCAATACTTTTCGTCATGAATGTTAAAAAATTAACCCCTGACAGATGTCAGGGGTCGACCGATCAGTGAAAATAATCCTGAAAAATCTTATTTACATACCATTTATAGGTGATTCTGCCGATTTTTTCATTCGATGTCACAGAACAGGAGACTATTTCTTTTCCATTCAGCATTGCATGAAGTGTACCGATCTTCTGATTTTCACGTACAGGTGCTGCTATTTTATCCGGAAGTTCTGTTTCCCATATAATTGTTTCTGTTTTTTTCAGAAGATATCTTTTCGTCTGCTCTTTCTCCGGCAGAGACGCATGTACTTTTAATCTCCTCTGCAATTGTTCCGGATATGCTGAATCTTTATCTTTCTCCGGGTATGGACTGTTTTCCTCCGGCACAGCATCTGTCACTGTGATTTCCGGAAGGTCCGGAAGATCCGGGAGAAGCACATAACTGTAATTTTCCCTGCCATAAGACAGCAGTTTTTTCGTATCGGACCATTTGTAATTTTTGTTTCCGGGCCAGCCACATCCAAGCAGTGCCACAATAAACAGTTTTTCATCCTGTCGTACAGCACAGACATAACAGTATCCGGCATTGCCGGTGAAACCGGTTTTTCCGGAAATCACACCAGTCTCCATATCCAGAAATGCATTGGTATTATGAACCGAATAATGTTCCTTTCCGGAAATATCTGAGAATGTATAATCCCTGGTCTGTGTGATATGGACAAATGTCGCATTTTTTATGGCATATGCCATGATCAGTGCCAGATCTCTGGCAGTTGTATGATGAACTCCTCCTTCATCTTCTGCATCCAGCCCATTTGGCGTTACAAAATGTGTGTCTGTACATCCCAGTGATTTTGCTTTTTCATTCATCAGGAGCGCAAACTTTTCCACAGAGCCGCCAATATGTTCTGCAATGGCTACTGCCGTATCATTATGGCTTTTCAGCATCAGCGAATATAACAGATCTTCCAAATAAAACTGCTGGCCTTCCCGCATTCCCAGGTGTGTCTGTGGCTGTGATGCGGCATTTCTGGAAACCTGTACATAATCGTCTCCGGAAGCCATTTCCAGCGCCAGAATGCAGGTCATGACTTTTGTAGTACTGGCATTGGGCCGTCCTTTATAAGCTTCTTTTCCATACAGCACCCGTCCGGTTTCTCCGTCCATAAGAACCGCTGAGAGTGCATAAAGCTGCTCCTCTTTTGCCCACACAGGAAAAATCTGCAGAATAATAAGGACCGCTGTCATCAGCACGACAGCGGCCATACGCCTGTTTTTCATACGATCACCCCACACACATTTCTATAATTGTTTGCAGTAACCATTATATTTTTAATTTTATGCAGAAGTGTCTCCGTGATATAACTTTCTCTTTTTATCTGTCAAACTTGTTATCCATTAAAAGTCAGATTCCATCGTTCGGAAAGATGTCCCGGACGAACTGCCAGCGCAGAGAGTTCTTCAAGCATATCCGGTGCTTTTTCCAGAGCTTCTTCCATAAGGCTGTCCAGTTTCAGAAGTTCTTTTCTGCAATCAACCTCCAGTTCCGGGCTCATAAAAAACTCTGTGATAAAAGCAGCTCGTTTCTTTCCTGCCGGAGAAAGAGCATGTTCTGAAAGTCTTTTCTTTCTTCCTCCATCATCGCATACCAGAATACAGGTAAAAATCTTCATCATCTTCAGTGACAGGTAAATATTCCAGGTACGAATAGCCGGCAGTACCTGATGAATCGTCCAAGCACTGAAAAAATTTGCGCGGATACCGTGGGACGGATAAAAATGCAGAGGATTCTTTCCAGTCTCATACATCAGCATACGGTCAAATTCTTTTTCCAGAAGTGTATGGGAAATCTTGCCCTCTTTTGCTACCTGGTTTACATAGGGGTGACAGGTAGAATCCAGAATATAGTGGCATCCAAATCCCAGCATATATGCCATCAGTGCCGGATTTTTTTCTTTCCTGACCCTGGCCATACCTTTTTCAAAAAATTCCCTTGCTTTTTCTCCATGCATCTTTACTCCATACTGTGTCACCGGATTTTTTGATATAAAATAATAAAAGAGAATATCCGGGCCATGCTGTCCGATCCGATACAGATTTCCATTGCTGCGGATCAGATGCTGCAATTTTTCAGGAAGTTTTCGGCAAACCCTTTTTCCAAAAAGATCATGTGTGTAAGTTGTGGGCATTTTCTGTTCCTCCTCTTTTGCTTATAAAGTAGACATAATCCTCCCCCTGTACAGCAGATTCTGGTATCTGTTAATGTCTTCTGCTTTCTATACATCCAGTTTCAACTGAATTTCTTCCTCAGCCTCCGCCTTAAAATCTTCCAGCTGAACAGGATCCATTTCCGGAAGTTCATCAAGGCCCTGAACACCAAAGCAGCGCAAAAATTCCTCCGTTGTTCCAAGAAGGATCGGACGTCCCGGTGCATCCAGACGGCCAAGTTCTCTCACCAGATCATAATCCATCAATTTATTAATGGCATGATCACATTTCACACCACGGATTTTTTCAATTTCTGCTTTTGTGACAGGCTGTTTGTAGGCAATGATCGAAAGTGTCTCAAGCATAACATCTGTCAACGTTGGTTTTTTCGGCTGTGCAGCAATCCTTATAAGGGAATCGTAATATTCTTTTTTTGTGCAAAGCTGAAAGGAATTCTCTAATTCAATAATCTGAATTCCCCGTTCTTCCTCCTGATAATGAATCATCATATTGCGGATGATATTCTCTGTTGTTGTAACATCCTGCTGGATTGCTTTGGCAATACGGCTTAATTCTACTGCTTCGCCCATTGCAAAAAGAATCGCTTCAATTTCCCCTTCAATTCGTTTGATTTCCACTTATCGTCCTCATTCCTGCTGTGTTATTCTTCCGCAAACTCTGTCAGATTCTTCCATGTTTCCGGATCCGTGATAACTTCTATGTGAATATCATCAAAAAGATCTGCCTGTTCTGCATGAACATTGTCCCATTTTCATCAGCTCCAAAATCGAAAGAAACGTAACGATCAGCTGTACTCTGGAATGCTGATCTTCCATCAGCTGCCGAAAACTGAATTTACGATGTTCTTTTGCATAGTCCCGCATCTCCAGGAGTTTGTCTGACAATGAAATTTCTTCTTTTTCGATCCGGCCAAATTTGCTTCGGATAGGATCAATTTTATTTTCCTGCCTGCGGATCAAGCTCTGATAAATCGCACTCATCTTTTCCAGTGTCAGCCCCCGCAGGAGTTCCTGTGGATCAGATGGTGGTGCATATTGCAGCACTTCCTCCGGAAGATCCTGTTTCCGGTAATAAACTCCTGCCGCGTCCCCGAGTCTGTCCCTTAATTCATAGGACATATATTTGTACATCTTATATTCCAGAAGTTTCTGCACCAGTTCTGCTCTCGGATCTTCCTCTTCACCTTCTTCGTTGATTTCTTTAGGAAGGAGCATTTTGCATTTGATATCCAGAAGAGTAGCTGCCATGACCAGAAACTCGCTCATAACGCCAAGATCTTCCTTCTCCATGGAATGCAGATATTCCATATACTGGTCTGTGATCTCCACAATAGGAATATCATAGATATCAATCTTGTTTTTGTCAATCAGATGCAGCAGCAGATCCAACGGACCCTCAAACACATTTAATTTAACAGATATTGCCATAACATTTCCTCATTTCATTTATTCGGAAGGTTTTACATCAATCACCAGCAATTCTCTTGGGTTGCGTATCCTCAGAGGAAGCGTATGCTCTCCAAGTCCTGCACTGACAAACATGTGCTGGTTTCCCTTATGAAAATCTCCGCAGCAGAAAGGCGGCAATACCAGATACTGAGGAGAAGAAAGCCCATGATGCTCACTGAATCGTACAACACCTCCATGATAATGTCCGGACAAGATCATATCTGCACCCCATTCATAATATGTTTTTCCGTATTTGGGGTTATGTGCCAGGAGAACCTGCATTCCATTTCTTCCCGGTTTTCCTATCAGTTTTTCCATGACTTCTTTTTTTAGTTTGGGAGATCTTGGCTTATGATAATATTCAATAGGCAGTTCCAGCCCCCAGAAACAGATGCTGTTTCCTTTCAGGATCGCATGTGTCATGTTCATTTCTCAGAATATGCACCCCCGCCTTTTTCAGCGTTTTTTCATATATCCTGTATTGTTTTCCGTTTTCTTCTGAAAGAGACATTTTATATTCATGATTTCCCAGGGCATAATATACCGGAAAATACTGTGCAAGCTCTTTCAGCAATTTGCATGCAGTCACCAGCGTATCCGGACAGGTACGTACCGCCATATCTCCGGCTGACAGTACAGCATCCGGTTTTTCCCTGCGTATCGCTTCAATAAGTCCGGCATTATCTCTTCCGTAAGAAAATCCATGAAGATCTGCAAGTAAAACAAATCGTATCCCTTCCAGATTCCGGATTTTATTCGTATAAATCTGGTATTTTTTTATTCTGAATTTTTTCATTTTATTTTCCAAAACCACAATTCGGGAATGTACAGACCGGACAGTTCAGACAGAGTCCACCTTCTCCAAGTGCGTTAATTTCTTCCGCTTTTATTTTATCATCTGCCATTATTCTCGGAAGGATCAGGTCAAATACTGTCCTTTTTGCATACATGACACATCCCGGAAGGCCGAGTACCGGAATCTGTCTTCCATTCCGTTTCAGATATGCCACCAGAAGCATTGCTCCCGGAAGTACCGGTGCGCCATAAGTTATGATCTCCGCTCCCGTATCACGGATTCCTCCGGGGGTTCGGTCATCAGGATCCACACTCATTCCTCCGGTACAGATGATCAGATCCGCCCCCTCATCTGCAAAAGAAAGAACTTCTTCTGTGATCAGTGCTTTGTCATCACCCGGCATTACCTGCCCGATGATTTCAGTTGGAAATTCAGAAAGTTTTTCTTTCAGCACAGGAGTAAATGTATCCCGGATCAGGCCTTTTCTGATCTCACTTCCGGTTGTGACAATACCGACTTTTTTTTGATGATAGGGCAGGATATCAAAAACAGGATACTCTCCTGCAGCTTCTTTGGCAGCGTCCATTTTCTCTTTTTCGATCACAAGAGGAATAATTCTGGTCCCTGCGATCTTATTTCCTCTTTTTACCGGAAAGTCCCCATGTCTGGATGCGATCATCATCTCTCCAAGAGAATTGACTGCCACAAGTGCTTCTCGTCGGATCTTCAGAACACCATCTATTTCTGATACCACTTCTATCTTACCTTCTTTGATATCTGTTCCATGCATTTTCAAGGAATCGCCCGCACAGATTCTGTAAAGAATTTCTGCCGCCTCATTTTCATGAAGGATTCCTTCTTTTTTTTCCCAGACAAAAAGGTGTTCTTTTCCTACTGAGAGCAAAAGCGGTATATCGTCTTCTTTTACCACATGCCCCTTTTTGAAAAGAACGCCTTTTTTTTCATCTTTTATAATCTGTGTGATATCATGGCACAGAATGTGTCCTACTGCATCTTCTGTTCTGATCTCTTTCATGCAAAATCCCTTCTCTGTTCTGTTATTTCTCCAATCCGCTTTATTATACATCCTGTCAGGCATTTTTGTCAAAAACATGTTTGCATTTACAAAATGCTGCCTATAAAAGATATTCCCATGCCGCACGTTTCAGCCAGTCGTGATAATCCGCTTTTTGTACTGTCTCTCCATACAGGATATCAATACTTCCTATTTTCTTTCCATTCTGATAGTATTCCTGTTTTCCGGCTTTTTCTCCTTTTTTCACCGGAGCAGTCTGTTCTTCTGGAAGAACCACTTTCTTTTTCACAT
Organism: Blautia sp. HA9023; assembly: GCF_056504095.1. Lineage (NCBI taxonomy): Bacteria > Bacillati > Bacillota > Clostridia > Lachnospirales > Lachnospiraceae > Blautia > Blautia sp. HA9023. The sequence goes on along the minus strand of NZ_JBWLUR010000001.1, from coordinate 282,701 downwards.
GATCCGGTTTTGTTCCATCTGTACTGAGATATCGGAATTTTCCTTTATAGACAAGACTGGCTTCCTGCTTTACTCCTCTTTCGCATCTTCAGAGGTTTCAATTTTTCCGGTACATCATCTGTATATAATATACATTTTGAAAAGCCATAATTTACAAGGTGCAGCCGCATCACGAAATCTTGTTTTGGGGTCCGGCGCTGCCATCACAGAAGCGATCAGCGTAATCCCGTTCTCTTTGTGCCACTGCCACTCAGACAATATTTGGCAATACTGGTACTTCCTGTTTTCAGTCCCATACATCCTTCATAACTCCGAAGCAGTTTATTTGTATTCGTCAGAGTAAATTTGGAGGAACCTTTTCTGGTTACATGGGTAATATCTTCCATCCATACCGACGAATATGTAAGAACTTCCGGATACCGACTGATCAGTTCCCGGCTCATAAGTGCAATATCATAAGGAGTGGTATAATGATCTTTTGATTCTGTCAACCCACAACAATCCACAGAAAATGTGTGTTCTTCATGCCAAGTTTCTCTGCCCTCTGATTCATCTGTTCCACGAAGGCCTGCTCAGTCCCTGCAAGATGTTCTGCCATTGCCACGCTGGCATCATTTCCGGATGCGATCACAATACATTTGATCATGGTTTCTGCTTTTTGGTAGTCTGCTCCCCTTCTTCCAGATATACCTGGGAACCGCCCATGGATCTCGCATAAGCGCTTGCTCCGCGATCGTATCATCCAAATGCAGCTCGCGCCATCCCGAATGGCATCAGAGATCAGGATCAGCGTCATAATTTTTGAAAATGTTCTCTCGCAGGGCTTCTCTTCGATATCCGTCGATCTCCGGAATAGATCACTGTGCCTGTCTCTTTCTCCATCAGTACCGCACCTGGTGCTTCGACAAGGTTCTCATTTGAATTTTCCAGCGTTTCTGTCTAGGTTCTCCCCGGACACCAAGAGGGCTGAAAATAAAATTCAGTGCTATGCTCCATACCACTATACTCTTTTTGATCCTGCTGTATTTCGATAAACTCACTCCTATAAAATTCTCTCTGTTCTATTTTAAAAAGGCTTCTGTCCTGAAATATGCCAGAAATCCCAAAACAGACCGCAGAGAACAACAGCTCTTTGCTTCCATTCTCCCGGTCTCTTTCTTATGAAAACAGTAGAGGGAATCGTATTTTTTATACAGTCATTGTGAGAATACCTGTCATCTCTGGCTTTTTCATTCACAAAAAGTAAGAGATGCCTCTCTGTTTTCCATTGTTAAGGCAGCAACACCTGTGGCAATTTCTTTTGGATCTTTTCCATAGGCTGCCTCTGCTTCTTTCACGATCCGGACATTTTCTGTATTTGCCAGGATTTCTTTCAGGAATCGCACCGGTAAAACAGGTTTTTCCCAGACTGTATACTGACCCAGGGGAATATTCTGAAATGTAACTGCGGCAACGGCATAGCCATTTTCATCCACTTCGTAACTGTCTGGCACAAAAGTCACATAATCTTCATAATGATGAGAAACGCCCGCCAGATCTGTTCCTTCTACAGAAAAGAAAAATGTTGGATTTCCATGCGCCCAGATAATATCCGCTTCTTTTATTTTCTTCATTACAGTAATCGTTCCAAAAGGCAGGATCACAGGTGTATTTTCGGCCTGCAGAAAAATCTCACTCGTCAACGCACCTTCTTTTTTCTCAAAAACAACGGTTTTGTCATAATTGCCTTTGTAGTTCTCCGGATTTTTTGTTTCCACGATCCGGAACTTCCCACCGTTTTCCTCTGTGATCAGAAGTTCTTCCGTATAGTACGATTCTCTGTCGCTGTCATATCTTAAAATTCTCTTTTCGCCCAGATCATCTTCATAGGCTTTCTTTTCCTGGTTCCACTGATAAACTGTAAATTCCGCTCCGGTAAGCGGCTCTCCAGGTATATACATCTGTTTTTTTCAGGCGGATAACTCCCTTATATTCTGGTACTTTTTTATTCTGTACTTCCAGAAAAAGACTTACGCTTTCATCTGATATATCTACTTCCTGTTCCCATTTTCCTTCATATCCTTTCGGATTCCTGGTTTCTGTTATTTTAAATTTTCCGGTATTATCAGCTGTCTGCAAAAGTTCTTCACTGACATAAAGCTGCTGTTCACTGTCATATTGCAGAACTGTTCCTGTTGTCTTATACGCTTTCCTGGCAGCACTGTATTCATACAGCCTAAACTCTGCATCTTCCAGAATATCTCCGGTTTCTTCATCCGTTTTCCGGATTTCAATTTTCCTTTTATTTTTCTGATAATTCAGGGCTTCAAAGGTAAAGGTTTTAGCTGTTCCTGGCTCTGTCAGCCTGATATCTTTCTGCCAGTTTCCAGTATAATTTACAGGTGCTTTTGTCTCACGGATGCGGAATTTTCCCTGATTATCCTCCGTATAAGAAAATTTTTCCGAATTATAGGTTCGCTTCTGTTTGTCATAAGTCAGTGCTTTTCCGGTTTTTCCATAACTTCCTGTCTTCTTGCTCCATTCATATAAAGTAAATGCCGCACCGGCAAGCGGATCTCCGGTATCACCATCTTTTTTTGTAATAACAACTGTTCCACTGATATCCATAATATCTGTCACACTTACAGCCGTTGTTTTTCCGGATAAAACAGTAAAACTTTTAATCGCTGTGCTTAAGAGATAGCCTGTTGGTGCCTTTATTTCTTTCACATAATATTTACCCGGAATCAATTTGGAAAATGTGTAAACTCCCGTTTTATCTGTGGTTCCGATCTCTATCCTCTGATCTTTTTTATATCTGGTACGGTAACCGGACTTCAATGCTTCTGCCGCATAGATCGCATACTGTGCACCTGCAATCTTTTTTCCGGTATTAGCCTCTGTCTTGGTAATTTTTACATTTTCCGTAACCAAATGGTTTCATTGAAAACGTGAGCTGTCCTCTTGTTCCCTGATATACGTATGCTCCAAAATCCTGCACTCCATCTTTTCCTGTCTGTGATTTTCCATCTACCAGAATATAAGAAACCGGCTGTAACAGCATTTTACAGGAATACTTTTGTGATGCTGACGTCTCCAGTGGAAAGATCAGGTAAAAGCGGGCCCCATCTTTCAGAGTCAGACTTGTACCACTCATCATATTCGGACTTGTCAGATGTGCTTCCCGGTCTGCTGCACTTTCCCAATAGGCAAGCTGCCAGGTTGCTGTGGCCGGCCTGGTTATTATAATCCCATTTCCCGCTTTTCCTCCATCTGTTATTTTCAAAAGCGGGCTCATCTGAAATCCGTTTTTCATACTATTCGGTATATACGGCAGATTGTCCGGCCTCGATCGAAATACACTAAGTGGAATTGTCTGACCAGTTGCAGATATCCAGCCGTTTTCTCCATAAACAGACAAAGCAGCTTTATTTCTGGGTGGAATCGTTAATGTCCTGATCTTATTCAGGAAACGGTTGATTCCCACGATGCTCCACCTCAGTTTCTGTCGCATAGCCACAATCATTAAAATATGCTTTAGAAAGAGCAATGTGTGTAAAAACATATCGATTCTGCCATTTCGACCAGTTTATGTGACCGCAGGATGGATCATAACTGGTTCCCAGATCTCCCGGACCGCCATATCCAAAATACAGCAGTTTCTGAACTGTAGAATTTTTCAGCACTTTGACTGCATCATTTTTCAGTGTAGTGCTGTCCACGCCATCTTTTGTGGCTTTCAGACAATATAAGGGAGAAACTTTTTCTGCTCCCGTATCATCTACATAGTGTACGGATCGATAAGTGCAGCCCATGCGGGTCTGGTTTCCGGATCCCCAGAAATCATTTGCAGCTGTCCAGATTTCATCACAGTAAACTCTTGTCCAGACATCCAGGTAGTACTGAGAAGCACCCAACGCAGTAACCGCAAGAGTCTCATTGTCGTCTGCCGTTACCTGTGCACTTTCCGTCTGCGTAAAACTCTCCGCAAGAGCCGGTGAAAACGCAATCATTTCTCCATTTTCAATATCCTGGATCAGTTCCTGTGCTTCTTCGCTGTTTCCGGTCAGAAGATCTGCATTTTCCTCCGAAAAGACCGCAAAATCCGCTTCCTCACCGGACTGCTGCTCTTCTTCTGAAAAAATTTCTGCTGTTTTCTTATCATTTTCAGAAAAATTTCCAGACTGTTTATTTTCCGAAATCTCTGTTTCGGAATCACCCTGTGCCAGTGTTTCTTCTGTATCAGAAACTACATTTTGTTCCTGCTGTATACTTTCTGTTTCTGATCCACCATCTTCTGGATCTTCATTTTCCACAGCTTCCTCTATCTCTGGCAGATATTCTGAAGAGATTCCCATAACCGTACTGGCAGAAGCAGCTATGGAGGAACCAGAGATCAGCAGTGCCAGCAATGTACCGGTTATTTTTCTTTTCAATTTTTTCTTCCTCCTTTCCTGAGTACCAGAATTCCGGCAAGAAGGGACACTCCTTCCAAAATCAGGAAAAATCGGATTCCTGTATCATCTCCTGTTTTTACCGGAGCTGTTTTCCCGGAGGGAGCTCCTGTTTTCCTGGAATATCCATCAGAATTTTCTTCTTTTTCGGACTGCCCGGCAAGAGTTTGAGATGGCTGTATTTTTTCTTTTTGATCTTCTTCTACGGAAAATATCCATTTTACATCCCCGTTACGAAGTGCAAAATCATTATTAAGCTCTGACGGAACTGTAATCTGGAACTTCATTTCTCCGGATTTTCCCGGTTGGAATATTCCCAGCGAAACAGCTTTATTCAGAGAAACAGCCAAAAGATCTCCGGAATACAGTTTCTTTCCATCCATTGATATCACAAGCTTTAACTTTTTCAGAAATTCCTGATCTTTCACAGACTTACATTCCGCTGAAGTGCGGAAAAAAATCTCCGCCGTATTTTCCGTTGCATTTTTGATCTTAACAGAATCCTCAAGAACATCTCCCGGCATTGCCGCAGAAAATCCTGCAAAGAAATCTTCCGGAGCCGCGATCAGTTTATGTGCGTCTCTCTCAAATACTACCCTGAGCTTAACCTGACTCTTCCGTTTTACAACCCGGCCGTTGGTATCATGTATGCATCGCAGGATCTCCTGATTTCCCCAGGGCGACATAGCATTAAAATCCGGTGAAAAATTTGCAGCCTGAATGGCATCTGCCACGATCGTGATCCCCAGTTTTTTCTCCTGATAAGGTTCTGTCCATTCTTCCGGTATTGTCACTCCGGTAAAGATATCTGCGCTTTCTCCCTGCTCCAGCTTTCTGGTACAGTAAAAATACGCACCTTTTTTTACCCAGTATTTCGGCATTCCCGTCAGATTGGTGTCATTTAATCCTTTTCGGTTTTCCAGGTTATCTGCATACGTGATCTTCACTCTTACCCAACACGGTTCCGAACGATTTGTGATCCTTGGGATTTTGGATATCCTGTCACCAGGAAGGACCATTTTCTGATTCTGATACAAAATTTCTTTTCCATTCTTTTTTTCCAGTTCTTTCATCGAAATATTGATATCACCGGTAGAAATATGGTTCGTCACAGTTACTGAATCCGAAAATTTTCCATACGCAGATACACACATTGCAATACTGCCAGCTGTCAGAATTCCCGCCAGTATCCATTTAAGAAATTTCTTCAAGCTTTTCACTCCTCTCTGTATCTGCAGATATCGGGTTTTTAAAATAGTTCCAGGCACTTTCAAAATCAGAAAATCCTTCTGCCTGAACCGATTCTTCATACACATTGATCTCAAAGTCAGTAATACTGTCCTTATATGTATCATCGATCTTAGACGAATCAATGCGGAATCCGCTGCATAAAGGTGTGGTTTTCTCTCCTTCCGTGACAACATTTCGATAGTAATAATACCCGTCTTCATTGTTATACAGCCAGTTTACTGTATCCAGTCCAAGAAGTTCCACCCCTTTTCCAACATCATAATTGGAGTAGGAAAGAGCCATTCTCACATAACAATCCGCATGAAATCCTCTTTCACCACCGGAAAAGTTTCCTGCCCAGATTTCTTTAATATAGGAGGGATTCTCTTCCACTGGTGTCGGAGTCGGATCCGGAAAATTTTCTTCTATTTCTGTTGTCACATGTCCTACTGCCAGTGTATTTACTTTCTGATCAGAAGCGGAAAGATATGCAGCTGTTCCTGCTGTCAAAAGAAAACCGGCAGTAAGAAAAAAACATACAGAAATTTTCAGATTTTTCATCTGGTGACACCACCAGCCTGTCCTTTATTCTGATTTACATATTTCTGATATGCAGCCTTGGCCTGTTCCAGAACAGTTGTACTGTCATCCCCGGTATTCATGGACTGAATCGCATAAGCACGCACCGGCATATCCAGCTGCTGTGTATCCAGCTGTCCTTCAATGATATTGGCAAAAGTTACTGTGTCAAACAGTGTTGTTGTTTTTTCTCCCGGATTTAAAATATGGTTGTAAGCGTAGGTATACACCATATTCTGTCCGATTTCCTTTTTTTCCAGCTGTGTCCAGTCATTGTTCTTTGCATAACTGAAAAGTTCTGTTTTTGCCAGGGCATTTCTGGTCCCGTCCTGAGCCGCGGTAATTACTTCACTGACAGGCACCGACACCTCCAGATACACAAACGCTTCGTTTACGCCAACATTCTTTACATATGGATCTTTTTTGATCACCTGAGTAGGAACAATCTTTGTATTCTCTTCCGGTTTCCACCCTGGTTCATCCAGTTCAATATCTACTTTACCCACTGTAAAACTGTTGGTAGTTGTTTCAAAATCTGTAAGATATGCCGCAGTTCCTCCAGCTGCCAGTGCTGCGATCATTGCTCCAAGTGCGATTCCTTTTACCATTTTTCTGTTTTTCATCATAAATTCATTCCTCCATGCAATTTTTTTTATTCTTTTTTGGGGTATATGCCAGATCAGAGATCACTGACAGACCTGCCATAATACATACGGCAGTAAATGGGATCCGGGCTTTCAGAAAATATATGATATAGCCCAGATAAGGCAGGCAAAAGACCACCCGCCCGATGATCTGCGACTTTGCCACAGGAATCGGATCTGCGTTCTTGTTGGCGTCGCCTTTTGTAATAAAGGTACCTTCTTCTTTCTTCACAACTCTGTGTGTAACAACGGTATCTTCATTATGAAATGTGATAATATCTCCCGTTTCAGGGGAATACGCTCCTTCTTTTGTAAAAACAACGGCTCCTGTTGGAATCTTCGGTTCCATGGATCCGGAATAAACCACATATGGGCGTATCCCGAAAAGACCCGGAAGGAGAAGTACCATAGCAACTATGAGCATCAAAAACAAAGCTGCATTAAATATACATCGAAACAATATTTTCATTTCTATATTCTGTTTTATATACTATTTTGACAAAGATTTCCTGCTGTGGGAAAAGAAGTTTTTTATCCCGATCGTCCGAAAGATCTGGCGGCGACCGGCCCCAAATATACTGGTCCATAAAAACCTGCTTTCTGTCTGTTTCGCAATAAAAATTGTGGATATCATATGGAACGGAACCGTTCCGAAAAGTTCGTCTTATAAAGACGCTTATAGATAAAAATAAGATCTGTTTCAGATGTTGTTATTATAAAACCGGACTGCTGATAAGTCAACGAAATTCGTCCGACAAAATTCGACCATAAATTCCGACTTTCCAGAGAATTCCAGAAAGGAACTGCCACAGTCTTTTACTCCGGCAGTTCCCGGCAATTACTGTTGCGTAAGAGAATAAATGCACTCCAGCGGAATCATCATGATCTCCTGTATTTCTTTTTTCTCCTCTTCTCTGTTTTTTCCTGTAACCGGAATTTCGATTCGAAAAGCCGGCTGATGTATTGTTTCGCCATAAAACTGTTCAGGCCTTCCCATATTTCTGCGGTCCGACTGTTTCTCATAATCCATAGAATATCGTTCCAGTTTTCCTCTTGTACATTTTTTCAGATGACGCGCCAGGCGATAGCCTTTCTGACCAGCAGAAAATCCCTGTTCCTGCCTGTAATAGATGATCTTTTTTCCTGAACTGCAAAAAACCAGGAGCCCCCTGCTTGCATATTCCTGAAAGATGCGTATCAGTGCTTTTGTCTCATTTTCACTTGCCGGCTGCTGGTGTATCTTTTTTCTGTTGCAAAAACTGGTCGGAAAATTTAAAGCCGGATCCATTCCCCTGGCATTGCACACAAATTCATCACAGGGAACATCCTGCATTTTCAGCATCTGCCGAAAGATTGGATTACGCACAGTTCCATAGCCTTTTCGGCAGATCTCATATCCATCCGGATTCACTACCGGAATAATACAAAGTCTTGTCTGATCCAGAAGTTTTCTCACCTCATAAAATTCCTGAACAGTCCATCCACACTCATAATTCCGGCAAAGTTCCACTGCTGTTTCCGCAAGCCTGTCCGACATCTGCCCATCTGTTCCGGAAAAACCAGCTATACAGAAAATACATAGATCTCCGGTCCCTATTTCAAGCATGGGGATCATCCGGTCATCGTGGCTTTTTCCGATCACACGGAACTGTGTGAATTTCTGATATCTCTGAGCCGCTTCCCAGAGCAGATAATAAATATTTTCATAGGTTTTTTCCTGTACTGTTTCCATCTTTTCTTTCCCCCGATCTTTCCGTCATTTTATTATCTATGTATGCGGGAAAGCATAAAAAAAGAACCGGTATCTTAACACCGATTCCTTTTATTCACAAAATAATTCAGGATTCCGCCACCTACAATGATCACCATGGCAACCGCAACCACTCTCTTGGCGGCTTCCTGGGGCAGCTGCCCCTTTGATCCAATGGAAGCCTCATAAAAAGTCAGCGTATAATCAATTTCATGAGGTGCCCCCATGGCCAGTGTATCTGCGATCACTTCCATCTTATCATCCAACGCAGTAACTGGTATGGTAAATACAGAATTTCTGCCCTCTTCGCTTTCGTTCTGGAACTTCTCCCCGTCAACGATCATATAATCATAATTGGAACTGCTCCACTGAAGTTCTGCATACATTCTGCCATTCTTCACCAGCATCAGTGTTGGAGAAGATACACTGGCTTTTCCACTGCCACCTTCCAGATCTACCTGTATGGAATATTCCCCATCCTCCAGATCTGTTTCTATTCCATTTTCCTTCTGCGCCGCAGCCACAGATACCGGCCCTGCCAGCATCAGTGCGAGAAACAGTACCGGCATTATCTTTATCATGTATTTCATTTCTTTTCTCTCCATTTTCCCATTCTTTTTGTATCACTATAGCACAATGCATGTTTTCTGTAAAGAACCCTTCCGCCTGTTGAAATGTTCCCTGCTTTCAAGTATAATAGAGAGAAATTTGTGTACAAACGAAAGGAATGAACAGAGATGATCGAAACTAAAAATCTCACCAAAACCTTCGACAGTTTTACTGCTGTGGATTCTCTGGATCTTCGCATAGAAACCGGCGAATTTTTTGGACTTCTTGGTCCCAATGGTGCCGGCAAAACTACTACGATCAGTCTGCTTTCCACTTTGCTTCTGCCCACTGCCGGAGAGATCCTGATCAATGGACAGACACTGGGACGCAACCGACCGGATCTGAAACGTAAGATCAGTGTGATCACACAGGAATATTCCATGCGTCAGGATATGAATATGGATGAGATCATGGAATATCAGGGACGTCTTTATTTCATGCCCAGGAAAGAAATCAAAGAAAAAACAGAAGAACTTCTGGATTTCTGCGGACTTCTTCCTTTTCGAAAACGTACGGTACGTAAGCTTTCAGGAGGAATGAAACGAAAACTCATGGTATGCCGCGCTCTTCTCACAAGTCCCGAAATTCTTCTTCTGGATGAACCTACTGCAGGAATGGATGCGCTCTCCAGGCGGCAGATGTGGAATCTTCTCCGTCAGCTCAACGGAAAAAATCTTACCATTCTTTTAACCACTCATTATATGGAGGAAGCTCAGTCTCTCTGCAACCGGGTAGCGCTTATGGATCACGGCAAACTGGAAGAGATCAACACGCCCTCCGGTCTGATCGAAAGTCTGGGTAAATATACCGTTGACCAGGAAACTCCCGAAGGTCCCAAAAGCCACTATTTTCACAGCAGAGCTGATGCTATTGCTTTTCTGTCCTCTCTGGACGGGCAGTGTACCCTTCGTGAAACAACTCTGGAAGATGTTTTTGTAGAACGTGCAGGCAGACACCTGATGCAGCGATGATCTGCCATATATCATATTACTAATTTAATAGAATGGACGATGAATATCATGGGAATACTTACTATTTTATGGGAAAAATGGGTAGAATTTCGAAGAGATTTTTATAAGATCACACTGGCTGCCATGATCGCACCTTTAATGTATCTTATTGTTTTCGGAATGGGAATACAGACCTCTTCCCACGGGGAACCTTATCTGAACTTCCTGATCCCCGGAGTCGTTTCACTGACTACTATGAACGGAAGTTTTAATGCAATTGCCCAAAACTTAAACGTACAGCGTCTTTACGAGAAGGCATTTGACCAGGTCATGATCTCGCCAACTCCTCTGTGGCAGTTTATTGCAGGTCAGATCATCGGTGGCAGTCTCCGCGGTCTTTATGCAGGCGGAATCATTCTTCTGCTAACTATGCCCATTGGAACGGGACTGGTCTTCAATGGATGGTCTTTGCTGGTAATGTTTTTAAATGGTGCTGTATTTTCCGCAATTGGAGTTGTCGTTTCTTTCCTTGCGAAAAATCATGCGGATGTGCCCCGTTTTTCCAACTATATCATTATGCCAATGGCTTTTCTGTGTAACACATTCTTCTCTACAGAAAAGATTCCGGGATTTCTCGGCAATTTCGTGGCTGCACTTCCTTTGTCGCAGACCAGCCATCTGATCCGTACCATTGCTTCCGGCGGTGCGGTAAACTACATCAGTATTCTGATCCTGGCAGCTTATCTTGTTGCATTCAGCATTGCCGCTTCCTGGTTTATCTATAAGAAGAAAAATCTGTAACCATGCTCTGCAACTGATGGTTTCTGCTCATTGAACAAAACTTGTCAAGCAGATATTCGCAAGCCATATTCGCTACTTGCTCATAACCGAATAACAATTATATATCTGACAAAAAATCACCGGCTTCTCTGAAGATTGAGAAACCGGTGATTTTTGTTATATCTTTGTTATCCTATTCCGTGATCAGATATCTTTTTTTCTTCTTCTCACAATTACATATCCGCCTGCAAGAAGTGATGCCACGGCAAGTGCTGACATTGTTCCGATCGGTGAATTATCGGCTGTAGATACCGCACTTCTGGAAGTACTTCCATTACCTCCATTGGAGGAAGTTGCTGATGCCTCTCCTGTTACCGTTGCATCCGGATCTGTACCTGTCTGACCGTCTGTACCATCCGCACCAGGAGTTCCCGACGGAGTTAACTCTGCAGATTTGAACTGATATACCGCAGACTCGATGGTATCAAGCGGCTGCCAGTTACCATTGGTGTAAACATATTTCTGGAAGAATACATACAGATTGTAAGTATCTGCTTTTTTAATTCCTTTGGTAGAGCCGATCTTCCATGCTGTATGCTGCTGTTTGGCAGTTGGATTGGCAGCAGTGCTCCAGTAAAGCGGAACCCACTTCACATCACCCTCATTTGGATTCGGATTTGTCGTTCCTGCACCGATAACCGTAAAATCATAGAAGGTATTCGGATAGAACTGAAGTGCATCATCCAGTCCCTGCACAATACTGTCTGTTACAGGCGGAATATTTGCTCCCGGTACATTAGTCGGAGATGGTGTCGGAGTTGCCGGTCTTGAAGACTGAGACAGTGTAATCTTAAAGGATTTTGCTGTTTTTACAACACCATTGATCGTTGGCTGTAAATCAATATCTTTTCCCTTGGAATCTTTCGCTGTGAGGTATACTTCAATTTCTTTATCCGGAAGATTATTAAGTTCGATATTAAAGGATTTATCCGCTTTGATATTTATGCTTCCGCTTCCACCGTCTTTATCGGATCCTTTTACTTTCCAGGTGTAGTTACATACACCATCTGCACCGATGATACAGGTAACCGTAGCGGAAGAATGATCACGCCAGCTTAATCCGGTCCAACGGAGAGACGCTTTCGTGGTAGTGGTTTCTTTCGGACGTTTGGATTCAAGCAGTTTGATCCTCTTGGAGACTTCCTGTTTGTCTTTATCCTCGAACCATACCAGAAGATCAATCTTGTTCTTGGAATCAAGCTTATCCAGCGGGATTGAGAAATTACCTGCTTTGGAAACATCAACTTTGTTCTTTTTATCATTTTTTGCAGTTTTACCACGTACTACCCATTTATAATAACAGGTTCCTGCTTTGGTAGTATTCAGGGTTATGGATACCTTTGTACGGCTTGACCACTTGGAGCCAACGGCTTTTATAACTGGTTTGGTAACCGGAGCCGCAGTCTGTGTAATGGTCTTTTTTGCAGGCTCTGCATTTACAGATCCATCCGTTGCTTTTACCCATACATAGAGATCAACTGCGCCGCCTGTAAGGTTCTTAAGAGAAACGCTTGCTGTTTCTCCAGCTGCGATCGCTACGCCCTCAGTGGCGTCATCTATGGATGGAGCTGCTGCACCTTTCGCAACCCATTTATAGTAGTATGTACCGTCTTTATCTGAGGTGATCGTTGCTGTTGCGGTAGTTGATCCGTTCTTCCATGTAGAGTCTGTGATCTTAACGGTCGGTCTGTTGGAGACGAGTGCTCCTGTAGTGGTATCTACTTTAAAATTCTTATCTCCCTCATACTGTGGAGCCAGAACGCCAAGCGCTGCTTTAAAAGCTTCATCTGTGACATCTTCAGATTTTGCGATAGCAACATAATTCTCTGCCGCATTTTCTACAGAAAAACCGATCTTTGGAGACGTGATCTCTCCATTGACAACAATTTTTCCGTCTGTACCTGCAAGCACTACATTGGCTGCTGTCTGGCCGTCTGTTTTTGTATTTCCGGTGATCGTTGGCTCAGTATCTGCTGCTCCGTCACCTTTCTTTACAAGGATCATACCTGTACTGTAGACAGCTCCACCATCAGAATGATTGTTACTGATCTGACCGCCTGTGATCTGAACAGTTCCACCTTCATTAAAAATAGCTGCTCCTCTTGCAGTTGTCGTATTATTGGTAAGAGTAATGCCTGTTGTCATGGCAAATTTCGCACCGGATGCTACATGGACCAGAGAACCTGTCACCTGTGTTTCACCTTCAACGGAACCATCAACAGAGAGTGTTCCGGCTCCTTCCGCAACATCTCTCTTTGCCATGTAAAGGATACCGTTTACCTCGAAAAGATTGCCGGCATAGCTGTCCGCACGCTCAATTTTGGCATTCTCATCTTCTCCGACAATTGCAATTCCTTTATTTGCCGGAATTGTAACAGTGTTTGTAAGGGAAATCGTTCCACTGATAATAATCTTTGTAAGATCTGACTCCTGTACATTCGTCGTATCACTCAGTTCCGGAGCTTCATTGATAACTTTCTGAAGTTCTTCTTCACTTTTTACCACAGTTCCCTGCTCCGCTGTCTCCGCAGCAGCCGCCGCCTGTTCCTGTTCCAGCTGCTGCTGGGCAGCCTCGGCCTGAGCCTGTGCTTCTGCTTCTGCCTGAGCCTGCGCTTCTGCTGCTGCCTGGGCCTCAGCATCTACTGCAGCCTGTGCCCCGGCATCTGTATCAGTCTGAGCATCCGCCTGTCCATCTGTATCTTCCTGCTGGCTGTCCGCTCCGTCTACATTTGTCTGGGCATCAAACTCTGTGCCATCTGCAGCTCCTGTATTCTCCTCTGCAGCCTGGGCCTCGGCAGCTGCTGCGCCTGTATCTTCAGCAGCAAATGCTGCGGCAGGTGCCATTCCCACTGTCATGGAACCGGCAAGCAGGACTGCAAAAAGTTGCTTTTTTTTCATTTATAAGTCCTCCTGTTCGAGTTGATCTGTCTATTCAATTCAATAATCAGAAAAAGTATAGCACACCGTCCAAAAAAAGTAAAGCGGATGCAACACTCCGCTTTACCGGGCATCCGCTTACGGACGGACCTGTCCGTTTCCGTAAATGATATATTTGGATGTCGTCAGTGCAAGAAGTCCCATTGGTCCTCGTGCATGAAGTTTCTGAGTGCTGATTCCAATCTCTGCACCAAACCCAAATTCATTTCCATCGGTAAACCGCGTGGATGCGTTCACATAAACGGCCGCCGCATCTACCTCATCCAGGAATTTCTGAGCATGGCTGTAATCATTGGTAATGATCGCCTCTGAATGTTTTGTATTATATTTATTAATATGTGCAATGGCTTCCTCTACAGAATCCACTACTTTTACAGAAAGAATATAATCCAGATATTCTGTTCCCCAGTCTTCTTCTGTCGCAGGAACAGATTCCGGCATCAGTGCACCGGCATCTTTATCCGCACGCACTTCCACATGCTTCTCTTTCAGGCGCTCTGCCAGAACCGGAAGAAAAGCGTCCTTTACCTTGCGGTTTACAAGAAGAGATTCGCAGGCATTGCACACACCTACACGCTGTGTTTTGGCATTGATCACAATATCAGCAGCCATCTGAAGATCTGCGGTTTCATCCACATAAATATGGCAGTTGCCGGTTCCTGTCTCGATCACCGGAATCGTGCTCTGGTTTACGACCGCTTTGATCAGGCCTCGTCCTCCCCGTGGTATGAGAACGTCTACATATGCGTTCATCTTCATAAATTCTGCTGCTGTCTCCCTGGAAGTATCTTCGATCAGCTGGATCGCATTCTCAGTAATCCCGCAGGATCTCACGGCTTCACGGATACATTCCACAATCGCGGTATTGGAATGAATGGCATCACTTCCACCTTTCAGGATGACAACATTTCCGGTTTTAAAGCAAAGTCCGAACGCATCAGAAGTTACATTTGGGCGTGCCTCATAAATGATTCCGATCACGCCTAGTGGTACCCGTTTCTGTCCGATCATAAGTCCGTTGGGACGTTTTTTCATGCCGGTAACTTCTCCTATCGGATCTTCAAGACCTGTAAGCTGGCGAAGTCCGTCTGCCATTCCCTCAATACGCTCCGGTGTCAGCATCAGACGGTCAATGAGGCCCTCTGACATCTGATTTTTTCTTCCGTTTTCCACATCCAGGGCATTGGCTTTCAGAATTTCTTCTGTGTGCTCCACAAGAGCTGCTGCTGCAGCTTCAAGGGTTTTGTTTTTATCATTTGTAGAAAGATTTCGAAGAACGGTCTCTGCATCTTTTGCATTCTGTCCCAGTTTTTCAAGCATTTCATTCATTTCAAATACTCCTGCCTTTCTTTCTGTCTCTTTATTGCATTTCAGCATTTTACTGCATATCGCGATAGATCTTTTCTTCGGTAACAACAACCTGTGGCCGGATATCTGTCGGTTCTGTGGGAACTTCCGGAAGGATCTGGAAGGAAAAACCTACCGCAACTCTGCAGATTCCCGGATGTTTCTCCAGAAATCGATCATAAAAACCGCCGCCATAGCCTACACGGTCACATTTCTCATCAAATGCAACTCCCGGCATGATCATCATGGCATCTTCCCATGAAACAGTTTCTCCGTCTTCCCTTGGCTCCGGAATTCCAAAATAACCGGATTCCAGCTGTGAAAAATCCGTCAGTTTATAAAATATCATATCTTTCCCGAATACCTTCGGTACAGCCACTTCTTTGCCATCTTTCCATGCCTGCTCGATCATATAACGGGTGATCACTTCATGATTGTAATCTGCATATGCCATGATCCGCTCTGCGTTTCTGTATTCCGGAAGTTTCGTCAGTGTCTCTGTGATCACATGGCTTTTTTCCTGAATCCAGGCATCATCATGTTCTTTTCTGGCTTTAAAGATTCTTTTTCTAATTTCCTTTTTTTCTTCCATATTTTTCTCCCAGGTTGGTGATACTGCCATCCTTTTCTTTGATATCGATATTATTCAGATGTGCACGAAGGCTTCCCTTTACCGCATCCAGATACTCTTTGCGCAGCTTCGCCTGTTCTACTTTTTCCTCTTCCGTGAGGCCTACACTTTTCTGTTTATGTGCCAGTGCGTTGATTCTGTCGATCTTGATATTGTCCATCATAATAATTATTCTCCTTACAGCAGTTTCTCAATATAATCAATGAGGAAGAATTCTTCCTTCTTGTTTCCAACAAACAAAGTTCCGCAGTTCTTACCCTCCACGATCCTGTGGATATTATGGAAATCATTTCCATTGGCAATAACCATGTCCGCTCCGGCTGCTGTTGCAATGATCGCAGCGGTAAGTTTGGTTGCCATTCCACCGGTTCCCACATTGCTTCCTGTGGAAGATTTTCCAAGTTTTCTCATATTGTCATCCATATTTTCTACAATGTCAATAAACCGGGCATCAGGATTGGAATTGGGATCGTCCGTGAAAAGTCCGTCAATGTCAGACATCAGGATCAGAAGATCCGCGCCGATCAGAGCCGCAACTACAGAAGAAAGTGTATCATTATCTCCGAATTTTACCAGATTCTGGAATTCATAGGAAGAGACAGAGTCATTCTCATTTACAATAGGGATCACGCCCTCTGCCAGAAGCTGATTAAAGGTATTCTGAGCATTCCTGCGGTTGGTATTATTGACCATAGTATTCTTGGTCATCAGGATCTGCGCCACCATCTGATTGTATTCTCCAAAAAGTTTCTGATAGATAGTCATCAGTCTGGCCTGGCCAACTGCCGCACATGCCTGTTTCTTTTCAAGCTCAGCAGGTTTTCCCTTCATTCCCAGAGCTGCTGCTCCCACAGCAATGGCTCCGGAAGATACCAGAACCACATCTTTCCCCTGGTTGTGAAGATCACTGAGTTCTCTTGCAAGGATCTCCAGTTTACGAAAATCCAGTCTTCCTGTTTCTGAATGGATCAAAGATGAAGATCCGATCTTGATTACGATACGTTTCTTGTCTTTCAGACGTTCTCTGTAATTTGCATTCATGTTTCCAATTCTCCTGATACCTGTATATTCACTGCATGATCCGGCCAACCATATTATTGTCCGGATCTGCTTTTTTCTTTATATGATACGGGCTCTGATTCGCTGTATACGCTTCCCGCTTTCTATTGATATGTGACAGAATCAATCCTGTCGTTCTGTACGATCTCAACCCAGGTAGTTCCCTGATTTAAACGGATCTCCTGTTCATTTCCATCATAATAATGAGTTATTCCCCAGGGTGAATCTTTCTCCCAGCGGATATCGATGGCTTTTCCTCTGGTAATAAACTTACCTTCTCCTCCGGAAATGGCATCAATGTTCAGATATCCGTTTCCGTCGTAAGCCGGGCATGAGGAATACTGCAGGATAATATTATCGCAGGTTATCTGCTGGTTATCCAGCTGATCTACATGTTCCTTTCCGAACTGGAACCGTTTGTATTCCCCGGATGTCTCATCGTATTCATACCATGGATGGTTATCTGTGAAATTATCCAGTTTCACTGTATTAGCGGTGATCCCATCCTCCGGTACGATTTCCACCCCATCTTCCGCAAAAAGATAATGTCCCTCGTAGTCTTCTTTATATTCCTGGCTGTATCCCATGGCATCAATACCAGCCTGAAGGTGTGCAGCATCTGTATAGGCATTGTGAGGTGCCTTCCTGTCACTGGTCCGGAAAAATGCCAGTTTTCCCATCTGGATCCCGTTGAGATTGTCGATCACATGCTGTTCCAGATAAGGCAGGGCATAAGCCGCCTGTCCATAATGCGCGTAAATCGCATTGAATTCATTGGCATAAAAGAGATAATAATCGCGGCAGCTGCGTACAGACCCGATCCGTTCCAGCTGATCGTAATCTTCAAGAATTCCCATAAGACGGGTAATGTTTCCCTCTACCGGAGCTTCATACACAACTCCGGCATGATTGATCCCACTCTGCGGCGCACCGGAACTGTTGTTGCCCATCATAACGGCAACCGGCCGCCGGCGTCCGATGCTCTCGGGAACATTCTCACCGGTAAGATAGCTCTTTACCTGTGTTTCTGCCTGACTGCCTGTATTCGGCTCAAAGCCTACCAGATCCTGCTGTGCTCCGAATGCAGGGACGCTCTGAGCGACACAGATGCATGCTGTCATAATACCTGCCAGAATACCTGTCTTTTTCGTTCTCATATATTACCTCCTTTTCTTCCGGCGGAAAGATCTTCCGCTTAACTTTTTTCGCGGTTACGCTGTCTTCCGATCTGTCTTATCGATTGATACCCAGCTCTTTAAGTGCATTCGCCTGCTTGGCTTCCATGACTTTCGCCTCATCCTCTGTCATATGATCATACCCAAGAAGATGGAGCATGCTGTGGGCAACCAGAAAGCAGAATTCTCTTGTAACACTATGTCCGTACTCCTCTGCCTGGGCAAAAACTTTCGGCACTGAGATCATGATATCTCCCAGCAGGAGTTCATCACTGTCCAGATCAAAATAAGATTCATCCTCTTCCACTACAGAATAGTCTGCCGGGGTTTCGAAAGGGATCATCGGAAAAGACAATACATCGGTAGGGGCCTGGATATTCCGGAATTCTGTGTTTACTCTCTTGATCTCCTCATTATCGGTAAGAACCAGATTGACCTGTCCATCATAAGGACATTTCTCCATTTCCAGAACCTTATCCGCAACCTGGGATGCAAGGGCAGCATAATCGATCCCGAGCTCCTGGTCTGTTTCATATTCGATATTTATGGTCATCTTCTGTACTCCTTATTCTTCACAGCATACCTGTCATCTTTCCGGGATTTGGCAGGTTTCTGCTTTTTCTCATAATCATCATAGGCCTGCACAATCTGCTGTACAAGAGGATGACGCACAACATCCTTGCTGGTCAGCTGGCAGAACCCGATATCATCAATCTTCTTCAGAACCTTCATGGCCACATCAAGGCCTGACACCGCATCTTTCGGAAGGTCTTTCTGGGAAGCATCGCCTGTGATGATAACCTTGGACCCAAAACCGATTCGTGTCAGGAACATCTTCATCTGTGCGGGGGTGGTATTCTGTGCTTCATCCAGAATGATAAATGCATTATCCAGAGTACGACCTCGCATATAGGCAAGAGGAGCAACCTCGATCAGGCCTTTTTCCATATTTTTTGCAAAGCTGTCTGCCCCCATGATCTGATAAAGTGCATCATACAGGGGACGAAGATACGGATCGACCTTACTCTGGAGATCTCCCGGAAGAAATCCCAGTTTCTCGCCGGCTTCAATGGCAGGTCTGGTAAGAATAATCCTGGAAACTTCTTCATTGCGGAATGCGGTTACTGCCATAGCCATGGCAAGATATGTCTTACCGGTTCCTGCAGGCCCCACTCCAAATACGATCATCTTCTTACGGATCTGTTCCACATAATCCTTCTGTCCAAGTGTCTTGGGTTTAATGGGTCTTCCCTGTATGGTATTACAGATAAAGTCCTTGTCGATTTCCTCCATCACGGAACCGATCTTCTCCATGGCAAGAGAAAGTGCATAATTCACATTCTGCTGTGTGATGGTATTGCCTCTGCCCGCAAGGGTATTCAGTTCCTCCACGATCGCCTTCGCCTGTGTAGCTCCCTCCTGGCTTCCCAGGATTTTAAGAGAACCATCCCGGAAGATCATGGTTACGTTCAGAGTTCTTTCGATCAGCTTCAGATGCTCGTCAAACTGTCCGAAAATATTCGCCTGGCGGTCTGCCGGCACATCCACATATAATTCGATAATGCTGCTAGCCATCCTCTGGTGTCCTTTCTTTCGGCTGCGTCTTTCTTTCTGTAGGGCCTTCCTTTCCTGTCTTTTCTATGACAGTAAGAGAACCTCTGCTGACGCAATCCTGATGTTTTATTTCTATTTTAACATTATTTTCAGATATTTGAACCCCTTTTTCTATTAATTTTTCTTCATAAATATAAAGCCTCTGAATGGCCTGTTTTTTTGCGGCCTTTTCTGTCAGTTTTTCTTTTCTGATCTCATATTTTCTGGTGGTGATGATTCCCGCGGAAATGGGGAGTCGAAAATTTTCAGAAGGTACAAACGGATATTCACAGATCAGACGATCCTCATTCTTCTTCGCAGCAGGAGACAGATCCAGGATCCAGTTTTTATTTCGGATAAAAAAACTCCATTTTCCTTTTTCCCTGTAAATTTTTTTCTCTATAGTAAGTGGAAATGTATCATAATAATCAATGGTATAGCGTACATAAACATCTGCATCTGCCTGAACATACTCATAACGGACTACCTCCTGACTGTCATCTGTAATGTTGACAATACCGGAAATCAGTTCCTGTCCCTTTTTTACTTCTTCACCACTCTTGATCAGGGGAGTGCCCTGTCGTGTGACCACAGACTCTACAATTCCATCCACAGTTGAAAAAAGGCTGCAGGCAGCTTTTGATGTTTCTTCAGATAATTTCGTATCGCCTTCCCGGATTTCAAAACCCAGCCTGGTCCCGGAAAGTTTTGCCGATACCCAGGTAATTTCCGGAAACTCCCGCCGCATCTCTTCTGCCAGTGCATTGCAGTGGATCTTCTTTTTGGATACTCCACAACAGATGCCTTTCTCTTCCAGAAAGTCTACCAGCTGTGGCGTAGGATTTAAAATATTCCCCTCTATATGAATGTTCCAGACCCTTCCGGACAGAAAAAAAAGGACTCCGATCACCGTCAGAACTCCTGCCGGCAGGAGTTTATTCCGTCTGCACGCCAGCAGAAAAAAAACAGGTCCTCTTTTTTTCAGGATATGAATATGTACACCCGTTTTCCTCCGAAGAGGACCGATCAGAAAAAAATCTTTCACCCGCATTGTCAGCAGAAGTTCTTTTTCTCCTGTCTGAACGATTCTCCTGAACATTATCCCACGGCTTTTGCACAGATTCAGGAACCGTTCACGCTGTTCGCCTGTAACGGACAGTCTTACAAAACCAGGAATCATTTTTTCTTTCCCTCCTCAAGCAGAATGCTTTCGATCCGTCCGCAGACACACATTTCAAATGCTGTATAACAGGAAATTTCCAGGCGTTTTCCATGGATCACAAGTCTGCCGGACGGAGTCAGAATTATGATCTCCTCTCTTGTATAGCGCTGAAGATTCCTGTAATTTTCAACGATCGCCCGGCGTTTTCCGGTAAGGATCACCTGTGTTTCACGAAACGCCGGTTCCACCGGCAGATCCAGAAACTCCGACATTTTTTTCATAAAAAAATCCTCCGGCATTTATCATTAATCTATGCCAGAGGATTTCTTCATATGTATTATTTGCGGATCAGAACCATGGAAAACCAGAGAATGGTATTTCCCCCCAGATTATATTCCATCTGTTCCCGTTCCACGATCTCATTTACCACGACACCATAGCTTTCCAGACAGGGATGCATATGTTCCGGAAAACGGCAGGGTTTTCCATCCAGATACGCACATCGTTTACAGTAATCACAGGATTCCGTGGAAAGAGTAAAGGTCTCATATCCTTCTCCCTCCAGAAAATCCCGGACTTTTTCTGTAAGATCTTCGTGTGCCATTCGTGTGGAAAGCATCTCTTCCATATTCATCATGTCCGATACTTCCGCCACACTGGAAAAAAAGATCGCCTGTGGAAAACTGTGGATCTTTTTCTCACATTCCGGAAGTTCTCCTACTGCCGGGGGACAGGCCCAGGTGCTGCCATAGCGCTCACATTCCTGTTTGCAGATTGTCCGTACACGTTCCTGCACTTTGATATCAGCTGTGTCCAGCAGACGATACTCAAAAATCGGATACTGGGCAATAAAATCTTCAAATTTTTCTTTTATATCCATACTTACAAAATCTCCTGTTCTCCAAAAAGGCTCATAACTGCCGCCTCATAGTCACCCAAATGCTGGGATTTTTTGATCTTTTTGAGGTATTTTGCGTAATTGGTAAATCCCGGTGCCATATAGCTCCACAGTTCTTTCATACGAAAAAGCACATTTCGTTCTCCGGAAAGGTACTCCTGATACTCCCGATAAAGACAGTCATGGAACTGGCGCATTTTCTGCTTATACTGAGACTGACGGTCTTCTTTTTTCATTCTGGTTCCGCACATAATTTCATCCAGAAGGTAAGGCCTTGCAATGATCCCCCGTCCGTACATGAAGCTGTCCGCATCCGGAAATTTTTCCTGGATTTCCTGATAAGCTTCCACGGAAAAAATATCTCCGTTGTAGCCCAGCGGAACTTTGATTTTTTTCCGCGCCTCTTCGTATAATCCATACCGCGGAGTTCCCTTATAATGGTCCTTCAGAAGGCGTGGATGGATGATCAGCTCCTTTATTGGATATTTGCTGTAAATTTCAAGAAGTCTTTCCCAGTCTTCCTCGTAATCGGTGCCCACGCGCGTCTTAATGGAAATCTCCATCCCTGTGTTAGCAAAGATCTCGTCCAGAAAACGGTCAAGCTTTTCCGGTTCTCCCAAAAATCCGGCCCCTTTTCCCTTGGCTGTTACGGTTCCTGAAGGACATCCAAGATTCAGATTCACTTCTTTATGGCCATATTCATCCCGAAAAATATGTGCGGTTTTGACAAAGTCTTCCGCATTATTGGTCAGGATCTGGGGAACCACCGGAAGCTTTCCGTTTGTGTCAGGGGACACTTCTTTAATTTCCTTGCTGCTGAGTCTCTTGTTTGGCTTGGCGGTAATAAAGGGGGTAAAATATTTATCCATGGGATAAAAGCATTCATTATATGCATTGCGGTAAACCCAGTTGGTAACACCTTCCATGGGTGCCATATAATTCTTCATTACCGTTCCTCCTTCATACGGAAATAAATCTGTTTCCTTCCGCCACTGCCGGTAGGAATCCTTCCGGTTTCATAACTGCCCAGGGATTTGATAAACGGAGTCAGCTTGGAATACCCGTAATTACGCACATCAAAATCCGGAAGACGTTTTCCCAGCTGATCGCCCAGCTGTCCGGAAGACAGCCAGCCTTCCTCGTCAGAAAATTTCTCGATAATGGCATTAATTGCTTTCCGTACTCTTTTCAGGTCTTTATTCTTCTTCGAGCCGGAACTGTTCTGTTTATTATTCCCATTTCCTGCTTTCTTCGCCTCTGCTGCAGTTTCCAGATCTTCTTTTTTCTCTTCTTCCTGCTGATTGCGGTAAAGGAGATCCAGATATTTGAACTGATTACATGCGGAAATAAAAGGTTTGGGCGTCTTTTCCTCACCCATGCCCAGAACCAGCATTCCGGATTCCCGGAGTCTTGCTGCCAGTCTGGTAAAGTCACTGTCCGAAGAAACAATACAATATCCATCCACATTTCCGGAATAGAGAATATCCATGGCATCAATGATCATGGCCGAATCCGTGGCATTTTTTCCCGTAGTATAGCTGTACTGCTGAATGGGAATAATAGAATCCTCCAGAAGAACATTTTTCCAGGAAGAAAGCCTGGCACTGGTCCAGTCTCCATAGATCCGTTTATAGGTAGCGATGCCAATGTTCGCCACCTCGTCCACAATGATCTTGATATATTTGTCTGATACATTATCAGCGTCGATCAGTATTGCAATTCTTAATTCATTGTCCATAAATCCAACCTTTTCTTTGTCAAGCGGATAAAAGCATCCGCAGTCGGTTAATCTGTGCCGTCTCCGCCCCGGCGTCTTTTAAGAACAGTATAACTGAAATTTTCTCAGTGTTCCAGCATGATCTTAAGGATTTCTCGGTCTGTTTCTTTCATTCCATCTTTTCCGATCTGCCCCACACAGCTGATGGTTTCTGCTGTTTCTTCCTGAAGAATTCCCGTGTAAGGAGCATAGGACTGACCGTTCATGGCAAGATGATGAGCAAGAAACGCCGCATCCAGACTGGCCGCGATCTTGGCAGCACAGGAGATCTTTGCTCCATCGCAGATGATTCCCGGAATGTTCGCCAGAGTATTTTCGATAGTCTTTTTGATCTGGGAAATACTTCCCCCTACCATATAGGTGATGGCTGCTCCTGCCGCACAGGATGCAGACACCGCACCACAGAATGCCGATAGTTTGCCAATATAATATTTCTGATACACAGTAAGAAGATTGGAAAATACAAGCGCCCGGTACAGACTATAGTCCGGCAGCTCCATTTCCCTCGCA
Organism: Blautia sp. HA9023; assembly: GCF_056504095.1. Classification (NCBI taxonomy): domain Bacteria; kingdom Bacillati; phylum Bacillota; class Clostridia; order Lachnospirales; family Lachnospiraceae; genus Blautia; species Blautia sp. HA9023. The sequence goes on along the minus strand of NZ_JBWLUR010000001.1, from coordinate 258,577 downwards.
TAAACGATCAGAGGGACGGAACAGGCGATTCCCTGATTTCCGCTTCCGGAGTTAATGACAACCGGCATGTCACATCCGCCCATACGCGCCTCGGAAGCCGCAGCGGTAAGGCTTCGCATTCTGGTAAGCATATCATGGGAATAATTTTCACGGATCACACGTCCGATCCCAAGTCCGTATTTTCCGGTCATTCCCTCATGGGCAATGGCCATGTTGCTTTTGATCTGGGTATCCAGAAGAGTTTTTACATCAGAAAGTTCTACGATATCTGCAAACTCCCGGATATCCTCCAGATTTAAAAGACTGCGGTCTGCCGCTTCTTTTTCTTCCAGTGCCTGATCCGCATCCAGCAGGATTTCTCCGTTTTTTTCAATTCTGGTCACATTAATGTGATCGTATTTGATCTCCAGACAGACAGTATCTTCTCCTGCACACATTTCAATTACAATATGAAGTACAACCGGGGTGTCCAGAAGTTCCACTTTACAGATATCCGCATCCAGAAGTTCCCGGCAACGTTTTCTTCCCTCGTCTGTTACTTTTGAGAGAACCTCCATATCAAGCGATGCATCGCCTGCCACCGCACCAAGAACCACTCCTGCGGGAATCCCCTTTAATCCTCCGGAGTTTGGAATGATGACACAGCGCACATTCTTTATAATATTTCCGGAGCATTTTGCCACAATATGCTCCGGTTCTCTTCCAAGAACTTCTCTTGCCCTTGCCGCACCGTAAGCCAGAGCAATCGGCTCCGTGCAGCCCATGGCAGGAACCATTTCTTCCCTCAGAATGGCCAGATAATTATCATATATATTTTTTTCCACCTTTTTCTTTTCCCTTCTCATATTGTCCGAAATTCCTGATATCAGTATTTATGGCAGGCCACCAGATGTCCTGGCTCTGCTTCCCGAAACAGTGGAACTTCCTGTCTGCATCGCTCTTCGCACCATGGACAGCGGTTATGAAACCTGCATCCGCCAATGGAACGTGACTGCACGCCGTTATCTGTTACGATCTGATCCAGTGTTTTTACTCTCGGGTCCGGTACCGGAATGGAAGAAATCAGCATTTTTGTATAGGGATGCAGCGGATTGGAATAGAGTTTGTCTGCATCTGCGATTTCCATAAGATTTCCCAGATAAAGAACTCCGATCTCATCACAGATCTTCTGTACCACCTGCAGCTGATGGCTGATAAACAGGTAAGTAAGTCCGTATTTTTCCTGAAGATCCTGAAGCATCTGAACGATCTGTGCCTGGAGAGAAACATCCAGCGCGGAAATGGGCTCATCGCAGACTACAAACTCCGGCTGTACGGAAAGTGCCCTGGCAATGGAAATTCTCTGTCTCTGTCCTCCGGAGAATTCATGTGGATATTTCAAAAGATCCTGTTCTTTAAGGCCAACAACCCGGATCAGTTCTTTTGCACGTTCTTTCCGCTCTTTTGGAGTATACAGCTTATGGATTTCCATAGGCTCGCAGATAATATCCTGCACGGTATGGCTTGGATCTAGGGATGAATACGGGTCCTGAAAAACAGACTGCATTTTTTTGCGGTATGGAAGAAGCTCTTTTTCTCCCATAGCTCCAATCTCCGTTCCTCCGTAAAAGATCTCCCCGCCTGTTGGCTTATGATAGCGGAGGATCGCTTTTCCAATGGTAGACTTTCCACTTCCGGACTCTCCTACCAGCCCGAAAGTTTTTCCCTTTTCAATGGAAAAGCTCACCTGATCTACAGCTTTCAGGATACCCGGCTTGAAAGACAGAAGTTTCGGAGATTTCTGTTTAAAATATACTTTCAGATCTTTTACTTCAATTAAAGAATTACTCATTTTTCCTCCTCCCTTCTGTGACAGAGAATCTTATGATTTTCCGAAGATTCATAATATTTCGGAAGACAGGCCTCGCAGGTTTTATCTGCATACTTGCAGCGGTTCAGAAACGGACATAAATTTCCGCTTCCGTCAGAAAGATCTCTTTCCAGAAACTGTTCAAAGGTTCCTCCCACACGTGGCATACTTGCGATCAGTGCCTGGGTATACGGGTGACCCGGATTAAGAAAAATCTCCTCTACGGTTCCCTCCTCTACCACGTAACCACCGCACATAACAGCCACCCGCTTACATGTCTGCGCCACAACACCCAGATCATGAGTGATCAGAATGATACTCATATTGTTTTTTTTCTGAAGTTCCAGAAGAAGATGAAGGATCTGTGCCTGAATGGTTACATCCAGAGCTGTTGTCGGTTCATCGGCAATGAGAACTTTCGGATTGCTACTCATAGCCATGGCGATCATTACACGCTGGCGCATACCTCCCGAAAGCTCATGAGGATAACTACGCATGGCTTTTTCAGGATCTGTGATCCCTACTGCTGTCAGCAGCTCAAGCACCCGGGCCTTTGCCTCTTTTTTTGTCATGGAAGTATGGCGGCGGATCAGCTCCACCATCTTGTTTCCTACGGTATAGACCGGATTCAGTGCAGAAAGAGAATCCTGAAAAATCATGGCAATCTCACCACCACGGATTTCCCGGAGCTCTGCCTCACTTTTTTTCAGAATATCCTCACCCTGAAAAAGGATTTCTCCTCCCATAATCCTGCAGTTGGACGGGCCAAGACGGAGAATGGATTTCGTTGTTACACTTTTTCCGCTTCCGGATTCACCTACAATTCCGAAAAAATCTCCCTCTTCAATGGCAAACCCGGCGTCTTTCACTGCCTGTGTTTCTCCAAGATCCGTAAAGAAAGACACTTTCAGATCTTTTACTTCCAGTAATTTTTCCATTTGTGCATGTCCTCCTTACTTGGGCTCAAATACTTTTCGCAACACTTCTCCCAGATAGTTGAAACTGATAACCGTGATCAGGATCAGAACACCCGGGAAAATGGCAAGGTACGGGGCCTGCTGGATATAGCGCTGTGCATTGCTGAGCATACTTCCCCAGGAAGCTGTCGGCGGCTGGATGCCCAGTCCGAAAAAGCTCAGTGCGGACTCCATCAGGATCGCGTTTGCAATATTCATAGTTGCGGCAACAATAATGATCGGCATGATATTCGGAAGAATATGATGCACAATTGTAGAAAGCTTTTTCTGTCCGGAAATCTTTGCATAGATAACATATTCTCTCTCATTCAGGGAAATCGTCTCACCGCGGACGATCCTGGCAATGTTCATCCAGGTCAGAAATCCAATGATCAGGACAATATTCTGTAAGCCCGGTTTCAGAAAAGCGTTCATAACGATCATGATCAGAAAAGTAGGAAGGCTCATCAGTGCATCTACCAGACGCATCAGTACCGCATCCACCGTTCCTCCTACAAATCCACTGATAGATCCCACGATCACTCCAAGAGCTGTAGAAAGGATCATAGACAGAAATCCAACCAGAAGAGAAGCTCTTCCGCCATAAATACAACGTGCCAAATAATCCCTTCCCATATCGTCGGTTCCAAAGAGATGTGACATAGAAGGGGCGTTCAGTCTCTCTGTAGCGCTGATGGCATTGGGGTCCACCGGATACAGAAAGGCAAAAATAGAGATCAGTGCCAGAAGAAGGATAGCCACAGCTCCTGCAACTGCCAATTTATTTGTCTTAAAACCAAGTTTAATGTTTTTCCAGATATTTTCTCTCATGACCCTTCACCTCCTAACATCCGGCCTTGCGGATTCTCGGATCAAAGACAGCGTACAGAACATCTGCCAAAAGATTTCCGAGCACCACAAGAAGTGCTGTAAACATGGTAATGCCCATGATCAGGGGATAGTCATACTGCATAACGGCAGTAACCGCCAGCTGTCCGATTCCCGGCCATGCAAAAACCTGCTCTGTAATAATGGCTCCGGAAACCAGTGACTGCAGACTCATTCCAAGAACTGTGATCATGGGAAGCATGGCATTTTTCAGTACATGGCGGAACAGAATCCCGGACTCTTTCATTCCATAGGCTTTCTGCACCATAACATAATCTGAGGACATCTCCGTAATGGTACTGCTTCTCAGATACCGGATATACTGGGATGCATTGGCAAAAGTCAGCACCGCACAGGGCATCACCATGTGAAGCACCAGATCTCCAAAAGAGCGGTCTCCGTCTGAGTGCATGCCAATACTTGGAAGAATATGAAGATGCACGCTGAACAGGTAGATCAGCATGATACCGAACCAGAAAGTAGGGATGGAAATTCCCACATAGCAGAAAAGGCTGGTGATTTTATCCAGAATTCCGTTTTTATTTTTGCCGGAATACAGTCCCAGCACAATAGCAATAAGAAATCCCAGCAGCATACTGGTTCCCATAAGGATCACTGTCGCCGGAAGACGTTCCAGCATCTGTGTCAGTACCGGACGGTTATTCATCAGAGAATTCCCGAAATTTCCGTGAAAAATCCTTCCCAGCCACAGGAAATACTGTTCATAAAGAGGCTTGGTAAGACCCAGGCTTTCTCTTAAGTTCTGAATGTATTCTTCACTCATATTCGGCTCCACATAAGTCAGGACCGGATCTCCTGGCGCTGCTTTTGTCAGTGCAAAACAGAGAACGGAGACAATAAACAGTGTCAGAATACACTGTACCAGACGGTTTGCGATTTTCTTCAAAATGTACCTCCTTTATTTTCCCCGAAAACAGGAAATCGGCTGGCGCGAAAAACGCGTCAGCCACTTCCTTTCCGTGATTATCTTTTATAAATTTGTGTTTTATTTCTCCAGTGTGTAGATCTTCGAATAATCATAATAAATCGTCTTTAACAGACATTCATCAAATCCGCCGAAATCTTTATTTACCGCATAGAATCCATTGGAATACGCAATCGGATAAATATACATATTATCGTTGATAGTATTCTGAATTTCTTTATATATGTCGCTGCGCTCTGTCTCATCCGCTATACTGTTTCCTTTTTCCCACAGTGCATCCAGATCCGTATCTTTGATTCTGGAGTAGTTGGAACGGCTGTCGGAAGAGCACATATCCGCATAAAGACTCGGTTCCTCACCTAAAGTATAAAAGCTTAATACCAGGTCATAATCTGTACATTCCGGATCCTTGGTTTTATTCTTGAATGTTGATTCGTCTGTCGGAACAAGATTTACCGTGATTCCCACATTTGCAAGTGCAGACTGTACATACAGGGCCTCACTCTCCATAGTCTTGTCTGTGGAGATATACATCAGATTCAGAGAAAGAGATGTCTTTCCTGCTTCGGAAAGAAGCTGCTGTGCCTTGGCCGGATCATTGTCATAGGTATTGTCCGGTTTTGCATAATAAAGAGTATCCGGTGTAAACAGGGAATCCGCCGGTTCTGCATAATCTTCGGAAATGAATGCAAACTGACAGAATTCCTCTTTATTCAGTGCGTATGCAATAGCCTGACGTACCTTTACATCCTGAAGATCTTCATTCAGCTCATTCATGAACATGGCATTAACACGTCCGGAATTGTAGGTATTGATATTTACGTTGTCGTATGCACTGACTGTATCGTAATCATCCGCGCTGATCAGACGTGCATCCAGATCACCGCTTGCAAGTGCCGCATTGGCGGAACTGGAATCTTTAACGATCTTGAAAGTGATGGAATCCAGATTTACATCTTCATAATAATCATCGAATTTTGTTACTTTAAGGTACTCACCGGATTTGTACTCTTCGAACTTAAACGGTCCGTTTCCTACCGGCTCATTGTTCAGATCGCTCTCTCCGATATTCTCCACACCTTCATAAATGTGTTTCGGAATACAGTAAACCTGGCTTAAACCGCCAAGAAATCCTGCGGAAGAAGATCCAAGGGAAAGTTTTACAGTAAGATCATCAATTTTTTCTGCCTCTACCGCCTTATCATTCACATATCCGTAAGAAGAATATGGCACATTCTGTTTCTCATCTACCAGAACCTGCATGGTAAATACCACATCATCAGCAGTAAGCGGCTCACCGTCATGCCATTTCAGTCCGTCCTTCAGCTTCAGAGTAAACTCGCTGGCATCCTCATTGGCTGTCACGCTCTCACAAAGTCCGTTTCCGTAATACATCTCTCCGTTCACGATCTCAAAAAACGGGCTGTACAGTGCCTGCATCATATCAAAACTTGTCTGATCCACAACATACAGTGGATTGATATTCTGAGGATCTGTGGTTTCTGCAATTGTAATATTACCGCCGGCAGCCTTGGCTCCTTCGGTGTTCTCTGCCGCAAATACTGCTGTTCCTGCCATAACAGTCGTTCCTGCTACTGCAGCTGCCAGAAGCGCTGCCAGTACTTTTTTTCTCATCTCTTTGTTCCTCCTCTGGCTCAGCGGGTATTCCCGTTTTCCCACTGAGTTACTATGATATATGTACGATGGTACTATATCCTCATATTTTTGTCAAGCCTATCCTGAAATTCTATCCGGAATTTCCCTTTCGCACATAAAACCTTATCTTTTATTCTACCTACAGGCAAGACAGGCGTCAAGAAATATTTGTCATGGTTTTGATCCAGTGCCCGTAATTGCATTTCAGAAATGCAGGTACACACTTAAAGATCTGATCTGCATTGAGGCAGCACACAACGATGGCCGGTGATGCTTTGACCACAAATGCCATGAACATGGATAACGGGATCACAATCGCCCAGGTACTGATCAGATCCACCTTCATGGAATAGGCAATACTGCCACTTCCCCGAATAATGCCTCCATTGGTAGGCATCTGATAAGACATTCCCACCATCACCACGCTTAAGATAATAAGAAATGTATTCGCCATTTCTCTGGTTTCCGGAGAAAGCTGGTAAAGGCTTAAGACCGGAATACGGATAAAGAAAAGCAGCACGCCGCAGATAATTCCCATGAATACAAAAAGTTTCTGAAGTTTCTTGGAATAGAGTTTTGCAAGCTTCAGATCTCCGGAACCTATCGTTTTTCCCATGGTGACCGATGCTGCAGTTAATTATCAGAGTCATGACAGAAAGCCCGAAAGCGATCCCCGCGATTTCCACACAGCGCAGCGTAGCCAACAAAATCTGTGTCACTGCAAAAAAAAAGTAGGTAAAACGGATGATCGCAAGATAGGAAAGACCGGCTTCAATAATTGTCTGGTCTGTTGTAAAAAGCCCCAGCAGCTGACGTGGAAAAAAGCTTGCCAGAAAAAACAGGATGAGAGCAATAAAAATGCCTGTGCGCATGGCCCAGGCACTGATCTTTCTCACCGGTTCTGTCTCTTTCTTTCCCCAGTACTGACTTCCGAATATGACAAGTCCGTCTCCCAGCGCCATGAGCAGCTGCTGAAAGACGAACTGTACCTGATTTACAGTGGTTACTCCGGATAATGCAGTCTCGCTGAATGCACCAAGCATAATGTTGTCAGCAAGGTTGACACTTAAAGTTACTACATTCTGCAAAACCAGCATGGAGCATAATTTCAGAAAATTACGGTAAAAATTCTTCATCAGTCTTTTACAATGGCAATAATATCATCGGCATTGATGACCAGATATTTCTCACCTTCGTATTTGATCTCAGTTCCTGTGTATTTTCCGTAGATTACACGGTCGCCGGGTTTTACCTGTATCGGAACTTCTTTCCCGTCTACGATCTTACCGGAACCAACAGCAATAACTTCTGCCTGCTGTGTCTTCTCTTTGGAGCTGTCCGGAAGAACAATACCGGATGCTGTCTTATCCTCTGTCTCAAAATATTTCACGATTACTCTGTCTGCAACTGGTTTTAATGCCATGTTTATTTCCTTCTTTCTGTATTTATTAGCACTCTTTTAATACGAGTGCTACTCTTTTCTTATCATACTACAAATCCGGAAATTGTCAAGATATTTACCGCAATCCACACAGTTTCATCAGGATCCTATCGTTTTTATTCTTTGTCGCTGATTTCTATAGGTTCTGTCTCATAAATAAATTTCACACTGCCCTCCATATCGTCTGAACGCTGTGTAAAACTGTCATAGGAAACATCTTCCGCCTTCAGAGCTTTAAAACGGTCAATAACATTCTTCAGATCTTTGTTCACACCGTCATCCAGTTTTTTCACACCTTCTTTATAGAACTTTGTCTGTCCGTCACTTAAAGTCTTTGCACCTTCACTCAGCTTGCTGATTCCTTCCTGCACCTGACCGCTTGCATCTTTCAGCTTATCCGCGCCGTCAGACAAAGTTCCCACTCCAGATGACAGTGTCTGCATTCCGCTCTTCAAAGCCTGAGTTCCGGACGCAAGACTTCCGGCACCAGATGCAAGCTGGCTGGCACCATCGTTCAGTTGTTTTCCTGACGAAACAAGCTGATCCGCTCCCGATGTCAGAGTACTGCTGTTTGAAGAAAGTGCCAGAACGCCGCTCTGAAGCTGTGCAAGGGCTTCTTCAATCTGTTTACTTCCTGCTGTCAGTGTTTTTCCTGTCTTTTCCAGAGAGGAAGCTCCATTTATCAGCGAATCTGCGGTTTTATTTTTTTTGCCCTGCAGATCGGTAATTCCTGAATTCACAGCATTTCCCAGTGTATCCAGCGTATCTGCGTTCTTTTCGAACTGCTCTCCTGCTGCCGAAAGATTACTCTGATAGCCAGACTGAATTTTCTTATTTTTCTGAGACAGTGTATCTGCCGTATCTTTTAATGTACTGATCTCTGTCTGAATTCCCGGAAGCTGCTTTCCAAGATCCGAAAGGGCATTATCCATAGTTTTTACCGTATCAGAAAGCTGTTTTCCAAGATCATCCAGTGAACTTCCGGTATTTTTAAGCTTCTGGCCATCTCCTGCCAGATCCTGCACCTCCTGTTCAAGTTTATTGACCGCATCATGAAGCTCTGTGATCGCCCCTCCTGTTGAATCCACGGTATCTGCCAGTGCATTCAGACTCTGAACAGCACCCTGCGTTTTCTGTGCGGCAGTACTTGTGGAAGATGCAGTACTTTTCAATGTATCTGCTGCATTTTTTAATGGTGAAGTATCTGACGGCTGTCCTTTCAGAGAGGAAGTATCAATTCCGTCCGCACTGCTTCTGGCGGCCTGGACTGCTTCAAGTGCAGCCTGCACCGCCGCCCTGGTTCCCTCATCCATGGTACTGTAATCAATCCCGGAAAGCGAAGACTCCGCTGCGAAAAGGTTATTCCTTACATCAGAAATCCCCTGATCCACGGTTGTTGTGTCTATTGTCGTTTCTCCTGCGCTGCTGATCCAGTTTTCTATTGTCTCTGCCTGGGTATTCATTATATCTGCGTTATCTTTCAGGGTATCCGCAGCCTCCTGAACATCCGGTGTTATCTGAGAAATATTTTTCCCGTCAGAGATCTTTGATATGTTTTCCTGAAGCGCTGATATTTTCTGTCCAAGTTGTTCTACGCTTTCAACATATCTCTCCACCTGACTGTTATACGCAGAAATTTTTTCTGCATATCCGGAAGTATTTTCCGAAAGATCCGCTATCGCATCTGCATCCAGAGAAGTACTGAGTGACTGCATTTTATCTGCCGCCGCTTTCGTATCCTTCAATGTCTCATCCATTCCCGGGATCAGAATATCCATGCTGGAAAGCAACGTCTTTATCTCTTCCAGATACCGGACCATACTGTCAGAAAGTGCAGAGCTTCCTTTTATGTACTTTTTCATATAATCCGTTAATGAAGAAGTTCCTTTCACATAGGCAACAGTTCCCTCTGCAAGCTTGCTGCCACCGGATACATAACTGTCCACCCCCTCTGTATAAGACTGGACGCCTTCTTTCATTTCAGACATACTGCCACTTAACGTATCTACTCCGCCTGTATACTGTTTCAGACCTGAAGCAAGAGTTCCTGTTCCCTCTGTATAGGCAGAAACTCCCTGAGCAAGTGTGGCTGCCCCACTACTTAAAGCGGCAGCTCCGCCATTTAACGTTCCTGCTCCGTCATCCAGCTTCTGTGCTCCGGATTCCAAAGCAGAAACACCGGTACTTAATGCATCTATCCCCTGATCAAATTCTTTATATTTTTCATTCAGGGTATCGACACCTTCTGAAAGTGATTTTGTTCCTTTCATCAGTTTGGACGCAGCCTTTGTCATTTTTTTGATAGAATCCTGGAGATCATCAATACTGTCCAGATCATTCAGATCGATCTCATCCAGCACATCTGTCATGGCTACCGTAAACGAAGAACTCATTTCACATTCTGTGACATCGGCCTCCACTGTAAATTCTTCCGGAATACTGATATCCTTCGCCATATCTTCGCTCAGATCCAGGCTTTCTTTCAGCCCAGGCATGGCTATACCAAGCACAATGTTTCTGGAATCATCCTCCACTACCTTGCCATTATCTACAGTTACATTGGAAAAATGATCTGTAGAAAGGATCATTCCTGTAAGCATCATGAACGGTGAGTATAACTTTACACTTTTTCCACTGATTTTTTTTGTTGTAACTGCATGGTTTTCATAAGCAACATGTATTTTCAGATGGCCGGTTTTTCCGGCAAGGTCTTCCGTTTTAATCTTTCTTCCATCAAGTTCATAGGAAAAAGTCACTGTCACTGGAAGATCTTTCTCTGTTTTTCCTTCATAATGAATATCTCTTCCATCTGTTTCCCAGGTAAGCGTTTTTCCATCCTGGGTAAAACCTTCATCACCTTTTGTATTTTTGATATCACTTAAATCTGAAATATCCGTGATTGTCGAATCAGATAATGTCTTTGCGTTTTTAAGCCATTCTGACACGGTAATCTCTTTTATTGTCCCGTCTGCCTCTGTATTAACATAAACAGTTTCTTCCTTGCGGATACTGTTATCTGCATCTGTCTGCTCCGTGGCACCTGCGATCGTACCTGCTCCCAGTAATACAGACATACCCGCGGCCAATACTGCAGCTGATCTTCGTTTTCTGTTTTTCATACCGAATAACTCCCTCTGCCATGATATTAGTTAATTATCTATAACTTTGTTATACAATAACGAGTTAGTTTCGTCAATCTTTTTTGTCAATTTTTACTTTTTCTGTAGAAATTCAGATATAAAACAGCCTTCCACAGATAGCTGTGAAAGGCCGCTCTCTCATTCTTATTTATGATATGGCTCTCCGTTGATGATCCGGTAACTGCGGTAGATCTGTTCCAGAAGGATCACACGCATCAGCTGATGTGGAAAAGTCATCTTCGAAAAACTCAGCGCATAATCTGATCTCGCAAGAACTTCTTTTCCAAGGCCGATGGAACCTCCGATCACAAACTGGATATGGCTGACTCCACGGATGCCGAGGGTATTGATCTTTTTTGCAAACTTCTCCGAAGTAAGCTGTTCCCCGGCAATCTCCAATGTGATCACAAAAGCATCATCACGGATATATTTCAGAAGGCGTTCTCCTTCTTTTTTACGGATAGCCTCCTCCACTGTTTCACTTGCATTATCCGGTGTCTTCTCATCGGATACTTCTATGATCTCCAACTTACAGTAACGGCCAAGGCGCTTGGAATACTCTGCGATCGCATCTCTTAAATATTTCTCTTTTATCTTTCCTACTGTCAGGATACTGATCTTCATCCGCCGTTCTCCTCCAGATAATTTTCAAATTCTTCTGCTGACATAAGAACCTTTCTGGGTTTCGTTCCTTCTTCCGGTCCCACGACACCGGCATCGCAAAGCTGATCCATGATTCTTGCCGCACGATTAAAGCCGATCTTAAACATACGCTGGAGCATACCGATAGAAGCTTTTTCTTTCTCAATAATAAACTTGCCTGCTTCTGTAAAATACACATCCCGGTCGCCGCCGCCTGCTCCTCCGGGAGCACTGGCTGTGTTCACCTGTTTTTCAATTGCAGTATCATAAACTGCACCCTGATTTTTGTCAGAGACATATTCCACAACAGCGCTGACTTCTTCGTCGGAAACAAAAGCGCCCTGCAGTCTGGCCGGCTTCTGATATCCCTGAGGATAAAACAGCATATCGCCCTTTCCAAGAAGTTTTTCTGCACCATTCATATCCAGAATGGTTCTGGAATCCACACCGGAAGATACCGAAAATGCGATCCTTGACGGCATATTAGCCTTGATAAGTCCTGTAATAACATTAACAGACGGTCTCTGAGTCGCAATGATCAGATGGATTCCCGCCGCACGTGCAAGCTGAGCCAGACGGCAGATCGCATCCTCAACCTCTCCGGGTGCAACCATCATAAGATCTGCAAGCTCGTCCACGATGATCACGATCTGTGGCATTTTTTCCGGAGCTTTCTCGCCTTCCGGCACTCGCATATTGGCAACTTTCTTGTTATATTCACCCAGATTACGTACTCCATATTCCGCAAAAGCATTGTAACGGCTGGTCATCTCGGAAACGGCCCAGTTCAATGCGCCTGCAGCTTTCTTCGGATCTGTGACAACCGGAATGAACAGATGTGGGATTCCATTGTATACACTCAGCTCTACCACCTTCGGATCGATCATGATCAAACGCACTTCATCCGGCGTTGCCTTGTAAAGAATGCTGATGATCAGGGTATTGATACATACCGATTTACCGGAACCCGTAGCTCCCGCGATCAGAAGATGCGGCATCTTGGCAATATCCGCTACAACCGGTTTACCGGCAATATCCTTACCTGCTGCAAAGGAAAGTTTGGATTTTGCATTTTTGAATTCGTCGGACTGCAGAAGATCCCGAAGCATAACCGGACTGTTTTCTTTATTTGGGACTTCGATTCCCACAGCCGCTTTTCCCGGAATCGGCGCTTCAATACGGATATCCGGCGTTGCCAGGTTCAGTTTAATATCATCGGAAAGTCCGACGATCTTGCTGACTTTCACACCCATTTCCGGCTGAAGTTCATAGCGGGTTACCGTAGGTCCGCAGCTGACATTGGTAATTGTTACATTTACTCCGAAATTATGAAGTGTCTCCTGAAGTTTCTGGGCTGTTTTTCTTAAATGCGCATCAGAATCCCCCTGGGCTTTTCCATCTCCACGTTTCAGCAGTTTCAGAGGCGGATACTGATATGGTTTTTTCTCCGGTATTTCCGTGCTGCTGATCTCATGCTGGATATTTTTAATTCCATGCTCAATCTCCGCCTGGGAAGATTTCGGATTTCTGGTGGACGAATGAGAAATCCTCTCTGTTTCTTCCGGCTGCGCTGCTGTCTCATCGTCGATATCCGGAACGGATGTCTTTTCTGTTTTTGCTGACGATTTTCCGGTCCTGGATTTCTGCTTCTGGGATGATATCTGACTCATCTGAGGAATATCCGCATCCTCGTATCCATCATAGTCATCCTCTTGCGCTTCCTGCATATCCCGTTCAAAATCCGGCTCTTCTGTTTCTTCCCGTGGTGTCTGCGGCTGCGAACGATGGATCTGAAATTCCAGAGGTTTCTGCTTGGGAGGTTTTATTTCTCCTTCTTCCGCCTCCTCCGTCAGATCTGTATCTTCAGTTGGAAGTGCAGCTTTTTCTTCATCAAGAAAAGAAGGAAGATTGAACTCACCTTTACGGTTGGCTCTTACTGCCTCCTGTCTCTCTTTCTCAGCTTTTTGGGATTTTGTTTTACGCTTTCCGGATTTTTTTGCCGGATTTTCTTCCGAAAGAGCCAGTTCCTCCTCTTCCAGTTCTTCCTCCAGCTGTCGGATCTTCTCTGCCCTTTTCTCCGCCCGGATCTTTCTGCGGAGTTCTTTCTGTTTCTCTCTGTCCGGCTGTGCCTCCAGATATGCCTCACGTCCCTCTCTTGCAGCATCCGCGAACAGATCCAGAATTTTATTCATAAATCCAAAAAAGGATCTCTGCGTAATGATGATCATAGACACCAGCAATACCAGAACAATGATCACTACACCCCCAACTGTGCCAAATGCAGATGCTGTTGAAATGCAGACAGCACCTCCCAGCACTCCGCCACCAGTGTGGTATTCTGAACTGAGCGCATAATAATCCGCAAAGGTCGTACTCGGTGTATATCTTTCTGTAAGCAGCTGTAAAAGTCCGCACAGAAAAATAAAAAATACAATTCCTGCAAAAATCTTTTTATATGCAAGACAATTCTTATTATTAACGATCAGAAAAGTAACGCCTCCAAACAGAACGATGGGGAAAAGGTACGCACACAACCCCATAATCCCAAAGCAGACACTGCTGATCGCATTTCCCACAATACCGCCCATACCAAACGCACTGATCATCAGGATCAGACAGGCCGCAAACATAACAAGAATTAAAATTTCCGTCTGAAACCGATTACCGGTATCCTGCTGTCTGGACGCAGTTTTACTTTTTCTTTTTTTAGTTGTTTTTGAAGCTGCCATTGTCAGACTCCTCCCGGTTGATTAAAATCAAATATAATTGGCTGCCAGAATAAGGATCCCGGCTGCAAAGGAATAAAACGCAAAATAACGCAGTCTGACCTGATTCGAAAGCTTAAGCATAAAACGGATCACCAGATAACCGGTAACCCCAGCCACGATCATTCCAAGAATATATGTAAAACCCTTTCCAACTGTCATGCTGACAGCAGTAAATTCTCCCGCTTCTACAAAAAAAGCTCCGATCACTGCAGGTATGCTCATCAGCAGAGAATACTTCACCGCAAATTTCCGGCTGAGGCCGCAAAAAAGACCTGCACTGATCGTAAGACCAAATCTGGAAAGACCTGGAAGCACAGAAATTCCCTGGCATATTCCCATCCACATGGCATCTCCGAAATTCGCTTCCCGCGTGCCCTTATTACCGTTTATATTGCTGTAATCCACAACCAGCAGGATCACGCCGGTAAGAAGGATCCCGATCCCGGAAAACATATGAGAAGATGCACTGCGTACTACCAGACGTTTACACTGATATCCGATCAGAATGGTGGGGATCGTTGATACAAAGATCAGCGCGGTAAGTTTCCGATACGTTCCGCTCACAATCTTTGCATAGGTTAAATTCTTTCCTGTTCTCCTGTTATAAAGAAAAATATTGGCATTTCCGATCAGATCCAGAAACATTCCGATCAGTTCTATTCCGATCTTCTTAATATCTTTCCGGAAAACAAAGATCAGCGCTATCATGGTGCCCAGATGTAACATCACTTCAAAAAGTACGCCGGAACCCCGGCTTCCACCAAGAAGATCCTGTACTGCGCAGAGATGCCCAAAACTGCTTACAGGCAGAAATTCGGTGATTCCCTGGATAATTCCTAATATAATCGCATGTATCACTGACATAATGATATTTCCTTTTCTAAAAATTTTTCCAACATATTATAGCATAACTGAGTAAAACTTACAATCCACACTTGGCAAAACTTTCAAACATGTGTTCTTTTTTGTGTTGAGGCAAAAAAATCCCCCGACCGCAACAAAAAGCAACAGTCGGAGGACCTATTCATCTGCTTATGAACAGAATTTTTACTTATTTATTTTTCAGATATTCATCGATACCTCTTGCACCAGCTTTACCTGCACCCATAGCAAGGATTACAGTAGCTGCACCTGTAACGGCATCTCCGCCGGCATATACACCGTCTTTGGATGTCTTACCAGTCTCTTCTTCGGCAACGATACATCTTCTCTTGTTGATGTCAAGGCCTTTGGTTGTGGAAGAGATCAGAGGGTTCGGTGAAGTACCAAGGGACATGATAACGGTATCTACATCCATGTCATACTCGGAACCAGGAATCTCTACCGGACGTCTTCTTCCGGAAGCATCCGGCTCGCCAAGCTCCATCTTTACAACCTTCATACCATTTACATGGCCGTTCTCATCTACAAGGATCTCCTTCGGATTGGTAAGAAGATCAAAGATGATACCCTCTTCCTTAGCGTGGTGAACTTCCTCTGCTCGTGCAGGAAGCTCTGCCTCACTTCTTCTGTATACGATATGTACCTCAGCACCAAGTCTCAGAGCTGTTCTTGCAGCATCCATGGCAACGTTACCACCACCGACAACTGCAACTTTCTTGCCTGCCGCGATCGGTGTATCGTAAGAATCATCGAATGCTTTCATGAGGTTGCTTCTTGTCAGGTACTCGTTTGCAGAGAATACGCCGCTTGCATTCTCACCCGGGATACCCATGAACATCGGAAGACCTGCACCGGAACCGATGAATACAGCCTCAAATCCCTCATCTTCGATCAGCTGATCGATCGTTGTGGATTTACCGATAACAACGTTTGTCTCGAATTTAACGCCAAGCTCTTTAACTTTCTCGATCTCTTTCTTAACGACTTTCTGTTTCGGAAGACGGAACTCCGGAATACCGTAAACAAGAACACCGCCCAGTTCATGAAGAGCCTCGAATACAGTCACATCGTAACCAGCTTTTGCAAGGTCACCTGCACAGGTAAGTCCTGAAGGGCCGGAACCGATGACTGCAACTTTATGTCCGTTCTTAACCTCTGCTCCTGCAGGTTTGATATCATGCTCCAGAGCATAGTCAGCAACAAATCTCTCAAGCTTGCCGATGGAAACAGCCTCGCCTTTTTTGCCACGGATACACTGTCCCTCACACTGGGATTCCTGTGGGCAGACACGACCACAGATAGCCGGAAGTGCGGAAGATAATCCGATCACTTTGTAAGCTTCTTCCATGTTGCCCTCTTTGATGTGTTCGATAAATCCAGGAATATTGATGGATACCGGACATCCCTCTACACATTTCGGTTTCTTACATCCGAGACATCTCTGTGCCTCTTCCATTGCCTCTTCCTGATTATATCCAAGACATACTTCCTCGAAGTTTGTCGCACGTACCTTCGGATCCTGCTCTCTTACAGGAACTTTTTTTAACATTTTTGCATCTGCCATTACTTGTCACCTCCGCACTGTCCGCATCCACCGTGGTGGGTATCGCCTTCCTGAAGTTTCAGTAATGCACGTCCCTCCTGGGTCTTATACATCTGACTTCTCTTCATAGCCTGATCAAAGTCAACGAGATGTCCGTCGAACTCCGGTCCGTCTACACAGGCAAATTTAATCTCATCGCCGACCTGAAGACGACAGGCACCGCACATACCGGTTCCGTCAACCATGATCGGGTTCATGCTGACAATTGTGTGGATACCAAGTTTCTTGGTAAGAAGACAGACGAATTTCATCATGATCATCGGTCCGATCGCTACACAGACATCATAATGTTTGCCTTCGTTTGTTACAAGATCCTCAAGAGTCTTGGTTACCATACCGGAACGGCCATAGGAACCATCATCTGTTGTAACGTAGAGATTGGAAACAGATGCAAGCTCTTTCTCAAGGATAACCATATCCTTTGTCTTGGAACCAAGGATAACATCTGCTGTGATACCGTGCTCATGAAGCCATTTAACCTGCGGATAAACAGGTGCAGTACCAACACCACCGGCTACGAATACCATTTTCTTTTTCTTAAGTTCTTCGATATCCTCGTGTACGAACTCAGATGGACATCCAAGAGGTCCTACGAAATCACGGAAAGAGTCTCCCTCTTTCAGAGCAGACATCTTGATCGTAGATGCTCCGATCTCCTGGAATACGATAGTGATCGTACCAGCCTCGCGATCGTAATCACAGATTGTGAGCGGGATTCTCTCGCCCTTCTCATCAAGTTTCGCAATGATAAATTGTCCTGGCAGACAGTGGCTTGCCACACGTGGTGCATGCACAACCATAAGATGGATCTTAGCTGCCAGCGTTTCAGCTTTTAAAACCTTATACATGGTCTTCCTCCTCGCGCAAATTATAAACCTTTATTAATAATACGCTAAAAATCCGCATATGGCAAGGGGAGATTTACAATTTCCGTCGATTTTCTTTACCACGGCACAGCGCAACCACGTTAGTCATGTTTAATCAATATAACCAAAAATCGCATAAAAAAACGATCATTTCTGTAATTTTCGCTCTTCGATCAGGGCATACAGTTTATCCAGCGCCTCCCGGATCCCGCCAACTTCATCAATCACCCCTTCCTTCACTGCCTGTTCTCCTTCCAGCATGGTCCCCACGTCTTTTACCAGCTGAGAAGTATCCAGCATCAGTTCCTCCATCCGTTCTCTGGTAATCCCTGAATGTTTCGATACAAAGGCCGTGATGCGATCCTGGATCTTTTCCATATTGCGGTACGTCTGCGCCACACCGATGAACATTCCGTTCTGGCGCACCGGATGGATGACCATGGTAGCACTTGGCACGATAAAAGAATAGTCCGCGGAAACCGCCATGGGAACGCCTATGGAATGTCCGCCGCCCAGCACAAGGGAAACCGTGGGAATACTTAAAGACGCAATCATTTCCGCAATCGCCAACCCCGCTTCCACATCGCCGCCCACTGTGTTTAAAAGGATCAGAAGTCCCTCGATTTCCTCATCGTCCTCGATCAGGGCCAGTTTTGGCAATACATGTTCATACTTGGTAGTTTTGCTGTGTGACGGCGCAGATTCATGGCCTTCGATCTCCCCGATCACTGTCAGAAGTTCCACCTTATGTTTCCGGGAATTTCCATCCAGCACGACCTGTCCGGTTTCCTGGATCTGCTTATCCTGGCTTTCTTCACGGTCCAGTTCCTTCTGTTTTCCCTCTTCTTTATTTTTTTCCATAAAAAATACCTCCGGAATCTGAAATTCTGGAGGTATTATATGCAAAATATTACTTTCTATTCAGAGATCACTCGTCCCAGTTTGTCCATACATCAGTAACATCATCATCCTCATCAAGAAGATCCAGTGTTCTGTGGAGATCCTTGATCGCCTGGTCATCGTTGAGCTCTACGTAGGTCTGCGGGATCATGGCGATCTGCGCCTCCATAAGCGGAATTCCGGCTTTCTCAAGAGCCTCACGTACAGCGCTGAAATCATCCGGATCTGTGAGAA
The DNA here is from genome assembly GCF_056504095.1 of Blautia sp. HA9023. Lineage (NCBI taxonomy): Bacteria > Bacillati > Bacillota > Clostridia > Lachnospirales > Lachnospiraceae > Blautia > Blautia sp. HA9023. The sequence goes on along the minus strand of NZ_JBWLUR010000001.1, from coordinate 239,806 downwards.
TCTCGAAGCTGTCTTCCTCCTCACTGAAGTCCTCTGCACCTGCGTCCAGAGCTGTCATCATCAGCTCGTCCGCATCCATCTCACCGCACTCATCTTCAAGCTCTTCTTTGTCGATGATGATCTGGCCTTTCTGATCGAACATAAAGGATACGCATCCCTGGGTTCCGATGCTTCCGTTACCCTTGGTAAAAGCGTTACGTACATTACCGGCAGTACGGTTCTTATTATCTGTAAGAGTCTCCACGATAATGGCAACACCGTTCGGGCCATATCCTTCGTATACAGCTTTCTCATAGCTATCTGCAGAATCAGCACCTGCTGCCTTCTTGATTCCACGGTCGATGGTATCGTTCGGCATATTGTTTGCTTTTGCTTTTGCGATGACATCACGAAGTTTGCTGTTGTTTGCAGGATCCGAACCGCCGGCCTTTACGGCCATAACGATCTCACGGCCGATGACTGTGAAGATCTTACCCTTCTTGGCATCATTTTTCTCTTTCTTATGTTTGATGTTGGCAAATTTTGAATGTCCTGACATGTTATCTTCCTCTCCTTGTTACCGTATATTTTCTTTCGTGCCCTTGCTTGTTCCGGGTACCGTTTTACATAATTGCAACTCGGTTTAATATAGCACTTATGGAAGATTTCGTCAAGAATCAGAATCCAAACCTGTCAAAAATCCCATGAAATCGCCCTAAAATGTAAGTTCCAGGCTGATCTCAAGTGCATGATTCACCTTATCAAGCATAACACTGTCCAGATGACACACCTTATCTTTCAGCCGCCGTTTATCAATGGTGCGAAGCTGTTCCAGAAGGATCACGGAATCCTTCTCGATCCCATAAGCAGATGCATCGATCTCAATATGTGTCGGCAGTTTTGCCTTGTTCATTTTGGATGTAATCGCCGCACAGATCACTGTGGGGCTGTGTCGGTTGCCCACATCGTTCTGAATGATCAGCACCGGCCGTATTCCCCCCTGTTCACTGCCTACAACAGGCCTTAAGTCCGCGTAAAAAATATCCCCTCTTTTTATAACCACACAATTCACACTCCGATTCTGGTCCGACTTTTTTATAAGCCGTATTCCTTTTTACAGATAAGTATTTCCACAATTCCTCTGTGTATACCATGCGTGATACTTTTTTACCGGACTTCTGCCTGGTTCGAAGTCTTAATAAATCTGAAATCTATAAATTTACTGGAAAAAGCTCTCTTCTTCTCCGCATTCCTTTCCGTCTTTGATATAAATCCTTGGAACTCGTTTGCTGATCTCACAGACAAACTCATAGGAAAATCTTCCGGAAAGATCACCCAGAGTTTCCACACTGATGAATTCATCTCCATCTCTTCCCATCAGTGTCACCTCATCACCGGCTTTTACCTCCGGGATATCTGTAACATCCACCATAAACTGGTCCATACAGACACGACCAAGGATCGGAGCTTTTTTGCCATGGATCAGGACCCAGCCTTTATTGGAAAGCTGTCTGGGATATCCGTCCGCATAACCTACCGGAATCGTTGCCATTCTGGTAAAACGCTCCGTAACAAAAGTTCCGCCATAACTTACCGCAGTCCCACGCTCCACATTTTTTACATAGGATACATGGCTTTTTAATTCCATGGCAGGAGTCAGCTTCACAATATCCCGCTCCACTTCTTCGGATGGATAGATACCGTAGATCGTGATACCGGCGCGGACTACATTAAGATTTGCCTCCGGCACACGGATGATACCCGCACTGTTGGAACAATGGCGTACCGGAATATGAACGCCTCTCTTCTCCAGAAGATCCGCAAAACGGAGATAACGGTCAAGCTGCACCAGTGCCGGAGACCGGTCAAACTCATCCGCTCTGGCAAAATGGGTAAACATTCCCTCGATCACCAGATTCGGAATTTTTGAGATTTCTTCGATCTTTACCGCGTTTTCCGGAATATCCGCATATCCGATCCTTGTCATTCCCGTATCCAGAGCCAGATGAATATGTACATTTTTTCCAATGCGTGCACCAGCTTTTGCATATTCTACTGCTGTGTTAAGATCCGATATTGTGATCCGGACATCATTCGCAGCAAGTTCCTCATAGTATTCCTCAAACACAAGGCCAAGGATCAGGACAGGCTTGGTGATTCCTGCATGTCGAAGTTCCAGCGCTTCTTCTGCGGTAGCCGTGGCAAATCCCCAGATATAGTCATAATCCTGGATCAGACGTGCAATAGCTCTGGCACCATGGCCATAACCGTCCGCTTTGATCACAGCAATGATCTTTGTCCCTTCTTTGACATTTTTATGCATTTCCTCAAAATTGTGAGCAATGGCATCCAGTGATACCAGCGCCTTGACTCTCTCGTATTTTTTCATGATTTTGACTCCTCTTCACATATCGCTAAAGCCCGGGGCAGATATGCGATGATATCTCCCGCCAGCATACTGCGTTTTCCTTTTTCTGCAGCTGCAAGATCACCGCAAAGTCCGTGAAGATAAACACCTAACGCGGCCTTTAAAACCATGGAGGGCTGTTCCTCCGTTTTCAGATACATACATAAGATCCCGGCAAGAAGTCCGGCAAGTACATCCCCGCTTCCTGCAGTTGCCATTCCGGAATTACCGGAAAGATTCAGATAAATATCATCTTTGCCGTCTGTAACAACCGTACATGCATCTTTCTGAACACATACCGTTCCTGTTTCCTTTGCATAATCCACAGCTGTCTGTGCGATTGTTTCCTGAATTTCTCCAATGGATCTGCCGCAGAGCCGGCTCATCTCTCCAATATGAGGAGTCAGGACTACATTCCCGCCCAAAAATTCCTTCCACTGCGGATGCATAGCCAGAAGATTCAGTCCATCCGCATCCAGGATCAGCGGTTTCTTCTCTCTGGCAGCTGCCGTAAGAAACCACTGTGCTCTCTCACGGCTTGCCACCGATGTTCCAAGCCCTGGACCGATGACGATCACGTCACACCAGGAAAGAAGCTGTTCGTTGGATTCTTCGTCAAACCTGCTGCATACCATTGCTTCCGGAAGAAGGATCTGCAAAGGAATCCTGTTCTCTTCCACAGTCTGGATCTTTACCATTCCCGCTCCGGTCCGAAGTGCCGCGCTGGCACTCAAATAAGCAGCACCACACATTCCTGCACTTCCGGTAACAAAAAGTATCTTTCCAAAAGTCCCCTTGTTCCCACCGGGATCACGTTCCGGAAACAGTTTCAGATCTTCTTTCTCCAGACATCTCGCCGATGCTTTTACAGCTTCCTGCTCATAGATCCCAATGTCAGCTATAACGATCTTTCCCGCATACAGCCTTCCCGGATAAAAACAAAGACCTCTTTTCCGGTAACCAAAAGTAACGGTAAGATCGGCACTGAAGGCAATTCCCATTTCCAGGCCAGTATCTCCGTTCACTCCTGATGGGATGTCAACAGCAATTTTTTTCGCCCGGGCACTGTTCATCTCGTGGATGATCTCAGCATAATGTCCCTCGATCGGACGCGCCAGGCCTACGCCAAACACGGCATCTGACTATAGTAGTATATTCATCCCAGGCCGGGTTATTCACTTCCGGGACCTGATAACCTGTAGCGATCTTATACTGAAGCAACGTTTCCCTGGTCATTTTTTCTTTGTTTCCGGCCATATAAAATTCAGCCCGAACACCTTTCAGATGAAATAATCTGGCAATGGCAATACCATCTCCTCCGTTATTTCCACTCCCGCATACCACCAGGATCTTCTCGCTCTTCCCAAGATATTTCTCTGTTTCCTCAACTACTTTCAACGCTGCCCGCTCCATCAGAACTTCAGAAGCAACCCCGATCTTGTGGATCGTAGCATTATCCAGCTTCTTCATTTCTTCGCAGGTAACAATTTTTTTCATGCTGCACTTTGCCTCCCCTCTTTAACAGAGAAAGCTGCCGTTTCCGGCAGCCCGCTAAAATTTATTTCTCTACATGTTCCTGCCTGTATTTGCTCAGATTATAAGACAGTGTCATCAGGCTCTCAGAAAGATGCACGTTCTCTACAATCACATCATCCGGTGTCTCAAGATCAAGATGTGCAAAATTCCAGATTGCCTTGATCCCGTTCTCCACCAGAATATCTGCCATTTCCTTGGCCTTATTCTTCGGAAGAGTGAGAATTGCGATCTCTACGTTATTTTCTCTCAGGAAGAATGGAAGTTCGCTGAGCATCTGGATCTCAAGTCCGCGAACCGCAATGCCTTCCAGCACAGGATTTACGTCAAAGATTCCTACCAGCTTAAATCCCCTTTTCTCAAAATCCACATAATTGGCAAGTGCCTGTCCAAGATTACCGGCACCCAGGATGATCATTGGGTGGGCGATATCCAGTCCCAGGATCTTACCGATCTCTGTATAAAGATAATGTACATTATAGCCATACCCCTGCTGCCCGAAACCGCCGAAATTATTAAGATCCTGACGGATCTGAGAAGCTGTGGTATGCATCTTCTTACTTAATTCATTGGAAGAAATACGCTCTACATTGTCTTCCATCAGCTCTCCTAAGTAGCGGTAATAGCGTGGCAGACGCTTAATCACCGCTTTCGAGATTTGTTTTGTCTCCACGATAGTTTCCCTCCTTACTTTACACTAGGTTAATTATACCGAATTGACATTTTCCTGTCAATCAAACTTGTAAGTTATGTACAAATTTCTTCATATTTTTTTTAAAAATTGATTTTTTCTTTGAATTCCTGGCGGTTTCCGTTATAATAAGTGGAGGATTTTCCCTGTTTATTTACTATTCAGGGATAATTCTTTATACAGGAGGACAGTTTTTATGATTTTATCATGTCAGAATATATGCAAAGCTTTTGGCGAAAAAGTAATTTTAAATGATGCATCTTTTCATATTGAAGACCGGGAAAAGGCAGCTCTTATCGGATGTAACGGTGCTGGAAAGACTACTCTTCTTCGTATCATCATGCAGGAGATTTCCGCGGATTCCGGCACGGTAGTACTTGCCCGGGACAAAAATATCGGCTATCTTGCCCAGTACCAGGATATCCACGGACACCATACTATCTACGAAGAGCTTCTTACCACCAAACAGCATATTATCGATATGGAACGCCGTATCCGTAATATGGAGCAGGAAATGAATACCGTAAAAGGCGATGACCTGAACCGCCTGATGGAGACATATACCCGCCTCACCCATCAGTTTGAACTGGAAAACGGCTATGCTTACAAAAGTGAGCTCACCGGTGTCCTGAAGGGTCTTGGTTTCACGGAAGAAGATTACGACAAACAGATCGAGAAACTTTCCGGAGGCCAGAAAACCCGTGTGGCACTTGGAAAGATGCTTCTCTCCAAGCCGGATATCCTTCTTCTGGATGAGCCTACCAACCACCTGGATATGGAAAGCATCTCCTGGCTGGAAACTTATCTTCTGAATTATCCGGGAGCTGTTTTCATCGTTTCCCATGACCGTTATTTTCTGGATAAAGTCGTCACCAAAGTTGTGGAGATCGAAGCCGGACAGACACGTGTCTACAGCGGCAACTACTCCGCCTATGCCCTTAAGAAGGCGCAGCTGCGCGATGCCCAGTACAAGGCGTACTTAAACCAGCAGAGAGATATCAAACATCAGGAAGCAGTCATTGCCAAACTGAAATCTTTTAACCGCGAAAAATCCATCAAGCGTGCAGAAAGCCGCGAGAAGATGCTGGACCGTGTACAGCGTATCGAAAAACCTCTGGAAATCCAGGACCGTATGCGTATTTCCCTGGAACCCCGTGTATTAAGCGGAAATGATGTACTCCATGTGGAGGAACTTTCCAAATCCTTCCCGGGGCAGACCCTGTTTTTCTGATATTTCTTTTGATATCAAGAGAGGGGAACGTGTAGCTCTTATCGGCAATAATGGAACCGGAAAAACAACGATGCTGAAGATCATCAACGGACTTATCGAGGCAGATGCCGGCAAGTTTTCCCTGGGTTCCAAAGTTCAGATCGGATATTATGACCAGGAACATCATGTTCTTCATATGGATAAAACTATTTTTCAGGAAATTTCCGACACGTATCCGACTCTTACCGAAACGGAGATCCGAAATATGCTTGCAGCATTCCTCTTTACCGGGGATGATGTATTTAAAGAAATCTCCGCACTTTCCGGTGGAGAAAGAGGTCGTGTTTCTCTTGCCAAGCTGATGCTTTCCGAAGCCAATTTCCTGATCCTGGATGAGCCTACCAACCATCTGGACATTGCTTCCAAGGAAATCCTCGAGGAAGCGCTGGTAAGCTACACCGGTACCGTCCTTTATGTCTCTCACGACCGTTACTTTATCAACCAGACCGCAACCCGGATCATGGAGCTTACCAACCAGGCCGTAGTAAATTACATCGGTGATTATGACTATTATCTGGAGAAAAAAGAAGAGCTGACCAGTGCTTACGCTCCGGGAAGTGACTCTTTGGAAGCGCCATCAGAAGAAAAGGCCGTTTCCGAAAACAAGCTTTCCTGGCAACAGATGAAAGAAGAACAGGCCAAAAAAAGAAAGCGGGAAGCCGAACTGAAAAAAGTAGAAGCCCGCATTGAAGAACTGGAAACAAGAGACAGCGAAATTGATGAAACCATGGTTCTCCCGGATGTCTGTACTAACGTTGCGGAATGTACCAAACTGAGCCGTGAAAAAGCAGCTATCGCCGAAGAACTGGAAGAACTTTATGAAAAATGGGAAGAGCTGGCCTGATGGTCAGCTCTTTTTGCCGGTTGATCCGGCGCTACATCTGTCCGTTTATAACAGTTCCTTCAGAAGATTCTCTTCAAACTGAGGCACACAGGCAAGAATGTCTTCATTTTTAAGATAAGATGGTTCTTCACCTTTCCAATTCTTTACTACACCGCCGGCTTCACGGAGGATAACTGTTCCCGCGGAATAATCCCAGGGTTTCAGGTCACGTTCAATATATCCATGCTCTCTTCCGCAGGCAACATAACACATGTCAAGTTCTGCAGAACCGGTACGTCGGAAATCCCCGCATTTCATAAAAATGCTGTAAAAAATGGGAAACAGATTTCTGGCTTCCTCTTTTTTATAAGGAGTGGAACCATAGGAAATAACCGCATCACCAAAATCCGGAGTATCCGATACCTGGATCTTTCTGCCATTAAGATAAGCACCTTCCCCTTTTGCCGCCTGGAACATTTCATCAGTAAAAGGATTGTAAACAATTCCAAAAACGATCTCGCCTTTTTCATAAAGTCCCAGTGCCACAGCACTCATATGAAAATCACGGATCAGATTGGTGGTTCCGTCAATAGGATCAAGGATCCAGTAGGTTTCCTCCTTTGAAAGCCCCAGATTCTCTTTCTCTTCCGCGATCAGGGAAATTTCCGGAAAAACCTTTCCAAGTTCTTCTTTCAGAAAGTTCTGTACAGCCAGATCTACATTTGTCACATAATTGGCAGCACCTTTTATCATCACTTCTTCCTCATCCATCTCTTTCAGGATAAGATCTTTTGTCTGTTTTACAAGATCTGCCACTTTTTTCTGTTCTTCTGCAGAAATCATTCTATTTCCTCCTTCACCATAAGCCATTTCTGATCTAACGGATCAGTCTGCCAAGCTGCTGTTCGAAACATACACCATCATTACGGTCTGTTCCCTCTTCCACTGCGTCCCGGATAGAAGCAGAGATAAAATCCACTGCCATGTTTACACAGTTTTCCATAGGATATCCCTTCACCAGCCCCGCACTGAGTACAGAGGCAAAAAGATCTCCGGTACCGGAATAACTGCCACCTGTTTTCCCGGCGAATACCCAGGAGCACTTTTCTTTTTCCAGAACAAGATTTCCCATTTTCAGTGGCTCGTCCTCTTCCCGGTGATCCACTCCGGTGATCACGACCGCAGGAAGAGAAAATCTCTTTGCAAGTCTGTATCCGGTTTCCCTGATCTGTGCCAGCCGTTCCTCACCGGAAAAACTCTGAAATTCCTTCCAGATTTCTTCCATCTTATTTTTCCCATAAAGAAGGAGCAATGCTTCTGTCAGATTTGGGGTGATCACATAGGAACGTCTGGCCAGTTCCCGAAATCTGCTGCAAAGTTCTTCTGTATAGATGGGATAAACTGCTCCGTCATCTCCCATTACCGGATCTGTCAGGATCAGCGTATCCTCTCCTGCAAATGTATCAATAAATTTCAGGATCTTATCGGCCTGTTTCTCATCCGAGAGAAATCCCGTGTAAATTCCGTCCGGAACAAATCCTCGTTTTTTCCATTCTTCCATATATGGAGCCATATGTTCTGTAAAATCTTCACAGAAATAGGTTTCATAGCCTGTCTGATTACTTAAAACAGCGGTGGGAAACGGACATGCCTGCACTCCCATCACCGAGATCACGGGAATTGCCGCTGTCAGCGAGCACTTTCCCAGCCCGGAAAGATCATTGATCACTGCTATTTTCTTCATCTCACTTCTCCAGTCTTGAGTTTTTTTCTGTATTATTATAGAATGAATTGTCAGGTTTACGCAATCATTTTTGGAAGGAAATTATCATACCTATGTTAAATATATCCACAGAACACAAAAAAGAACATCTCTACCTGGAGGTTTATCATTATTACCGGAAACTGATCATGGAAGAACGTCTTCTTCCGGGCAGCAAAATGCCATCACTCCGTAAATGCGCCCAGGAACTGAAATTAAGCCGTACCACTATAGAAAATGCATATCTTCAGCTTGCGGCAGACGGTTATATCATTGCCAGGGCACAGAGTGGTTATTACGTCACAGACATTGCCACCAAACAGCATCCTGTCATCCTGGAAAAGCATTCCGAAAACATGGTTCCCTGCCTTTATGATTTTGCTTCTTCCGGTGTTGACCGGGAGAGTTTCCGTTTTGATCTGTGGCAGCGCTATATCAAAAGTGCTCTCCGTCAGGATAACCGTATGCTTTCCTACGGAGAACCCCAGGGGGAAAAAGATCTCCGGGAGGTTCTTTCAGATTATATCCGGGAACGGCGAAATGTGATCTGTTCCCCTGACGATATCGTGGTAGGTGCCGGACTTCAGAGCCTTCTCCAGATCCTCTGCCCTCTGATCCGGGAGAGAAAAACCGTTTCATTCCCTACCCCGTCATTTATCCAGGGCAGTACAATTTTTGAAGATTACGGATTTGATGTCCATTACCGGGACAAAAACTGCGATGTGATCTATGTTTCCCCTGCCCACATGACCAAGTGGGGAGAGATCATGCCGGTGAAACGGCGTCTGGAACTGATCCATCATGCGGAAGCAAACAACCACCTTATCATTGAAGATGATTTTGAAAACGAATTTGTTTACCTGCAGAAACCTACTCCTTCTCTCTTTGGACTTGCAGGCGGGGAAAATGTTGTTTATATTGGTTCCTTTTCCAGACTTCTGCTGCCTTCGATCCGCGTAAGCTTTATGGTACTGCCTTCATCCCTCCGGGAACTGTATGCCCCAAAAGCTTCCTTTTATAATCAAACCGCTTCCAAGGCAGAACAGATTGCTCTGTGTCAGTTTATCCGTGACGGACATCTGGTTTCCCAGACAAGAAAGCTTCGCCGTCTGTACGCCCAGAAGCTGAAATCTCTTTCCTGTGCGGTACGGGAAGTCTTCGGAACAGACTGCCAGATCAAAACAGGGGCCGCCGGAACCAGTCTGGCTCTTACAATTCCCTGCACTGTCAACGGTAAAACACTGAAAGAGGCAGCTCGTGCAGAGGGTATGCGTCTGGAAATCCTGAAAGAAACTTCCAGTGACATTACCCTGGTTCTTTCCTGTTCTTCCATTCCCGTAAAAGATTTTCTGCCTGCATGTCAGCTGTTGAAAAATATTTCAGACAACTGCTGCAGCTTTTCTGCTTCTTCGGACATCCTTTCATAAAAAAAGGGCCTTCGCTGCTGTTTCTGAAAAAACAGACCACGAAGGCTCTTTCTTTATTCTTTAATCTCTTCGATTATCGATCATATAAAGCAGTGCATTTACAATACATGCGGCTATATTACTTCCGCCTTTGCGTCCTTTTGCAACAATATAAGGCACATCTGCGTGCATGATCAGTTCCTTCGACTGCACTACATTCACAAATCCGACCGGAACACCAATGATAAGCTCCGGAGAAATTTTTCCTTCCTCGATCAGCTCATAAAGGCGGACCAGTGCAGTAGGCGCGTTTCCAATGGCAAAGATCAGCTTCTCATCCATTTCTGCTGCTTTATCCATACAGGCAGTGGCTCTTGTAGTCCCGTTTTTTTTCGCAAGAGCAGCCACATCCTCATCTGACATAAAACAGTACGCTTCTCCACCGTAACGTGCAAGCGCCCGCTTATTAATACCCGCTTTTGCCATCTGGGTATCTGTGACAATGCACGCACCATTTCTGATCGCTTCCATTGCTTTTTCCACGGCACCATCCGAAAAGCAGAGATTTTCTGCATAGTCAAAATCCGCACTCGTGTGGATACAGCGTTTTACGATCAGTTCTGTTCCCGGGATCAGCGGTGTATCCCCAAGTTCTTCTGTAATGATCTCAAAACTTCTTTTTTCGATCTCCATGGGTTTTACATTTTCAAGCTCAACTTTCATTTCTGTTCATCCTCCGTAATCCCGTTTTCCAGTATCTCATATATTTTTTTCATATCCAGATGCTTCCGAAGCTCAGCTGCCAGGATATCATACTGTTGCTCTTTAAATGCCGCAAAATCCACCCCTGTCATATTCTCCACATCAATTCCTTTTTTTTCACCGATAACACGGATCATGGCTTCTGCTGATGCTTCCTTATCAAAAATGCCATGGATATACGTTCCACAGACATTTCCGGAAAAAGCACCTTCTTCTTTCTTTTCGCCGCTGACACTGTCTGTGATCCTGGTGACAGTTCCGGCATTTTCTTTCAGGATACTCTCTCCCATATGGATCTCATAACCCTCAACCTCTGTACCGGAAAGCGGTGCGAACACTCCGGAAAGCTCTCCAAAATGTCCCTGTACTCTTGTCCTTGTCTTCTTTTCGGCAAATACCGTCTCCATTGGGAGCAGGCCCATTCCCTTCATGGAACCTCCGTTTTCAACACCATGAGGATCACTTAATGTCTCCCCAAGCATCTGATAGCCGCCACAGACGCCAAAGATCAGCTTGCCTCTGGAAGCTTCCTTTAAGACTGCCGCCTCCATTCCGCTCTCCCGCATCCAGATCAGATCACCCATGGTATTCTTCGTTCCCGGAAGAATGATCATATCCGGCGAATGGAGATCTCTCGGGTGCTTCACATAACGCAGGGAAACTCCCGGAATACTTTCAAAAGGATTAAAATCTGTAAAATTGGAGATCCTTGGTGTACGGATCACCGCAATATCAATAACTCCGGCTTCCTGCTTCCGGTCAAAACGCTCCGTCAGGCTGTCTTCATCTTCTACCTGGATATCCAGATAAGGAGCCACACCGACCACCGGGATCCTGCTTCTCTCTTCCAGCATTTCCACACCCGGGTCCAGAATGGTCTTATCTCCACGGAACTTGTTGATGATCAGTCCCTTAACCATCGCCTTTTCGTCTTCTTCCAGAAGTTCCACTGTACCGATCAGCTGTGCAAAAACGCCTCCCCTGTCAATATCACCAACAAGGAGGACCGGTGCCTTGGCCATTTTTGCCATTCCCATATTTACGATATCTTCATCTTTAAGATTGATCTCTGCCGGGCTTCCTGCACCCTCGATCACAATAATGTCATTTTCTTCGGCAAGGGCATTGTAGGCTTTCATAACATCCGGAACCAGTGTTTTCTTATATTTAAAATAATCTCTGGCACTCATGGTCCCCAGAACTTCCCCGTTTACGATCACCTGGGAACCAACATCATTGGTAGGCTTCAAAAGGATGGGGTTCATAAGAACCGAAGGTTTGATCCCGGCTGCTTCCGCCTGCATGACCTGAGCCCTTCCCATCTCCAGACCATCCTCTGTGATAAATGAATTCAGCGCCATATTCTGTGATTTAAAAGGAGCCACGCGATAACCATCCTGTTTAAAGATCCTGCAAAGCCCTGCAGCAAGCAGGCTTTTTCCTGCATTGGACATGGTTCCCTGTACCATTATTGCTTTTGCCATAATATACCTCCCTCAAGTACTTCGATCAGTCTTATATTCTCCTCATGACGCTTCACCGCAACCCGGTAATAACCTTTTTTCAGACCAGGATAATTGCTGCAGTCACGGATCAGTATTCTCTTCCGCAAACAGAAATCAAACAATTCTTCCGGGCCTTTAAAGAAAATATAATTGGCCTCTGACGGAAATACCTGATATCCGATACGGGTCATCTCCTCTTTCAGCCACTGTGCTTCCTGAAAAACAAGCTGCCGTCCCTTTTCCACATACTCCGTCTCTTCAAGTGCCTGGATTCCTGCTGCCTGTGCCATGGTGGAAACGTTCCAGGGCTGAACGCACAGTTCCATTTTTTCCAGAAGTTTTCTGTTGGAACAGAGGCCATATCCAAGACGTACACCGGCCATAGCATACCGTTTTGTAAATGCCTTCAGGATAAAAAGATTGTTAAATCCGGAAAGTGAACGTTTCAGAGAATACTCCTGCGGCTCTTTTACAAAATCAAGAAAACACTCATCCACAACCAGAAGGATCTCAAGCTTTCTGCATTTTTCCAGGATTTTTTTCAGAAGCCTGTGTGGGATCAGCATGCCGGTAGGATTGTTGGGATTGCATAAAAAAGCTATATCCAGACCTTTATGGAGGATATCCAGATACGAATCACCCAGTACAAATCCGTCATTTTCTGTGAGCATATAATATTCCAGCTCACACCCCATACTTGCCAGTGCCTGTCCGTACTCTGCAAATGTAGGCGCAGGGATCAGTGCCCTTTTGGGATTTACCGCACGGCAGAGCGTAAAGATCACCTCTGCCGCCCCGTTTCCGCAGACAATTTCTTCTTCTTTTACACCTTCATACTCTGCGATTTTTTCCCGGAGAAGGCTGCACCCCACCTGAGGATACTGTGCAATATGATCCAGACTGCGGATAATGGCCTGTTTCACACGTTCCGGTGTCCCAAGCGGATTTAAGTTTGCTGAAAAATCCAGGCAGTCTTTATATTTATATACGTCTCCCCCATGTATGTGTTTTGTCATTGGTCATTCTCCTGTCTGTTCTGTAATTGTCTTCTCTGCTTTTTCACAGTCTGTTAAAGAAACATCAAACGGATTCCTGCACTGATCGCCGCAAAAACGATCACGCCCAGCACAGATGCCGCATACATCAGACGGTTGGCTCTCCTGATATCTTCCGGCTCCACCGGACGGATCGGATCTCCAATCGTAGGTTTTTCATATAATTTTCCAAAATAATATGCATTTCCAGCAAGCTGTACATCCAGAGCGCCCGCCATGGCAGCCTCAGTCTGTGCAGAGTTGGGACTTGCATGGTTTCTCCGGTCTCTTCTGTAGATCTTTGCCGCATTCTTCGTATCCATCCCTGTAAAAACAGTTCCTGCTACCATCAGCCAGCCGGAGAGCCTGGCAGGGATATAATTTGCCACATCATCCAGTTTGGCTGCAACACGGCCAAAATACAGGTATTTATCATTTTTGTACCCCAGCATGGAATCCATGGTATTGATGCCTTTGTACAGAAACATCAGCGGCACACCACCAATGGCCATATAAAACATGGGCGCGATAACACCATCCGAAGCATTTTCCGCAACTGTTTCCACTGCTGCTTTTGTCACACCGGTTTCCGTAAGCTCTTTGGTATCACGGCCAACGATCATGGAAACCGCATAACGCGCCTCATCCAGTGTCCCGTTTTTCAGGCTGTCATAAACTTTCATGCTTTCATCTTTCAGAGAACGGGTGGCAAGCAGCTGATAGCACCAGAATACCTCCAGCACAAAACCGGCCACCGGCAGAAAACGATAAAGATAATAAAGGACCAGAAATGGCACACCACCACTGAACAGACAGATAAGAACTACGGTCACAAAGCCTCCTGCCAGCTCTCCTCCATGACTTTTCGGAAAAATCTTCCGAATGGCTTTCTCCAGTACCGTGATCAGATTTCCGATAACACAGACAGGATGGTACAGCCATCTGGGATCCCCGATAAGAAGATCCAGCACAAATCCAAGGATCAGTGCCAAAAGACTATATTTCAGCATCTTTTTTCTGCCTCCGTTCTTTTTTATATTCCAGCGCATTTTTAAGGAAATGTACGGGAACTTTCGGATTTCCATAATAATAAAGATGGGGAAATCCTGCCATCAGCCGTCCCTCATAATGCATACAGTCCCAGCCTCTTGTGGATGCCGGTTTGGATGCATGAAAATCGGTTCCGCAATCTGTGGAGTCAAAATAATGGAATTCATGAGCCGGGATCTCACCAAGGCCGGAATCCTTTTTTTCCGTAAGAGTAATATATCCAAATCTGGTCAGTTTCGGTGTACGGAAAGATCTTCCCGGGATCACGCCGCAGACTTTGCGGAAATTTCCCTCCATATCTTCCATTTCCTGATGAAGATACATAAAACCGCCGCATTCCGCCAGACAGGGCATTCCACCTTCCACGGCCTTCCGTATCGAGCTGCACATCTCCTGGTTTTCCTCCAGGGTTTTTCCATTCAGCTCCGGATAACCGCCACAGAGAAGAAGCCCGTCCAGATCCCCGGGAAGCTCTGTATCATGGATCGGGGAAAAATGTACCAGTTCTGCTCCCATCTGTTCCAGCAGACTTAAATTATCTGCATAAAAGAAACAAAACGCCTCATCGTCCGCCACACCGATCCGCACCTTTTCTGCCGAGCGATATCCAAACGCACTGTCTTTCCGGATAAGATCCGAAAATTCCGGTATAGATAGTTCCGGTGCTTTTCCTGCCAGTTTCAGGATTCCGTCAATATCCAGTGTTTTTTCCAGTATTTCCGAAAGTTTCCCCAGCCTGTTTTTAAGTTCCGGGATCTCTTCCGGAAGCACAAGACCCAGATGGCGGCTTTCGATCACACAGTCCTCCACTTTCGGGACATATCCCAGCACTTTTACAGAAAGCTCCTCTTCCAGAAGTTTTTTCATCCGGGGATACAGCATTGGAGACATCTGGTTGAAGATCACGCCCTGGATATGACTGTCGTTTTTATATTCCAGAAAGCCTTTCACATAGGCAGCCAGAGACACACTCATCCCACGACTGTTTACGATCAGGATCACCGGCGTATCCGTAACAGAAGCCAGATCATAGGCACTGGCTCTGGATGTGGTGCCTCCCACACCGTCATAATATCCCATAACGCCTTCCATTACCGCAATCTCACAATCTCCGGCATTCTTTGCAAGAAGATATCTCGTACGATCTCCATCTGTAAAAAAAGTATCCAGGTTCCTGGATTTTGTTCCGATCACACGGCTGTGGAACATCGGATCAATATAGTCCGGTCCGCATTTAAAAGATGCAGTTTTTAACTTCCGGTTCACCAGTGCCTGAAGAAGTCCGCAGGTGATCAGTGTTTTTCCGCTTCCGCTGGCACCTGCCGCGAGAAGTATCCTTGGAATCTTCACCGAATTTCCTCCCCTCTTCCACTGCAGGAAATGATATAAATAGGATTCTCTCCCATCATCATATGATAGCGCCCTATGGATTTGGATCTTGCCGCCGCAAGCTGCACAATATCCACATCTTCCAGTCCAAAATCACGGATGGCATTCATGGCTTCTGTCACAGTTTCCAGGGTAATACAGTTGATCACGATCCTTACTTTCGGATTTTTTTCCAGAAGAAGGTTTATGATATCCTGCATATTTCCGGAAGATCCGCCAATAAACGCATGGGTCGGAGCAGGAAGTTCTGTCATGGCTTCCGGCGCCACTCCCGGTATGATCACAAGGTTATCCACCGCGAATTTCTTTTTATTTTCTTTCAAAAGAGCAAGGGCATCTTCTTTTTTCTCAATGGCATAAACCTGGCCCATCCATGCACGCAGAGCCATCTCTACAGACACGGAACCTGTGCCCGCACCCACATCATAGCACACCGAATCTTCGGACAGGCGAAGCTTGGAGAGAGAGACGGTACGCACTTCCTCCTTGGTCATAGGCGCTTTTCCACGAAGAAATTCTCCATCACTGATTCCATGGACTGCAGACATTGGCGTAGCCTTTTCATTGCAGGCAGTCACCACACCCAGAGCATCTCCACGATACTCTGTAAGGTTTGCCGCCTTATCGTGAAAGATCTTCTCGTTTTCGTAGGAAAGATTTTCTCCCACATAGAGCGTCACATCTCCCATTCCATAATATACAAGCCTGGATGCCAGTACAGCCACTCCGTCTTCTGTTCCGAGAATCGAAAATACTTTTGGATTATGGCGTATCAGGGAGATCAGATTACAGTTCCGTCCATGAGCACTGACGATCTTCGCGTCATCCCAGGAAAGACCGATCTTCGACATAAAATATACCACAGAAGAAATTCCGCAGATCACCTCAACATTGCCATCCAGCTGATCGATCAGCTTCTTCGCACCACTGTAAAATCCCACATCGCCGGAAAGGGCGATCGCCACCGTACGGTACTTCGGATGTTCCCTGATGTACTCCACGATCTTTTCGCTCCGATATTCATGAAGAACCATCTGACCGGGTTTCTGCACTGCTTCGGTCATACGTTTCGCCCCGATAAGAAGTTCAGCCTCATTGAGCGCTTTTTTTCCCTCCAGCGTCAGCGTCTTCTCTGCTCCCATGCCGATTCCCACAAGAGAAATCTTCTGAGACAGCGTAAATCCAAACATTTTTGAAAGAAATACTCTTGCATCCTGCAGGGAAAGCCCCTCTTCTTTCAGAGGTCTTCCAATGATCACAGGAGTAACCCCGCAACGCTGGCAGGCCTCCATCTTCTCCGGAAATCCTCCCGCAAGACCGGTATCTTTTGTCACCAGATAACTGCACTGAAACTGGCGCAGCATCGCTTCATTGATCTCAGCGGAAAACGGTCCCTGCATTCCTATGAGGTGTTTTCCTTCGATTCCAAGTTCCGCACAGGAGCGGATCACAGAAGGAATGGACAGGACTCTGGCAAATAAACGCTCTTTATAATCCGGAATTCCTGTAAATTTCGCCAGTTCCTTACTTCCTGTTGTAAGAAAAATATTTCCTTCTGTACCGGAAAGAAACGCTGCCGCTTCTTCTGTGCTTTCCACATAGATGGCTTCACTGTTCTTCTCTCCTTCAGGGCGAAGGATCCGCTGATACAAAACACCTGCGCTCTCACAGGCTGTGCGGATATTTTTCGTTACTTCCGCAGCATAAGGATGGGTGGCATCCAGAACGATCTCCGGGTTCTCCTTCCGGAAAAGTTCCTCCATATCCTCTGTTTTCAGCCTGCCGGCACTGACATGAAGAAATTCATTTTCCTGTAGAAGAGATCCGCCATATTCCGTAGCTGCACATGCATAAACAGAAACCCTGTTCTCCGCAAGAAACTCACAGAGTGCATAACCTTCTGTCGTGCCTGCAAAAACAATGGCTTTATACATTCTTATATCCTCTTGGTGTTACCATTTTACCATTGATATTTTTGGTCTGGGAATTTCCCACAAAAACAGTGGTAAACATATCTACTTCTGTATCCCGGAGTTCTTTCAGGGTCATTACCTGTGCATGTTCTCCGTCACGGGCGATCTGTGCAACCGTACCGCAGACAGTATCCGGAGATTTGTATTTCATCATCAGATCGCATGCTTTCTGAAGATAATCTTTACGCTTTCTGCTGGAAGGATTATAGAGACACACTACAAAATCTGCCTGTGCGGCTGCCAGAAGTCTTGCCTCGATCTTTTCCCATGGTGTGAGAAGATCGCTCAGGCTGATCAGGCAGAAATCATGGATCAGCGGTGCTCCCAGGACTGCCGCTCCTCCCGTGGCTGCTGTCACACCTGGAATGATCGTCAGCTCCACGTCCGGGTAATTTTCTCCGACTTCATACATCAGTCCTGCCATTCCATATACACCGGCATCCCCACTGCAGATCATGGAAACAGTTTTTCCTTTTTTTGCTTCCTCAAAAGCAAGGACACAGCGGTCTACCTCTTTTTTCATGGGTGTGGTCATAAATTCTTTTCCTGCAAAATATTCTTTTACAAGATCCACATATACTGTATAACCGATGATCACATCACTTTCATTTAATGCACGGATCGCTCTTCCAGTCATCTGGTCGTATGCGCCCGGTCCAATTCCTACAACATAAATCTTACTCAAAATGTATCCTCCGATTTCCGGCTGCAAGAGCGGTAGTCACACCGTCCCGGCCTGTTTTTTTTCTGATCAGGGTTCCCTGTCCGGATGCAAGCACTGCGCTTCTCTCACAGACATTGTCAACTCCCGTTATTTTTTTCACAAATTTTGACGGAGTAAACTCTCCTTTTACTGTCTTCAGTTCTTCTTCCGTGAACGTCTCAAAAAGAAGATGCCAGGATTCTGCCAGGGAAAGCAACCCTGGTTCCTCTTTTTTCAGGTCAATGCTGGCTATGGAATGCAGGGCCTCCTTATAAAGATCTGCTTCCTGCAGACATTCAATCGCCGCGCTCTGAATGGATGCAGCATCCTTTCCCTTCCGGCATCCCATGCCAAGAACTGCTGCCGGGGGAACTACATGTACGGTGTTGGTAAATGGCAGACAGCTTCTGTGCAGAGTGACCGCGATACCTGTTTCCGGCACTTCCCCGGCTGACGCATTCCTCTGCCCTGTCCCTGTCGTTGATGGGATTCCGTCTTTCCCACAGAGTACCAGCCCGTCCGGCAGATCGCCTTCCCATGGAAATTCACTGTAAAAACCGATCTTCTCTCCTGCAAGCAGTGCGGCAGATGCTTCCTTGGCCGCTTTCATATGGAAAATGGCACACCCGTTCTTTTTTGCAAAAACATCTACTGCAAAACGGCTGTGAAGATCTGTCGCCGTAGTCACCACCGGCGTAGCGTGAAGATATCCGGCACAGCGGACCGCCAGCTCATTGGCTCCCCCAAGATGTCCGGAGAGAAGAGAAATCACAAACTGCCCGCACTCATCAATTACCAGAACTGCAGGATCTGTTTTTTTCCCGGCAATATACGGTGCAATGCTGCGAACGGCAATTCCACAGGCCCCGATAAAGATCACGCCATCTTTTCCCGCCTGAAACTGTTCCCCGGCCCACTGGGAAGTGGAGATGGAAACAGAATCCGGGAGATAACGGCTTTTTTTTGCAAGAGTGACCTGCTCCCCTTCTGTTTTCAGTGCTTTCTGAAGTTTTTCCCCTGTCTCCAGCCCTGTCATACTGAAGCAAATGATGGAAATATTCATATTTTATTTCGTAGCCTCACGGAATTCTGTGGTAAATCCCGGATCATACAGCTTAGATCTGTCATAATGGGCAGCATTTACCGCATCACCTACCAGCATCAGAGCTGTTTTTGTGATATTGTTTTCTTTTGCTGTCTGAGCCAGTGTTCCCACTGTACAGATAAATTTCTTCTCATCCGGCCAGGTTGCCTTGTAAACAATGGCAGCCGGTGTATCTTCCCGGTATCC
Source organism: Blautia sp. HA9023 (assembly GCF_056504095.1). Taxonomy (NCBI): domain Bacteria; kingdom Bacillati; phylum Bacillota; class Clostridia; order Lachnospirales; family Lachnospiraceae; genus Blautia; species Blautia sp. HA9023. The sequence goes on along the minus strand of NZ_JBWLUR010000001.1, from coordinate 220,228 downwards.
GCCCTCTACCAGTCTGCGGCTCAGTTCTTCCAGCATACCTGTACTGAGGAAAATTACCATCGTTGCGTTATGGGCCGCAAAAGACTGAATGCTCTCTTTCGCCGGTACCGGTGTTCTTCCTTCCATTCTTGTAATGATCACACTCTGGGAAATATCCGGAAGTGTATATTCCAGGTTCAGTGCGGATGCTGCTCCACAAAATGCGCTGACACCAGGACAGGAATCATACGGGATCCCTTTTTCATCCAGGATATCCATCTGCTCACGGATCGCACCGTAGATACATGGATCACCGGTATGAAGGCGGACTGTCATTTTTCCCTCTTTCTCCGCTCTCTCCATAACGGAGATTACTTCTTCCAGTGTCATTTTCGCACTGTTGTGGATGGTGCACACATCCTTGGAATATTCCAGAAGCTGAGGATTTACAAGAGATCCTGCATAAATGATCACATCCGCTTCCTCAAGATACTGTTTTCCTCTTACTGTGATAAGATCCGGTGCTCCCGGTCCTGCGCCTACAAAATGTACCATAATCTATTCCTCTCTTCTGTCTTTATTTTCTTTGATAATGATCAGAGAATAATATCCTGCATCCTCCGGGATCTCTTCTGCAGTTCTGTAGATCTTTTCATCCGGCATTCCGCAGTTTTCGATCATCATGGCTTCCGCTCCCTGAGCAAGAAGTTCTGCTTTCACATCTTTCATTTTCTTTCCGGCTTTCATGAGAACCTTGGTTCCCGGAAGTTTCAGGGCATCTTCTATCTGATAGGAAGCCGGAATCACATGAAGAGGCTCTGCCTTTTCCACAAGGCCCGTGTTCAGACGTGCGGAAACCGCGCAGAAAGATGTGATACCACAGACAATCTCTGTCTCATATCCCTGTGCCACAAGTCTGTGATGAACATAGAGATATGTGGAATAAACAGTCGGGTCTCCCAAAGTCAGAAACACCACATTTTTTCCCTGGTCAAGAACTTCCTTTACTTTCTGTGCCCCTGCATCATGATAACTTTTCAGAACTTCAGGGTCCTTGGACATTGGAAATGGTACCGCAAGAAGTTCCTTTTTTCCAAGCTCAGGATATGCTCCCTCTACGATCTTAAATGCTACTGTATCCTCCGGAACCTGTCCCGGAAGTGCGATCACCTCTGCCTCTTTTACAAGTCGGAGTGCTTTTAAAGTGAGAAGTTCCGGATCTCCCGGTCCTACACCTACACCGTATAATTTTCCTGCCATTTTTATTTCCTCCTGTTATATTTTTACGACAGGGATATATTCCTGTCTGTTATTCAGATTGTATCTTATGGATCAGTTTTTCCGCATCCCGAGTCTGTCCCAGAAAGCCATACACATTGGAAAACACCACTGCTCCCAGAAGGATCTGTTCATAAGACCTGTGATCCAGATAAAACTGTATCTTCTCCATAACGATATCCATCGTTTCTCTCAGAATCCCATATCTGTTAAGAACCTCCAGCGCTTCATCTGTAGTACCGGCTTTCAGGATCTCTCTGGCACATTCCAGTGGTCCTCCCGCACGGATAGCACTTGCACAGAGAACCTCCATCCTTCCATCTGCACAGTGAGAATGCGTGTTCATGATCCCGGCTGCAACTTTCACAAATTTACCGATATGCGCTACAAAAAGGATTCCTTTTACTCCCATATCGATGGCCATGTCGATCGTCTCACCTACATAATTGCTGCATTTGATATTGTTTTCAAAAGGGATGGTCATATGCTCCCGCAGATAATCCGCCCCGTAATTTCCAGGTGTTACCAGAATATATTTCTCTCCCTGGCAAAAATGCTGTTTCATCTCCACATGGATGCTTTCGATCAGGGCTTTTTCACTCATGGGCTCTACAATACCACTGGTTCCAAGAATTGAAATTCCTCCGATGATTCCCAGACGGGGATTAAAAGTTTTCTTTGCGATCTCCTCTCCCTCAGGAACCGATACCGTGAGCTTCAGCCCGCCTTCATAATCGTATTCCTGCGCCGCTTCTTCCGCTTCTTTCAGGATCATTGCCCGCGGGACCGGATTGATCGCCGCCTCACCAATCTTCTGCGACAGACCCGGTTTCGTGACACGGCCTACTCCGATGCCACCATCCAGAATGATCTGAGGACGGCTTGCACCGGTTCCGATATCTTCACAATTATCTGTTTCTGAATCCCGACAGCAGATTTTTTCTGCTTTTACATACACCAGGATTCCGTTAGTCGTGTCCGGATCATCTCCCGCATCTTTCCGGACAGCACAGGAAACATAATTATCTCCACGAGTAATATCGTGAAGAGCCAGCGTAAGGGTGATACCCTTCGGAGTGGGAAGCGTTACCTCGGAAAGTTCCCTCCCGGATAACAGCATACGGACCGCACCACTGGCAGCCCCAGCCGCACAGGAACCGGTGGTGTAACCGTAGCGGAGGCGTTTGTTGTTTTTTATAATGTATTTGTTTTCCAGACCATTCATATGGGGCACCTCCTTTTTTTAATGAGTTTTTTGTAGGAAATTTTTTTCGTTTGTTCTAAATTACCTTATGCTCCAACCACTTGCGGCTGTGGAATCTCCATGTAAATATGATTCCGCGTACCGTCCAGTCCGCAAACATTCCGATCCAGACACCCATGGGACCAAATCCCAGGACACGGATGAGAAATACGCACAGACAAAATCTGCAGGCCCACATGGTACAGCAGGATGTGATCATGGAAAACTTCACATCTCCGGCCGCCCGGAGTCCATATCCCGGGACAAATCCCATTGTCCACACGAGGGGTTTCACAATGGTGATCCAGTTGATCATGTGGATGCACATGGCTGCACTCGTTTTTTCCATGCCACCCAGGATGGTGACCGGTCTGGCCAGAACGTAAACGATCAGGCAGCTTACGATAATTACGCATTCTGCGATAACGCAGAGTTTTTTTATGTAATAAACCGCTTCGTCTTTCCGTCCTGCACCCAGGCACTGGCCTACGATGGTCATCAGGCCTACTCCCACACCGATAGCCGCAATACCATTCAGATTCTCCAGGATATTTGTCATTGCCTGCGCGGCGATGGCTGTTGTTCCAAGCGTGGATACAGTAGACTGGATTGCCAGTTTTCCCAGCTGAAACATGCTGTTCTCGATCCCCGAAGGGATTCCAAGTCCCAGAATACGGCCGATCATGCTCCAGTCCGGGCGGATCTTGAGGTAATTACGGACAACAATAGGCTGACGGTCTTTTCGCAGCTGGTAGAGAACTACCACTGCACAGAAAATACGGGAAACCAGTGTGGAGACTGCCGCGCCGGCAACACCAAGATGAAATACCCAGATCAAAATGGCATTTCCACCAATATTCATAACATTGGAGATCATGGAAATCATCATAGGCCCCCTGGTGTTCTCCTGGGCACGGAAAATAGATGCCGCGGAATCATACGCCGCAATAAACGGGAATGACAGTGCCGTAAAAAAGAAATACGTTTCCGAAGCACGCATAACATCCGCTTCTACAGCCCCAAAAATCAGACGCAGCAACGGTTTCTGAAAGATCAGACAGACCGCCGATACTGCCACAGAAATCGCCGTGATGATAAAAAGTACCTGTCTTGCTGACATATTGGCTTTTTCATAATTTTTCTGTCCGATATACTGCGCACAGACAATTGCTCCTCCGGCTGCCAGTGCTGAAAAAGCCTGGATCAGAAGTACGTTGATGGAATCCACCAGCGATACCGCAGAAAGAGCCGCAGATCCCACATTACTGACCATCATGGTATCTGCGGTTCCCATTATCGAATTCAAAATCTGTTCCAGCACCACCGGCACCAGAAGATTACGGATCATCCGGTTGGTAAACATATGCTGCTGTTCCATTAACTACATCCCCCGCATTTTCATTTATAATCTGATAAAATATTTGTTTATATTTTATCAGGTGTGTCATCTTTGACATTATAACCTTTTCTTGCAGTTTTTCCAATATGTTTTGTGTGTTTTTCTGCATCGGCGGAGTATATAATGCGAAAAGCCACAGAGAAATGTTTGTTCTCTGTAAGCGCAAAATAATTCGACGGATTGTGTTGCCCTAAAAATCAATCCATAATAATCATTAGAGAATGCAAGCATTTCACTTCATTTTCTCTTGCTAGAAATGATAGATGCGAGCATTTTACTCTATTCAAGTTATGGAGGTGTGCTCATGAGAAGCAAAAGAATACCTGCTGAAGAACAATACCGTCTCATCATGGAATGCCGTCAAAGTGGATTGACAGATCATCAATGGTGTGTGGAACATGATATCAAGCCAGGAACTTTTTACAACTGGGTAAAAAGACTGCGTCAGAAAGGTTGTGTGGATTTGCCGGCGTCAACTGGAAGCACCTATCGTGCACCAGAAAGCCAGGAAGTTGTCAGAGTGGATTTTCATGATACTGACCCGATTCCTTATGAACAGCCATTAAATATAATTCCGGCAGCTACGGAAAGAAATAACCTTTCTGTAGCAGAGCCAATGAAGCTGTCTGTAGGAAGCTTTCATCTAACAATACCAAATGGAACAGATCCTCAGCTTCTGGCTCAAACGCTTCGCATTGTGAAGGAGTTGAAATGTTAGGGGATATCACAGCCGCCGATGAAATCTATATCGTAACAGGCAGAACGGATATGCGGAAATCCATTGACGGGCTGTGTGCTATTGTAGAGGATCAACTCCATATGGATCCAAGGCGAAGTGCCCTGTATCTTTTCTGTGGAAAACGTTGTGACAGGATCAAAGCTTTGCTCTGGGAATCTGACGGATTTGTGCTGCTGTATAAACGTATGGAAGTCCAGGGCAGATTCCGCTGGCCCAGAAATCAGTTGGAAGTAAAACAATTGACCTGGCAGCAATTCGACTGGCTCATGTCCGGGCTTGAAATCGAACAACCAAAGGCATTCAAGCCTACGGAATGATCGCGTAAAACATCTATGCCAGCCAACAGAAACGGAGGGGCTTTTCATCCTGTATCATGTCTGAAATCCCCTGTAAATGCTGGGTTTCCTGCTTCTTGATTATTCCGGGACTCTCAGAGCCACCTGTCCGGACTTTGAGAGCCACCATTCCGGAGAATGGGAGCCATATATTCCGGTAATTCAGAGCCACCTTATTGGACTCTATTACATATATTTCCTTTATACTGTAAATACACACCTTTGGTGTGAATACAGATAAAGGAGGTCGTAAATTATGACCAAGTATCGTGAAATCCTACGCTTGAAAAGCTTAGGATTCAGTGAGAGGAACATCGCACAAAGTTGCGGTGTATCCAGAAACACAGTCGCCAAGGTTTTGAAAAAAGCAGCGGAAATCAATCTTTCATGGCCGCTGGATTTTGACATGACCGACAGTGCGCTAGAGGAGCTGATGTTTCCTAAAGATAAGTCGGCAACGAATAAACGTATGCCAAACTTTGACTACATCCGCAAAGAACTTCTGCGGAGCGGCGTAAACAAAAAACTTCTCTGGGTAGAATACTGTGAGGAGTGCCGCATGAGCAGCGAAGAGCCTCTAATGTATTCTCAGTTCTGCTACTACATCCAGAAGGATGAAGAAAAACGCAGGGCTACCATGCATATCCCTAGAAAACCAGGTGAACAGATTGAAGTTGACTGGGCCGGTGACCCTGCTCACATCATTGATCCGGACACCGGAGAAATCACAAATGCATGGATATTTGTAGGTGTATTAACTTACAGTCAGTATGCTTTTGTAAAAGCATATATGAATGAGAAAACCGACAACTGGATCAAAGCTCATGTCCAGATGTTTGATTTCTTTGGCGGTGTCACACCTATGCTCGTTTCTGATAACTGCACAACCGCAGTGAATCATAAAAAGAGTGACTGGTACAACACTGCCTTAAACACAACTTATCATGAGATGGCAGAACATTACAATCTTGCCATCCTTCCGGCCAGAGTCCGGAAACCCAAAGATAAACCGAATGTAGAGGGATCGGTAGGAAAGATATCCACATGGATAACAGCAGCCCTTCGCAATGAACAGTTTTTCTCTCTTGCAGAATTGAATGCTTCAATCCGTGAAAAACTGGATGCCTACAACGCCCGTAAATTCCAGAAAAAGGAATGTAGCAGACTCAGTTTATTTCTTGGGGAAGAAATGCCATTACTGGCTCCGTTGCCTGCTACACCTTTTGAACTGGCTGAGTGGAAACAAGCCACCGTCCAGTTTAACTATCACATCGCAGTAGACAGAATGTTCTACTCCGTGCCTTATCAGTATATCAAAAATAAGGTTGATGTGCGTATAACAGATACAACGGTTGAAATATTTTATAATCACAATCGTATTGCCTCTCACAGACGACTCTATGGACGAAGCGGTCAGTATTCTACAGTGACAGAACATATGCCGCAGGAACACCAGAAATATCTGGAATGGAACGGTGACCGATTCCGTAAGTGGGCTGATTCGATTGGAATTAACACAAGTAAGGTTGTCGATGCAATACTTACCTCCGGCAGGATTGAACAGCAATCCTACAGAAGCTGCATGGGATTACTGAAACTGGCAGAAAAATATTCGCCAGAAAAACTGGAACAGGTCTGCGCTAAGGCGCTCTCTTATTCCGGTAAACCCAGCTATAAAAGTATCAAAAATCTATTGGCTGCAACAAAGGATGCACCTGATACCGAATCAGAATCATTTCAAGCAGTAAAACCACATGGCATAACCAGAGGAGCCAGATACTATGGAGGTAAAAAATCATGACAAATCAAAGTACAATCGATAAACTTATTGAAATGCGTCTGACTGCTATGGCAGATGCATTCCGCATCCAGATGGATGATCCTGCAATGAAGGAAGTTCCATTCGAAGATCGGTTCGGCATGCTTGTTGATGTCGAATACAGCAACCGCAAAAACAATCGTCTGAAAAGGCTGATCCGCCAGGCTGAGTTTGAACAGCCAGATGCCAGCATCGCAGCGATTGATTACCATTCTGGACGAAAGCTGAACAAAGCACTGATCAACCGTCTGGCAACCTGTGAATACATTACAGAATACCGAAACATCTTTATTACTGGAGCAACCGGAAGTGGTAAAACTTATATGGCCTGTGCCTTTGGCATGGAAGCATGCAAGCACTATTACTCAGTACGGTATGTACGGCTTCCTGATCTATTATTGGACTTACAGGCTGCCAGGGACAATGGAACTTTCTCAACTGTCCTGAAGAAATACACCAAGCCAATAGTACTGATCATTGATGAGTGGCTGCTTCTTAAACTGACAGAAGCTGAAGCCAGGAATCTTTTTGAACTGATACATAAACGACGAAAAAAATCTTCAACGATCTTTTGTTCTCAGTTCCGTGAAAGTGAATGGTACCAGCAAATCTGTGATGGTGAAAGTACTCTTGCCGATGCCATCATGGATCGTATATCGTATGATTCCTATAAGATCGATATTGAAAGTGTTGACCCATCTAAAGACCTCTCTATGAGAGAAGTATATGGACTGGATCCAGCAATGGCAAAGTAACTTAATAAACAAAATGGGGTGGCTCCGTTAGTCCGGACAGGTGGCTCTCGCCACACCGGACTGGCGGCTCTGCCGCACCGTAATATTCACTTCTTTTTCATTGCTTTTTATGGTACAATAAGAGCAGTGAAAAAGGAGCAGAAAACATATGGCTGGTAATTCAAAAGATTCAAAAATACTCGCGTACAAGGACATGATCAACCAACTGAATAAGACCATTTCCACACAGACAGAACTGATCCAGTCTTTACAAAAAACATTGGAAGCAGACCGTCTGGAAAAAGAAAACCTTCGTCAGCAGATTGAATATCTCACGAAGAAGCTTTTTGGTACTTCCAGTGAAAAACGGAAAGATATCGATGGCCAGTTGAATCTTTTTGATGAAGCCGAGCAGGAAGCAGATCCGACATGGGAACAGGAACTTTCTGATGACATCACTGTTCCGGAACATAAGAGAAAAGCAAGACGGACACATGCAGATCTCTTTAAAAACGTTCCTTCCTGCAACGAGATCATTTCTCTTCCGGAGGAGGAGCGAAACTGTCCAACCTGCGGAACGCAGATGGAATGTATCGGGAAAGAATTCGTCCGCCATGAATTTCGCTTTACCCCTGCCAAAGGAAAAGTAGTAAATATCTATCGTGAAACATATAAATGCCCGGAGTGTGCCATATCAGAGGAACATCCGGATGATCAGACATTTGTCAAAGCCCCTGTTCAGGAACCATTGATCCCGGAAAGTTATGCATCGGAATCCGTTGTGGGATGGGCAATGCACCAGAAGTACCAGAATGGTCTGCCGTTAAACCGGCAGGAAGAGGACTGGAAGCAACTGGGTGTCCCATTAAGCCGGGCTACGCTTGCTAACTGGATCATTTACTGTGCCGAGAATTATCTCCGCCATGTTTATGATTATTTTCACCGTCAGTTACGGAGGCGTAAATATCTGATGGCAGATGAAACCCGGGTTCAGGTACTGAATGAGCCGGAGCGTAATCCTAAAACGGATTCCTGGATGTGGCTCTTCCGCAGTGGAGAAGATGGACTTCCGCCGATCCTGCTCTACCATTACACAGAGACAAGGTCAAAGTTCCATGCAGCGTCTTTCCTACAGGGGTTCAGCGGATATCTGGAGACAGATGGATACCAGGGTTATAATAATCTGCCAGATATCAAACGCTGCTCTTGCTGGGCACATGTAAGACGTTACTTCACAGATGCCATACCGAAAGGGAAAGAGTATGATTACAGCCTTCCGGCAGTGCAGGGAGTACAGTTCTGTTCCAAGCTGTTTGATTGTGAGCGGTACTCAAAAGCAAAAAATCACACTGCGGAGCAGAGAAAACAATTTCGTCTTGAAAAGGAGAAGCCGATACTAGAGGCATTCTGGAATTGGCTGGATCAACAGCGCCCAACCAAAGGAACCCGTTTGGCGAAAGCGGTGAACTATGCCCAAAATCGGAAAGACACCCTGATGACCTATCTGGAAGACGGTCATTGCAGTTTATCCAACAATCTTAGCGAGAATGCAATCAGACCATTCACTGTTGGCTGGAAGAACTGGCTGTTCAGCGCCAGTCCTAAAGGAGCCACCGCTAGTGCTATTGTGTATACAATAGTTGAGATGGCAAAAGCGAATGATCTGAATACCTATAAATATCTGACATATCTCTTATCACAACGGCCAAACGATAAAATGTCAGATGAACAGCTGGAACAACTTGCTCCATGGAGCGAGACTGCGAAAATGAACTGTCAAAACTAAAATAAAGTAAAACGCTTGCATCTATCATTTTGGTGCAAGCGTAATTTACGAGTAACGTAGCAATATTTTGCGCTTACGTTACATCGAGCTGATTGCTGAATTTAACTCTTTTAATACTTCTTCAAATTGGGTACAAGCTGCCTCTGCTTTTTCCAAATCTGTTCCTTTTCCTGACTTTTTCCATGTATTATATTTGTCTTTCCAGTCCTTGTACTTACTGCTTAATTCTTTATACTTATCTGCGGCCTTCAAAACCTTGTCACCATTCTTAGTATGTTCTTTTATGTATTTTCTAAATGCAGAATTACTCATATCTTTAAGCTTATTTTTCATGTCTTTCGAGCCACTTTCTAACAGTTTAGTTTTCGCTTTCTCATCACCTGCAATTGTGCGGATTAATAATTCGCTGCGGTCAAGATAGGTCCTGACCTTCTGGTCAGTCAATTTATAATTTGCGTTCAATCCAGACAATTTCCAACCGCCAGTGATATATGCAGACATGAAGTCTTTCCAGCAGTCAGTATTCAGCTGTGCCAGGGCAGTGCAATAAGAGGCTAAAACTGCATCAATCTGTTCCGATGTTGAAGAAATAACTAGGGTATATCTTTGAGAACCATAAGTAACATAAGCCCATGATACAGTCGCGCCTATTCCTCCATAAGATTGTGCTGCAATATTGAAATCAACCGTATAAGTTTTTCCAGAAGATACAGTTACTTTCTTGGACCCTGATTTTAAACCACCCTTGATCTGTGAGCTTATCTGGTCAAGCATTTTTTTCTGATTCGTTTCGTATTTATTAATATTAGAATTCAGGATAGCCTGTAAAACCGCATCCGCAAATGCTTCAAGAATTTCTTTTTTATCTTTTTCTATAATTTGAGAACTTGCATATACGTTAATCATATTGCCAAGTTTTTTTAGTTGTTCTGTACTGGTAGCAGTTACATTGCTTCTGTATGCATTCTTAGAAAATTTTTTTGTAAAATCTACCAACCTATAGGACATCTGGTTACTATACTGTGTTAACAGTTTATCTGATGATGCTGGAACAGGTTTTACATCTCCCAGATTCTTTTCCTGTATATACCCTTTTTTCCCTTTGTAAGTGACATAAGCCCAGCCATTGCTATAAGATTTTACTTCGACAGCTCCGGCATAAGGAATAGCTGTAACTTTCTTTCCTGTTAGGGAAGCCTTGCTTTTCAAAGAAACTCCTTTATATGGCTGAACATACATATTTTTGTTCTTAAGTACTATTTTAATTTTTACATTTTTTGAGGCGGCGTTATACTTATTTAAAACTTTTCCTGCTTTTACTGTAATAACCGCGTTTCCAGTTCCTTTTATTGTAACAACGCCTTTCGAACTGACAGTTACAACTTTTGTATTACTGCTTTTGTAAGATAACTTTCCTTTTGCTGTCGCATTAAGTTTAAACGTTCCATTCGCCGAATACGACTTTAGGAAACTGCTATTTACCTTTATAGTCTGGTTCTGCAGAATAATTTTAACTATAGTAAAGGTTAGGTTTTTCGTCCCGGTGTACTTTCCTTTTCCTTTAATACTTATCGTTGCCGTTCCGACATTTTTATTATTTTTATAGCTCAGTGAATAATCTGTATCCTTTTTCAGTGTTATTCCATCTACAGAAACCATCACCGACGGGGTAATTTTCTTTCCGGTGTAAGTATATTGGGGGTTTAATCCGGAGACAGTTGCCTTACTGATATTTTTAATTCCCGGGTTGTAAAAGAAATATCCTTTACCGACTTCAAAACCTTGGAAAATAAATTGTTTTTTCTTTTTGTCCCAAATTACTTCCTGTACGTATCCTGGATACAAACCTCTTTGAGGAATATAGGTATAAGTGTTTCCAGTTTTTTTTCTTGCAATCGCTGTTTCTGTTACTTTTCCGTTTAGCTTGTAAATAAGTTTTATTCTGTTTGATGGCATCGGATTTATCGTTACTGTATATTTACCTTTCCATACCTTAAATTTTCCAAAATCATTAATGTTGTAAGCATATGTATAAGTATAGGAATTTGTAACAGTAACTTTGTTTAACGTTGAATTTGTAGTGTTTTTTATACTCAAAAAGGTATGTCCTAAATCTCCAGCGGAAAATGGGTTTGAGGTAGTACCATAAGCATGAAGGGTAAGCTTGGCTACTATATTGTCTGCGCATACTGGTGTAACCCACACAACAAATAATATCGGAAACAGAATTATGCCTCCAATGATGCTATGTTTTGCCTTTCTCATAAAGAATCTCCTTTGTTAGATCTATATTTATTTTACCATCCAAGCATATTATCGGTTAAATACATATTGTCCCCATTTCGTATATATGTCCATTTACTGGTATTCGTAGTAAGATATGGAACTTGCCAGAAAATGGCTACTTCCGATACATTCGGGCATTCACTCGCAAGATATGCTGCCAGATCGCTAGAATACATATCCAGCATTTCTTTTGACGTTTTCGGACTATTTTGAACATTCCAAGTCAAATACACAAGTGCGACATAATCATCCAACTCATCCGTTCCAGCGTTTTGGTTAACTGAGATTTCTGTAATATCAGTGCTATTATACTTATCCGTTATCCTGGATTTTATCTTTTCCTTGATCGTATCTTCTGTCGATGCAGAATAATTCTTTGTGCTCACTGCTCCATCTTCCTTCTTTGGATTATCTACAGACTTGGCCCATTGTGAACTAACGTCATAATCTGTTCCAGCAGGCGTAATATACACTGCATTCAGAATACTTTTTCCGGTATCGAATGCTGATAACATTCCCATGTCATCGCCGATATAAAAACATGTGAAATGTTTTCTTATATCATTAACATCACTTACTGACGTGGTCTTTATGGGGTCTGACCCCGGAGTATTCTTGATCTGGGTCCAATGTTCAATACGGACCTGACGTGTGATCTTATCCATAAGATTTCTCCTTTAAAAAACTTTTAGTTTTATAAAGGGATTATCTCATGGTTTTAGGCGAAAAGCACGGTACTAACTATTTACCGTGTACCCCGTTCCAGAAGTTTTCTGTGGAAATATTCATACATGGGAAAAAAGAATGCCTCAGAATTCCGGATCACCCAGTTTGCCATCGTTGCCCTGGTGATCGCCACGCCATACTGTTTCCACTCCTTTTCCTGACGGCAGTAGGGCAGTCCGTTACAGAACTTCTGGTACATCACCCAGGCAACCGTACCGGCAGACGCCATCCCATAGAGCATGTGTGCCCTGCCATCTTTTCCTTTTTTGATCACTGGAAGATTCTGAAGTTTATCTTTATGGGGTCTGACCCCAGTACAATTGATGCAGAACTTTCCGCTGCATTGCTCATTGTTGGAAATCGATTTGAAGGACAATCATCAAAAAGTAACTCTGTTGGAGGGATACAAATAAATTGTGCCGCAAATGCCACACATTTCTCAATTAGCGTTTTATAATCGCCAGTAATATGCTCCATATTTTTATTTATCCTCTTGATTTTCCTTCACATCTCAGCCAGTCATAAGACCGTTGCCTGCTGCTCACCACGGAGAGGTGCGTGAAGATTTGAGCAGCGTAGGGAGCTACCGCTCCCTTTGTTTTGTTTATAATTTCTTTAGAAATGTTTATTTTTTCTTTATGGGGTCTGACCCCAATAGTTTGCAGCTCTTTTGTGTACTCGCCATTCCTACCTTTTTTAATTTCGTAAGAGAATGGTAAGCCAGAGTAGGTTTTGAATTTCACACCAGCATAGGCCAGAACCGCTCCCCAGAAGCTCTCTTCTGTTGGCTCATCCCTCCACCGCTTCATTGCTCTATATCTCCGCTGCCGCTCTGCTCCGGCACTGATCTTCCCTTTTTCTGCTGTGCTTGGGAAGTACACACCTTTCCGATATGGCAGGTACGAGGTGACGGAGGCTTTGGAAAGTTTCAGAGTGTTTGCAGTTGAGAGTATAGAGGTTTTGTAGTCTTGTGTTTCACGGTATTCTTGAAAGGTAGCTTGCACCTTCTCCGCCACTTCAGATTCATACACATCGGCCGTGATGAGCAGCTTTCTTACTTTGATGGGATTAAGGTTTAGAGCATCTGCAATGGCCTGCAAGGACATCTCAGAATCATAAAGTGCCACAGCACTTTCCATCTGCTCTTTCAGATTTTTCCCGGCATCGTACTCTGGCTTCAACTTCTTACGGCCACCGCCTGGTTTTCTTGTTTTCTTCATTTTACTCGTGCAGCTCCAACGGCAGTCCGTCCGGGTCATGGAAGAAAGTCATCTTCTTGCCGGTGTAATCATCCACACGAATTGGCTCACATTCAATTCCTACCTCTGTCAACTCATTCACTGTCTGCTCCACGCTCTCCACACAAAATGCAAGGTGACGCAGCCCACAGGCCTCCGGGCGGTTCACACGCTTCGGCGGGTTTTCTTCTGCAAAAATCTCCAGCTCTGTGTGTTCGTTAACACGCAGATCCAGCTTCCAATCTTTACGCTCTGGACGGTAGTTTTCTCTGATAACATAGAAGCCCAGCTTGTTCACATAGAAATCCTTAGCTGCTTCATAGTCAGATACGATGATTGCAATATGATGTATTTTTGATAAATTCATTTTATGTCACACTCCATTTCTTTTATTTCCGTTATAAACTATATAGCAACCTTCAAAAAAACCGTGTGAACTTCTGGAGTTCAGTTTGTCCACACGGCCGATCTTATTTCAGTTTTTCGAGGATTTCATCCGCACTCATGCCGCTGGCCAGCAGCTTCTTCAGCACAGCCTCTGCTTCGGTCTTCTTCGCTTCTTCAGCGGCCTTAGCATCTGCCTTTGCCTTCTTCGATTCCAGGGATGCCACTTCTTTTTCGGCCTTCTTCAGAGCAGTCTTCTTCTCTTTCAGATCAGCCTTCAAAGTGTCAATGTTTGCGGTGATGGATGAAATCTCAGCAGTCAGGGAAGTGATAGATTCCTGCTTCTCCGTGATCTGAGATGCGTAGTCGGTATGGGTAGTTTTGGGACGGTTTTTGCTGCCTTTTGTTCTGGGCATAGGTGATAACCTCTTTCCTTTTTAGTGGTTTAAGTATAACACTGTAGAGATACTGAACTAATATCTCATTTATTTTCATTATATATTTTCAAAAATTCATCTGCGAATTTTTTTACCAAATCACGGTCAACCGTTGTTACCAATGTTTCTCCATTATAATTAGCGGCCTTCGTCCAATTATAAGATCCATGCATGATATAATCTAAGTCCACAATACAGAACTTATCATGCATACGATTTGTTCCCCACACACCAGAACGCGGAACAACAACACATTCAAAGTTTTCTTTTAATCCTTGCAATAGGTTTTGATTTGAATCTTCATCTGAAATAATGATCCGTATGTGTATACCGTTTTGCTTCTTCTTTAATAATTCCTGATACAAAACCTCATTAGAGAACCATGCAACAGCAACCCAAATCAAATACTTCGCATCTCTAATTCCTTGTATTAAAACATCCTGAATTCTATCGAACTCAACATCATTTGATACTTCCGGCTCAATATCAGAATATATTATCTGTGGTCTGAGTTCCACATCTTGAATGGCGTATTCATCATCTTCTTCGTAAACATAATATACCAGTCTATCGATTTTATCTTTTAGCTCTGTTGCTTTAGTCATCAAAGGAATTGGCACTCGAATTTCAACATTTTCCCAGTGTTGATTTGATCTTGTTGCAAATTTCCATTGTGGAACACAGTTAATTGTACTTCTGCTAATTATCGGAAACACTTCGTCTTTACAATCCGAAAACTTAGGGTCATATTGTAAATCTGCAACTAATGTCCGTTTCAGTGCACCTGAATTCATACCTTATCCTCCAATCCTTCAGATTTTTTATATCAAGGTTCCATTCTATATTCGCTTATATATATTCTTCTTACTCTGGTATTACTTCTCTGCTGCCTTCTGCATATTCAAAATAGTCATCCTTCCAAAGAACACAGCAGTTATATCCAGTGCTTCTATATCTGATTCCATCAATTCCTATTTCCTTGCAACATGATGCAACATAATTAGGAAGTAGATATTCATGTACTGTTTTACCCGTTTCATTTTCTACGGTAAATCTCATATGCTCAATGAAACGATTTGTTTTCTTTGCTTCTCCTGACAGATCCAATAATTTAACAGGTTTTACAGCTTTGAGTCCGATTACTTGCACACGAGGTTTTGTTCCTCCACTGTGCTTATAGATTTCCTTTAATGCACCTTCCTTATCTTCGGCGATATAATAGCAACTTCTTCCTACCTCATTATAGCGACCGTGTGCTGAAACATTTGTAGGTGCTTTCATCATCTCAGAATCATGATATGGACGCTGATGTTCGCCTAATATCCTTGCATGGTAATATGTAATGTTCTCAAAACTGATGAAATGATTCCAGTTCTTAAGCATTTCAAATATCCTGGCACCTACCGGATGTTGTAACGCAAATGCATAATTCTGTTCCAGTTTACTTTCAAAAGATACTAAGCTATCAAGCGAAAATTCTTCAAACAGTTCCAGTGAGCTTTCTACCACAGTAATCTGATCTGCTGATAACTTAACGTCTGGAGAGTCTTTATGGTAAAAGTCCTTTTCTTTCGGATCAAACCGAATTTTATCAGACTGCAACAGCTTTTTGGCAGTCGTTTTGGTCAAAGACTTTAATACTTTTTTACTGCCCCGTGGCAATTCCAAGTCAGCATAATTTGGCAGCATCCTTACTACAGCAAAATTCTGTGCTGCAATACTACGCTCTAGCACATCATTTAAAGCAAGCGCATTATCCCACTGTGATGTCAATCCACCTATATAATCAGAAATGGCAGACAATCCGCTGCCCATTGCTTGAACATTACCTTCAAACTGTGTCCGAAATTCTCGCAATTCAGGTGTTATTGTTGCCGTCTCAAATGCAGCAAGAACACCTGAGTTAAATGGATTTATATCTCGATAGGGCTGCATAACCGTAGCTACAGCATTCAATGTTCCTGTCATAGAACTCATGGCATCATCTGGAACCAATGTTTGTGCCACAGCAGATAAAGATGCAGTTGCAGCGGAAAGCCCCAAACTATTTTGCTCCATCAAATTATGATATGGTTGCAATGCTTGAATAAGCGGTGCCTGTTGTACTCTTATTTGTTCTGCAACACTGGCAGCCACTTGCATTGTTGGACTGTTCAAAATGCGTGAATAATCCGGGGTGAAATCCATCACCTGTCCGGCGTATGGAAATCAATGTTCCGTTTTTTAGGGAATCACGATTCCGGCAAAAATGGAATCACATTTTTCCTAAACCCTTATAATGATGTTATGCACTTTTAGTGTAAATTCATTATGAGGAGGTCACGATTATGACCAAATATCGAGAAATCATCCGGCTTACCGGATTGGGATTCTCACAACGTAACATCATGGCAAGCTGTGGTGTTTCACAAAAAACTGTCGTCAAAGTTCAAAAACGTGCCAGAGAACTAAATATCTCTTGGCCTCTTGATGAATCAATGACCGACACAGAGCTTCAAAAGCTCATGTTCTCGAAAGAGAGCAAGGTATCTGCCAGTAAGAAGATGCCCGACTACGCTTACATCCGTAAGGAACTGCTCCGTAATGGAGTCACCAAAAAGCTCTTATGGACTGAGTACATAGAGGATTGCCGTGCCAACGGTGAAGAACCACTCATGTATTCACAATTCTGCTATCACATCCAACAGGATGAGCAGAAACATCGTGCTACCATGCATATCAACCGTAAACCCGGCGAACAGGTTGAGGTTGACTGGGCTGGTGATCCGGCAACAATTATTGATCCTGACACTGGTGAAATCTTAAAATCTTACATCTTTGTAGGTGTAATGACTTACAGTCAGTATGCATATGTGGAAGCATTTCTGGATATGAAGCAGAGATCATGGATCAATGCTCATGTCCATATGTATGAGTACTTTGGCGGTGTTGCCAGAATCCTCGTACCGGATAACTGCAAAACCGCAGTTATTCACAATGGGGGATGGAAAGACCAGCAGATCAATGAAACTTATCAGGAACTAGCTGAACATTATTGCACCGCTATTATTCCGGCTCGTGTCAGAGCTCCCAAGGATAAGCCGAATGCTGAAGGAACGGTAGGAAATATCTCTACCTGGATAACAGCAGCACTTCGGGATGAACAGTTCTTTTCCCTTGCAGAATTAAACCGTGCAATAAAAGATAAGCTAGAACTGTTCAACCAAAGGCTCTTTCAGAAGAAAGAGGGTAGTCGGCGAAGCTTATTTCTTGAGGAAGAAAAACCATTGCTGGCACCATTACCTGCTACCCGTTTTGAACTGAGCGACTGGAAAACAGCCACCGTCCAGTTCAATTATCACATATCTGTGGACGGAATGCTATACTCAGTTCCCTATGAATACATCAAAAAGAAAGTTGATGTCAAGATAACAGATACCACTATTGAAATTTTTTACAATCATAACCGCATTGCTTCCCACCGCCGTCTGAAGGGGCGTCCTGGGAAGTACAGCACTGTCACGGAACATATGCCGGAAGACCACCAGAAATATCTGGAATGGAACGGCGACAGGTTCCGCAAATGGGCTGAACGGATTGGCATAAATACGTACACTGTGGTCAATGCGATACTGACCTCCAAACGTGTGGAACAACAGACCTACCGAAGTTGTATGGGGCTTCTGAAGCTTGCAGAGAAATACTCAGATGCATTGTTTGAAGCAGCCTGTAAAAAGGCACTATCTTATACAGCTTCACCCAGTTATAAGAGTATTAAAAACATCCTTGTAACAGGTTCTGTAAAACCGGAATCAGAAACTACTGAATCCAAGACTACACATAAAGCACACGGCATCACAAGAGGTGCCGATTACTATCGGAGGTAAACATATATGACGAATCAGAGTACAATAGATAAATTAATTGAAATGCGCCTTACTACTATGGCAGATGCGTTCCGCAACCAGCTGGATGATACGAAATTTAAAGACGTACCATTCGAGGACCGTTTTGGTATGCTGGTGGACATCGAATACAGTAATCGTAAGAATAATCGTCAGAAACGATTGATCCGTAATGCTGGATTCGACCAACCGGAAGCAAGTATCATGGATATCAATTACACTTCCGGACGCAAGCTTAACAAGGGTCTTATTAACCGACTTGCAACTTGCGAATATATATCTGAACACCGGAATCTTTTTATCACCGGCGCTACAGGCTGTGGTAAAACTTACATGGCCTGCGCCTTTGGTATGGAGGCTTGTAAGCAGTATTTCAATACCAAGTATGTCCGTCTTCCTGATCTGCTTATTGATCTGGAGACAGCACGGACAGATGGTAACTACAAAAAAGTCATGGCGAAGTATGCAAATCCAGTTGTCCTGATTCTGGATGAGTGGCTTCTCTTGAAACCGACGAATGCAGAACAAAGGGATATCTTCGAACTGCTTCATAGGAGACGTAAGAAATCTTCAACGATTTTCTGCTCCCAGTATGCATTTGAGGAATGGTATGAGCAGCTCGGCGGTGGTGACAGTCCTCTGGCAGATGCGATCATTGATCGTATTGCCCACGACAGCTATCGAATAAATATCACGAGCATTGATGCTGAACATGATAGATCAATGCGTGAGGTATATGGCTTGGATAAAGCACTACGCGAGTAAACTCGCATAATTACACAGGTGATTTCCACTTCCGGACATCTGATTCCCAAATTTCCGGAAGTGCGATTTCATCGCACGAGAATATTCAATGCGTGCTTCTCGCTCTTCCATTCTTTTTATAGCTTGATCATAGGCTGTTTCCGAAGGATGAATGGAGTCCTCATCTAATCTTTTTGTCATTCATATCCCTCTATTTATTTTTAAAGGTTTTTCCTTTTTATCTACATTTTTTCTCACATCTTCGCCGATCATAATAAATCGTTGCCTGCTGCTCGCCACGAAGAGGTGTGTAATTATCAGAGTAGCGTAGGGAGCTTCCGCTCCCAGTATATCACAATTTCATCCAATTTTACATGCGCTTTTTTGCCTTCATCACTGCACAATACATCAATCCGCCAATCATTCCACCCACTGTGTTATAGAAGATGTCCGATAGCTGGAATGTTCCCAAGCGAAGCAATAATTGCAGCATCTCAATGCTTACAGAAAAGATAAATGCTATCTTCCCGCTTTGCCACAGTATTTTCTTCCAGCCGTTTCCTATCTTCTCTCCGAATGTCCACAGCACTACTGCTGAAAACGGCACCATCATGATCACATTCTCAATACACTCAGTGGTCAGCTTCTGTTCGCCATTCACTGTCTCCCAGATGCCCCATCCGCCCATAACGTCGGACAATGGGTTCATCCACAAGTTCCGATTCAGTAATGTTCTAAATAAGATCATCGAAGTCACGAACACCAGTAGGAACAACTTCCTGAAGAACTTATCCTCTTTGAACGTTCTGAACCATGTCAGCGTTGCTTCTTTCCAACCTTTACCGGCATTGGAAGGTTGATATGCGTATAGGTAGAAAAAGAGAATGAAAAACGAGAGGAGCAGTGAAAAACCAAACGGCTGGTAGAGGGCTGTCAGGACGTTGGTGAGGATTTTCGTAAATACTTTGATCATCTTATTTCAAGTCACTGAAAAGGTCTGCTTTGTACACACCATTCTCAAGCATCTTCTTGAAGCTGTCCTTTACTGCTGCGACATCCTCGTGATAGGTCATGCCATACCAGGTATCGTTGGTTTTCAGAACCTTCACGGACATTTTACCCTGCTCCAACAGTTCACCGATGAAGGTAGGGATCAGATACTCTGCCTTTAGCGGATTACCCGGCACTTCCTTCTCAAAGAACTCTTTGAAACCTTCCTCCAGAACATCTAGAAAATCAGGAGTTAATCCCCACATATTCATGGAAACCAGAGAATCTGTATCGATAGCCACACCATCTGCCTCTGCGCCGTTCACAGTTTTTACGATGTTCGTAGTCTCAACAACCTCGGTCAAATTATTCTCTGCGTCCATCTTGCAGATACCGCGGGTTACACCACCGTTATCAGACAGCGTGTTCTTCAGCACAAAGCCCGCCATGCAAGACTTTCCACCATTTACCAGGTAGGCATGGACAGCTTTGAAGCCTTCTTTTCCATAATAATCATCTGCGTTGATCACAATGAACGGGGTATCGATCACGCTCTTTGCTGCAAGCACAGCCTGACCCGTTCCCCACGGCTTTGTCCGGCCTGCCGGAAGTTCTCCTGGAATATCGTTAATATCCTGGAAAGCGTAGTCCACAGTTACATCATGAGAAGCGCAAATGGAGGCAATCCGGTCACCGATGACCTCTTTGAATTCTTTCTCAATATCCTTGCGGATAATAAATACTACATGATTGAAGCCTGCCTCAATTGCATCATGAATCGAGTAGTCCATAATGATATGATCGGAAGCATCCACCGGCTCCAACTGTTTGATTCCTGTTCCAAATCGGCTGCCGATTCCGGCTGCCATAATTAGTAATGTTGTGTTCATATCTCTCCTCTTATTGTGCTTTTGCTGCCTTAATTGGACACACCTTACTTTCTTTATTATGCTTTTTCCAAACAAAGCATAATAAAGGACAAAAATGTGCTCTATTGTTTGATTGCTTTCTGTGCATTAGCACTGTTCCATATGGTTTGCATAAAAACAATTTCACTCATTCAAGTTTTCTTCTCACCATTCTACTATTTCTTAATTTTCAAAGTATTACAAATCATATTTTTAATCATGATCCACATTTCATCCTTACTAATCATAAAAAAGAAAAATACAAGAATACATAAAACAATTCCACCCATTCCAACTTGAATAACTAGCGTAAGAATGCTGTTTCCTAAATAAGCACCTATATTTCTAACAATGCACATCATAAAAAATCCCGAGACTAATACAGGGAAATATTGAGCAATATACTTTATAACCGGAATATCTTTCCGAACAGCAAACAATTGGATAACCATAACACTAAATTCAGCAGCAATTGTTCCTAGTGCCGCACCATTTGATTTAAATTGTGGTATCAACATATAATTAATAACCAAATTAACAACCGCTCCCGTAGTTGAAGAAATCAAGTATATTTTATCATAGTGATTTGGAATCA
Organism: Blautia sp. HA9023; assembly: GCF_056504095.1. Lineage (NCBI taxonomy): Bacteria > Bacillati > Bacillota > Clostridia > Lachnospirales > Lachnospiraceae > Blautia > Blautia sp. HA9023. Next base: position 198,724 of record NZ_JBWLUR010000001.1, on the reverse strand, counting down.
AGTATTGTGTTCGCACGACATTAGCCCACGCTATAAAGAACACTGTTACAGATAGTAAAGAAATAATAGGTGCGCAGGGTGAAAATTCTTCACCCAAATAAACCGGTGCAAGTACTTCACTTATTCCCATAAGCCCAAATGCTATAGCTGAACACAGAACGGTAACCAATTTAATCGAAACACGTATATACTGACTTGTTTTATTCTTATCACCGTTTGCAATGACATTCGACATACGAGGAAGCATTACTGTCCCAAGAGCTGTAATAATGCCCATCGGAATATTTATTATTTTTTCTGCATTTTGATAATACCCAACGTCAGCATATGAAGCAATATTACCAAGCATTATTTTGTCCATCACTTTATATATACTGTATGCTAAAACCGGGACAAACAAAACTAATACCGGCTTTAAGTGTACAAGAATATCTCGAACCGGCACCTTCACAAGCCTAACATACTTTCTCACATAGGTCCATAAATATAACTGGCTCAGCAGTGTCCCTGCAGACATTAGAAGAGTATATTTCCAAAGATCAGAAGGGCTATGAACAAAAACAAACATGCACAAAACTGTACATAGCTTTATTATCATATTCCTAGTTACTGTTAATTTAAATTTTTCAAGTCCAAAAAAAAGCCAACTTATATCAAAAAGACCTGACAGAACATAAAGTAACTGTAATGAAGCAATAATTCTATTGTTTTTAACACAAATCAGAATATACAATACATACGAGACTATTGCTACTGAAAACGTAAAAGCTTGTAAATAAAATATACCACTAAATGTGTTATTCAATTTTTCCTGATCATCTCTTGCGGCCGCAACACTCCTATTTCCATGATTTGCAATTCCCAACATTCCAACCATCAGAAAATAATACGCGACAGAATTTGTGTAAGAGTATACTCCAACTGCCGTTGCACCGAGAGTTCTTGATATGTAGGGGGCCGTAATTAGAGGCAATAAAATAACTAAAATTTGATATACTATATTATATAGAAAATTTTTTTGAATTGTTCCCATATATCTACTCCCTTATTCTATGCATTTCAACCTGCTTTAAATATCAACATCTATCAATAATAACATTTTATAGATATTAGAACATACTGAAGAAATAGTTCAAACCACTCTTTAATCATATGCTATTCTAATAAAGTCATCATACGCCTAGCTACCATGTGATATAATCAAAATGAGCTTTCAAGAACTAATAGCGGAATGCGCTTAAATCAACTCTAAAACGCCATAATTATATCCACACGAAATCTTATTTTTATCTTCGCCAACCTTCTCACAAGTCACAGTACATACTTACTCAAATAATTAATTATCACAAACAAATTTGTCTAAATTTCTCTGAATACGACTTAAGAAATCTTTTTCTGAGAAATAATAATCACATTATAAGCTATAGCTAGTATAATACTCAACCAAGACTGACTATATACTTCTGATATACAACAAATCAAATAGCCACACAGAGTAGCCGCAACGATCAGCGATGCATCCGAATATCGCGTTTTCCAGCATTTAGACAACGCTACACGAAAGACATTAACATATGCAAGGAAGCCAATCACACCGGATTGCAATAATATTTGCAAGTAGAAATCATGTGCATTTCTGTCACCTACAGTTGCAGCCAATGTACCACATCCCGATCCCAAAAGCGGCTTTTTCCTAAACTCTGCAATAGCTCTATCCCAAATACCAACCCTGTTCGACAAACTCAAATCCTTGTGAAAGACGCCTTCAATTATAAATGCAAAAATATTCTGCAGTCTAAATACAACAACCACTAAAAATATGGCAATTACCACACCCAATATCATTTTTATATTAATTTGCTTTCTGTATTTAACCCCCAGCCATAGCACAACAGGAATAATTAAACATCCTATAACACCAGTAGCTGACATCATAAAAAACAAATTCGCAGCTAGGACAATTCCATAAAGTGCAGAAAACCGAGTAATTCTTTTTCCGTCATAAAGAACCCTTACTAAAAGTATCAGTTCTGCAACGATTAAAAGAGGTGTAACCTGGTTATCTAACCCCAAGAATGAATAGATTGCTTCTTGTCCGTATATCGAATACGTTTTCCACAAGCCATCTGGGTAAACAATTAAGCATATCAGATTGACAACTAGCTCTCCAAAAAATATGTGTTCAAATGCTTGTATCAGATATTTGTCACTTGCATTATCAAACGCATTTTCTATTAAGAATACAAATGACAAAATTACAACAGCTTCCTTAAAATAATCAATTACACTTTCTCCATTTATTATTATCGAAAATAGCCAAATAAAAAAATATATGGCAAATGAAAAGTCAAGTTTGGTAAGGCTCATGGACCTTAAATGTTCACACAATATATATATAAAAGCAATCATTTTCAAAAATAATAGTATATTCGCAAAAGAAGCGTTAAGCTGAACATAGACAATCGCCGACAGCAGAAAAGGAGCTAGGCATAAAAGATATTTTATATATTGCTTTTTAATTCTCATAGACCACCTCAAAAACAGAAAGAGTCCAAAAATTCAAGCGATTCCTTCACTGTAGAATTTATTGGCGATTTCTCAGGATATACAGGTAGTGTCATTAAATCCATTTTCAGCACTTCGCTTTTCCTAATATATCGATCAGATAATCCAAGCTGCGATAGTAAAAAAGATGCTCTATCATCATTTGTATCTTTGTCATGAATATTTATATACCAAAAATTCTTTTTAAACACATTGCAGAACACTGTACCATGAAAAGATGAAGTTAGAACAATTTCTGCATTTTTCACTAATGAAAGGTACGAACTCGGTCCCCCATTGTGAGCCAATTTTATACCTTTCAAATACAGTGCGCGGCGTGACCATTCCTTCGCATCCATAACATAAACCGGCATACCATATTTTTTGCTAACCTGTTGAACAATATCACTTATTTCCTTTTTATATATCATTGTATACCAAAATATATATCTACCTTTAATTTCCCGCTCACCAGTAATTGTTTCCCATTCATCTGTAGATAAAAGCAAAGTCGGATCAACACAAATATTCACATCCTTATTTGCCAACTCTCGAATCCACTTTTGGGCATTTTTCTCCCGAACAGATATTCCAGTAAAGTCCCCTACATATTTCGAATACTTTTCTCTTTCTTTACTATAGTTAGGATTCGTTGCACCCAAACTTACTGCATATGCAATCTTCTTACCCTTCTTTACAAATGGCAAGAAATATGCATCATCAAAATCCTGCGCATTAATATTCCAAACCTGATCGCTTCCCGCAATATAAGTATCATATGGAAAATCTTCCCGTTCTAGTTCTTGCAATGTCGAGTATTGTTTCTTAGATAAGCAAAGATTATTATCCTTAAATCTTGCGTAGTCATTGTTGTGTCTTTGAATCTGTCGATAAAAAAGGAGATTTAGCATATTTCTAAATATATCTTTCATCCGTTTCGGTTTATATAACACCGAATACATTCTTTTCTGCTCACTATTAGAAAAATCTATAATTTCACATACAGCTTTATATCGATTTTGAATCACCTTTTGAAGCGCGTATGCTTGAAGCATTGACCCGCAATTATTTGATGCATGAAATGTGATTATTCCTATTTTTTTCATTGCAGCATTTCCTCTCTTTAAATTTCTTTCATATTTCCTTGTTCACTCTTTTTTTGCTTTCTCATAATAATCATAAAATTTAGAACAAGAGAATACATATGGAAATTCAACATATTAAATATAATTCTTCTTATCGTATTTCTTTCTATCGAACAATGCTTTATAGACATTCTGTACGGCTCGGTATTGAGAAATTCTGCAAGTTCTACTATCTTAGTATGCCTCGACTTTTTATTATCCGGATGTGCAAAATATTGTCCCATACTAATCCATATACCATTCAGTGCAATTCTTTGAAATGCTTCTAACATTTCTACACTATCCCCGCATATATTTCTCAATTCAAGTTGATTTAAAAAAAGCATGTCATTTTGAACACAGTTCTTATGAAATCTTTGCGTAGCTGACATGTTATTTGCACAGAGTGTATATACAGATATTCCAATGCAATAAACACTTTTGCAATTTTCCATATAGTCAATATTGTATAGCATATCTTCACCATGATATACTTTTGTTTCAAAGACTATTGAATTTTTCTTTATCAAATCTTTTCTATACGCCTTAGACCACACCGTGTTCAGATGAATATTCTTCAATACAGGATCTTCACTTTGATTTAATATCGCCATTAAGATCTTCTCTTTAACTTCCAATTGTGAAGAATCTAGAACATTCACATCTTTTACATTTCCACTAAACACTAACCAATCTGCTCTACTTCCATATTCCGAGATAATGGACACTATATCATTTGTTACTATGTCATCCGCATCCACAAAAACGATCCATTCTCCAGATGCCGCTTGTATCCCTTTTTCTCGAGCTAAACTTACGCCTGCATTCTTTTGATGAATAGTCTTAACAGCCTTACTGTTTGTTTTTATTTCTTCAATTATTTCTTTTGTTGCATCTTTTGAGCCATCATTCACGACTATTATTTCATAATCAGAATTGCTCTTTATACTGTTTATAATGCTCGAAATACATCTTTTTATATATTTTTCACCATTATAAACTGGGATTATAAAACTAACCATGCTATTTCTCCTCACGCGATTTTCAAGGCGAAATACAGCATTTTATATTTGAGTCCATATCCCTTAGCCCATAAGAATGTCCAATCTGACTGTTTTATCTCGCCTTTAATCGTTGGAATATACATATTTTTTATCGTTTTTTCTTTATGGCAAAGTCGTCCCCACAAAGATAAACAATGTTTAACTTTTCTGTTTTTCACTTCATAACAAACAGATCTATTTTTTTTTATAACATTTATCATTAATAGTTCATTGTATGCCTCAATTACAGACATCTGTTTTTCGTTAAAAGTGCTGTTTGACACACCATTCTCATTATCCATATAATGATATAATAAATCAGGAAGCAAACACACACTATTGCATACATTAATGTATTTTGCACAATAGAGCAAATCTTCACACATATGTATATTATCCGAAAACATCAATTTATTTTTTTCGATTATTGACCTTTTAAATAGTTTATTCCACAGAAATCCTTTAAATCCGTCATTCTGCATAACATTCATCATTGCATCAACTTTATTTACTATTTTTCTCTCCGTTACACCCTGATAACGTTTATTTTCTTTATAATATCCGCACATGACTAAATCTGAACTAGCTAATCCACCAAGCATCTGTTGAAGCATATTCTTTTCCAAATAATCATCGCTATCAACAAAAGCTACATACGTCCCCGTGGCTACCTCTAATCCTCGATTTCTTGCAGATGACACCCCTCTATTTTCTTGATGAATAACCTTCACCGTATTATTACTCTTATATCTGTCACAAATTAATTCACTGCCATCTGTAGAACCATCATCAATTAAAATCAATTCTATATCCTTGAAAGTCTGTTCAAGAATACTATCAATGCACCGAATAATATAATCTTTTGCATTATATACTGGTACTATTACACTTACTCTGCTCATTATTATACCCAACGCTTCCAGTATTTCAAAGAACCTTCATTTGATTCTCAATTTTCGTTTTTACCATGTCAAAGGCCACGTCATTCATGCCACTATTGATTACGATATCTGCCATTGCTTTTGTAGGTTCAACGTATCGATAGTGCATCGGCTTTACTGTGGTAATATATTGCTCAAAAATCCCTTCTAAATCCCGCCCACGCTCTTTCATATCACGAATAGCTCTACGCATAATTCGTTCATCTGCATCGGCCTCGACATATATCTTAATATCTAGTAGATTTCTCAATGCCTCATCTTGCAATACAAGGATTCCTTCAACAATTATAACCTTCCTTGCCTCTATCCTGATTGTCTTATTTGATCGGTTATGTCGTGAATAATCATATACTGGACAATCCACTGCTTGTCCTGCTTTTAGCATCTGGATATGTTTTACTAAAAGATCTGTTTCTAAAGCATCTGGATGGTCATAGTTTATTTTCTTCCGTTCTTCAAACGATATATTATCTCTACACTTATAGTAATTATCCTGATATACTACTGTTATTGAATCTCCAAATACATTTTTTAATCTATTTGTAAAGGTGGATTTCCCAGATCCTGTTCCCCCTGCAACTCCAATTACTATGCAATCCATTTGCTATTCCTTTCTTAATATAGAACCCTATGCCAAACCTCAGCATCCTCGTTTAATCGCACGTCTTTACAAGAGTAATCCGTAATCAATGCTTGCAGGATATGGTTTTCAAATCGAAAGATTCCATACTGCTTTTTTGTTCTCATATACTTACTCATGTACTTCAAAATTCTACTAACACTATTAACCTTTGGTCTGTCGAGTTTCTTTCCGCCAAAATATGAGTCCATCCTTCTTACATAGTTTTCCAAATGCTTATCAGGGGCCTCATAGATGTCTCCATTTTCTCGCAGGAACGCAAATACTCTCTCATATTCTGCGAGGAAACTCTCTCCTAGCAAAGATTCTATTTCATCTGCGTGCACTTTTACCTTGTCGTATTGCCCATGATACGAAGATACATATGTTCCCTCGCAAATCAACCATGCACTAACGATAGCAAGAATCAGTTTTCCCTTCCACTGGATTCGAAAGTAACTCTTTTTTTCTGTTTCTAAAGAATTCTGTAAATACGTAAGCTCTCCAATTCGATTTGCAACCAGACGCTTTGCCTCATACGGATCAACATCCTCTAATGCAATTACTTTCTCCCCAATAAAATCTCTGCCCCAAATCGTTCGGCTACCATTAAACAAGTCATATGTAAAAATTGTTTTAAATTTGGGAACGCGCAAGGTGAAGTTAAAATTGTACGCCTTTCTCACCCTATTTTCATTGATTGGCATTAGATTTAAATCTTCTATAAACTCCGAAGAAACATTTTTAATTAATTCTTCCACTTGTTTCTTTTTCGATAATTTTGGAAATACCAAGGCGATTTCAACATCGCTTTTCAAAGATAGCCCGCCGTCAGAATCCAAGCTGTATGTCGGTTCATTACGTCCAAAGCTGCCGGTCAAAATAATGGATGACAGGCAGCTTTTTCCACCGTATTTTTCAATACTTGCAATCACCTCGTCTATCAACTTTTTCTCATAAACTGATTTGTCCATTACTGACCTCCACATCCAAACAAATTAATCTGCTCTCTCTGTATTCACAATATTCTGACCGCGCAATGTATACCCGGTTCTGTCAATCCCCACCTGCGCCATAACCGATGGCAAAACATCTGTAAGGTATGCAAACTTACGGTCATTTGCCAACGGTTTATTTGAGCAAAAGATTCCATAATGCTTTGGCAGTGTTGGTTCAAAGCCATGTCCTGACTTTACAGAATGACCAAATCCCCATATTGTCTTCGTAAATTCATGTGGCGCAGCCAAATAAAAAATCAGTTCGCCATGTTCCTTTGGATTCACTTGCAGATGGTATTTCTTCTGATACTCTTCATCCAACACAAATCCGAGTCCTTTATCAACCATCTTATTAATTACGTTTTCAACTTCCTTGCGTTCTTCTTCATCACGGAACCAGAAACGAGCATAATTGGACTCGATTAGATGAATATAATTATTAACCTTCAAGCCTTCCGGTTTAAAATAAGTATTAATATCAATATATGGTTCTTCCAAATCAATGTGTCCATGATCCGAATACGCAATAACCGTTACATCGTCATTAACTTTCTTTGCCTTTTCATATGTCTGCTTGATAAAAGCGTCAACCTTTTTAAAGTACTCCTGAACTTCTTTACCGTTCTCACCATATGTATGCATCATATTATCTGTGTATCCGATAAAGAAATAAGCAAACTTATCATTTTTATAGTCAACACAGCTTTCTTCCTTAAATGCATCATCGGCTTGTGTTCCTCGATGCAGTGCAACCACATGATGAGGTATATTATTTTTTTTCAGAATAGTAAACATATTAGGAATATTACTCTTCCATTCTGGATCATTCCACATCACTTTATCACAAGGCTCAAAAAGCGACCAATATTTCAAAGGAAGATTGACCAAACAAGAAACACCCGCATACGATGTGTTTTTACTCAATTTTCTAGTTATCTTTCCGAGCACAAGTTTTAAAGGAAGAAAATTGATATACTTTAAGCCGGGAACATAATCAATCCATTTATACGGAGAGTTATCTCCGCGTTTCCAAATAAACCACGTCTCATGCTCCTCAATATAGCGGCTCGTGTACATTGTTGCATGGCATGCGCACGAGTAACCAAAATCACTCATTAATGGTTTAGAATTGATAGAGGCTAAAAAAGGCATGTATTCTTTCATCATGTCATATTTAACGCCATCCATAAAAAATAAAAGTACCATAATTACCTCATTTCTATAAATCTGTAATTTTATGATATAGTATCATCATTTCTTTCGATTTTTACCATGTATAAACACATTTTTCATATTCAATCGACATTTCCTAAACATTCGTAAAAATTATCAATCGTTAGTTTCTTGGCTCAATTTACATTAAAATATTCGCATTGCTTTTAAAGAAATACCTTACATTTCTGTACTTTAAGGTATCCACTCCTACACCGTTGATATAGAAGATCTTTTTGCAAAACATCTTTTTTGCATTTGCAAAATCTTCTCTATTTATAGTTACAATTGCATCGCTAAACAGCGAGCAAAATTTTTCAACAGTATAAAAAATCAACCATGACTTTTTTGACGACTTTTCAGTCAATGCAAAACCATGCGTCGTATAAATAACTTTTGTTCCTTAGCGTCTGTATGACCGTGCAGCCAGCCTCGTAAAAATGCCTGCAATTGGAGTATGATGAATAATTTGAAAATTATTTTCTTTCAGCAATGCCTTCAATTGTTTATAGGCTACAATATTTGTTTGCGCCATAGGGTTTGTGCTATCAAAGTCTATTTGAACAAAGCACCCCCCAGATCATCTAGTTTTTCTTTTGTATCTGACCATTCCAATTTATTAGCATTTGCTGCAAACGTAACCGTATAGCCTTTCTCAATAGGAATCTGCATATCATGGACAAGAAAAGAGGCAAAGCCGACAAGATTTGCAACAATTAGTGCCTTCTTCTCCATTACTTCGTCTCCATCTGCTGTGCGATATCGGCATCCACGATTTCCTCGCCGGTCTTGTGCTTCAGCTGTTCCTTGGATGCTTCGCTCAGACCGTTGTTGATCACACAGTTCATATCGCAGGTGCTGCACTTATCCAGTTCTTCCTTGGTAACTTTTCCATCACGGTAGTCACGGCAGATTTTCAACTCGTACATGCTGTACGGATGCTTGGTGAACAGAGCCTTGAACTTGTGAACCAGAACCCAGGTAGCCGGCTTCCAGATGTACTTGTGCATCGCAGGACTTACGCTGCCGATCATCCAACAGTCACGGTCACAGCAGCGAACTTTTGCACGAACTTTCTCAGCCTCCGAGCTGTTCCACAGCTCATCCCAAGTCTGGTTGTTCAGGTTGCCCATGACTTCCTTATCCTTGGTGCCATTGCAAGGCATAACATCACCATACGGGTCAATGAAGAAGGTATCGAAGCTCATATCGCAAGGCAGCAGACGCTTCTGGCCGTAGATGTAGTTGATCAGACCGTGATTAAAGTATGCACGGAACCACTTCTTCGGGCTGTTGCTACGGAGCAGTTCATTGACCAGATTCTCGAAGTTCTTTGCGACCATAGGACGGTCATGGATGATGTTCTTTGCCTCAACGAAGTAGAAGCTGTTATGCAGAGAAGCCGTAGCAAACTCCATGCCCATCTCATCGGAAATCTTATACAGAGGAACCAGGTCAGGAGCGTTCTTGTCCTGAACAGTCATACCGAAGCCGACATCCTTCATGCCCATTTCACGCAGCTTTTTCAGTGTGCCGTAACCACGCTGGTAGCCGTTCTGCAGACCACGGATCTCGTTGTTGGTCTGCTCCAAACCTTCGATAGAGATACGAATACCGATCTGCGGGAACTCCTTGCACAGGTCAACGATACGGTCTGTGAAGAAACCGTTGGTAGAAATAACAATACGGTCAGACTTCTTGTACAATTCGCGCACGATATCCTTCAGGTCGGTACGGATGAACGGCTCGCCGCCGGTAATATTGGTAAAGTACATCTTTGGCAGCTTCTTGATGGTTTCGATGCTGATTTCCTCTTCCGGCTTGGAAGGTGCTTTATAACGGTTGCACATGGAGCAACGAGCGTTGCAGCGATAAGTGACGATGACAGTACCATTCAGTTTCTTTTCGCTAGTGTTAGACATTTTTAATACCTCTATCTCTCTTTTTATCTATAAACTTTCATAATTTTCTCGTAATACTCATCGATGGTATCGAAGCTAATGTCCTTACAGTTCGCACTGTACTCCGCACACAGCTTCTTATCACCCCAGAGCTTCTCGATCTTCTTCTTCAGATCTTCAGCATTACCACTCTCGAACAGCTCGCCGGTCTTGCCAACCTGAATCAGTTCCGGGATGCCGCCGATGTTTGCACCCAGCACCGGCGTGCCGTACATCTGGGATTCCATCACGGAGAACGGACAATTCTCATACCACTCAGAAGGATAAATGGAGAACCGTGCCTCACGGATCAGCTTCTCCAGTGCCTCGCCTTTCTGGAAGCCAACGTTCTTGATGTTCTTAATACCATTTACTGTTTCTTCCAGCGGGCCAGTACCAGCGAAGATAAACTGCACATCCGGCAGCTCCTTACAGACCTTGATGAGTGTGCCAATGCCCTTCTCCTCAGAGAAGCGGCCGAAGTAGAGGACGTAATCCTTCTTCGGAGTCTCTTTCCACTCCACCTTATCGATGAAGTTATGCATTGCCACGGTCTTCGTCGCAAACAGCGGATTGCTGTCCATCTTGCTCTTCATGAACTCAGAACAGCAGATCATGGTATCAATGTACTTGTAAGTCCCTTTCCACTTCCAGAACTCGGCCTCCATCATGCCGATGGCAGACTTCGGCGTGGAGCCGTGGATGCACTTGCCTTTCATGCAGTTCACGAAATGGCCGCCGAGGCACTTCTCACAGTTCTGGTGGGTGTTCGGATTGTTCAGCATGTGGTTCGGACAGACAAGCTGGTAGTCATGCGCCGTGAAGATGATTTTACAATCCCTTCCGGTCTCCTTCCGCCACTTCACGATTTCCAGAATGATGGAAGGAGTCAGTTGGTAGTTAAAATTGTTCAAGTGACAGACATCCGGCTTGAAGTCATCTAGTACTAGTCTTAATTTTTCTCTTGCTTCCTTGCTGTAGATAGTTTTGATCGGGTAGGTCAGCTTGCTCAGTTTGCTACCGCCGTGGAAGTCCATATCAGATGTATAAGCATTGACACGGTTGCCCACGCAGCGGCCTTCATGCTCCATACCGAAGTACTGAACCTCGTGTCCGTGCTGCTCCAGCGCCTCACCCAATTTGAATATATACGTCTCGCTGCCGCCGTTTCGGTGCAGAAATTTATTCAAAATCAGCGTCCTCACGTTATATTTCTCCTTATTTTATGTTCTATTTCACTACCTCTGTTCAGATGAAGCACTTCCAATGTATTGTTCATAAACCAGAGTGCTCCATACAAACGCGGGTAGTGATACTGAAAGTTCTTATGATAAAATCATCTGCTGTTGCTGAACCTAGGTGGCGAGATAAAAACTGCTCTCGCAGCTCTATCCGTCTCTCAAAAAGTGCCGTAAATACGCTATTTTTCTGGCATTTTCACTATGTACATCTCACTACCTGCGTTCGGTTAGAGGAGATTATCTATCATCAATATTCACGCTCTTGTTTCGTCTATACAGTTCTCGTGTTTTTTCAACAACATCATCCCAGTCATACTTTTTGCAGATAAAGTCTGCCGCCTCTTTTTTTAGTTCCATGACATTTTCCGGATGATTGCAAGCGTCTTGCAATTTCTCCCAAAGATCGCTTACATCCGATTTTTTGAAAATCAACGCCTTATCTTCAACGACTTCTGTACACTCCGGAATGTCTGACACCAGGCAGCAATTTCCATAACTCATCGCCTCCAACAGACTCAATGGCATTCCCTCAAGATCCGAAGGCAACGTATAAATATAGGCATTACTGTATAGCTCATCCAGCAGGCTTCCTTGCACAAATCCTGTGAATATGATTCTTTCATCATTCTTTGCCAAATCTTTCAATTCTCTTTCAAAAGAATCCGTATCACTGGAACCACCCGCAATCACAAGTTTTTTATCGGTCTTCACTTGTTTAAAGGCTTCGATCAGATATCGGATTCCTTTTTCCGGAACAAGTCTGCCCAGAAAGAGAATGTAAGAGTCTTTGCTTAAGCCAAATTTTTCAGAAATCTGTTCTGCTGCCCGAAGCTTCGGTCTGTTTACACCGTTTGGAATAAAGTTCGTTTCACGCCCATATACTTTCTTGAAATAATCCTGGACACCTTTGCTCAGAACAATAATCTCATCTGCATATTTCACGGCATTTTTTTCACCTTGACGGATAAATTTCGATCCAAAACCTGATTTCCATTTTTCTCGCTGCCAATCGATTCCGTGAACCGTGACAACAACTCTTTTTCCAAACATCTTCGGCAGCCACGCGAAAAATGCAGGTCCCTCCGCGTGAATATGGATTACATCATATTTTCCTAAGGCACTATAAAGCGCCGCAAAAGCGGAAGAGGACACAGCGGCCAACCCTTTTTTCTCAATGGTCAAAACGGATTTCTGGCGAATTCCCTCATATTCAATTTTTTCATCATACTCTGCGCCACTCACATGATGTCCCGACCTGTTATAGCAAGTCACTTGGCAGCCATCACGTGCCATTCTGGTACAAAGCTCTTTTACAACGATTTCGATTCCGCCTTCTCGAGATAGACGTTTTTGACCAAACATCGCCACTCTGAGTTTTTTCTCCATTATATCTTCTCCCACCAGTTATTCTTCATTTTTGGCTTTCTCACTCTCTTCTGTTTTTCTTCTTTTTATCGGATACCGTCCCAACTCCGGGTCAACATTCCACTCTTCTATATTCACAACCTTTACTTCATCAATCAGTCGTACTTTTCCTGCGGATAACTGTGTCTGTAATCTGAATGGCAACTTTTTCTGTAAAAGATTACGTATCATCAACCTGGAAGTCGAATTACCATTGGGATACTCCAACACATAAATATATTTTTTAGGTTTATTTTTCCCCAGTAAGTACAGACAATGAAGTGTATCAAAATACTTCTCGGCCACTTTATTCAAGATAATATCTTTTTCCGGCCGAAAAGCATCCGGCTTTGCGGCTCCCGGAACATTTGCGTTTTTATATTCCACAAGATAGATTGCCTTATCACTTTCAATCACAAAATCTGTATCTTTCAAAAATCCGATTTCGCCGTATTTATGACCTGCATCCTGATAATAATCATGAATACAATTGGTTGACCATACCGCAGCTGTACAATCTATGGAATAATATCCGTTTTCTTCTATATATATTTCCGGCATCCGTATATCACACTTCCATATTGTAAATCTCATCCAAGAGTTTGTTAAAAGCCTCAATGATCTTATTATTTTTCAATTCCGAAAATCTTTCCGATTTTTCGTACTCCAGAACTGCTTTCTTTCCGCTATGAGACAACGAATGATACAGCAAATGATCTTCTGCTGTCTTTTTTACTTCGAAATAACTAGCCAGCATATAGTCATGGGTAGAGATAAAAATCTGTACATCTTTTCGCTGCAATTCCAAAAGCAGATCTACGATAATACTAATATACAACGGATTTACATTCTCTTCCGGCTCATCCCAAAAAAGAACAGAGCCTTTTTCCAAAGTGCCGTTTTTAACCAGCTGCCACAAAAGTGCCATTTTTCTGATTCCTTCGGCAACAAGATTGAATTCCTGTTTCGAATTACCGCTTTTCAGATAAAACTCATCCTTTTTTTCATCATACACAACAGTGCCCTGTGTCATCTTCTCTATGATCTTCAGCATTGCTTCTTTTGAGGCACTGTTTCTTCCGGCGGAAATATTAATTTTTGCCGCATTAATGATGTCCAAATATGTGTCATCAAATCTGACATTATTTTTTTCTGTTGCCGCATTCAGATTATAGCTATGAGATAAGATTTCTTTTGCCGGTATAAAAATACTGCTCATGCCGGCAAAGGAGTTTTCCCAGCCATCCTCTCCTGTTACTTCTGCGTCCCATTTTTTTGTCTTACCGTGGAAAGAAGCAGATAAAATCCGATCCCGGTCTGTCTCTGATTTTTTTGCCGCTATACGTATGACTGCTGTTCTGTTGCCGGTTTTTCTGGTTATCAGACGGGAAATCTTATAATCATCCGGAAGCATTGTCATAACTAGCTTATGAGAAAAAGAAGTCTTTTTATCGGCACTCTGGCATGCTGAATACAGTGCTTTCATCAGGTGTGTCTTTCCTGTTCCGTTCTCTCCGATGATCACATTGATTCCCGGAGAAAATTCCATCTGCTGATCCTCAAAGACTGTATAATTCTGGAATTTTATTCTTTTTATTTTCATGCCGTGACACCTCCATATATGGATCTCATATTCTTACAGCATAATCCTTCTTCATTATACTCACCAAATTTCATCCGTCAACCCAAACATTTCTTCCTAACAACTTCCATCCCTCTTCAAAACCGCCAAAACCGTCTTAAACAGAATCTTAATATCCAATCCGATATTCCACTCGGAAATATATTCTGTATCCAAGCGGACGATTTCTTCAAAGTCTGTGATGTCGCTTCGGCCGCTGACCTGCCACATTCCGGTGATTCCAGGCTTGATTGCGATTCTGGCACGGTGGTGCAGCTCATACTGTTCCAGCTCATCGGGGAGGATAGGGCGGGTTCCCACAAGGCTCATGGAGCCGTTCAGCACATTCCAAAACTGTGGGAACTCATCCAAAGAAGTTTTTCGGATAAATTCTCCGATTCCGGTCTTCTTTCGGCCGTCTGGGAGAACTTTATTTCCAATGACACGGGGATCGAAGTCGATCTTAAACATGCGTCCGTCACTCATCTTGTTCTGGGACATCAGTTCCGCTTTTCGTGCTTCCGCATCCATGTACATGCTTCGGAATTTGTACATCTTAAAGGGTTTTCCGTTTTTACCGATCCTGGTCTGAGAAAAGAAGATCGGGCCGGGTGAACTGATGTAAATGGCAGGTCCTACAAAAATAAAGATAATTCCTGTAAGGAGGCAGCCTACCAGACCTCCTGCAATATCCATAAGTCTCTTGACCATGGCCTGACGGTCGGTTGCATAGTTCATGCTTGTAGTGATCACGGTATAGTCACCGATCTTTTCTACAAATTGTTTCTGGCCTTTTGTTTTATGGATCTTGGAGAGATTGATATGAACAACGATTCCCATCTCGATCAGCTCAGCATAAAGGCTTTCCGGATATTCATGTCCATCACCTACGTTGATCAGTATCTCATCCACCCAGTGCTGGCAGATATAAGCAGCTGCGTCTTTTATGGATGCTACAACGGGAATTCCATTGATCTCTTTATCCGTTCTTTCCTGATCGATCAGAATGATTCCATTGATATTGTAACGGTTATAATTGTGTTTACGGATGGATTCTACTACAGATTCCACAATATCTGAGGAAGTGACGATGTACAGGGAATGTTCCCCTCGTTCTGCCATCATGTGGACAAGATGTTTTTTCCAGAGAATTCTGATTACATAAGATAAGATACCATAGAAGATACCTGTCAGATACAGAACTGCTCTTGAAAAGTTCCTGCTGTCGTCTACCGTAAAGAGATAAAGGCCTGCTGCCAACTCGATCATAATGATCTGTTTCACCATTATGTTCAGTTCACGGTAATATCCTCTTCTGAGAACGCCTGTATAGCTTTCAAACAGCATGAGCACGATCAGATCTGCACATAGAATAAATAACAAAGCATTGCGATAAATCCCATTGTCTATAAGGTTGATGTAACTATGAACACGAATAAAATGCGCCAATAAAAATGCCAGAAACAGGCATATCAGATCCAATAAGATAAAATCCTTATGTTTGTACCACCCATGTGATTTCTTTTCATACATATTTTCTTCCGTTCCTCCTAATATGTTGATTTTATCCTGATTTGATGCTTTTCCTGTAATGTCGTGTTGTTTTATGTCTTTTTTCATCGAAATGTAGAAATTTTGTCTTCTTTTCATCATATCATTCTGGGTTTCTTATGTCAACAGCATAAGATGTCGGTTCACGACAAACGCATGAATGGTTAGCAACTGCAAATTTTATTTTTTCTACTTTTTAAGCTTCTAAAAGCTCCTCTAAATACTTAATTGGACGCAAACTTACTACGAACCTTTTCTTTCTCATTGACAACTTATGTCTTGATAGTTCTGCTGGTTTCAAAATACTCAGGCTCCATTTTCTTATAATGTTCAAATTTTGTGCCGCCATTTTATCGATTGTCGTATTTACATCCTCCCGAAACGTTACATCCAAATGCCAATGCATACTTTCTATACTCCAATGACCTCGCACCGCTCGGCTGACTTCGTTGATATCCGTTTTTAAACTGCTTATAAAATATCGATATTCATACGTTATCTTTCCTGCTTTTTCTATTCGTTTCTTCTCCATTACAATGCTTCTCAGGCCTTTCCAATTCTTCTTTTGGCTCAGCCACCGGATATCTTCCGTCTGATAATACTCTCGGATCTCAATTTGCCCATGGGCTTTCTCACGGGTCTTCTTATATGCCCCCTTTTCGCGCATTTCTTTTTGAAACTCCTCATTCGAAAAGTATTCTTTTACATCTTCGTACATTGTGTATTGATTTTTCTTCAATGCCAGAACATAATCCGCTCGTTTCTGCCTGATTTTTCCTGCGATCGCTGTCTGCGTTCCCATTGCATCAATCGTAATGATCTGACCCTTTATCTGGATTTTTTCCAACAGCTCTGGAATCGCTGTTATTTCATTGCTTTTTTCTTTGACTGCTTTCTGTCCCAGACAAAATCCATCTTCCTTACTCCATGCAGAAACAATGTGACTTGCTTTTTCTTCTCCACGTTTATTCGAACACATCGTTTTTCCATCTATGCAGATGATCTTCTTCAACAGTTCTCCATCATCTTTATCCAGCCGCTCCTGCCATTTTCCATAGAGCTGCTGCAGAATTTCGGGCGATATCATCCCCATGACACGCCGGATCGTATCATGAGAGGGGATTCCGTTTTTTAGTTCAATATACTTTCGAAGATAATCCTGATAGCTTTCTGCAAACAATGCCATCTCAACCCAGTCATCCGCATTCGCAAGAGTTGCAAACAACACAATGACAAGAATATCCTTCAACGTATGACGAACCTTTGTCTGCTGACGAGTATCTTCAATGTATTCCATCCACTCTAATAATTCCTGCATAAATAACACCCCTTTTTCTTTTATTTTACTAGAAAAGGGGTGTGTTCACAATTTATTTACCCATGCGTTTGTCGTGAGTCTGTTTTACTGAGATTGCAGTGTTTTCAAACCAGCTCTTCTTCTCACACCACATCCTCCCTCAACCCAAACCCAACCTCAGACCCTCTCTCCACAAGAAAGTCCAAAACAACCAATACCTGTTTCCGCCTGTGTTCCTCTCTCCGTAGCGTAACTTTTTCTCTTTTTACCAGCTCACTCATATATTCTTCTATAAAATACCGTGTATGCACCGGCAAGTCCGCTTTTTTCAGATGAGGATTATTTTTTATGATAATACTCAGCCATTCCACACCTTCTCTGGAAAATGTATCTTTTCCTATGGAATTTAATATATACGCAATAGCATCCAAAACAATCGGATGATAACCTATTCTGACTGCTGCCCTTCTGTAAAAATCCGCGTTTTCATGCTTCAGGGAATCCCAGGATGTCAGACCTTTCGGCCATATACCAGATGTCAAAAGATAATTTTTTATTAACTGGTCAAATGCTTTTCTTTCTTTAAAATGCAGTACATCTCCACTTTTTTCCAATTCTTTTACTTTATCACATTTTCTGAAAATATCTGGCTGTAGCAAATTCCAGATATTCCAGAAAGCCGCATACCTGGTTCTTTCCACCTCGCAGGCAACCATTTCCCATATCCAGTAAGCAAATGTATCTTCCATAGAGACACAAGGCATCATACACTGCAACAATTTCTTCTGTTTGTCTGGTGATAAACATAGTGCATAATCAGCCAACCATCTTACATATGCTTGCTTTCCTGTAAGCCTTTTATCACTCTCATCATCTTTATCAAAAATCCTTCCCCAGATTTTCTTTCCTATGTTTACAATGAATGAAAAAATTTTCTCATCATCTTTATTTAATAATTCATGAAAAGATAACAATGAGTCAAAATCAAGAACGTCTATATTTATCTTTGTAATATCTGATATTTCTTCTTTAAAATCCTGTTCTATGAGATCTTTATTTTCATCAAGAAATCTTTTTAACCGTCCTGTTTTCCCATACTGCCAGTATTTTTTTCGATAAATTGGAAACAAATGTACATAAGTGTATAAAACCTTCAACGCTGCATGTTGATCCTGTTTCCACAAAATATTCGCAATACAAGACGAAAATGTCTCCCCCCTATGTTCCAGTAAAATTCCTATAACCCAATACAGCGGATTTTCCCAATCTGCTGACAGATCTTCACACGAAACCCATCTGACTATTTCCGGAAGCACCGCCTCAATTGCACTGCTTAATAGATAATCACTGTCTGACTGAAGCCATTGTGTGACCACCTCCTGTACCATTTCCCCACAGTCGGCAACTGCTTTTTCAGATAATTTTTCTTTAAAATCCCGTAAAAGTACAGCACATGTATATATTGCCGTAGATAGATCCACCGCTCCTTCTGCATCATTTTTTTCTTCCCAAATTTCCCTCATCTCTGTATATGCTGTCTCAGGCTTTTCCTCATATTTCGTATAACTTCTGTAAGTCTCTGTTCGCTTCTGATAACGTGCATAAGACCACACATAAAGTTCTGTATGTTGATGTTGATAAAACGCTTCTCTCTCCTTCTTTTCATTTTCACGTAATTCTGTGAGTTTCTCCGGCATCTGTGGTTTTAATTCCAGATATTTCCGACCATTTTTTTCAACAGGTTCCTGTTCTTGATTTATAGTATATCGTCTCAGATCCATCTGATAATACGCATACTGATAGATTGGCTCCCAGTTTTCTATATCCTCTGTCACCTGATCAATAATACTATAGAGCGTAGATATTCTCCTTTCAAATTCTTCTCTTGACAAATCTCCTCTTTTTATCTGGTAATCCATAATTACCTGTTCAAATGTTATTTTTCGAAATTCAAAGTTATTGCTTGTAACTCTTTCCTCCTCAAATACTTTATCCCTCGGCAGAAAACCACTCATCAGACCCGCCCTTATTTCTGCGGCTCCCCTGCAAGTATCATAATAACAAATTTCTTTTGTTCTGATCAAAATACAGCTTATCCCAAATAATTTTTCCGGATAAGCTTCCACAACACTAAGCACTGTTGCTGTAATCGCCACATTATTACTGTTTTTCAGCAAAAAAAGACAAAATTTATTCACTAGTTTTTCAGGAAATCTTTTGGCAACCTCCAGCAGCCATTTTTCCAGCGCCATTAAAACACATTCCAGAACATCTGGATTTGAATCAGAATTTCTATGCATCTGCCAAAGTCTTTCACTACAGATCTGTTTTACTTTTTCTTCTTCAGAAAAGATAAGTTCTATCTCCTTGCATTCTGCTTTTAAAGAAGAATTCTGATAGTGTTCCGAAGAACAATTCAACAGATTCAGCACAAACTTCATACCCAATTGTGGTTTTACAATTAAAACCTTATAAACCGGTGTCTGTAATGCACTTGCCGGACGATATTCATACCCATAATATGTTTTCAAACCAAAATCCGTTTCAAGTCGAGGATGAGCATCCCATTCTATCTCCGGCTTTGACTCGATCCAACAACTTTCTAGCAATTTTATCAGAGTTTCAGGAATAGCTACATGTATCATTCCACAATCCATTACATTAGAAATTGCTTTTTGAACCAACAGATAATATTCTGATCCGTAATTTACTGCATTTGTCCGGAGCACTTCTGTAAAAAGTTCATCCAATTCCGTTTTTATTTCCTTCGCCGCATTCAGAATAATATCATCCAGTTTTTTAAAGATCTCCTTATTTTCCAAACCATATTTGTACTTTGTCTCCGCATAAATCTTTTTCCGCAGGTACAGCGCTATCAGACCTGCTGCTCTGGTTGCTTCTCCTTCATGATTCGCCTGTGTCCATGCATACAATGCTTCTGTTACCACTGACAAATTTTCCTCCGACCAGTCAATCCTGTCCCGATTGTCACAGGTATATTTCAGAAGAGTTTCCCATGCTGTGCCTCTTGGTCTTGTATACCGGTACTGATTAACCTGTATTCCTTTCTGGCCGTTGTTAATCAGCTTGAGCATTTCCGGATCTATGCTACCTCTACAGGCCGTATTCAACAAAAACATCATCCTCGTAAAAAGCCCCTGTTCAGACCGGCTTAACAGAGTAGCCAGAATAAAATATCCTTCTTCACTTTCCGAGTTCATTAATGCGATAAGTGTCTCATCTTTCCATTGCTGTTCCAGCTCTTCATCGTCAAAAAGCCCAAGAAGAAATTCCAGTATCCGCTCATCCCCATCTGATAGCCGGCTTTCCAGCCAGATACGGTATGATTTTCTACTGCGGAGGGAATTTCCAAGATCCGCGAAAAATGTTTTTTCTGGATAGGTGTCCTGTTCCAGGCGTTCGGTAAAGATGTGATTGGTTACGATCTCTTCATATACATCATGACTCATCATCCAGTTTTTCCGGTTTTCCTGGTACGGTATGATGATTCCGCTGTTTTCCAGTGCGGAAATGGTTTCGAAATCATCGGTAGCTTTCAGGGGATAGGTGTATCTTTCATGTGCCAGCATGTCACAGACCATCTGCTGGATGAAGGCTTCTCTTTTTACCGGCAGGTTGTTATACTGCTGAAAATCGTTGCGGATGACCTGGTTCCAGATTGCGCCACGGAACAGAGTTACGTTCATGTTTTCATCTTCTGAGCTATGATCCATATTCAGATACAAGTTCAGATAAAACAGATTACACAGGAGATCCTGTACTTTTGGGTCTGTGGGCAGTACGAAGGGATAGCTGGTGTTTATTTCTGTCAGTGTTTCTTTTTTCAGTTTCGGGATTTCCTGTTCACTGTATGTAGTATTTTTCAGGAATGTATTGCAGAAACTGTCTTTATAAAA
The DNA here is from genome assembly GCF_056504095.1 of Blautia sp. HA9023. Classification (NCBI taxonomy): domain Bacteria; kingdom Bacillati; phylum Bacillota; class Clostridia; order Lachnospirales; family Lachnospiraceae; genus Blautia; species Blautia sp. HA9023. Next base: position 177,272 of record NZ_JBWLUR010000001.1, on the reverse strand, counting down.
GGTTCGGATCGTGATCAGTATTTTCCATCCGCGAGCCAGAAACTGCTGGAGAATGTCTCCGAATACTTCCGGATATTTTGCAGTGCAGTATTTTTCTGCGGAATCGATGATGCATAGTCTGTGTTCTTCATTTTTGTATAGTCCGAATAAATCCTGCAAGCCGTAATTTCCATCATAGAGAAACAGATTTTCTTCTTTTACGTCCAGATCGGATGCGGAAAACATTAGTGTGATTTTCTCTTTCTGGTTTTTCTCTGCTTCAAGAAAGTCCTTTACTGTGGCTGATTTTCCGGCACCTGCTGCCCCGTGGATGATCATTACCTGGGTGTCTGATTCCTGGAAGTCTGTGAGTTTCTGGTAATCCTGGGGAATTTTTACCTCTTTTTCGTTATATTGGATTGTGGAATGGATGTGTTTCAGAATGGAGTTTTTGTGATTTATGAGGTTTTCGTGAAACCGGTCAATTCCGTCTTTTGCATTGAAATACATATTTTTTACGTATTTCAGTTCTTCTTCTGCCAGCATTTTTTCTATGTGGCTCTGGCCTCTCCACTGGATTTCGATTCCCAGATTTTTTCCGTATTTTTCAATTCTGAGCTGATGTTTTGGTTTGTCTTTGTCTTTGGCACTGCTGGCGGAGAATTCTTTATTGATATAGAAAATTATCCGGTCGATTCCGGCATATTTGTTTTTTGCCCCTTTGATTGCGTCTTTCAGGTCCTGTTCTTTGGATGACATCTGCGTTCCTGCGTCATAGTATTTGGCCTGGAATCCAACTTTATGGCCATCGGCTGTGTTTGCGGGCTGTGTTTCGATATAGGGCTGGTTGTAGTATCGGAAGATTCCGTAGGTCTGTTTGAATTCATGGCAGAAAAGGATGTAGGCGAGGCCTTCGAAGGCGGGGCGGGGATCTGTGGAAAATTTGTATTCGAATGCTTTCCAGTCAACGGGTCTGTTCATATATTTTATTTCCATCTCCTTTGTTCAATATCACTCTTCATAAACAACCGATACCTCTGCCCTTCCTTCACAGCCGTCAGCTTTCCCCTTCTTACAAGGTCGTCGATATTCTGCTTGGAGCATCCCAGTTCTTCTGCTGCTTGGGCGGAATCTATAATATGGTCGCTTATCATGCTCTGAAGTTCGCTACTGGTAAGTGGAATCTTTTTCCCTGCTTTATGAAGCGTTTCTCTTGGGATGCACAGGCTTTCGCTTTCTCCCCAGCAGATTCCGTAGCCTCCTGTTTCTACTTTGACTGAGCGGAAGATTTTTTCATTGTTTAATACTGGTGCAAAGTGTCTGTCTGAGCCGACCAGATCTTCTAATTTACATTTCCGGACGGAGTCATCGTAAAAGGATATCAACAATGTGTAATTTTTCAGTGGGAATACATCTTTTACTTTTATGGTATTTCTTTTTTTGATATAGTCCGGGAGATCTTTTTCGGCAACGGGTGTCAGATAATAATAGTCCTGTGCACAGCGGCCGTCGGTCATGGCAAGGAGTTTGAACTCGTCATAGCTGTCCAGGCCATTGTCTTTCAGGATTCTTCCGAGATTTTGCCGATCCTGAGGGATAATCCTCTGCTGAACCCAGATTTTGCTCCAGTATGCATTTATGGTCTTTTCGCCGCGTTTCAGGCGGGAGGAAAGAATCAGGGGTGTTTCCCAGATGTCTGCATCATCCGGGAGTTCTATATAAAATCGCTTGTCTTTTTCATAATAGATGAGATAGGCGAGATTTTTTCTTGTTTTGTCTTCTTCATTTCTGATTACAAAAATCTTCATAGTATAACCACCTTTTCCAGATCATGTTCCAGATTTTTTCCTGTAAATACCGGGGAATAATGCCATCTAGTCCTTCCAATAATATTGCTTTATGTTTTTCCTGTAAGGGATGCAGCTGAGGCATTTTCTCCCGGGGAATCAGCTGCAGGTTTTGCTGTGCATAATAGGAGCCAACAAAACATTGTACCGGCCTGTCCTGCATAATATCAAATTTTTCGACTGCTTCTTCTGTATGACAACTGAACAGCAACGATAAGCCATGGTCGAAAATTGGTGCCAGACGCAGCGTTTTTTCTTCGGAATTGCGTAATACCTCGATATTTGCCCCGTGTCTGTCACGATTTAAAATAAGGAAATCAACCACCAGCATTTCATATACATATTTTTCCCATCCATTGCGTATACAGAATTCCATTGGTGTTTCATGAGCCAGATGTTCTGCTTCATAGAATGTATCCAGTGCTGCTTTGTTTTCTCCTATTTTCTTGAAATCTTCGGACATGCATAAGTACGTATCTATATTTTTATCATTTACGGTTATTTCTGCATGAATCAAATCGTAATGAAGGTGCTCTATTCCCAGAATATTCAGAAGTCTGTCTGTAATTAGTTCATTTACACATTCGTGTCCTATTATTCCATTTATACCATCATAATTAGATAACTTATAGTATTTCTTTGGTTTTTGTAAGTCGTCTGTTGCTTTCAGAAAAGAACCTGCTGTTCCGGATGAGGATCGGATCTGTGACCATTGAAGATATTTCAGGTCTTGTTTTTTCGTGAATGATACGGGTACTCATGCATAACCTCCTTTTTGTTTTATTATATGATTTTACTTGTTTTACGTCAAGTTTTTAATATTATAAAAGGTAGTCTCAGAATGGTTTGGTCTCTGAGGCTACCTTTTTCATCCACCAGTTTTTTCGGCCCTAATATAGTTCATATTTTAATTTTTATCTTCTGCATTATGAAGTACCTATCACCACCCTACAATCCTTCTTATAACAAGCAATCCCATACTTAATAACCGACCGCATGCCATCGTCCTCCAATTTTGCAGCATATTTCCGCTCTTCAATCTGACTCAGAGCTTTTATACAGGCGTCCTTCATTTTTCCATTTTCGGCATACTTTACCTCAATGACAATGCCGGTCCGGCTTTCTGGTATTTCTATCAGAATGTCACTGTAGCCGGTGCCGGATTCTGTTCTGAAAAAGCATTACAAAACTGATTCAGGGTGTCGCCATCCTGCCTTGAGGTCTGCCGGAACCACTCTCTGATCTGCTTTATGAAGAGATTTTTTACTCCCAGATTGGGGATCTTCAGACGGAACTGATTTTCTGCTGTTTTTCCTTTCTGAGTCAGATAGCCGGTGGTAAAAAGCACATTCCACAGATTCTCGATGCTGCTGTCTAGCTCATTATATGTCAGTTCCTGGTGGATTTCCTTTGTTACAGTCTCTCCTGCGATCAGTCTTTCGATGTCGTTTTTTGTCTGACTGTCTGCTCTGTTGATAAATCTTCGTACAATTGCGTTTCCACTGGTATTGGACCAATAATCTTCCGGTTTGGTGTTGGGATCTGCATATAATTTTTTGCAGTAACAGATTACGTCCCACGGGCAGTATACTTCTGTGTTTCCAAACTGATAGCCGTCGTACCATTCTTTGACTTCTGTATAGTGTCCGGATAAATCGTAATAGTTTAACATGTCCTGTACTTCTGTATCGGTAAAGCCAAAGTATTCGTCGTACTGCACATCCAGTACCGATAATACTTCAAAATTGTTCAGGCCTGTAAATATACTTTCCTTGGCAATTCTCAGACAGCCAGTTAATACAGCAAAGTAAAGATTCGAATTTGTTTTTAATACATTACCAAACATGTTTCGGATCAGAGATACCATTTCCTCATAGTAGCTATTCTGAAAAGCTTTATCCAGGGGTACATCGTATTCATCAATCAGAAGAATAACTTTTTTTCCATAATGTCTGCAAAGTAAGGAAGATAAGGTTAACAGTGATTTTTCCATTGCTGAGTATGACATTTGGAAATCGCCTATGTTAGAAACCATTGTCAGAGCTTTATACATTTTTTTATCTGTTTCTGATAACTCAGGGCTTTTTTCCAGAAAAGAAAATCTTAAGGCTTCTGCACCGATCGCATATTTCATTGCCGCACAGGCGCTCTCAAAGTTCATTCCTTCAACATTTTTCAGACTGATGGAGATTACGGGAAATTGTCCCATATATTTTTCACAGAATTCTCTGTCTTCGGAGATTTTCAGGCCGTCAAATACTGTTGGATCTGTCCCGATTTCAAAGAATGTCTGCAGCATGTTCATGTTCAGAGTTTTTCCAAAGCGTCGTGGGCGGGTGATAAGGTTTACTTCGCTCCAGTTTTGGATAAGGCTGTGGATCATTTCTGTTTTATCGACATAATAGAAGTTGTTTTTGATTTTTTTTTCAAAATTGTCTATTCCTACCGGAAGTTTCTTTTTTTTCTGGCATTGAGGTTCCTCCCAAAACAAAAATGGTTTCACGATATCATTATTTACTACGAATATGATATCATGAAACCTTTTTCACGTAAAGTTATACTCCCTGGCGAAGAAACTCTCCGTCTTCTCCGAGGAAATATGACAGGGATTCGACATTGTCATTTTTATAAATTGTAACATACGAATATCGGTTATATTCATCTACCAGTTCATTCCAGCCATTTACCAGTGCCCGAATATGCATAGCGCCTTTTTGGGTTCCTGCAATGGAAAAGTAGCTGTCCCGGTATTTTTCTTTTCCAAGAGCCCGTTTTTCGTAGGAAATCATCGCATCGAATCCGCTGCTGATAAGTTCCCGGATAAGCTCATTATCTCCTTTAATTCTTATAAGTAAATCACAGATCGCAATACTGCAGTAATACATCCGGATGCCGGGGTATGGATGATCATATGATTCTATATCTTTTTCCTGATAATTCGAGAAATCTCTGTTGGAGTTTTTTGCAAAGACATCGAAGCATAAATAAAAAGATAAAAACAAAAGATCAAAGGTTGCACTTAATACCTTCCTGTCTTCTTTCCAATATCCAAGTGTAATGGCCGTATTCAGCATTGCGGCATAATAATCTGCGTCAAATTCTCTCAGCTGTGTGAGCCAGTTATCTTTATTTGTTGTCTCGTCTGCATATAATTCTTCTATGAAATTGTCTTCTGAATTTGCCAGAACATGTCCATGGACAATATGTCCGAATTCATGGGCAATGATAAAATTCAGCATGGACTGATATAGCTCTTTTTTATAACTGTCTTCTTTTTCTTCTGACAGGTGAAATACTTTTCTGAAATTTTTATTACCGATGAATTCTTCGACTTCTTTCCAGAAAGCGACACAGAGTCCTATTGTCAGTACTATGTAGTTTTTTCCTTCGTATCTCTTTGCGAATGCATTTACTCTGATGTCATTTACGATCCAGATAGAGACCTGCATTTTTTCAAATACGTCCTCAGATACCCACGTCTTGATTCCTGGTCTCATTTCGGACAGCAGTGGGTTGGTGATTTCTGCTATGGAGTAGAAATCTGGGATGTATTCTAGAAGTTCAATTTCGGTTTTGTTTATTTTAATTTTCGTCTTTTCCATTACGCCCTTCTTTATCTTCATCAAACTTTTTCCTCAAATAGCTCATAATAAGTCCCATCTGTAAAGTCTGATAATTTTCTTTTATTATCCCTGCCACCAGTTCACATAATTCTTCTTTCAATCCTGTTTCATCTGCCAAATCTTCTTTTATAATGTCAATGGTATATCGACTACGAATATAAAAATCCACTAATCCATTTAATCCTATTGTCATATCCAGAAATTTGGAAACAGTCTCAAATCCAAAATCTCTATATTTACGTGGAAATTTAGGATTATAATAAATAATCACATTTTCAAATAGATATCTCAGAATTTCTTCTGCCTCAGATAAACTTCTCTCCTGAATTATACGAAGCTGTTCGAATGAGAAGTAAGTTTCCAAAGAATCTTCCACAGACTTTAAAATCCAGTTTCCTTTGTCTCCAATCTGATTCCCAAATACTTCTTCTGCTCTAATACGATCCCTTTTTAAAGCAATTCTCAAATTTTTCCATAATTCGTTATATTTCTTTGCGAGTTCTCTATTCTGAGGAACAGCATCATTATCCAGTTCTTCTTTGACAATAACCAGCCAGTTGGGTTCTATCTCATTCATTTTTTTTATATTTTCAATTAAATATTCCATATATCACCCTCACATTGAACCTGTAAATTTTCTTTGTAGTTTTTCACGTTCTTCTTTATCTTTTTCATTAAAATCAATAGCATATAAATATCGTGAATTATCATATGATGTATACTGATAACAAACTCTCTGTGCTTTAAGAGCTGTCACTTTATGAGTTCTCTCAGTGACTAATTCTGCGTCTATTGTTATTTCCCGATCAATATTTTCCACCTTGCTCCGAATATATTTTCGTCCTTCACTGGATAAATTATAAAAAGCACAATTATCACATTGAATTCTATCAACCAGTCCAGCATTCTCCAGAGATCTTAGCGTATCTGTAACCGAGCTTCTTGAAATCCCCAGTTCTATTAAATCTTTATGTCTTACATGTGAATGTCTATATAAAAATTCCATGATACTCCTGGCATTTTTATATTGCACTTCTATAAATTCAGCATCTACTTTTATATTCTTATCAGCAATAAGATTTTGGTAAATTTTATTAAAAGTATTATATTGATCCACTATTTGGGCTGAAATAATAAGAATTTGGTTCGCAGATTTATTCAATTCTTTTGTCAATTGTTTTCTCAATTTGCGCTGTTCTTCTAACAGTTGCTTCATTTTTTCCAGATTATTTCTTTCGTATGCTTCTAAATACGAATCTGAAATGGAAATCAGCAAATCCTGAAATAAATCTTCTACACCCCTGTCTGCAACTGCTCCTTTTCCATTATCTCGGCTAATATTTTCTTTTAACTTCGTAATGTAATATTCCATTTCACTCATTTCGTCACCTCATTTTCCAAAATATTCAATGGAATTTCCGTACAATAAATGCAGTTATCACAACTGTTCTTCTGACATTTTGTTATTCCATCATATACTTCCTGAAATGTACCTTCTGCACTCAAATCACAATTTTTACTCAATTTCGTGATAAGCCCAATAATATCAAAATTCTTTTTCTTTTTTTCGTCAGCTGTATGCAAGGCAGAACATGTATTACACCAAATCCAGTTACAATTTCTTGAAAAATTATGTTGCGCCAGAATTCGAAAATCAAAGCTTCCTGTTGAAAATGAAGGACTGCAGATCAATGTAGGATGAAAATTTTTGACAATCCCTTCTCGATTCTCCTCCTCTAAATAATCATAACATATAATGACACATATTCTTCCAAGGTCTTCTATATGCAGAATATGAATTACTTTTTCTTCATTTCTTTTTCGGTTAATATCTTCATATACAAATGCTCCATTTGAGAAATATTTGAAATCTGCATATTTCTTTTGTTTAAATAGTTCTTCACCCTGTAAAAATACGCTGCTTTGATTTTGATTCATTTCATCATTATCTGTTTTCTCCCAAATAGAAGGGAATACAATCAAAAGCGGAATCTCCTGTTCCTTTCCATCTAAACTCTTTTTAATTTTATCCAACATACACTGTGTTCCCAACATCTCAGGAAAAACAAGGACATCTACTTGATCTTCCCCCGCTTTTAAAATATTATTCAAAACTTTTTCAGTAATATGATCTTCATTTACAACACGCTCTACTCTAAAAAGTTTCTGCCCAGCATTTGTTTTTTCATTTTTCCGCTCATAAGGGGCACTGAATTCTACTGTTTTTTCTTTTGTCACGGGAGAAATTGCCAATTTCAAACTGCTTTTATCTTCAAAAGCCAAAGAGGAATCAAACACATAATTAACGGTTATTGTATTTTTTAGTGCATAACAATCCACATAATAGAAATTCTTCAAAACCGCCTCAAAACTGTTACGGATCTGAGTATGTTCCCATTTACATTTTACTTTTTCAATAATTAAAATCCCTGTTTCTTTACTATTAAAATTTAACGCAGTATATTCTTCTACTTCACTTTTAAATGTTCGATTTCTTTTATAGCATCTTTCTATTGCGCGATCCATATAGTAGAGTAATATCACATCATAATAAAGATTATTCCACCCAGAGGCAAGCGACTGTACACCAATCAAAAATGCATCCGTTAAATCTGTAATCTCAATTTCTTTATATGTACAATTATCATTCATCAACTGAGGAAAACGTCTTTTTAAAACCGAATAAGGTTCTCCATTCTGATTTTCGAAAACACTTCGAAAATCTTTTTCAGAAAATTCATGTTTATCTAACACTCTTCGCACAATACTCGCCATTAAATCAAAATATTTTCTCAACTGACCATGTATATGCATTTTCATACGCAAGACCTCTCTCTGTAGTATTTAGTATAACATTCCTTTTTTTGATCCGCAACCATTTTGTTCGGAGTTGTTCGGTCATCTTTTCAATTATTACTCAGTTTACTACATTTCATTACAAATTTCATTCTATTTTCATCGACAAATTTCGACTCTCCGCATAACAAAGTTTTCCCATTTCGGAATTTGCCATGAATTTCTATAAAAAAACGTCCCAGGTTCATTATGACTCTGAGACGTTTTCCATATTCGCTTTTATATTCGTTCTATCTTTCTTACAGTATCGCTCTAACAACCCTAGGCTTACATCCGGCTTTCTCCAGTGCTGCTACGATCTGATTCTTATGGTCGGTGCCAAATGCCTCCATGGTGATCCGAAGCTCTACAGCTGCATTTCTGTTGGTGCTTACAAACTGGTTGTGATCCAGTTTGATGACATTTCCCTGGTTCTCGGCGATGACGCTTGCAACACGTACCAGTTCGCCTGGCTTGTCCGGGATGAGGACGGATACGGTGAAGATACGGTCACGCTGGATCAGGCCGTGCTGTACAACGGAAGACATGGTGATCACATCCATGTTTCCGCCACTTAAGATGGATACGATCTTTTTGTTCTTAACGTCCAGATGACGGAGAGCTGCTACGGTAAGAAGACCGGAGTTCTCTACGATCATCTTGTGATTTTCTACCATATCCAGGAAAGCTACGATCAGTTCATCATCATCAATGGTGATGATATCGTCCAGGTTCTCCTGGATATACGGGAAGATATTTTTTCCCGGAGTCTGCACTGCAGTACCATCTGCAATGGTATTTACGTGAGGAAGAGTTACAACCTCACCTTTTTCCAGGGAAGCTTTCATGCAGGCTGCTCCTGCCGGCTCCACGCCGATGACTTTAATATGAGGGTTCAGAAGCTTGGCAAGTGTGGAAACACCTGTTGCAAGTCCGCCTCCTCCAATAGGTACCAGGATATAATCTACCAGCGGGAGTTCCTGTACAATCTCCATGGCGATGGTTCCCTGTCCGGTAGCTACTGCCGGGTCGTCAAAAGGATGGATAAAGGTATATCCGTTCTCCTCTGCAAGCTGAAGCGCATGGGCACATGCCTCATCGTAAACATCTCCGTGAAGGATGACTTCCGCTCCATAGCTCTTGGTACGCTCCACCTTGATCAGTGGTGTGGTGGTGGGCATGACAATGACGGCTTTTACTCCGTATTTATGTGCAGCATAGGCAACGCCCTGTGCATGGTTTCCTGCAGATGCTGTAATCAGACCTTTGTTTCTCTCTTCGTCAGAAAGTGTGCTGATCTTATAATATGCGCCACGTACTTTATATGCACCGGTACGCTGCATGTTCTCCGGTTTCAGGTAAACCTTGTTTCCTGTCATATCAGAGAAATAACTGCTGTATATCAGCTTTGTTTCCTGTGTCACTTCTTTTACTTTTGCTGCCGCTTCTTCAAAGCTTTCTAATGTAAGCATAATTAGCTCCTTTCTTCTACGTCAAAGAGGGCGTTTACAAATGCGTCTGCGTCGAATTTCTGCAAGTCATCGATGCTCTCGCCTACTCCGATGTATTTTACTGGTATATCAAGCTCGGACTGGATCGCTACGGCAATTCCACCCTTGGCTGTACCATCAAGTTTGGTAAGGATAATTCCGGTAACGTTGGCTACCTCGGCAAACTGTCTTGCCTGAGAAAGCGCGTTCTGGCCGGTGGTTCCGTCAAGGACTACCAGAGTTTCCAGATATGCTTCCGGGTACTCACGTTCCAGAATACGGTAAATTTTGCGAAGCTCCTCCATAAGGTTCTTCTTATTGTGAAGTCTTCCTGCTGTGTCGCAGATCAGAACATCCGCATTTCTGGCCTTGGCTGCTGCCACCGCATCATAGACAACCGATGCCGGGTCTGCACCGTCCTGTCCGCCGATGATCTCAACACCTGCACGGTTAGCCCACTGTGTCAGCTGTTCTCCTGCTGCCGCACGGAACGTATCTGCCGCACCAAGGATTACTTTCTTTCCCTGATCCTTCAGTTTACCGGCAAGTTTACCAACGGAGGTAGTCTTACCGACTCCGTTGACACCGATCACCAGGATCACGGATTTCCGGTTCTCGAATTCATATTCTGTGCTCTCCACCTGCATCTGCTTCTTGATACTGTCGATCAGAAGCTGCTTGCACTGGGACGGCTCTTTGATATGCTGTTCAGCCACCTGTTCCTTCAGGTGCTCCAGAATGGAGGTGGTTGCGTTAATGCCGATGTCTCCCATGATCAGGATCTCTTCCAGCTCTTCGTAAAAATCATCATCAATACTGGAAAAACCGCTGAAAATGGAGTCAAAACCGGCAACGATATTATCTCGCGTTTTGGTAAGGCCGCTTACCAGACGTTTAAAAAATCCTTTTTTTTCTTCTGCCATACTGATTCATCCCCTTTATCACTGAGTAAGCTGGTTCTCGACCAGGTCTACCGATACCAGCGTTGATACCCCTTTTTCCTGCATGGTAATTCCATAAAGGCGGTCTGCAGCATTCATGGTACCACGTCTATGTGTTATTATAATAAATTGTGTGTTCTTCGTCAACTTCTGTAAATATCCTGCAAAACGGCCTACGTTTGAGTCATCCAGGGCTGCCTCGATCTCATCCAGAAGACAGAACGGTGATGGTTTCAGGTTCTGGATGGCAAAAAGAAGGGCAATGGCTGTCAGTGCCTTCTCTCCACCGGAAAGCTGCATCATGTTCTGAAGTTTTTTTCCGGGCGGCTGGGAAATAATTTTGATTCCGGCCTCCAGAATATCCTCATCTTCCGCAAGCTCCAGAGTTCCCCGGCCTCCGCCGAACAGCTCCTTAAATGCCTTGTCAAATTCTTTCTGGATCTCTCCGAATTTTTCGGTGAACTGTTTCCGCATTCCCTCATCCAGCTCCTGAATGATCTGTTCCAGCGTTTTTTCCGCTTCCAGAAGATCGTTGTACTGGCCGCTTAAGAAGGTATGGCGTTCCAGAAGTTCCTTGTAATCCTCAATGGCATTGACATTGACAGAACCAAGGGCCCGGATCTCATCCTTTAATTTGTGGATCTGCTGTTTCATCACATGGCGATCACCAAGTTCTTCTTTTCGGTACTGCAGCGCATTATTCGGGGTAATCTCGTATTCTTCCCACATATAGGAAATACGGGCTTCCCGGTTTTCCTCGATCTTTTCCGCCTGGGTTTTCAGACGGAAACATTCTTTATCCAGAAGACTGATCTGATTGGACAGCTCATCCCGTTTTTCAAAGAACTCTTTATGACTCTTTGTACTTTCTTCTTTTTCCTGCTGCAGCTTTTCAAGCTGTTTTTCGGATGCTTCTTCTTTTGCGGCAAAGCTCTCGATCTCTACACGGACATTCTCGATGGTTTTTCTTTTCTGTGCTGTTTCCTGGCTGCCTTTTTCCAGGGAATCCAGGATTTCTTCTTTTTCTTTTAAAAGAACATCGATCTCTTCTTTCAGTCGTTTCAGGTTTTCTTTTATGAAGCTTTCTTTCTGCTGGGATGCGGATGCGTCCAGACGGATCTTTTCCAGAGTTTCCAGGGTTTGTGCCTCATCTTTTTTCCAGTCTTCCAGTTCTTTCTGGCGGGTTTCGATGAAGGTTTCCAGCTCTTCCTCGTCCTTTTTGGAAGTTTCCAGTTCCTGTGTGATCTGAGCGTTATCTGCCTGCATTTCTCTTGTCTGACGGCGAATTTCTTCCTGTTCCCGCTCGATCCTTGCATAACCGCCCCGGATTTCTTCTGCTTTTTTCTCCAGCTGCTCGATGTTCATCCTGGCTGTATTCTGCCCGATGGACTGTTCCTGGAATTTCTGCTGCAGGGAATTTACGGTATCCCGCATTTCGTTTCGTTTACTGCGGTTATCCTCCATGGACTGACGGATTTCGTTGTACCTGGCCGCCAGTTCTTTCACTTTTTTTTCCAGTTCTTCGATCTCACGGCGGCGGCCGAGAAGATTGCTGTTGTTCTTAAAAGCTCCACCTGTCATGGAACCACCCGGGCTTAAGGACTCACCCTCCAGAGTTACCATCCGGATACTGTGGCGGTATTTCCTGGCAATGGCAATGGCGTGATCAATATTGTCCACAACCAGTACCTTTCCAAGAAGATAGCCGATCAGTCCTGTGTACTCTTTGTCTGCACTTACCAGACCACTTGCAAGACCGATGGCTCCCGGTTCGTTTAAAGCTCCCCGCTGAGTGAACTCGCCTCTCTGGGAAATGCTGTTTAAGGGAAGAAACGTAGCACGTCCGTACCGGTTTTTCTTCAGGAATTCGATCATCTCCTTGGCAGTCTGTTCATTGTCTGTGACAATATTCTGGATGCTTCCGCCAAGTGCCGTCTCAATGGCGATCTCGTAGTTTTTCTCCACATGGATGATATCTGCCACAACGCCACGGATGCCCGGTACATGGTCTTTCTGCTCCATGACGCGGCGGATGCTGTTTCCGTAGCCATCGTAGCGTTCCGTAATATTCCTTAAGGATTCCAGACGGGAAGCCTCTCTGTGGTAGGCTCTCTGGCTTTCTTCCAGCTCTGTATTCTGCTGTTTCAGGGTTTCCTGGATGGCTTTGATCTCTTTTGTGAGGTTACTTCCTTCTTCCCTGATGGCCTGAATGGATTCGGTGATTGTATCGTACTCTTTTTTTGCCTGAGTGATGGCCGACTGCTGCTCTTCTTCCTGAGTTTTCAGAGAAAGCATTCTCTGGCTGATTCCGGCCTTCCGGATATCCAGCTGCTCCATCATGGCATCAAAACGCTGCGCTTTACCTTTGGTGTTGGCACGGGAGTTGAGGATTTCGATAATCTCGTTTTTTCCATCTTCTACTGCCTGGGTACATTCTTCGATGTTGCTCTGGATGTTATCCAGTTTTTCCTGTTCATCGGAAAGCTCTCTGCTGACTTCGCGAAGCTTTGCCTGCAGATCTGCCCTCTGCTCTTCCAGTTCCTCTCTGTCTGCGGATTTTTTCTCCGTATCTTCCTGAATGGCCAAAAGACGGCTGCGATAATGGCTGTCATTCTGCTCACCTGCAAGGATCTGTTCATGAAGGACATTGATCTCACCGGAAAGCTGCTGCTTGCGGATGGCACGGTCCCGGCTTTCCTCCCTGAGAGCATCCATACGCTGGTTCAGCTCTTCCAGAGATTTTTCCAGGCGTTCATACTCGTCTTTGGTGCGGCTGTGGGCGTCTTTTGCCTCCTGTAACTGATTTTCCGCGATTCTGGTCTTTTCTTCCAGCTCTCTGATCAGCTTGCCGGTGTGTTCATATTCCAGAAGGAACATGTTTACATCCAGTTCTTTTAAGCTTTCTCTTTTTGCCAGATAGATCTTCGCGGTTTCAGACTGGCGTTCCAGAGGTTCCAGCTGTTTGGTCAGCTCGCTTAAAATATCAGTGACACGGACCAGGTTCTGCTGTTCTTCTTCCAGTTTTTTCAAGGTAGTGTTCTTTCGTCTTTTGAACTTGACGATTCCTGCTGCCTCATCAAAAAGCTCACGGCGGTCTTCCGGTTTACCACTTAAGATCTTGTCAATCTGGCCCTGGCCGATGATGGAATAGCCTTCTTTTCCGATACCGGTATCATAAAACATCTCGTTGATGTCTTTCAGACGGCAGGAGCTTCCGTTGATGCGGTACTCACTTTCCCCGGAGCGGTACAGTCTTCTGGTTACGGTCACTTCCTCAAAATCCACCGGAAGCTTATGGTCGCTGTTATCCAGAGTAATGGCTACGGATGCAAAGCTTAAGGGCTTCCTGAGTTCTGTTCCGGAAAAAATAACGTCCTGCATGTTTCCGCCTCGCAGCTGCTTGGCACTCTGCTCGCCCAGAACCCAGCGGACTGCATCGCCGACGTTGCTTTTTCCACTGCCGTTAGGCCCTACAATACCGGTGATCCCGTTATGAAATTCAAAATTGATTTTCTGTGCAAAAGATTTGAATCCCTGCACCTCTATATTTTTCAGATACATTGGACACCTGCTGTTTATTTGATCCTGCGGATCGCCTCAAGGGCTGCGGCCTGCTCTGCCGCTTTCTTGGTATGGCCGGTTCCGGTTCCCATACTCTCTCCGTTGATCAGGGCTTCTACGGTAAAGCTCTTGCTGTGATCCGGTCCTTCTTCTTTCAGAAGACGGTATTCCACCGGATGGTTTCCACCTTCCTGCACCATCTCCTGCAGTACGGTCTTGCTGTCATAAAAAATCCTCTTATCTTCCAGGTCATTGAGGATAAATTTCAGCACAAATGTCTGGGCCGGTTCAAAACCGCCGTCCAGATACATGGCTCCAATGAGGGATTCCAGAGCATCGGATACGATGGAGTCACGTTTCCGGCCGCCCATCATCTCTTCGCCTCTTCCAAGAAGAATGAACTCCGGAAGGCCGAATTCTCTTGCACAGTAGGCAAGGCTCTTTTCGCACACCATGCTGGCGCGCTTTTTGGTAAGTTCTCCCTCCTGGTTATTGCGGAATTTTTTGTACAGAAAGTCACTGCTGATCAGTTCCAGCACTGCATCCCCCAGAAATTCCAGGCGCTCGTTGCAGCCAAGTTTTCCAAGATGTTTCTCATTGGCGTAGGAACTGTGCGTCATTGCCTGTTCCAGCAAAGATTTTGCGGTAAACTGATATCCGATGGTCTGTTCCAGTTTTTTTAAATTATTTTCCATTTCTTTTTCCCTTCGTTGCGCGGCGAAGAGTCTCCACTGCATCTCCTATGGTAACGATCTCTTCTGCTTCCTGCTGATCAATATGGATATCATAAGTTTCTTCCAGATCAATGAGGATCTGAAAGAAATCCAGAGAATCAATTCCCAGATCATCTACAAACGTAGTTTTCTCGGTAATGGTACCCATGGTCTTTCCCAGAGTTTTCTCGATGATTGTTTTCAGTATTTCCAGTTCCAAGACTGCTCGCCTCCTGTTCTGTCTGTAATACTTTCGGGACTTATCTGTCTGTACCCCGTATTTTGATTTCTGTTTTTTATTTTTCTTCGGTTTTTGCTTCTGCCTGTGCTTTCTGTTCAGCTGCAATAAATTCTTCGATCTTTTCGTTGATCTTTTCTTCCTTAAACTGCTCGCACTGGAAGATAGCATGGCGGATCTCCACACTCTTCGCGCTTCCGTGACTCTTTACTACCAGACCTTTCAGTCCAAGAAGCGGGGCTCCGCCATATTCACTGGCGTCAAAAGCTTTCAGGGTTTCCTTGAGGGCCGGTTTCACCATCAGGGCTCCTACTTTACTTCGGAGGCTTGTCATCATGCCTTTTTTGATCATGGATACCATGGTAGCTCCCACGCCTTCATAAAGCTTGAGGATCACATTTCCCACAAATGCTTCGCAGACAACTACATCTGCGTATCCTGCCGGGATGTCCCTTGCCTCAATGCTTCCGATGAAATTGATATCTTTGCATGCTTTTAAAAGAGGGAATGTGGCTTTAACCAGGGCATTTCCTTTTTCTTCCTCCGCACCGTTATTTACGATGGCTACTCTTGGTTTCTTAACACCAACCACGTTCTCCATATAGATGGAACCCATCTGTGCAAACTGTACCAGATGGTTCGGTCTGGCATCTACGTTGGCTCCGCAGTCGATCAGAAGGGAAACTCCTTTGGCTGTCGGGATCAGCGGAGCAAGAGGCGGTCTCTGGATGCCTTTGATCCTGCCTACAATCACCTGTCCGCCTACCAGAACCGCTCCGGTGCTTCCGGAGGAAACGAACGCGTCTGCTTCCTGTTTTTTTACAAGATTTAAGCCTACTACAATGGAGGAATCTTTCTTTTTCTGGATTGCCATTACCGGAGGCTCTGCGGTCTCAATCACCTGGGAAGCGTGTACCACACGGATTCTGTCTTTCGGGTAATCCTGGTATTTCTGAAGTTCTGCCTTTATCACATCTTCCTGTCCTGTGAGGATAACCTGAATGTTATGTTTCTCTTTTACGGCTTCTACGGCTGCCTTCACCGGCTCTACCGGGGCATTGTCACCGCCCATTGCGTCTACAACGACTTTTACCATTTCTGACATATGTTGTCCTTTCTCTGTCCGAAAACCTTTTCGGAATGCATATGGTACACTGTAGTGAAAATCCTCAGACCCAGCGGTACAAGGATTTTCACTGCAGAGTACCAAAACAAATGTACCGTTACTTATGATACTAAAATTCTGCCCGGGAAGTCAATACGTTTCGCGCAAACCCTGAAAATAAAACAGTTGAAAACAGAGAGCTTATAGCGGTATTCCCCGAAATGCTATAAGCTCTCTGCTGATATATCTTATTCTTTCTGCGCCTCGATCTGTTCCGCAAGGTCGTTTAAATACACCCAACGATCCATTTTTTCATCCAGCTTCTGCTGGGTTTCCTGCTGTTCTTCGGAAAGTTCCCGGAGTTTTCCGGCGTTGGTGGCATTGACTGCCATTTCTTTGTCGATCTGTTCCAGACGTTCCTCCAGTGCCGCAATGTCATCATCGATGGTTTCAAATTCTTTCTGTTCTTTATAGGTAAATTTCAGCTTCTGTTTCCGGTTCTGTTTCCAGGTATCTGCTGAGGATTTCTTTTTTTCCGGTTCCGGCATCTCGTCCTGGCTGCTGCCTGCCATATCCGAACGTGTTTCCAGTGTCTGGCCTTTTCTGGCTTTCGCTTCCAGATAATCGGTGTATCCCCCTTCATACTGTACCAGCTGTCCATCCCCCTCAAATGCCATAATGCGGTTTACCACATTGTCAAGGAAATAACGGTCATGAGATACGGTAATCACAATACCGGAAAAAGAATCCAGATAATCTTCCAGGATAGTCATAGTAGGGATATCCAGATCATTTCCTGGCTCATCCAGGAGCAGGACGTTCGGTGCCTCCATCAGGACTTTCAGAAGGTACAGTCTTCTCTTCTCTCCTCCGGAAAGTTTTTCTACAGGTGTGTACTGCATGGCCGGGTCAAAAAGAAATCTCTCCAGCATCTGGGAAGCGGTGATTCTTCCTTCTTTCGTCGGAACATATTCTGCCACTTCGCGAATATAATCGATCACTCGCTGTCTTCCATCCATATCCGGAACGTTCTGGGCGAGATATCCGATGCGGATGGTTTCGCCGATCTGAATTTCTCCGGAATCCGGAGCAACCAGTCCTTCTACCATCTTAAGGAGGGTGGATTTTCCACAGCCGTTGGGGCCGATGATTCCAAGGCGCTGATCTCTTAGAACAATATAATCAAAATCATTGATCAGAAGGCGGCCTTCTATGGATTTACTCACGTGATGGAACTCTACGGTCTTTTTGCCCATACGGGTTTCCACGGAGTCCATCTCTACATTCTGATCTTTTACCGGAGTTTTTCCTGCTTTCAGTGCTTCCAGACGGTCAAGCCTTGCCCTCTGCTTGGTACTTCTGGCCCGGCAGCCTCTCGCCGCCCATTCCAGTTCCATCCGAAGGACACTGCGGCGTTTACGGTCGCTGGCAAGCTCCATCTCTTCTCTCTGGGCTTTCAATTCCAGAAACCTGGAGTAATCTCCTGCGTAGGAATATAATTTTCCGTGGCTGATCTCCAGGATACGGTTGGCCACACGGTCCAGGAAGTATCGGTCATGGGTAACCATGATCACAGTTCCACGAAAATTCCGAAGAAAGTCTTCCAGCCAGGTAACCATCTCCCCGTCCAGGTGGTTGGTAGGCTCATCCAGGATCAGGATGTCTGCCGGATTTAAAAGCATTCTGGCCAGTGCCACTCTCTTTTTTTCACCGCCGGAAAGATTATCCATATTGCTGTTCTGGTCTGTAATTCCAAGCGTGTTCAGCATACGGCGTGCCTCGCTCTCCGTACTCCAGTCTTTCTGCCATTTGCCCTCTGCCACATAGTCCAGAATGGTCATATGCTGTGGAAATTCCGGAGTCTGGGGAAGCCAGCTGATACGAATTCCGTTCTGGGTGATCACCTGGCCTTCATCCGGTTCTTCTTCTCCTGCAATGACCCGGAGCAAGGTGGTTTTTCCTGTTCCGTTGACACCGATGATTCCGATCTTTTCTCCCTGATCAATGCCGCAGGAAATATCGTCAAAAATTACCTTGTCTCCAAAAATCTTGTGGATATGTTCTATATTAAGAATGTTCATGTGTGTTTCTCCATTTTCTTTTTTCGTAAGTTCCTGCAGATAAAGATATCTGCATTGGCTTTTTCACTCTACAACGAATAATAACGAATTTCCTGCTTTCCGTCAAGAAGCATGTATTTTGGGAACGGGGAAAACGGCTGCGTTTCATGCTCTGAAATACAGCCGTTGTTGTAAGGGTTTTTTTAAGGGTTTTGTCTGGATTTTTGTTGACAGTTTCTCATGTCGCCAGTTTTCTTTTTTACTTTCCGTATATCTACCGCCTTTCTTTTTGGATGACATCATTGTAAAAAATTTCCCGGCAAATGACAACTAACCTGTGACGAAATGACGTTTTCCATGATATCTTGCACTCTTTTTCCAGAATTTACTAATGATTTTGAGAGAATATGAGATCTTACGACATTTCTCTACAAAATCTCCCCCGTAAAACTTATGTAAAACCGTAAACTGCCTCTGGACATTCCGAAAAGTTATGCTATACTACCTTTACACTTATTTCTCCGGAGGTTACAGATTTTGAATATTGCTATTATTGATGACATTGCATCGGACGCAGAACAGCTGAAACGCATTATTACTTCTTATTTTGAAAACAGACAGATTCCCACGGAAATCCGGTACTTTTCCAGTGCGGAGACTTTCTTTGACGATTACCGGCCCGGAAATTTCCAGATCCTGTTTCTGGATATCTATATGGATGGCATTACCGGCATGGAAGCAGCCAGAAGAATCCGAAATCAGTCTGATGACTGCATTCTTGTTTTTGTGACTACCAGCAGTGAATTTGCGGTGGAAAGCTACGACGTAAATGCCGCCTACTATCTTCTGAAACCTTTTCAGTCGGAAAAGCTGTGTCAGATTCTGGATTCTTTTCGTCTGAAAGAGGCTCTTCATGCACGATATATCGAAATTATTTCTGACCGTGTTCCTGTGCGTGTGCCGCTGCACAGCATTCTATATGCAGATACATTCCGCAATGCCGTCTGCCTGCATACAGATGCCGGCCCGCTGCGTTCTTACCTTACATTCCATAAATTTGAGGAGCAGATCCGTGACTGCCACAATTTTCTCTCCTGTTACCGTGGATGTATGGTAAATATGGACCGCATCCAGGAAGCCACCGACGACGGATTCCTTCTGGATAACGGAGAAACTGTCCAGATCCGGAAACGTGGTTCTGCCGCTATCCGAAAAGCTTATCTTCAGTATCTTTTTTCGTCAGGCGAAGGAAAATCTCTGCCTTAAAAATCCCATTATGGTCCTGAAAGTCTGCAAGACCACCATAACGTGCCGCAACCTCCGAGATGGATTCGGTTCCGATTCCCTGTCCGGAATGTTTTCCGGAGAAAATTCCGTCCCTGCCTCTTCGAAGAGAACCTGTACAACTATTTTCTTCTTCGATCAGCAGTTTATTATTTCTGGCCCGGATCTGTACTCGGATAAATCTCGGGCTGCCATCCGGGCACCTTTCGGCTGCCTCAACTGCGTTTTCCAGCAGATTTCCAAAAAGCCGGCAGAAGTCGGTATCTTCGATTCCTGTATTCTCCGGTGCCTCCACCTGGCACTGAAAAGAGATTCTTTTTTCCCGGCAGATCTCCTCATAATAATGAAGAATTGCATCGGTTACCTGATTTTTACAGTAGGTCTGATATGTAAGCCTCTCCTGAAACTCCCTTGTATATCGGCAAAGATACGTCTGCATTTCCTCATACTGTTTCTGTTCCAGAAGGGCAGCCAGCACCCGGAGATGTTGCCGCATATCATGACGGACACGGCTGGTTTCATCCATCTGCGCTTTCAGTTTTTCATAATGTTTTTTCTGAGCAAGCAGACGCAGTTCTGTCTGTTTGCTGTATATCTCATAGGTGAGACGGATTTTGTACGCTTCTGAAAGATCTCTCCACAGCACGCAGGCAAACGCAATGGCCAGTACCATCCCTCCGGTCTCCGGAAACCCGCCTCCGATGATAGGTTCGTAAAGAGGCCAGATCCGATCTGCTACAAGGGAACAGGCGTAAACCGTTGTTCCCACCAGAACAATTTTCCCATATCCGCAGTAAGTTTCCCCGAAAGTATTTACCAGCATATAAAACGTCGCAACCCATTTGACAGCTTCGCTGATCCAGGATGCTTCATAGAAAATTCCTGCTGAGGGAAGAATATCCGCAAAAATTTCCAGAAGAAAAGCTGCCACAATCCAGACATCAATCATAAGAGACAGATATGTCCTGGTGCGGATATATACTGTAAGCACTCCAAACATGACGCAAATACAAAATGCCATGGCAAATCCGCTCCCAAGTACCCGCAATCCTCTCTGCATATTGATCTGAACCGGGGACCCGAACACCGGAATATACTGAATTCCGGATTTGACATGGTTTTTGTCTGCCACTGCTATGACAATTTCCGCCATTTCAGATCCCTGAAATGTAAAAACACGGTTCATAATCTGCTCTTTATAAGTTTTTTCATCCGGATCTCCCACTTCTCCTGCCAGTTCTCCGTTGATATAAATCCGGTATGCGGAAAAGACCTCCTTAAGAGAAAGGGCCCATGTCTGTTCTTTTTTCGGCAGAATCAAAATCATCCGATAGGTTCCGCAGCCATAGGGAGAGGTATTTTTGTCACCCAGTTCCATTCCTCCGTATTCTCCAATGGAAATATACCGGCTGTAATATCCGGTGTTTTCTTTCAGCATATCTGGAGTAAGAAGTTTCCCCGGAAAATACTGCCATTCTCTGACCAGATAATGCAGTTTCCCCGCTGCTTTTTCCTCATCCAGACAGAGAATTCCCTGAATGGGCTGCTCCCCTCTGGCCGTATATTCATTGTTCATGCGGTACATCAGAAAAAATGCCGTCATGGATAAAATCACTGTAATTCCGAAAATAAGAGTCCACAGCTTATTTTTCTTCTCTATGGCTGCCACCCCGCTTTCCGGATCGGTTTCGGATTCCCACCGTCAGGGCTGTGATTGCTGCCATTACCGTTTTTATGGCGTACCTCATGCAGATCCCCATAACAATCACTCCAAGTACTGATAAAATCCCATATCTTATTGTTTTTCGCAGATTGTGCATGTGATTCATCCCCTTTTGTGCTGTTTTAAATATCCATCTATATGCGTCCAGAATACCGCTTTTTCTCTTTTCAGGCAATGAAATCAATTCGTAATAAATCGACATTTTTCGAGAAAAACAAAGGTGCCAATCACTGCTATCACGCAGAATCAGCACCCTTTTTATATGGTTATTTCTTTTTTTGTATACCGGGAAAACGCCGGAAATAGTAAATGACAAACAGCACCGCAGTAATTACCCAGGACACCGGATAGCTGAGCATAATGCTGTTAATTCCGGGATGGGATTTTACAAAGGCAAACAGCCAGATAATCCGGATCATGCAGACGCCTCCGCATGTCAGAATCATGGGGATCAGAACTCTTCCGGCACCACGCAGGGCGCCGGACAGAATTCCGATCACAACATAAAGCGCATACGATGGGATCAGGAACCGGATCATATGGACTCCAATTTTCACCACTGTCTGATCTGTGGTAAATAGGCGGTAAATTGGTCCCGCAAACAGAACAATTGCACCACTTACAATAAATGCGGTAATATATGCCATTGCCATACAGACACGGACGCTTTTTCGCATGCGGTGGTATTTTCCGGCACCATAGTTCTGTCCCACAAAGGTGGTAATTGAGATAGCAAAGGCATTGCAGACCATCCAGAATACCGCGTCAATTTTTCCCAGGGTTCCCCAGGCTGCCACGGTATCCGTTCCCAGCTCATTGACAAAAATCTGAATAGTAAGATTGGCAATGTTGTACATCACAGATTCCAGTCCTGCTGGAAGTCCAATCCTTAAAACTGCTCCAAGAGACCGGAGATCAAAACGGATCTCATGGAATTCCAGACGGTAAATATCTTCTGCCCGCATCAAAAACCAGGTTACAAGAATGGCACTGACTGCCTGACAGCTGACTGTTGCAAGTGCAACGCCAAGAACTCCCATATGGAAGATTACAACAAACACAACATCCAGAAGAATATTCAAAAGGCAGGTGATGATCAGCACATAAAGGGGTCTTTTGGAGTCTCCTACTGCTCTTAAGATACTGGATACCATGTTGTAAACCAGATTGAAAAAAGTTCCCGCAAAATAGATATGCAGGTACAGTACAGAATCCGGAATTACTTCTGCCGGTGTTTTCATCAGGTGAAGGATCGGCTCTGCCAGGATAAATCCTGCTGTCCCCACAATTATGCTGGCAGCCAGACAGAAGATCATGGATGTGTGAAGCGCTTTTTTGAGATTTTTGTGGTCTTTTGCACCGTAGAACTGAGAAATTACCACAGCCGCACCGGAACATAAGCCCACAAAAAAGCCTACAATCAGATTCACAATCATACTGGATGAACCACCGACTGCAGCCAGCGCTTCTTTTCCCACAAAACGGCCTACCACAACCGTATCGGCGGTATTATAAATCTGTTGGAACAAAGTTCCAAACAGGATCGGAAAAAGAAAAACAAAAGCTGTTTCCAGATCACGCCCTCTGTGATCTGGTTCACGGCGGTATTTTTCTGATTTTTGTTCTCTTTCATATTTTTATTTCCCCTCAGAGTATAAAAAAAGCCGGTATACTTATCTCAGCATACCAGACTCTTTTCTGCATCATATATTGACTGTCTAATTAAAATTAGTCCTCAACTTTGATGATTTCCTTCTTATTGTAGCTTCCGCAAGCTTTGCAAACTCTGTGTGGCATCATAAGTGCTCCACATTTGCTACATTTAACAAGGTTCATAGCGCTCATTTTCCAGTTCGCTCTTCTCTTGTCACGTCTAGCTTTGGAAGATTTGTTCTTAGGACAAATGGACATAGGTTACACCTCCTTAAATTTACTGAATATATCACTGATAGCTGCCATGCGGGGATCCTTAGGCTCCTCCTTGCATCCGCAGGGACCTTCGTTCAGGTTCTTCCCGCAGCGGCTGCAGATACCTTTACAGTCTTCTTTACATAAGACCTTCAAAGGCCAGCATATCAATACCTCAAGATAGACCAACCGGTCCACATCCAGGTTCATACCTGTGAGATAGCTGCTTTCATCCAGATCATTGACACGTTCTTCGTCAGAAAGCTTCATGTCGAGCTTCTTCTTAAATTCCAGCGGTATCTCTACGGCTACTGTCTCGAGACAGCGGTCACAGGGGATTCCCACTGTAATCTTACCGGTTCCTGTAAGTTCAAGAACCTTGTCACCAGTATTGGTGATTGTAAGCTCTACCGGTTCTTTCGCAAGTACCGGAAAACTTCCCATCTGAAAATCAATCTTCTCCAGTTCAGGAACAACTGACTCCTGGATCGTCTTGCCATCACAGGAAGAAATGTCTAATAAATGAATCTGCATAAGTCTCTCCTATCCACACTCAATCCATTATACATATGGTCTTGTGATTTGTCAACGTTATTTTCGGGAAAATATTACATTTTTTTAATTTTTTGTTACTGTTGGCTTAATCGGAAATTCAGGGGCAAATTTCGGGGGTGGACTGTTACCTGTCCGCCCCCGAATGTATACTGCTGGTTCGCAGTAATATTCTGCCTGATTTCCGGCTATGCCCGAACGGTTTTATACCATCTGTGTCAGTACTGAAGCGGCTGATTATACCAGTGCTACAGTCTCACGGCAGATTGCAAGTTCCTCGTTTGTCGGGATAACTGCAACTTTAACTTTGGAATCTGGTGTGGAGATTACGATCTCCTCGCCACGATGTCCGTTTGCGTCTTTGTCAAGTGTTACGCCAAGGTATCCAAGATAGCTTACAACTTTCTCACGTACCGGGATTGCGTTCTCACCGATACCTGCTGTGAAGACGATCGCGTCAACACCGTTCATTGCTGCAACATATCCGCCTACGAATTTAGCGATGCCGTAGCAGAGAACATCGATTGCGTTTGCTGCATCTTCGTTTCCACCCTCAGCTGCCTCGTTAAGGTCACGGAAGTCACTGGAAAGTCCGCCGGAAAGTCCAAGAAGACCGGATTTCTTGTTGAGTACGTTCATAACGCCCTCGATGTCAAGGTTCTCTTTCTTAGCGATGAACTCCATGATAGCCGGGTCGATGTTACCGGAACGTGTTCCCATAACAACACCTTCCAGTGGTGTAAGACCCATTGTGGTGTCTACACATTTTCCGTTTACAACAGCGCTGATGGAAGATCCGTTTCCAAGGTGGCAAACGATAACTTTGGAGTTGTCTTTGTCAAGGCCGAGGAACTCAACAGCTCTCTTGGATACGAAGCTGTGGGATGTTCCATGGAAACCGTATCTTCTTACTTTATATTTCTTGTAGAATTCAAGCGGAAGTCCGTAGAGATATGCTTTTGCAGGCATTGTCTGATGGAAAGCGGTATCAAATACACCTACCTGCGGTACACCTGGCATAAGCTCTGCACATACACGGATACCGATCAGGTTTGCCGGGTTGTGAAGCGGTGCAAGGTCGTTGCACTCTTCTACTGCTTTGATCATCTCATCTGTGATCACTGCGGAAGAAGCGAATTTCTCGCCGCCGTGTACGACACGGTGTCCGATTGCGTTAACTTCTTTCAGGCTTCCGATTGCGCCTGTCTTGTCATTGGTAAGTGCATCCAGTACCATCTGGATTGCCTCTTTATGTGTTGGCATAGCTGCCTCTGTGATCTCTTTGTCACATCCGGCTTTCTGATATACCAGTCTTCCGTCGATACCAATTCTCTCGCAGAGACCTTTTGCAAGGACTGCCTCTGTATCGGAGTTGATTAACTGATATTTTAATGAAGAACTTCCACAGTTGATAACCAATACGTTCATGATATTTACTCTCCTGATTTTTTATAATATAAGGTTAGGGGCAAAAGGTGTTTTGCCCCTAACATGATATGTAAGGATGATAACCGGATTATTTATCCTCTGCCTGGCACTGTACTGCTGTGATCGCTACAACACCTACGATATCATCTGCAGAGCATCCACGGGACAGGTCATTTACAGGTTTCGCGATACCCTGTGTAACAGGTCCGTATGCTTCTGCTTTACCAAGACGCTGAGCAAGCTTGTATCCGATGTTACCTGCATCAAGGTCTGGGAAGATAAGGACATTTGCTTTACCTGCTACTTCGCTTCCAGGTGCTTTGGATGCGCCTACGCTTGGAACGATAGCAGCGTCAAGCTGGAACTCTCCGTCAAGTTTAAGCTCCGGATGCTCCTCTTTGGCGATTCTGGTAGCCTCTACCATCTTATCTACGTCAGGATGTTTTGCACTTCCCTTGGTGGAGTGGGAAAGCATAGCTACCATCGGCTCCTCCTGAACAAGAAGCTTGAAGGACTCAGCGGAAGATGCTGCGATTGCGGAAAGTTCATCCGGAGTCGGGTTCTGGTTCAGACCGGAATCCGCAAATACGAATGCACCGTTTGCACCATACTCGCAATCCGGAACTACGATCAGGAAGAATGCGGATACAAGCTTGGTTCCCGGTTTTGTCTTCAGGATCTGAAGGCATGGACGAAGTGTATCTGCTGTAGAGTGGCATGCACCGGATACCATACCGTCTGCATCACCCATTTTAACCATCATTACGCCATAGTATGGGTACTGAGTATGAAGGATCTCTTTTGCTTTCTCAGGTGTCATTCCTTTCTTGGCTCTCAGCTCTACGAATTTATCAATGTATGCCTGAGTTCTGTCAGATGTCTCCGGATCTACGATCTGTGCGCCGGAAATATCAAAGCCGCCTTCTGCTGCTTTCTTGTTGATCTCTTCCTCGTTACCGATAAGGATGATCTTGGCAACTCCCTCTTTCAGAATCTTGTCAGTTGCCTCAAGAGTTCTCATATCCTCTGTCTCTGGCAGTACAATTGTTTTTACGCTTTCTTTTGCTCTTTTTTTAAGCAGTTCAACAAATCCCATGATTAAATGGCTCCTTTCTTGATGTAACAAAAACGCTAGTGTCTGTTCGGGCACTACACTGTGTTTATTATACCTCCTTACACTTTGTATTTCAAGCTTTTCATTGTCAGAAAATGGATGTGCGGCGTATTTTTTGAGGTGCAATTTACGGGCTGACTGCGAAGTGGATTATGTATGACTTAACTTTTTGCAGTGCTTATGTTAGAATAGCTTCATTACGGAAAAACGCAGTGCCAGGCAGGTATATGCAGTCTGTCTCGTGGTAAGGCTCTGAGTAAAATTTAACTTTTCAGAAATGGCAGGTTTTTTATATGAAAGTTGTTGGAATTATTGCAGAATACAATCCTTTTCACAGGGGGCATGAATATCAGATCCGTTATGTCAGAGAAACTCTTGGTGCTGATTATGTGATCGTCGCCATGAGCGGAGATTTTGTGCAGAGAGGCGCACCTGCGCTTATGGAAAAATATCTCCGGGCGGAGATGGCTCTTCTTGGCGGTGCCGATCTTGTCCTGGAGCTTCCCATCCAGGTTTCCACTGCCAGTGCGGAGGGCTTTGCCGCAGGCGGCGTAAGTCTTCTGGATGGACTTGGGTGCGTAGATGAACTTTGTTTTGGAAGCGAATGCGGCGATACGGAGATCCTTATGGAAACAGCTCGTATTCTTGTTGCGGAACCGCCTGTATACAGAGATTTTCTTCAGAAAAACCTGCGTGACGGAATGAGTTTTCCTCTGGCAAGAAGCCGTGCGCTGACAAGTTATGTTGCAAAATCTGCCATCTCTGATGTGTCTTCCGGTGACGGACATTTTATTTTTCCGGAGCAGATGGATTCTATCCTTTCTTCGCCCAACAATATTCTTGGTATTGAATACTGCAAAGCCCTGCTGCGCCAGAACAGCTCCATCCGTCCCCATGCGCTTCTCCGAAAAGGAAGTGGGTATCACGATGCGGATCTCTCGGATGTTTCCGGAGATTTTTTCCCGTCTGCTTCCGGTATCCGGGAACTTCTTTCCGCCAAAAAGGACGCCATGGATTTTTCCCGTTTTATTCCGGCTGCGGCATTTCCGGTTTTTTCCTCTGCGCTTAAAAAGGGCTGCTGGCTTTCGGAAACAACTCTGGATCTTCCTCTGCACTATAAGCTTCTTTTGGAAACTGAAGAAACGCTGCGTCAGTATCCGGATCTTTCCGATGCATTGATCCGCCGGATCTTAAAATACCGGAACCAGTATGAAAGTTTTTCCCAGTTTGCGGATCTTCTGAAAACCAGAGATGTCACCCGCTCCGCCATCTGCCGTGGTCTTGTCCGGATCTTTCTTGATCTGAAAGAAAAAGCACCCGGACATATTCCCTATGCCCGGGTACTTGGTTTTTGCAAAAACAGTACGCCACTCCTTAGCCAGATCAAACGAAATGCTTCCATTCCTCTCCTGACCAAATCTGCCGATGCTTCTTCTGTTCTTGATAAAGACGGATTGGATATTTTCCAAAAAACCTGCAAAGCTTCCGGTCTTTATGAGATGCTTCTCTGCCGGAAAACAGGCCAGCCGTTTATCCATGAATTTCAGAAGTCACCGCGGATCATTTTGTAACGGTAATTCCGCTGTTCCCAATCGCTTCCACTGCTTCCCGGATCTTCTCCGGCGGAAGTACCAGAGCGAAACGTACGTAGCCTTCTCCGTGAGGACCGAAGCTTGCTCCCGGTGTTACGATGACGCCGGCTTTTTCCATCAGTTCCATACAAAATGCCATGCTGTCCGTGCGGCCACCCGGGATCTTTGCCCAGACGAACATGGTACCTTTTCCATTTGGAAGTTCCCAGCCAATGTCGCGAAGTCCCTGGCAGAGGGCATCTCTTCTCTCCTCGTACATCTGACACTGTTCTTTTACGCTGTCCAGCGGTCCCTCAAGTGCTGCAACAGCGGCTTTCTGAAGTGGCAGGAACATGCCGAAATCAATCTGGCTTCTCAGCTTGCGAAGTGCTGCGATCACGTCCGGCCGACCTACCAGAAAGCTGAGTCTTGCACCGGTAACATTGAAGGATTTGGAAAGGCTGAAGAACTCCACTCCGATCTCTTTTGCCCCTAGTGTTGCAAGGAAGCTTCCTCCAAATGCTCCGTCAAAGATAATATCGCTGTATGCATTATCATGAATAATGAGAATATCATATTTTTTCGCAAATTCCACGATTTCTTCGTAAAGTCCTGGTGTGGCTATACTTCCTACCGGATTGGACGGAAGGGATACCACCATGTATTTGGCCTTTTTTGCCACTTCTTCCGGGATTCCTTTTACATAGGGGAGAAAGTCATGTTCCGCAACCAGTGGATAGTAGTAAGGAACCGCTCCGGCCATCAGGCTTCCTGCTGCAAATACCGGATAGCACGGGTCCGGAAGAAGGACGGTATCTCCTTCGTCACAGAGGGCCATGCCGAGATGTCCCATTCCTTCCTGGCTTCCATAAACGGTCATTACCATATCCGGTGTCAGTTCCACATCAAAACGTTTTTTATAATAAGTGCAGACTGCTTCCAGAAGCTCCGGCAGATCCCGGAGGCTGTACTTCCAGTTGTTGTCATCCATGGCCGCTTCCGCTACGGCTTTTTTGATGTATTCCGGAGTTTTAAAATCCGGGGTTCCCACACTCATGTTATAGATCTTCATGCCCTGGGCTTCCAGCTCCATGCGCCGGTTGTTCAGAGCAGCAAAAATTTCATCCCCAAATCGGTCCAGTCTTTTTGAAAACTGCATATCATTCGTCCCTCTTCCATAATAAAGTTAATCGGATATTCGCAATCCGCTT
This sequence comes from Blautia sp. HA9023, assembly GCF_056504095.1. Lineage (NCBI taxonomy): Bacteria > Bacillati > Bacillota > Clostridia > Lachnospirales > Lachnospiraceae > Blautia > Blautia sp. HA9023. Next base: position 148,089 of record NZ_JBWLUR010000001.1, on the reverse strand, counting down.
CGCTACTTGCTCATAAATAAAATCACAAAGCGATTTCATTTATTTTACCACGGTAACGTGATATACTCAAGAATTTTCCACAAAAAAAGAACCACCACCTGTTTCAGATAGTGATGGCTCTTCTACTTATCATTCATTATTCCGACAAAAGAATACGGTCATTATCCAAGGCCTTGCCGGCTCCTGTCTTAAACTTCTCAAGAAGACCGTCCACAGTCATGTTCTTTTTCTCTTCTCCTCCGATATCCAGTACGATATTACCGGAATCCATCATCAAAATACGGTTTCCAAGATCAATTGCTGACTGCATATTGTGTGTGATCATCAGACAGGTCAGCTGATGTTCTTCCACGATCCGTTTTGTGAGATTCAGGACTTTCTCTGCAGTTCCCGGGTCAAGTGCTGCAGTATGCTCATCCAGAAGAAGCAGTTTCGGCGGGTTCATGGTCGCCATCAGAAGTGTCAAGGCCTGTCTCTGCCCACCGGAAAGAAGTCCTACCGGATGACTCATCCGCTCTTCCAGGCCGATGTCCAGTTTCTTCAGTTCCTCACGAAAACGTTCTTTTTCCTGCCGGGTTGTGTGGGAAAGCCATCCGCCCTTCCCGGCTGCAAGCGCAAGATTCTCTTCGATCGTCATACCCGGAGCAGTTCCGCGCATCGGGTCCTGATAAAGACAGCCGATTTCTTTTGCACGTGCGTGCTGCGGCATAAATGTGATATCCCTGCCGTCCAGCTCGATAGAGCCTGCATCTGTAAGGAAATCACCGCAGATTGCGTTGAAAAGTGTTGATTTTCCCGCACCATTGGAACCGATGATCGTAGCAAAGTCGCCTTTTTTCAGTTCCAGGGAAAGATCTTCGATTGCCTTTTTTTCGTTTACGGTTCCCGGATTAAATGTTTTTGAAATATGGCTGATTTTTAACATGGATCATCTGCCTCCTTTTGTATGAGTCATTCTTCTTCGGATCTGCGGCCACTGTTTCTTAAGATATGGACCGGAAATTGCAAGAACAACGATCACAGAAGATACCAGTTTCAGCATAAACGCCGGCATATTGAAACGAAGTGCAATGGTGTACACAAGGCGGAAGATAAAGGAACCAAGCACCATTCCTACCGCCCTTACAAAAATTCCTCCATGACCAAGAAGAGTACCTCCGATCAGCAGAGATGCCAGTGCGATGGTGACCATACCCTGTCCGATGTTGATATCTACGGATTTCTGTGACTGGGACAGAAGGCATCCGGAAAGTGCGGTAAATGCATTTGCCACACAAAGGCCGATCACAGTTGTAAAGACCGGATTGATGGAGGAAGATTTTACCATATCGGAATTATTTCCGGTTGCCCGGATTGCAAGACCAAGTCTTGTTCTCAGGAAAAATACCAGAAATACGATCACAAGGATCACTGCGATGGCTGCAATGATAATATCTTCTCTGCCTTTTAAAGGTGTACCTGCAAGTGCATCCTTCATCATGGTAAATACCGTGGTTGTCCGGTTCATATTAATGAGAGAAGAGCCTCCCATGACCGCAATATTTACGGAATATAAGGCCGTATTTACAATGATACCTGCAAGCAGGCTGTCTACTCCCAGCTTTGTCTGCAAGATGGCAGTTACAAATCCCGACGTAACACCTGCTGCCATAGCTGCCACTATAGACAGAAACGGATGTCCGCTTACAGCTACTACGGCTCCTACAGCGGCTCCAAAAGTAAAGCAGCCATCTGTAGAAAGGTCGCAGACATTCAGCATAGAATAACTAAGAAACAGAGCAAGAACTGTCAGGGAACAGATCAGTCCAAGCTTCAGAGCAGTCTCCCCGAGGGAGAACATAGTTGCAATCGTCACAGTGATTTCCTCCAATTGGATTTATTTCATAACTGTTCTACAAGGTGAACGGTTATTTATTTTGCGTCTACTTCATCGAAGCTCTCTGCGGTTGTGATCTCATTTACCTGTGTGCAGAGCGGCTCAAATGCTTTCTTTACGGTATCAAAATCAAGACCAAGTTCTTTGCAGGTTTCTGTATTAACTGTTGCAGTACCATTATCAAATGTTTCCACAGCGGTTTTGGCCGGATCTGCGTTATCTACCAGGATATCTGCGATCATATCGGCTGTTTTCTGTCCAAGATTTGCATAATCAACACCATATCCTACAAAAGCACCATTTAATGCAAAGGAGTCAGCACCTGTGTAGTGAGGGATTCCTGCGTCAATAAATTTCTCATAAATAGAAAGCTCTGCTGTCATGATGGTATTGTCTGTAGGTGTAAATACGGCATCCACACCATCTGCGATCAGTGCATCTGCCGCAAGCTGGACTTCATCGGTAGTCGTTCCGGTACGTTCTACATATTCGATTCCCTGCTCATCCAGGTAATCTTTTGCTTCCTGGATCGCTGTTGTGGAGGAGTCCTGTCCTACATCATAAAGAAGACCGATTTTCTTTACATCCGGATTCTGTGCCTGGATCAGTTTCATGATAGAAGAAGTATCCAGATAATCACTGGTTCCTGTAATATTTGCTCCAGGAGCATCCAGAGAATCTACAAGGCCGGAGCCAACCGGATCGGATACTGCGGAGAAAACAACCGGTGTATCACTTCCCTCTGTAGCAGACTGCATACGCATTGCCACCGGTGTAGCCACACCTACCATCAGGTCAACGTTATCTGCCTGGAAATCGGAAATGATCTGTTCCATAACACTGGCATCTGCATTGCAGTTATCATAGGATACATCAAATGTGATACCTTTTTCTTTGCCGATCTCTTCCAGACGGGACTGGATATTGTCTACGATCTGATTCAGGGAGGCATCATCTACATAATTGCAAATACCGACTTTAAAATCCTCTGCCATAACCGGGCTGGCCATCATCATACTTGTTGCTGCTACTGCTGCTGCGATTACTAACATTCTTTTTTTCATAATTTTGTTCTCCCTTCTTATTTCCGCTTATGATTACTTTTTGTACACCCTGCGGTCTGCTTTTCCGGAACAACTTTTATGCAACAGAATTTCTTTTTCCTGTAACACAAAAACCGTCTCAAGCTTATATTATGCTTGAGACGGTAATAAAAGTTCTTTATTATCGCGGTACCACTCAAATTGACGAATCGTCCACTTTCCGGTGTACTAACATACACTCCTCATTGATAACGGGTTCGGTTCCCGTCGGCGCCTACTGTACAGATAAATAGTTCGGGCCGCCCTCGAAAGTCCATTCAACATCTGGTTCCCTGCGGATTCCCACCATCACCGCTCTCTGCGAAGCTTCCTGAAATGTTTACTTCTCTTTCTCACTGGTTTGTTTTTTAAGTTGTGTTTACTTTAGCACATCAACGTGAGTCTGTCAACCCCGAAATGAAATTAATTTCAGAAATTCTGTGCATCGCGAAACGTGTTGCCGGTCATAAAGTAAACAGTACCTTAGTTCTTAAAGCTGTGGATCGGTGCCGGGATTCTTCCACCTCTCTGTACAAACGCATCGCAGGAGAAGGAATTTACCGGCATGATCGGTGCATAGCCAAGAAGTCCGCCAAACTCAACAGTTTCGCCTACGCCTTTGCCAATTACCGGGATCAGACGTACTGCAGTTGTCTTCTGGTTTACCATACCGATGGCAGACTCATCTGCAATGATACCTGCCAGTGTGGTAGCTTTGGTATCTCCCGGAACTGCGATCATATCCAGGCCGACCGAGCATACGCAGGTCATGGCTTCCAGTTTTTCAAGAGTAAGAGCTCCTTCGTTTACCGCATCGATCATTCCCTGATCCTCACTGACCGGAATAAAGGCACCGCTTAAGCCTCCTACAGCTGCTGCTGCCATAACACCGCCTTTTTTCACCTGGTCATTAAGAAGGGCAAGTGCTGCAGTTGTTCCCGGTGCGCCGGCTCTCTCAAGACCGATCTCCTCCAGGATCTCCGCTACGGAATCACCGATGGCCGGTGTCGGTGCAAGAGAAAGATCCACAATACCAAACGGCACATCCAGACGTCTGGATGCCTCACGTGCAACCAGCTGTCCAACTCGTGTTACCTTAAATGCGGTACGTTTGATCATCTCGCAAAGTGTTCCGAAATCCTCTCCACGAACCTGCTCCAGGGCTTTTTTTACAACGCCAGGGCCGCTGACACCTACATTGATGATGCAGTCTGCCTCTGTAACACCGTGGAAAGCGCCTGCCATAAACGGGTTGTCATCCGGTGCGTTGCAGAACACTACAAGTTTGGCACAGCCAAGGGAATCCTGCTCTTTGGTTGCCTCTGCGGTTGCAAGGACGATCTCGCCCATCAGTTTTACGGCATCCATGTTAATACCGGTCTTGGTGGAACCAACGTTTACAGAACTGCAGACACGCTCTGTCTCTGCCATTGCCTGCGGGATGGAGCGGATGAGAAGTTCCTCTGCCGGAGTCATTCCCTTGCTTACCAGTGCGGAATATCCGCCGATAAAGTTCACTCCAACTTCCTTGGCACATTTATCCAGTGTTCTTGCGATGGTCACAAAATCTTCCGGTTTCTTACATGCGGCTCCACCAACCAGAGCGATCGGTGTTACGGAAATTCGTTTATTTACAACCGGGATCCCGTACTCGGTTGCAATCTCATCACCGGTAGCTACCAGGTTTCTGGCTTTTGTGGTGATCTTCTCATATATTTTCTGATTCAGTGCATCCAGGTCAGGATCGATACAGTCTAAAAGGCTGATACCCATGGTAATGGTACGCACATCCAGATTCTCCTGTTCGATCATTTTATTTGTCTCGTTTACCTCAAAAATATTGATCATTTTATTTTCTCCCTGATGATTGATGGTCAAGCGGATATTCGCAATCCGCTTCGCTACTTGCTCATAGCCCATAAACTGCTTCACAGTTTATAGGTTAAATAACGGTATACCGTTATTTTATTATACTCGATGCATCATGTTAAAAATATCTTCATGCTGGCAGTGGATCACAACGCCGATCTCTTTGCCAAGATTTTCCAGCTCTTTTGCAAGTGTGCCGCCATCTTTTTCACATTTTGCTGTGTCTGCGATCATCATCATGTTGAAGTACCCCTGAACGATGGTCTGAGAAATATCCAGAATGTTAACCTGATTCTCTGCAAGGTATGTACAAACCTTTGCGATAATTCCTACTGTGTCATTTCCTACTACTGTGATAATTGTCTTCTTCATCGTTTTTTCCTTTCTACACTGTGATTATTTCTGATATGTGATCCCTCTTCGCTACCTGGATCTTAAAATCCCTGGAACGATACGGGTTGTCACCAAGCGTTACCTCCGAGCAAACAGTCTCATAGGCAAGTTCTTCGTAGTTGTTTTCCCGGCTTAAATGGCCGAGAAAAACAGCTTTCAGATTATCATGGAGAATCCGGCAAAGCAGGCGGCCTGCATTCTCGTTGGAAAGATGGCCTCTGTCTCCCAGGATTCTCTGTTTCAGATAATAAGGGTATTTTCCAACCTGGAGCATACGGATATCATGGTTGGCTTCCAGAAGCACCGCATCCAGATTCTCCAGATTTTTTACAATGTAATCATTATATTTTCCAAGATCTGTGGCAATTCCCACCGAATGTTCTCCGCATTCCAGGCGGTAACCTACCGGCTGTGCCGCATCATGGGAAATGGTAAAAGGATTTACTGTCAGGTCTTTAATCTCAAACGGCTCATCTTCCCGGATCTCGTGGATCAGCCCCTCCGGCATTTTTCCAAGGGATTTCATCCGAAGCATGGCGTCTGCAGTCCCGCCTGTGGCGTAAATGGGAATTCCGTATTTTCTGGAGATCACTCCCAGGCCCTTGATATGGTCGGAATGTTCATGGGTGATCAGGATTCCGTCCACATCTTTTCCGGTAAGGTCAAGGGTATTCAGGCCTTTCTCGATATTTTTCCCGCTGATTCCCACATCTACCAGGAGATGCGCCTCCTCAGAACCCACATAAATACAGTTGCCGCTGCTTCCGCTGGCAATACTACAAAGTCTCATTTCTCTCTATCCCTTCTCTGATCTGTCTCCGGGTATCTGAAAGATCTCCGTTGTTTTCGATCACATAATCCGTGTGTTCTCTGAAAACCTGATCAGATACCTGGTTTCGGATAATGCCAAGAGATTTCTCTCTGGAATAGCCGCGGCTTTCCATCAGGCGCTGGATCCGGATCTCTTCTTCTGTATACACATACCAGACTTCATCACAGAATTCTTGATAATTTTCTTCCAGAAAAAGAGCAGCCTCCACAACGCAGATTCCTCTTCCCGCTTCCTTCTGTTCTCCAAGAAGACGGAGGATTCTCTGTTTTACGGCCGGATGAATGATCCCGTTTAATTTCAAAAGCATATCCTTATCTGTGAATACTACATCAGAAATCCTTCTCCGGTCAATAGTTTTATCTTTTTTTATGATTTCTTTTCCAAACAATGCGATCACCGCATCGTAACATTCTTCTCCCGGTTCCATCAAAATATGGCCAAGCTGGTCTGCCTGAATCACATATGCCTGAAACTCTTCTTCCAGGATTCCAAGTACTGTACTTTTTCCGGCGCCTACTCCGCCGGTTACTCCGATCACTCTCATTTATTTCGCCTCATACCAGCTGTCGCCCTGGTGCATATCCACTTCAAGTTCCACTGCAAGATCTGCGGCTCCCTTCATCTCTTCTTCCAGAATGCGGGAAACGATCTCGATTTCTTCCTTCTTTGTCTCGATCAAAAGCTCATCGTGTACCTGAAGCACCAGTCTTGAGTGCAGGCCTTCTTTTTTCACCCGTTCATAAACATGGTTCATGGCGATCTTGATGATGTCCGCCGCAGTACCCTGGATCGGGGAATTCATGGCCACACGTTCTCCGAAAGAACGCTGCATGAAATTGCTGGATTTCAGTTCCGGCACAGGTCTTCGTCTGCCAAACATGGTAGTCACATAACCATGTTCCCTGCCTTCTTTTACCAGGCCATCCAGAAATCCCTTGATCTTCGGATAGGTTTCAAAATATTTTTCGATGTAGGCAGCTGCCTCTTTTCTGGTAATACTTAAATCCTGGCTCAATCCAAAGGAACTGATGCCGTAAACAATTCCAAAGTTTACCGCCTTGGCATTTCGTCTCTGAAGAGGTGTCACCTCGTCCAGCGGTACATGGAACACCTTGGATGCGGTAAGGCGGTGGATATCCTCTGCCTCACGGTAAGCCTGGATCAGTTTTTCATCGCCGGACATATGGGCCAGTACACGAAGTTCAATCTGAGAATAATCCGCATCCAGAAATACAAATCCTTCCTCCGGCACAAAAACCTTGCGGATCAGCCTTCCCAGTTCCATACGTACCGGAATGTTCTGAAGATTTGGGTCCGTGCTGCTGATACGTCCGGTTGCCGTGATTGTCTGATTGAAAGTGGAGTGAATTCGTCCGTCTTTTCCGATCACATTTCCAAGACCATCTGCATAAGTGGATTTCAGCTTGGTCAGCTGACGGTACTCCAGAATATCTTTTACAATAGCATGATCCGCTGCCAGTTTATCCAGGATATCCGCTGCGGTGGAGTAACCCGTCTTGGTTTTCTTTCCACCGGGAAGTCCCAGTTTTTCAAAAAGAATCACACCCAGCTGTTTCGGGGAATTGATGTTAAATTCCTCCCCTGCTTCCTGCCAGATGGTTTTTTCCAGCTCCTGGATGCGGACTTTCAGCTTTTCGCCATAACTTTTAAGTTCTTCACCTTTAACGGAAATTCCCCATTTTTCCATGGAATCCAGAGTAAAGACAAGAGGAAGCTCGATCTCATCGTAAACTTTACGCATGCCTGTTTCGTCCAGTTTTTCAAGAAGAACGCCACGGGCCATACATGGAACAAAGGCCTGATAACAGGCATAATTTCCAAGGCATTCCATTTCTTCTTCCCAGGCTTTTTTCAGGGAAGTTTTTCCAAGAAGATCTTCTTTTGCCGGGAGCATCATGCCATCCAGATATTCTCTGGCAATATCGTCATAGGTATAGGAAGATTTCAGCGGATTCAGAAGGTACGCCGCAACCCCTGTGTCAAAAACTTTTTCCGGTTCTTCCAGCGGGACAATGTTTGAGAACTGCCTTGATGTCCATGGCACAGAGCACTGTACTATCCGCCAGGGCTTTCAGCTTTCCACAAAGGTAATCCCCGGTAAGAAGTCCTCCCACCGGAATCTGATAGATTTCTTTTTCATCCAGGACCAGTCCTACGGCATACACCTGATCCGGGTCTGCAAGAACGGAAATACCCACCTGCTCTTTCCTCGCTGCTTTTTCAAACAGGGCCTCCACCCCGGAAAGATCATTACAGGTAAAAAATTCCAGTTCCATGGAGGAATCTGCTGCCGTAACCGGATCAAAACGGTTCAGCATGTTTTTAAATTCCAGTCGTTTGCACAGTTCATAGGCTTCCGGAGTATAGGGATTCTCCACTTTCGCCTTTTCGTAGGAGAATTCCAGCGGACTGTCTGTATTGATGGTCGCAAGTTCTTTGGAAAGCTGTGCCATATCGTAATGTTCACGGAGAGATTCTTTCGCCTTGTTGGGCTTCACTTCTTCCAGATGCTCATGGGCATTCTCAATGGAACCGAACTGCACGATCATCTTGGTTGCGGTTTTTTCTCCAACGCCTGGAATTCCCGGAATATTATCGGAACTGTCACCCATCAGAGCTTTCAGTTCTATGATCTGCGGCGGCGTTACCTGATATTTTTCGAGCACTTCCGCAGTATGATAATTCTCAATGGTAGTCTTGCCCCGGACGGTCTTCGGAAGTCGAATCAGAACCTTATCCGTGGCAAGCTGAAGAAGATCCCGGTCTCCGGAAAGAATGGTGACATCCATGCCTTTCGCTTCACTTCTTCTTGCAACTGTGCCAAGAAGGTCATCTGCCTCATATCCTTCCAACGACATGATGTTGATCCCCATGGCAGCAAGCATCTCTTTGATCAGCGGAACCTGTTCCCGAAGTTCCTCCGGCATGGGTTTTCGGGTTCCTTTATAAGCTTCGTAACGCTTATGCCGGAACGTAGGTGCACTCAGGTCAAAGGCAACGGTAAGGTACTCCGGCTTCTCTTCTTCCATAATTCTGAACATAATATTCAGAAATCCATATACTGCTCCTGTATGGCGTCCCTCTGCATTGGTAAGATCCGGCAGGCCATAAAATGCCCTGTTCAAAATACTATGTCCATCGATCAGTAATATTTTTTCACTCAAAATTAAATTCCCTCCTTCAGTTCCAGGATCACAAAAAAGAGAAAAACCACCAGTACAGCAATCAATGCACAAAACGCAATCGCCACAACTGCTCTGTGGAATTTCTTTCTGCGGATATATCTTCTTGACTTCCGGATATCTTCTTCCAGAAGTTCTTTAAAATCCAAAACCGTATCCTCCTGTTTCTCATCCAGCTGCTGCATGGCTTTATGCACAATAAAATACGTAGCAAGCTCGTCGTAACAGGAAGAACAATTCTCAATATGCTCCAGAAAATCCTCCAGATCATTCAATGGCAACGTATGATTGATGTATTTATTCACCATTCCCTCTGCAATACGACAATTCATAAATTCCTCTCTTTCAGCACAACGGACATCGATCTTCCGTTTCTCTCAATTACGTAAAGCAGATATTCCTATTCCACTTTACTGCATGTTCATGAACGCAATATTCAGCACTTTGCGTTCAAACGTTTCCCAGAATGTTATCATTATAGCTAATTAAACAGTGAATGACAAGGGCAGTTTCCTGTGATATACTTGAGATATCCCGGTCAGAAAACAAGAACACCGACCGAATATGCAAATCCAGCAAGGAGGACCATCACTATGAAATCTATTGCAATCGTTACAGACAGCAACTGCGGTATATCTCCATCCCAGGCAAAAGACCTTGGCATCTACATGCTTCCAATGCCATTTTTTATAGATGAAAAAGAATATCTTGAAGATATCGACATGAACCAGGCCGAGTTCTTCCAGTATCTTGAGCAGCACCCCGAATGTCACGTATCCACCTCGCAGCCCACTCCTGAATCCGTAACTACACTGTGGGACAGCCTGCTCAAAGACTATGACGAGATCGTACATATTCCCATGTCCAGCGGTCTCTCCAGTTCCATGCAGACCGCCCGCATGCTGGCGGAGGACTATGATGGCCATGTACGCGTTGTAAACAACCAGAGAATCTCCGGAACCTTACGCTATTCCGCCATAGAAGCCATCCAGCAGGCCAAAAACGGCCTCTCTGCCGATGAAATCGGAACCTGGCTGGAAGAAACCCGCTTCGATTCCAGCATTTATATCACTGTAGCAACCCTGAAATACCTGAAACAGGGCGGACGCATCACCCCTGCTGCTGCAGCTATCGGAACCCTGCTCCGCCTGAAACCGGTTCTTCAGATCCAGGGCGAAAAACTGGACGCCTTCTCCAAAGCCCGCACCATGAACCAGGCCAAAAACACCATGACCAAAGCCATCAAAGATGATATCGCAAACCGCTTCGGAGAAAAGATCAACCTGGATGTCATCCACTCCCACAACCTGGAAGCAGCCCAGGAATTCCGAAAAGAAGTTCTCGCCACCTTCCCGGACATCGGTGAGATCAATATCTTCCCTCTGTCATTAAGCGTCTCCTGCCACATCGGCCCGGGAAGCCTGGCTCTCACCTGTTCTAAGGTACATCCGGAAATCTGGTAAACAATCTGAACAATTTATATTTTTACAGCAAAAGCGGAGCCCCAGGGCCCCGCTTTCTTCTTACTGTCTTGTTTCATTTTCCTGAATTTCTTCAATCTCATCCGGTTTTTCATTCAGAATCTTCATAAACTCCTCACCGGTAATTGTCTCATGCTCATACAGATACTTGGCAATCTCATGAAGCTTTCCTATATTATCCGTCAGGATCTTCGTAGCCTTCTCATGCTCCCGTCTTACAAGCTCCACAACCTTCTTATCCAGAAGTGTCTGCGTCTCAAAAGAACAGGTCAGGCTGGCATCTCCGCCAAGATACTGATTGCTCACATTCTCCATGGCAACCATATCAAAATCATCGCTCATACCATATCGGCTGATCATCGCTCTGGCAATCTTGGTCGCCTGCTCAATATCATTGGAAGCACCAGTGGTAATGGAATGGAAAATCAGTTCTTCCGCTGCACGGCCACCTGTAAAGGTAGCGATCTTATTCTCAAGTTCTTCCTTGGACATCAGGAAATGTTCCTGCTCATCTACCTGCATGGTATAACCCAATGCACCAGAAGTACGCGGAATGATCGTAATCTTATGGACCGGTGCAGAATCTGTCTGCTTGGCAGCAACCAGTGCATTGTCCAACCTCATGATAGGAAACGATCAGTTTCTCCTTGTTGGAAAGCACACGGTTCTTCTTCTGGTATCCGGCAATAACAACCTCAATACTCTCTTCAAAATCCGCCTGTGTGGCAAATTTCCGTCCGTCACGGACTGCACGGAGAGCCGCCTCATTGACAATGTTGGCAAGTTCCGCACCGGAAGCACCAACTGCAGCCTTGGCGATCTCGTCAAAACGAACACTATCTGCAATCTTGATCTTCTTGGCATGAACTTTCAGGATTTCCTCACGTCCCTGCAGATCCGGAAGCTCAACCGGAATTCTTCTGTCAAAACGTCCCGGTCGAAGAAGTGCCGGGTCAAGGGAATCCGGTCTGTTGGTAGCCGCCAGGATCACAACACCCTTGGAGCCGTCAAAACCGTCCATCTCTGTCAGAAGCTGGTTCAGTGTCTGCTCACGCTCATCGTTTCCGCCGCCCATTCCGGAGCCGTCACGTTTCTTACCGATGGTATCAATCTCATCAATAAATACAATACATGGTGCTTTCTCATTGGCCTGTTTAAAAAGATCTCGAACCTTGGCAGCACCCATACCAACAAACATCTCCACAAATTCCGAACCGGAAATGGAGAAAAACGGAACCTCTGCCTCGCCGGCAACAGCCTTGGCAAGAAGAGTTTTACCGGTTCCAGGAGGGCCCACAAGCAGGGCACCTTTTGGCATGGAAGCACCGATCTCTTTGTATTTCGCCGGGTTATGGAGGAAATCCACAATCTCCGTCAGAAGCTCCTTGGCTTCATCCTCGCCTGCCACGTCTGTAAATTTAATTCCTGTGGAGGACTTTACATAAACCTTGGCATTACTTTTACCAAAGGACATCATGCCTCCAGGGCCACCATTGCCCATGGAACTCATCATCTTCTTGCTGAGCCAGCGTCCCAGCAGAACAAAAATGGCAATCGGAAATACATATCCCAGGATCAGGGACAAAAGCAGGGACTGCCTCTGAGGTGCAGTACCCTCAATGCTTACACCTGCATCATAAAGATGGGATACAAGATCCTGATCATCTACCGATACGGTCTTACAATAGACATCATTTCCATCTACTTTCATCGTATAGTAAATGTAATCAGAATCAATGGTTGCCTCATATACTTTTCCTCCGTCTACGGCTTTCAGAAAGGTGGTGTAATCGGTTTCCTTTACACTTCGCTCAGAAAGGGCAGGAAGAGCAAAAACATTCAGCAGAATAATAATTACGACCGCGATGATGTAATATACATACAACGGCCGCTTCTCTGGTTTTTTGGAATTCAGATTCATGCAGTCTCCTCCGTTATCTTATAGTATATTGCTATATCCACAGTGCTATATCAGGTGGTACAGCCTTGTAGCACACTCTACCACTTTTTTCAGTCAATTTCAAGGAGCCAGCCTCCGATTTCATAAACTTTTTAGAATTGAAAATATTTCCAAATAATCCCTTTATTCTGAAAAAATCCTTGCAAACCAACTGGTGCTGTGCTATTATAATAAATGGTTATGCCGCTGTGGCGGAATTGGCAGACGCACTTGACTCAAAATCAAGCGGAGCAATCCGTGCCGGTTCGAGTCCGGCCAGCGGCATTCGCATAAAAGACCTGACGGAGAGATCTGTCAGGTCTTTATTATATGATACAAAAAAATCACGAAAGGAACAAAAAATGGAAAAAGACAAAAGCTTTTTAGGAACCAAGCCTGTCGGAAAGCTGCTTCTGCAGCTTGCACTTCCCACAGTTGCTGCACAGCTCATCAATATGCTCTACAATATCGTCGATCGTATCTATATTGGTCATATTCCCGGAGAGGGTGCTCTTGCCCTTACCGGTGTAGGTGTCTGTATGCCGCTTATTATGGTCGTATCTGCCTTTGCTGCTCTTGTCGGAAACGGAGGTGCTCCCAGAGCCAGCATCTTTATGGGTAAAAATGACACCTCAAAAGCCGAACAGACTCTCGGAAACTGCTTCACCATGCAGATCATCATCTCCCTGATCTTGACTGTTATCCTGTTTCTCGGAAACCGCAGCTTTCTCCTTGCATTCGGCGCCAGCGCAAACACCATCGACTATGCAGTGGGTTACATGAATATCTATGCAGTAGGAACTATCTTTGTACAGCTGACTCTTGGCATGAATAATTTCATCACAGCCCAGGGATTCGCAAAAACAGGAATGCTCTCCGTACTGATCGGTGCAGTCTCCAATATTATTCTGGATCCAGTTTTTATTTTCGGATTCCACATGGGTGTCCGGGGCGCTGCTCTGGCAACGGTGATCTCCCAGGCATTTTCCTGCATCTGGGTCCTCTCATTCCTCTTTGGAAAAAAGACCTTCCTGAAGCTTCGGAAAAGCACCATGAAACTGAAAGCCGATATCATTCTGCCCTGTATGGCTCTTGGCTCTTCTCTCTTTGTCATGCAGCTCAGTGAAAGCATTATCTCTGTCTGCTACAACTCCTCACTCTTAAAATACGGCGGGGATGTTGCCGTAGGAGCCATGACCATCCTCACCAGCGTCATGCAGTTTGCCATGCTTCCTCTTCAGGGACTTGGTCAGGGTGCACAGCCTATCATCAGCTACAACTATGGTGCACGTAACGAAAAGCGTGTACGTTCTACATTTAAGCTTCTTGTAAAAACAAGTGTTTCTTATTCCGTGATCCTGTGGCTGATCATTATGATCTTCCCGCAGATCTTTGCCGGAATGTTTACTTCGGACAGTACATTACTTGCTTTCACAAAGACAGCTCTCCGGATCTATATGGCAGTTGTGTTTATCTTTGGTATCCAGATTGCCTGCCAGATGACCTTTATCTCCCTTGGCAGAGCCAGGGATTCCATCATTGTGGCTATTGTCCGGAAATTTGTCCTGGTCATCCCGCTGATCTATATCCTGCCCAATATTTTCCGTGCTGATCAAACAAATGCAGTTTATATGGCTGAGCCGGTTGCAGATATCCTGGCTGTTACCTTCACTGCCATCCTGTTTTTCTTTGAGTTTAAAAAAGCTCTGGCAGAAATTTCCGACAGCCAAAAATAACAAAATCCTGTTGATCAAAAAAGCCTTCCAGCATGATTATCCACATGCATGGAAGGCCTTTTTTCACAGCTTAAGACGGATATTCACAATCCGTATCCGGGTCAAGCGGATATTCGCAATCCGCTTCGCTACTTACTTGATTTGGTTAATCTATCTTTTATTTCAGTTCGTCTTCATCCTGAAGAAGTTTCTCAAAAACAGGGAAGCAGTCAAATGTTGCAAAATAATCTCTCGGTGTCTCGGCACGGCGGATCATCTCAAAGCTGCCATCCTCATGAAGAAGGATCTCTGCAGATTTCAGTTTACCATTGTAGTTATAGCCCATTGCAAAACCATGAGCGCCTGCATCGTGGATCACAAGGAGATCTCCCATGTCGATCTTCGGAAGCATACGGTCAATGGCAAATTTATCATTGTTCTCACAAAGGGAACCTGTCACATCATATTTATGGTCACATGGCTCGTTCTCTTTTCCCATAACGGTAATGTGATGGTAAGCACCATACATAGCCGGACGCATCAGGTTTACCGCACAGGCATCTACACCGATGTACTCCTTATGTGTATGTTTTTCGTGGATGGCTTTTGTAACAAGACAGCCATACGGTCCCATCATGAAACGGCCAAGCTCTGTGTAGATCGCAACATCACCCATTCCTTCCGGAACAAGAACTTCCTCGTA
Source organism: Blautia sp. HA9023 (assembly GCF_056504095.1). Classification (NCBI taxonomy): domain Bacteria; kingdom Bacillati; phylum Bacillota; class Clostridia; order Lachnospirales; family Lachnospiraceae; genus Blautia; species Blautia sp. HA9023. The sequence goes on along the minus strand of NZ_JBWLUR010000001.1, from coordinate 132,996 downwards.
AACCTTGCGGACACCCTCACCGATCACGCGGATGTCATTTGGCTCCTGATCCGGTTTGTAAGGAATTCCGATACCGCCTGAAAGGTTGATAAATTTAATATGTGCGCCAGTCTCTTTCTGAAGCTTTACGGCAAGCTCAAACATAACTTTTGCAAGCATCGGATAGTAGTCGTTGGTTACGGTGTTGCTGGCAAGGAATGCATGGATTCCAAATTCTTTGGCACCTTTAGATTTCAGGATGCGGAATGCATCAAAAATCTGCTCGGTAGTCATTCCGTATTTTGCATCTCCAGGATTATCCATGATACCGTTGCTGATCTTGAATACTCCGCCTGGATTATAACGGCAGCTGATCACTTCCGGAATTCTTCCGAGAGCTCTCTCTACGCTCTCAATATGTGTGATATCATCAAGATTGATGATTCCACCGATCTCATCTGCATATTTGAACTCTTTCTCCGGTGTATCGTTGGAGGAGAACATGATATCGCCCTTCTTGCAGCCCACTGCTTTTGCCATCATAAGCTCTGTGGCGGAGGAGCAGTCACAGCCGCAGCCATACTCCTGAAGAATGTTGATCAGATAAGGGTTCGGTGTTGCTTTTACTGCAAAAAATTCCTTGAATCCTTTGTTCCAGGCGAAAGCCTCTTTCAGGGCTTTTGCATTCTCACGGATTCCCTTCTCATCATAAAGATGGAAAGGTGTCGGATATTTTTCGGTAATCTCGTTGAGTTTCTCAAGTGTCACAAATGGTACTTTTTTCATAATAACTGTATCTCCTGTTTTCCGACCGCTGTTCCTTAAGAACCCCCGGTCTTATTCTGCCTCGATCACGTGCATCATATTTGTCACTGCACCATGACCGTTTGTCATGTTGGTCGCAGGGTCTCCTGCTGTAAATACAACAAGGTCTCCTTTATGGATCAGATGACGGCTGCGGACAACATTCATAGCCTGAGACATGATATGGTCCGTGGTATCTCTCTGATATCCTTTCAGAGGTGTTACACCCCAGATCAGCTGAAGTTTGTGCTGGATGGTTGAGTTCGGTGTAATGGCATAGATCGGAACCTTCGGGCGGAAATTGGAAATCAGTCTGGCTGTATTTCCACTCATGGTCGGTGTCACGATAGCATTTGCCTTCAGATTCTTCGCAGTGCGGACTGTTGCAAGTGCAACTGCGCTGGAGATTTTCTCTCTTCCATCCATGGAGCGGTGCTCAATAAATACCTTATAATCCAGATGCGGCTCTGTCATCTCTGCGATCTCTGCCATCATCTGAAGGGCATCAACCGGATATTTACCAGCTGCTGTCTCACCGGAAAGCATGATCGCATCGGTTCCATCGTAGATCGCATTGGCAACGTCCGCTACCTCCGCACGTGTCGGACGCGGATTACGGATCATGGAATCCAGCATCTGTGTTGCTGTGATAACCGGTGTATAATGTTCATTGCATTTACGGATGATCTCTTTCTGGATGTGCGGCACCTGGCTTGCAGGAATCTCCACGCCAAGATCTCCTCTGGCAACCATGATACCATCCGATGCTTCAATGATGGAATCAATGTTCTCAACACCTTCTGCATTCTCAATCTTCGCAATAATACCGATGTCCTTTCCACCGTTATCATTCAGAAGTTTACGGATCTCACGGATCACCTCTGCGGAACGGACGAAAGATGCCGCAATGAAATCAAATTTCTGCTCGATACCAAAAAGGATATCGTTCTTATCCTGCTCTGTGATACCCGGAAGATTTACTTTTACGTAAGGAACATTTACGCCTTTTTTCTCTCCCAGCTCACCACCGTTTAAGATATCACAGATGATATCGGTTCCTTTGATCGCCTTAACTTCCAGCTCGATCAGACCATCATCAATAAGAATCTTGTTTCCCGGTTTCACGTCTTTATAAAGTGTCTCATATGTGATGGCAACTTTTTTGTCATCACCTTCAAAATCACCGATTCCAAGTACAAACTGGTTTCCTGACTCCAGTTTTACCTTCTGTCCGTCCTTTAAAAGTCTGGTACGGATCTCCGGTCCCTTTGTATCAAGAAGCATCGCGATCGGCATATCCAGCTCCTCACGAAGCTCTTTGATCATGTCCACACGGCCCTTCTGCTCCTCGTGGTCTCCGTGAGAAAAGTTGAATCTGGCAATATCCATTCCATTCTCCATAAGAGCTTTCAGAGTTTCCCTGTTGTTGCTGGCAGGTCCAAGTGTACAGATAATCTTTGTTCTTTTCATAATTGAATATACTCCCTCTTTTTTTACGTTTTACTGTACGTGTTTGTGCGTAAATAAATGATCCTGGCAATATTCATAATTTCCCTTGCACTTTGAGCAGAAACGGAACTCCAGATTTGGATCATCCTTTTCGGTACGTCCGCAGATCGCGCATTTATGCTTGGCAATTCCATCTGGTCCATAGCCCGTTCTGGTCGGAGCCATGGCCTTCTTAAACTGCTGTCTCCTGTGAATCTCCTTCGGATTGTAACGGTTCATATCCCGCGTACTGAAATAAAAGATCACAAAATTCAAAAGTGATGCTACAATCGGCACAACGCCTACCCAAAGTCCAACTCTAAGATATGATACGATATCCCACGCAATAAACAGTCCATATACAAATGCCATCCATTTCATTCTTGATGGGGATCACAAACATAAGCAGCAGCTGAAGATCCGGATATGTGACTGCATAGGCAAGAAAAATAGAAAGACTGATGTAATATGTGGTAAAAATACTTCCATAAGGAAGCATCATTCCCCCAACGGTCACATAACCGCCGGTAACTGCATACAAAAGCGCCGCTGCAATAACTGTAAACAAAAGTCCCGAAAAAATATACAAAGTATATCGGAAAGTTCCCCAGGTACGTTCCAGAGAGGTACCGATCGGATAATAGAAAAAAGCAATTGCAAGCACGAACATGAGAAGATTACTCATTCCTCCCACGCTGGATGGCGGATAGATCACCCATGTTACGAGTCTCCAGATCTGACCTTTCATGACCATGGACATATCCAGGCTCAGCATGCTCAAAACTCCCGGTGCAGCTGCGGTCAGAATATAACCCAGTACATAACATCCGATAATATAAATGGTCAGATTCGGAATCCCGAATCTTCCAAATTTACGTTCCAGTTTGTCGATAAACTTCATTAAATTCTCCTTTCAGCAAATCAGAAAAACCGCTTCTTGGAAAGAATGATCGCTGCCACAACACTGATCGCCACAGAAAACAGGATAATGATCAGAAAGCCCCATGGACTCTGTGATAACGGCATACCGGAACCAGCCACGTTCATTCCGTAAGCGCTGAACACAATGGTCGGAATACTCATGACAATGGTAATGATCGCCAGTACTTTCATAACAATATTCATATTATTGGAAATAATAGATGCAAAGGCATCCATGGTTCCGTTCAGGATTCCGCTGTACACATTGGCCATTTCGATAGCCTGTTTGTTCTCAGTGATGACATCTTCCAGAAGATCCGTATCCTCCGGATATTTCTTGATACTGTCTATCTTCAGAAGCTTCTCCAGCACAACCTCGTTGGACCGGAGGGATGTGATAAAGTAAGTCAGGGATTTCTGCAGTTCCAGAAGCTCGATCAGCTCCTCGTTTCTTGTGGAAAGATGCAGTTTTTCTTCCACCTGCTCACTTTTCTTGTCAATGATACGCAGATAACGCAGGTACATACTTGCATTTCTGTAAAGGATCTGGAAAATAAAACGGGTCTTCATATAGGTAAAAAAGCTCCGGACTCTTCCTTCCATAAATCTGGTCAGAACCGGTGTGTCCTCCAGACAGATAGTAAAGATCATAGACCCTGTCACAATGATACCAAGCGGTATGGTTCCATACCAGTCCTTGTCATTACGCTCCTCGATCATAGGAACGTCAACCAGGATCAGTGTATAATTATCCTCAACTTCGATACGTGACCGTTCTTCCTCATCCAAAGGGGATCGTAAATCGTCAACCTCTATATCAAACTTCTCGGAAAATTCAAAAATCTCTGTTGCCGTCGGATTCGTCAGCGCAATCCAGCAGCCTTCCTCCGGTTCCTGTATCTGGTGGATGGCTCCGTCTATTGTCTTGTAAATCCTTACCACGATTCCCACTTCCCTTCTTTTGCTTTTCTTTTGCCAGGGCAAAATTCATTTCTATTATAAATAGTCAAAATAGCTTTGTCAATTCATACATTTTCTTTTTAAAAAAGCTTTTAAATGATTTCACATGCTCTTTACATAAAAATTCATTCTGTTTTCCACGTTCTTTACATTTTTTCCGGCTTCCTATATAATGATTCCAGAATTCCAACGAAAGGAAGTTATACAAATGAGTCAGTCATCATTCGGAAAAAAATTCGTAGTTACTACCTGGGGAGAATCTCATGGCAAGGCTATCGGTGCAGTTCTCGACGGCTGCCCCGCAGGTCTTTCTCTCTGCGAGGAAGATATCCAGGTTTTTCTTGACCGGAGGAAACCCGGCCAGAGCCGCTACACAACTGCCCGTAAAGAAGGGGATCTGGTTGAAATCCTTTCCGGAGTTTTTGAAGGAAAAACTACCGGCACACCGATTTCTCTTCTGATCCACAATACCGATCAGCGTTCCAGAGATTACGGAAATATCGCATATTCCTACCGCCCCGGTCATGCGGATTTTACCTTTGACCAGAAATACGGATTCCGTGATTACCGTGGAGGCGGACGTTCCTCCGGAAGAGAAACCGCCGGCCGTGTGGCAGCCGGTGCTATTGCCATCAAGCTGTTAAATGAACTTGGTATTACTTTTACCACCTATGCGAAATCCATCGGTCCTGTGGAAATCCAGTCTTTCTCAGAAGAAGAGATCCGGAACAATTCCCTCTGTATGCCAGACGCCGATGCGGCAGAAAAAGCATCCGCCTATCTCGAGCAGTGTCTCAATAACCAGGACAGTGCAGGCGGTGTGATCGAATGCCGGATCAAAAATGTTCCTGCTGGTCTGGGTGATACGGTTTTTGACAAGCTGGATGCCACTCTTGCTCATGCGATCATGTCCATCGGTGCTGTAAAAGCTGTTGAGATCGGTGACGGCATTGGTGTGACACGCCTTACCGGTTCTGAAGATAACGATGGTTTTGTCCAGAAAGACGGCATCATTTCCAAGACCTCCAACCACGCCGGCGGTATCATGGGCGGTATGAGTGACGGCAGTGACATTATCCTCCGTGCCCATATCAAACCAACACCATCGATCAGCCAGCCCCAGTCCACCGTAACCAGCTCCGGCGAAAATCTGGAGCTTGAGATCAAAGGACGCCATGATCCTGTTATTGTTCCACGTGCCGTAGTTGTTGTGGAAGCCATGGCAGCTCTCACCATCACCGATGCACTTTTTGCCAATATGAGCGCACGCATGGACCGCATCCACGAATTCTATCGCAGATAAAACCGCCCTCATTCCCGGCAGATCCGTGGATTCATCCGTAATGCCAAATGCTTTTCCAGCAAAAAACAGACTCAGGGAATCTTATTGCTTATCCCTGAGTCTGTTTTTGTATCCGGATATCTGGCCGTTGCAGTCATTTACCGAAAAGAATTATTTGCAGATGCCATCCACATCTCCCGGCACCGGCCAGATATGGATGCTGTTCGGTGTTTCGATCTTTCTTGGCTTCTCATTCATCATAATAATATTTTTTTCGTAATCTACTGTAAAAACAGTAATACTGTTACTTCCATGATTTGCAATGGCAATATGTTTGTTATCCGGGAAGATCATAAGATCTTTCGGATAATCACCACTGATCGGAAGGGTAAATTTCTTGGTCAGAAGGCCGGTTTCCTGGTCTACCGCATACATGGTTACTGTGTTCTCACCTGCAGTTGTGCAGAAAAGATATTTGCCATCCGCAGAAAGAGACATGCCTGATGCTGCGTTGTGAATCGCATCATTGGCGTCTTCTTTTCCAAGAGTGGTAATACTCTGGAGCAGCTGGAACTCCGGGTTCTTGCCGCTTCCGTCATAGCTGTATACCTTAACCTCATTGCTGAGCTCAAAAAGAAGATATGCAAATCTTCCATCATCACTGAAACGGATAATACGAGGGCCACTCTCTCTCGGGCAGCGGAGGATGTCAACAAGCTCCAGTTTATCTTTCTTCTTGTTGATCCTGTAGATCTTAACCTGATCAATGCCATTATCTACCGCACAGAGATATTTGTTATCCGGTGTGGGGCGGACACAATTTACATGTGGACGGAAGTTACGTTCTGCCACACTTCCAAGTCCTTTATGGAAAACACCGTCCATAACACTTCCCAGACGTCCGTCTTTATGTGTATGTACAACCGTTACCTTACCATCATGATAACCTGCTACATAAAGATATCTTCCGTCTACATCTGTTGCAAGATAACAGCCTCGCATTCCGTTAATATCTACGCTGTTAATACGGGAAAGATCTCCATTTTCATCTCTCTCGAATACAGCCACACCTTCATCCTCGATGGAGTACAGATATTTACCGTTTTTGGAAACTGCCAGATGAGATGCATTGCTGACCTCTACCTCACTGCGCTCTGTCAGTGTTCCGTTCTCTACATCTACATCGTATACCTGAATTCCCTTACTGGTTCCATGGGTATATGTTCCCACGTAAGCCACGTACTTCTTTTTTCCCATAAGCTCTGGCCTCCTGCTTTCACATTCATTACGTATTTTTGTGTTTATTTTATCACAAAGTTTTTTGAAGAACAAGTTACCATCCTACTATCTTTGTGTAAATTCCTGTGCAAAATTATTTTTTTGCGGAAATTACAGTTCTCCCAGGGCACCTCTCATTGCTTCCAGAGTTTCGTCGATCACTTCATCTGTGTGTGCTGTGGAAAGGAACATTGCCTCAAACTGGGACGGCGCAAGATGGATGCCACGTTTCAGCATTCCCTTGAAATATTTTGCAAAAAGATCCAGGTTGGAAGTTTTTGCGGAAACATAATCTTTTACTTCCTGATCTGTAAAGAAGATACTTGCCAGGGAAGAATCATAATTCACCTGATATGGAAGGCCTTTTTCCTCCACGATCTTTTTCAGACCTCCGTAAAGTTTCTCTCCTTTTACTGCCAGCTCTTTATAGATCTCCTGATGCTCATAGAGATATTTCAGCTGTGTGAATCCTGCTGCCATGGCAACCGGATTTCCACTTAAGGTACCTGCCTGGTATACAGGACCACACGGTGAGATCAGATCCATGATCTCTTTGCGGCCGCCATATGCACCTACTGGCATTCCTGCGCCGATGATTTTTCCATAGGTGACAAGATCCGGACGGATACCAAAATACTCTGCCGCTCCGCCAAAGGCAAGACGGAATCCTGTGATTACCTCATCAAAGATCAGCAGACAGTTATGCTCATCACAAAGCTGGCGAAGCCTCTTTAAGAAACCTGGTTTCGGAGGAACTACGCCCATGTTTGCTCCTACTGCTTCCACGATCACTGCCGCCACATTTCCCTCTTCCTGTTTGAGAAGCGCTTCCACGCTGGCCGCATCATTGTAGGTTGCAGTCATGGTATCCTGTGTGCAGCCCTTGGGAACACCGGCGCTGTCCGGAATACCGCTTGCCATGACACCGGAACCGGCACTTACCAGAAGGCAGTCACTGTGTCCGTGGTAGCAGCCTGCAAATTTGATGATCTTGTCTTTTCCGGTGAAACCTCTTGCCGCACGGATGGCACTCATAACAGCCTCTGTTCCGGAGTTTACCATACGAATCATATCTACATGCGGAATATGCTCACAGATAAATTCTGCAATCTCCACCTCAATTCCTGTGGCGCAGCCAAAGCTCAGACCATTTTCACAGGCTTTTATCACGCTTTCACGGATCGCCGGGAAATTATGCCCCAGGATCATCGGGCCCCAGGAATCAATGTAATCCACATAACGGTTTCCGTCCACATCATAGATGTAACATTTATCAGCTTTTTCAATAAAACGAGGTGCCTCACCGATGGCTCCGTAAGATCTTACCGGGCTGTTTACACCTCCCGGAATTCTTTTTACCGCACGCTCAAATAACTGTTCTGATTTTGTCATCAGCCGATTCTCCCTTCATCCATAAGTCTTGCCAGAAGTTCTGCATAGTAGGTAAGATAGATCTGTGCGCCGGAACGGAATGCTCCGGTAGCCATCTCGCCTACGATTCTTTCCTCATCAATCCAGCCATTTGCGGCTGCAGCTTTTACCATGGCATATTCACCACTGACACTGTATGCCGCAACTGGTACATTGGTGGCTTCCTTTACCTGCCAGATCATATCCTGATATGCAAGAGCCGGTTTTACCATGATGATGTCTGCGCCTTCCTCAACATCTGTAAGGGCTTCTTTCAGGCCTTCTCTGCTGTTGTGCGGGTCCATCTGGTAACTCTTTCTGTCACCAAAAGACGGAGCAGAATCAGCCGCTTCACGGAACGGGCCATAAAATGCGGAAGCATATTTTACCGCATAGGACATAATCGGAGTTGTATAATGTCCGGCTTTATCCAGGCACTCCCTGATTGCTGCAACACGGCCATCCATCATATCGGAAGGTGCTACCATATCCGCTCCTGCCTCTACGTGGGAAAGTGCTGTTTTTGCAAGAAGATCCAGTGTTTTGTCATTGTCCACATCATGGCCGCAGAGAACGCCGCAGTGTCCATGGGAAGTGTACTCACACATGCATACGTCTGTTACATAATAAAGTTCCGGGAATTTCTCTTTTGCAATGCGAAGAGCTCTCTGAACAATTCCCTCCGGATCATAGGCGCCGCTGCCCACTTCATCCTTATGGTCAGGAATACCAAAAAACATTACACTGCCAACACCTGCTTTGGAAAGCTGCTCCAGTTTATACGGAAGACGGTCCAGGCTGTAACGGTACTGCCCGGTCATGGACGGAATTTCTTCTTCCTTATTTTCTCCTTCCATTACGAACATAGGATACATAAGAGAAGATTTATCCATTCTTGTCTCACGTACCATCTTACGAAGGTTTTCGCTACCTCTTAATCTTCTTGGTCTTTTTGTCAGTTCCATGATCATTCGCTCCTTTTCATATCCTCCACCAGCTTGACAAGACTGTCAATGGTGGCTTTTTCTGACATATATGCTTTCATTCCAAAGCTCTCAGCAGCCGCCTTCGTCTGTCTGCCGATGCAGGCCGCCTTAACCTTTGAATAATCCAGTCCTTTTGTTCCCTCTACAAATCCCTTCACAGTGGAGGCACTTGTAAACACCGCACAGCTGATCTGTCCTGTTTCAAATTCCTTCTTCTCATCGATGAGCTGGCTCTTTTCGTAAAGAGTCTGATAGGTTGGAATATCCTCAACCTCAGCCCCTGCCTGTGCCAGAAATTCAGTAAGCTTTTCGTTGCCTTTTTCCGCCCGCGGGATGAGAATTTTTTCTCCGCCGGAAAGGATCTCTGAAAGTTCCTTTCCAAGGGTATCCCCGTCATATACAGACGGCACAAAGTCTGCCAGAAGGCCCCTTTCTTTCAGAGCCTTTTTGGTTCCCTCACCGATCACTGCCAGACGGATCTTTCCCATGGCACGGATATCTTTTCCATGGCGGACGAGTTCCTCAAAGAATACCCTCACCCCTGTAGGGCTGGTAAATACAAGCCACTGATAATTTTCCAGGTGATCCATTGCTTCATACAAACGGCTCTGATCTTCCATGGGTACCGTACGGATTGCCGGAAGTTCCAGAACCTCTGCGCCTTTTTCCCGGAGTTTGTCCGCAGTTCTGGAAACTAGTTCTTTTGGCCTTGTGACAAGAACTTTCCAGCCTGCAAGAGGCAGTTCTTCATACCAGCCAAACTTCTCTGCCAACGTACATACCTTACCTACTACAATGATCGCCGGTGTCTCAATTCCCTGGCGTTTTACCTCTTCTTCCAGGGTGGAAACGGTAGCCACGATCCGTTTCTGTCCTGCTGTAGTGCCTTTTTGAAGGATTGCCGCAGGCATATCTTTTTCCATGCCTGCATTTATAAGACCGGCACAGATATCCGGAAGTGCCGACACACCCATCAGAAATACAAGAGTTCCCTTTGTATCAACAAGCGCACGGAAATCAATGTCATATTCTTTTCCGGCTCTTTTATGCCCTGTGATGATGTGGACCGAAGAGCAGAAATCTCTGTGCGTTACCGGAACCCCGTTATATGCCGGTACTGCAATGGAAGAAGTAACTCCCGGAACGACTTCGTAAGGGATCCCATTCTCCCGAAGAAGCTCCAGTTCCTCTCCACCTCTTCCAAAGAGGAATGGATCGCCACCTTTCAACCGCACCACACGAAGCCCCTTCTGCGCCTCCTCAAGAAGCACCTGATTGATATTTTCCTGCCGCATGATGTGGTGACTGGCACGTTTGCCTACATTGATCAGTCTGGCGTTTTCCGGGATTCTCGACAGAACACCCTGACCTACCAGACTGTCATATACAACCACATCTGCCTGCTCCAGCACTTTCAGGCCTTTTAATGTAAAAAGGCCGATGTCGCCAGGACCTGCTCCTACCAGCCATACTTTTCCTGTTTTCATCTGTTTTCTCCTTTTTTCCGAAGAGTTTCTGCCAGTTCTCTGCCTAAGCTTTCCGCATCTGCCTTATTGCCACACAGTGTTCCTGTTACATAGGAACCGTCTTTTTCATTATAATAAAGTCCTCTGAGATAAAGCTCATCTCCGGAAATTTCTGCATGGGCAGCTACCGGAGAAGAACATCCTCCATCCAGAAGTTTTACAAAGGCACGCTCTGCTCTTCCTGCGGCCCAGGCCTCTTCATCACAGTAACCGTTCAGGAAACTGTAATCCTCACCTTTTCGTCCCTGTACCGCAAGGATTCCCTGGCCTGCTGCCGGAATGATCTCATCGGCTGTAAAATACCGGTTGATCCTGGATTCCAGTCCAAGTCTCTTAAGCCCGGCTGCAGCCAGGATCAGTGCACTGTACTGCCCTTCATCCAGTTTCCGGAGTCTTGTCTGAAGATTTCCACGGATGCTTTTGACCTCCATATCCGGATACAGCTTCTTAAGCTGAAGTGTACGTCTCAGGCTGGAACATCCGAGAGGCTTACTTTTATCCAGCTCGGAAACTCCCTCCGGAAGTACCAGTACATCTCTTGGATCTTCTCTTCTGGAAAAGGCCAGAAGGGGCAGTTCTTCCGGAACTTCCATAGGCATATCTTTCAGGCTGTGCACAGAAAGGATACTTCTTCCATCCATCAGTGCTTTATCCAGTTCCTTTACAAAAAGTCCCTTTCCGCCAACCTTGTCCAGGGTGCGGTCCAGAATGATATCTCCGGTGGTTTTCATGGTAAGGATTTCCACTTCCATTTCCGGATTTTTTTCTTTTATATAATCACGGACCATTTCACTCTGGAGTACCGCAAGTTTACTCTCCCTGCTGCCAATTATAATCTTACTTTTCTTCGTCTTCATCATCCTGCTCCTTCAGTACCTTTTCCAGCGCTTTCTGAATTTCTTCCCTGACACGCTTTGCCTTTTTGTGGTCAAGACCGCTGGCTGTAACTCCTACTACCATTTCATCTCTCATATAGATACCCGGGAAATAAAAATCACAGGATTCACGGTCGGAGGCTACATTTACATAAATGCCCTCCTCCCTACAGACACGGTGGATCTCATCATTCAATTTCCAGTCATTGGTGGCCGCAATCACCATGTAGGCACTGGCAAAATCAGAACGCTTTACAGGACGGATATGTAAAGTTACTGTCCCGGCTTTTCCAAGATCCATAAGTTCCTGTGTGACTTTTGTCGCCACGACTGTGATATTTCTTGTAAATTTCAGAAGTGTTTTTACTCTTCTGGTGGCAATATTGCCACCGCCTGCCACAACAATATTCTTGTCTGACAGATCAATAAACATGGGGAAATATGGTTTATTCTTCATAAAGTTTCTCCAGTCCTTCCACACATTCCAGAAAAACATCCTGGTTCAGACTGTCACGAAGTCCGAAGATCAGTTTATTCACAACCTTCCCGGCTGCAGTATCCACTGCTTTTTTCAGCTTCTCCCTGTCTGAATCTTCCATAGGAGTTTTCCGGAATATTTTTTCGATTCTTAAGTTCAGATCTTCCACAGCATCAGCCTTGATTTCCTGAATACGGGGAATAATATCACGGCCATCCAGCCACTGGAAGAATTCTTCCATCTGTTCTTTTACAATTTTTCCTGCTGCTTCCAGGTTATCTGCAAGTTCCTTTGGTGTTTCGCTGGTACGGAAGCTGTCCATATCATAAAGTGTGATATTTTCTTTCTTTCGGATCTCCGGATCAATATCTCTCGGGACTGCCAGATCAATAAGAATCATTGGCCGTTCCACCCGTACATCCTCAAACAGTTCTTCCGTCAGTGTATAGTTGGGACTTGCCGTCGCACTGACAACCAGATCACATTCCGGCAGATAGTCCATTCTTTCCCCATAGTTGATTCTGCTGCATCCAACCGGAATGTTTACCACTCCGCTTCTGTACTGACGGATTGTAACCGTCACATCCGCACCGGCCTCCCTGAGTGTCTGTGCTGCCATTTTTCCCATTTCACCGTTTCCGATTACCATACAGACTTTATTTCTTACATGGTATCCGCCCTCCTCAAGAAAGCGGATTGCCTGATGGATCACAGAAGGATTTCCGTGGGAAAAAGGAACCTCTGTCTTGATCTTCTTTCCTGCAGTTACAGCCATCCGGAACAGCACCTCCAGAACGCTGTCTGTAGTAAACTCTTCCCTTGCAAAACTCAACGCGTCTTTTACCTGGGTAAGGATCTGGTCCTCTCCCAGAATCTGAGATTTCAGTCCGCTTGTGAGATAAAAAAGATGCTCTACAGCCTCCTCATTTTCTCGGCTGATAAAGTATTTTCGGTATTCTTCCCCTTCAATTCCCTTCAGCCTGCAAAGCCACTGATAGAGTTCCGGTTTTTCATTTTCTTCCGTGCTTACCCAGAGTTCCAGCCGGTTGCAGGTTGACAGAATAATACACCCACAGATCCCCGGCTCTTTTTTCAGCTTAAGCAGTGCCTCACCGGTATTCTTCCTGGTGAAGGCAAAAAGAGCTCTGATATCCACAGGTGCCATATTATGGTCAATTCCAAGCATGAATATACTCATGTCTTTCGTTCTCCTTTGTTTCCAGGTGGTTTCATCCACCAACGATATGTCAAGCGAATATTCGCAATTATATAACTGTATTCCCGTACATTTCTCATATGTCCGCAGTCTTTTATAATGATAAACATTTCCGCCCGGAAAGTCAACTACGATTGACAATCCTGTACCCTCCTTTTATAATAACTTCAGGTAGAAAATGCGGAAAATATATTTCAGGATGGAGGAAATCCCTGTATGAATGCAGCTTCAAAAAAAGCAATCCTCATAGTCAGTTTTGGTACAAGCTATGAGAATACCCGTAAACGAACCATTGACGCCATCGAACGTGATATCGCCGATGCGTTTCCTGCCTGTCCGGCCTATCGTGCCTGGACAAGCAAGATGATTATTGCCAAATTAAAAAAACGTGACGGAATCATCATACACACCGTAAAAGAAGCCATGGAACAGATGCTTCTCGATGGAATTACTGATGTGATCGTACAGCCTACTCATGTAATCAACGGAATTGAAAACGACCAGATGAAAGCAGACGCCCTTTCTTTCCGTGACCGTTTTTCAAGTATTGTTTTCGGAAATCCCCTTCTTACCACAGAAGAAGATAACCAGGCTGTTGTCCAGGCTGTTGCTGGTGAGTTTCAGGATATGGACCAGGAAACAGCCCTTGTTCTCATGGGACACGGAACCGAGCATTATGCAAATTCTGTTTATGCTGCCCTGGATTATCGTTTTAAAGATATGGGCCATAAAAATATCTTTCTCGGAACTGTTGAGGCTTATCCTGCCCTGGATTCTCTTCTCCGGGCTGCGGACAGCTTTCAGCCAAAAAAGATTGTCCTTGCTCCTTTTATGATCGTAGCAGGCGATCATGCACAGAACGATCTGGCCGGTGAAGATCCGGATTCCTGGATGAACCGCCTTTCCTCGGAAGGGTATGAGGTAACTCCCGTACTGAAGGGTCTTGGCGAATATCAGAAAATCCGCCAGATTCTCGTAGATCATGTACAGCAGGCCATGGACGCTTCGATCTGATTCTAAACAGGGTATATTTTTTATATCCACCATAAAAAACTGCACCGGAATCCATCTTAGGATCTTCCGGTGCAGCTTTTTTATTTTTATGAAATTACTGGAAATTTTGAAAATTTCTGTTATTTATGCCATTAACTCATCCAGTCTTGCTTTGACAGCAAGGATAAATTCTTTACTGTTCAGTACCTGTACATCTTTCAGGGAAGTGATCAGCGCAAGGTCTTTTGTCATCTTTCCGCTCTCGATGGTATCCAGTGTTGCTTTTTCCAGTTTTCCCGCAAAATCAGCAAGTGCTTCATTTCCGTCCAGCTCTCCTCTCTTGCGGAGTGCTCCTGTCCATGCAAAGATTGTTGCCACAGAGTTTGTGGAGGTTTCTTTTCCCTCAAGATGACGGTAATAATGTCTCTGAACTGTTCCGTGAGCAGCCTCATACTCAAAATATCCTTTCGGAGATACCAGCACGGAAGTCATCATTGCAAGAGAACCGAATGCGGAAGAAACCATATCACTCATAACATCTCCATCATAGTTCTTGCAGGCCCAGATAAATCCACCTTCTGCCTTCATAACACGGGCTACGATATCATCGATCAGACTGTAGAAGTAAGTCAGGCCGGCTTCTTCAAATTTATTTTTAAACTCTGCCTCAAAGATCTGCTGGAAAATCTCTTTAAATCTTCCATCGTATGTCTTGGAAATGGTATCCTTGCTTCCGAACCATACATCCTGTTTGGTATCCAGTGCATAATTAAAGCAGCTTCTTGCAAAGCTCTTTACGGAATCATCCAGGTTGTGCATGCCGCGGAGAACACCTGCTCCGTCAAAATGCTGGATCAGTTCTTTACGCTCTTCTCCGTCCTCGCCCTCAAATACGAGATATGCATCTCCCGGTTTGTCAATATAAAATTCTGTATTTTTATAGATGTCACCATATGCATGACGTGCAAGTGTGATCGGTTTCACCCAGTTCTTTACACATGGCTCAATTCCTTTTACTACAATCGGAGCGCGGAATACGGTTCCATCAAGAATAGCACGGATCGTTCCATTAGGACTCTTGTACATTTTTTTCAGATCATACTCTTCCATTCTGGCTGCATTCGGTGTGATGGTAGCACATTTTACTGCAACTCCGTATTTCTTGGTTGCTTCTGCCGCATCAATCGTCACCTGATCATCTGTCTCGTTTCTGTGTTCAAGGCCAAGATCATAATACTCTGTATTCAGTTCCAGATATGGTGTGAGAAGTTCGTCTTTGATGATCTGCCACAGAATACGTGTCATCTCGTCTCCATCCATCTCAACTAAAGGTGTCTGCATTTTGATTTTTTCCATATTATTTTCTCCTTTTGAGGTTTATTCTCCTGTCCGGATTCCAGGTGCTCTTTCCTTTAGAATCTTTCTTTGGCACTTTTACTGTACATTGTACTCATATTTTTCATTTCCGTCAACGCTTTTATGCTTTACCACACTATGTTTATAAGAATTGTATAATAATTTAGTTTTTTATTAATTTTTCACAGTTAAATTTTCCCCACCCCTGCTGATTTCTGGGAAGTCCCATATCATCCGTGCTTTCTCTTAACAACATCTTTATTTCCACGTTGGAAAGCTGCGGCTCTTTTTCCAGAAGACAGGCAATTCCTCCGGATACCAGCGGCGTTGACATGGAAGTTCCACTCTTGATCCGGTACGTGTAGGGAATCCCCGGCGCACAGGAAGTTACACGATTCCCCGGTGCAACCAGATCAGGCTTGCACACACACTCAAACGTAGGTCCTCTTCCGGAAACTGCCTTATTTCCCTGCAGCATATCACTGGATCCTACGGTAATAATCTTCCGGCTGCTTCCCGGTGCTGTCACTGTGCCATCCCCAGGCCCTTGGTTCCCGGCAGCTGCCACTACCGTAAACCCTTTATCCCACAGCTGTTCCACGCCTGCAAGAAGATCCGTCTGTTCATTCATACTGCGCGAAGTTGTTCCTACCGAAATATTTACAATGCGGATATTATAAATTTTTCCAAAATCTTCAATCCACTGAAAAGCCTGAAGTACATCTTCACGGCTGCCATTCCCGAAACGATCCAGCACTTTAAGCGCAACAATGCCACATCCGGGAGCAGCCCCCTTATATCTGCCCTGGGATGCCGTGCCGTCTCCGCCCAGAATGCCGCTGACATGGGTTCCATGTCCGTTATCATCATAGGGACCTGATTTTCCTTCTGTAAAATCACAGAATGCCAAAATACGCCTGCCAAAATCTATATGCGGAAAAATTCCTGTATCCAGTACGGCTACACCGATTCCTTTTCCGGTATATTTTCTTTTATACATAAACAAAAAATCTCCTGCCGGACAGATGATTTCTCTTTAGCTTATTCCGGTTACAGCCCGAAGGCAACTGAAAACCGTTAAAATATCTTTGTGCTTTTTTTCATAGAATGTATAAAATCCAGTATTTTCTCCAATGCTTAACATATCTGAAAAATAAAGGAGGTTTTTCTATGCTTCTCTTTTTTCTTGTATTCTTCGGGATTCAGATATTTATTCTTTTCTGCTGTGCAGCGGCAGGTAACGATGCTGCTTCCCAGGAGCTTTCCGACCAGGAACAGCTTCAGTTTATCTCAGAATGGAAAAAACAGCATCAGAAAAAGGACGTCTGCTGAAGAACGTCCTTTTTACTGTAAAGCAAATGCAAATAGGATATTTTATATGATAATACAAACCAGGCCGCCTTTGCTGTCGTTTACGATCTTCTGCATGGTATCCTGGAGTTTTACCTGGCTTTCTTCACTGATCATGGCCAGTTTGTTTTTGATTCCGTCTTCTACCAGCTGCTGGATGGATTTTCCGAAAATGTTGGTCTCCCAGATGCTTTCTCCCCGGTCCGGGCTTTCCTTGATATATTTTATCAGATCTTCTGCCTGCTGCTCTGTGCCGACAATGGGGGCGATCTCCGTTTCGATTCCTGCCCGTATCATATGAATGGAAGGGCTTTTTGACCGGATCTTTACTCCGAATTTATTTCCCTGGCGGATCACTTCCGGTTCCTCAATGGTGATCTCGGAAAGCTCCGGTACCACGACCCCATAACCAGTACCTTTTACCGCCTCCAGGGCTGCCTGAACTTTTACAAACTGCTCCTTCATCCCGGCCAGTTCTTTCATGGTCTGGATCAGTTCATATTCACTTTCCATGGAAATTCCGCTCATTTCGCTGAGCATCTGATAATAATAAATATCTTTTACTGCAATCCGGACACGGACGGTTCCATCGGAAAGACTGATCTGCTCAAGCAATGTATCTTCTACATAGGGACTCTCCAGACGTATCGATTCTCTGTTTACATCCCGCACATGGGTAAGTCTGGTCATTTTTTCCCGGATTTCATTTAACAGTGCCGCTTTTACTTCATGTTCCGGAGAAAGCATCTCCACCCATTTCGGAACAAACAGTTCAATCTCGCTGACTGGAAATTCATAAAGGATTTTTTCCAGGATTCTGGTCACATCTTCTTTTTTGAGCTGTTCACAGTTCACTGCCAGAACGGATACTCCGTATTTCTCTTCCAGATTTTTTACGATTTTTCCGGTTTCCTCACCGTACGGAGTCTGGGAGTTTACCAGGAGCAGAAATGGTTTTCCCTGGGCTTTCAGCTCTTTTATCGTCTGCTCTTCTGCCGGAATAAAATTTTCTCTGGGAATTTCCCCGAAGCTTCCGTCTGTTGTGACTACAATTCCGATGGTGGAATGCTGGCTAATCACTTTTTCCGTTCCGATGCGGGCCGCATCATGAAATGGGATTGCTTTTTCCTGCCAGGGCGTTTTGACCATCCGTTCCCTGCCTTCTTCCACATTTCCGGACGCATCTTTTACCAGAAATCCCACACAGTCGATAAGCTTTACCCGGATTTTCTGGTTTTCCCCTATGGATACTTCCACCGCTTCTTTTGGAATAAATTTGGGTTCTACAGTCGTGATCATTTTCCCGGCACCGCTTAAGGGCAGTTCATCCTGAAGTTCTGCTTTTTTTCCTTCACTGATCGCAGGCAGTGCCACCAGCTCCATAAATCTCCGGATAAATGTGGATTTTCCTGTACGGACCGGGCCCACAACCCCTATGTAGATATCCCCGCCCGTCCGCGCCTGGATATCACGGTAAACCTGAAAGTTTTCCATATAAAAAAGCCTCCCTGCATATACTGTCCTGTAAGTTCCGGGAACTATCGTCAAGCGGATATTCGCAATCCGCTTCGCTACTTGCTCATAACCAAATAACTGCTCCGCAGTTGATTTGGTTAAAAGACCAGTTCCCGCATACCACAGTATATGCCCGGGAGGCTTCTTATATGCTGCTGTTCACCGGGAACAGCAGCTCTTTATATTTCTTACATCAGTCTTTGATATAGAACTCATTGTGAAGCAGATGATGCTCTTTGCCTTTGAGGAGTCCCTCATAAAGCTCCAGAACCAGCGGGTTCTCATCAGATTTCTTGATGATCATGGTGTTGTCCGCATTGTAAAGGCCTCTTGCTCTTGCTGCCTTGGTCCTGTCACCGGATCTGGTCGGCTGACCGCCACCCATAATACATCCACGGCGGCATGCCATAACCTCGATCAGGTGATAGTTTGCTTCGCCGTTCTTTACACGTTCCATAACGGTTCTTGCATTTGCAAGGCCGCTGGCTACGCATACATTGATATCCATGCCTTTATACGGAACGGTAAATTCCTTGATTCCCTCTTCACCACGGACACCGCACTCTGCGATCTCATGCATGGCTTCCTTGCTGTGATCCGGACTCAGTCTTCGAAGAACGGCCTCGGTAACACCACCGGTAACACCAAAGATAACACCACCGCCGGAACCAAATCCAAATGGCATATCACATGCTTCCGGATCCAGTGTTGCAAAATCAAGACCAAAGTTGTCGATCATGCGGAGAAGCTCTGTGGTTGTGATAACGATATCGGTATCCTGCTCGCCTTCTGTAAAGCTATTTGGCCGGATCGCCTCTGCCTTCTTGGCTGTACATGGCATAATGGAAACCATAACTGTTTTCTTGCCTGCTGCATGCTCCGGATCACGGAAGTATTCCTTGATAACTGCAGACATCATTCCCTGTGGGGAACGGCAGGTGGAGATATTTGGAACGTATTCCTTATACTGATCGGTGATAAATTTCAC
Source organism: Blautia sp. HA9023 (assembly GCF_056504095.1). Taxonomy (NCBI): domain Bacteria; kingdom Bacillati; phylum Bacillota; class Clostridia; order Lachnospirales; family Lachnospiraceae; genus Blautia; species Blautia sp. HA9023. The sequence continues at coordinate 113,591 of NZ_JBWLUR010000001.1, read as the reverse complement.
CCATGCCGGACAGCAGGAAGTCAGGAGTGGAAGGTTCTCGCCTTTTTCCACTCTGTTTAAGAACTCCTTGGTCTCTTCCATAATAGTAAGGTCAGCACTGAAGGTTGTATCATAGACTTCATCAAAGCCCATCTTATGAAGAGCATTTACGATCTTGCCCATTACACTTCTGCCTTTGGCAAGGCCATAATGATCACCAACTGCAACACGGACTGCCGGCGCAATCTGTGCAACCACACGGGTATCCTTATCAGCCAGAGCATCCCATACCTCGTCCATATGTGTACGGATGGAAATAGCTCCTGTCGGGCAGTAAACACGACACTGTCCACAGTTTACACACTGTGTTTCTGTGATCTTCTTGTTAAATGCAGGCATGACCATAGCCTCAGTTCCACGGAACGCAAAACCAAGAGCTCCGATTCCCTGAAGTTCCTCACAGGCACGTACACAATTACCGCAGAGGATACATTTATTCGGATCACGGATAATGGACGGTGAGCTTTCATCGATCTCATGCTGCTCTCTCGTATTTTCAAAACGGATGTTACGTACACCAAGGCGGTGTGCCAGCTCCTGAAGAATACATTCACCGCTCTTTACACAGGTTGTACAGTCACGGCAATGTGCTGCAAGCAGAAGCTCTACGATCAGTTTACGATATTTCTTGATACGGCCGGAGTTGGTATAGATCACCATTCCATCTCTCGGCTGCTCGGAACAGGATGCAAAAGTCCTGCCTCTGTCATCCTCAACTGTGCAGAGACGACAGGCTCCAAATGTGGAAAGCTCTGAATGGTAGCACAGTGTGGGGATATTGATACCGGCATTCCTGATGACTGTCAGGACATTTTTTTCGTCGGTAAATTCTACTTTTCTTCCGTCAATTGTCATTGTACCCATAAGATATCCTCCCTTCTATGCTTCCACATAAACCGCATCAAAGTTACAGTTATCCTTACAGGAACCGCATTTGATACATACGTCGTTGTTGATTACATGTGGATGCTTGATCTTTCCTGAAATCGCACCTGCCGGACAGTTCTTCGCACACTTGCCACAGCCGATACAGAACTCAGGATTGATATGGAATTGACGGAGCGCCGTGCAGACCTTCGCACGGCATTTCTTATCTACGATATGCTCTACATATTCGTCACGGAAACGCTTCAGAGTACTGATGACCGGAAGCGGCGCACTCTTACCAAGACCGCACAGAGCCATACTCTGAACCATGTTTGCAAGTTCTTCCAGCTCATCCAGATCGGAAAGCTCACCTTTACCTGCAACGATCTTCTCCAGGATCTCAAGCATACGTTTGGTACCCTCACGGCAAGGAACACATTTACCGCAGCTCTCACGCTGTGTAAAGCTCATGAAGAAACGTGCAACCTCTACCATACAGGTATTCTCATCCATAACAACAAGTCCGCCGGAGCCCATGATGGCATCCAGTTTTTTAACAGAATCAAAATCAAGAGGATGATCGATCTGATCATCGATCAGACATCCGCCGGAAGGACCGCCGATCTGTACACCCTTAAATGCAGCACCACTCTTAAGGCCACCACCGATATCATAAATGATATGACGGAGGCTTGTTCCCATTGGAACCTCGATAAGACCGGTGTTCTCAATGGAACCGGTAAGTGAGAAGGTCTTGGTTCCAGGGCTTCCCTCTGTACCGATGGTGTGGAACCAGTCAGCACCCTGAAGGATGATCTTCGGTACGTTGGCATAAGTCTCTACGTTATTAAGAACCGTAGGTTTGCCCCACAGACCCTGCTCAACAGTTCTCGGAGGTTTTACTCGAGGCATACCTCTGTTACCCTCGATGGATGCAGTCAGGGCAGAACCTTCACCACATACGAACGCTCCGGCACCACGGTTGATATGTAAGTGGAAATTAATACCGGAACCAAGGATATTATCACCAAGAAGGCCATAAGACTCTGCCTGCTCAATGGCCATTCGAAGTCTCTGTACAGAAAGAGGATACTCGGCACGTACATAAATGTAACCGTCTTCTGCGCCTACTGCATAAGCGGCGATCACCATACCCTCGATCATCTTGTAAGGATCACCTTCCATTACGGAACCATCCATGAAAGCTCCCGGGTCACCCTCATCACCATTACATACTACATAGCGTACTTTCTCCGGCTGGCGTGCTACCTGTGACCATTTCTTGCCAGCAGGGAAACCTGCACCACCACGGCCACGGAGACCGGATTTTGTGATCTCATCAATAACGCCCTGCGGGGTCATCTCAAAGAAAGCCTTCGCCATAGCGGAAAATCCACCTACGGAAATATATTCATCAATAGACTCTGCATCGATCTTACCACAGTTCTCAAGAACGATCCTTGTCTGCTGGTTCAGGAACGGAATATCGCTTGGATGTGGACAGGCCTCATCATTATGACGATAGAACAGACGGTCAACCGGCAGTCCGCAGATCACGGTTTTCTCTACGATCTCGCGGCAGTCATCTACCTGAACATGAACATACTGATAATCATATGGCTCAATTCTCATAAGAGGTCCAAGTTCACATAATCCCTGGCATCCGGTCTTAACGATACCTACATGAGGAACATCCTTCTGCATCTCAACCGCAACACCCTCGATACCTTCACAGAGTCTTGACATTTCTTCGTAAATCTTCTGAGCACCGGAAGCGATACATCCGGTACCGGAACAGACGAGAACACGGCAGGTATAGCCATCAAGATTCTTCTTAACCTCAGCCTGTTTGTTTTTCAGATCTTCCATACTGGTTATACTCATACGCTCTCACCTCTCAATTCATTTAAAAGCTCAACAGCCTTCTCAGGAGTCATTTTCGGGTGAACTTCATCATTTACAGTCAGTGTCGGTGCCAGTCCACATGCACCCAGACAGGAAACAGTCTCAACTGTAAAAAGCATATCATCCGTTGTATGTTTCTTATGGGTCAGTCCAAGCTCTTTCAGCATGGCTTCCTTAACAGGCATGGACTTACGTACATGACAGGCAGTACCATCACATACCTTAATAATGTACTTGCCTTTCGGTTCAAAGGAAAAGTTCTCATAGAAAGTGGCTACGCTGTACGCCTTCGCTTCTTTTACACCAATCTGTTCCGCAACATAAGTAAGAAGCTCTCCCGGGAGATAACGATACTCAGCCTGGATATCCTGCATGATCGGAATCAGTGATGCAGCTTTCCGACCGTAGTGCTCGATGATCTCATCCGTTTTCTTGTAATACGTCTGGTCTAACATTCGGTTCCCTCCTTGTTTCTCATAGATTTTCCACTTGATCAGCCTGCTCCCATTACAGGTTGATACTCTAACACTTTGTCAGTGCCGCGCGTTTATGCAAACCATTATTTTGCACTATTTTTGTGCTTTTAATTATAACTTATATCGTCATTTTCCACAAGTGCTTTTTTCGGTTTTTTCAGAATATATTGAAAAGTTTACAATAGCTTACTGGTTTTGTGTCTATTTTCTCCAAAAAATGTTCAATTTTTAACAGTTATGATAATAAAGGAACAAATTTACTTTATGTTCCCGGTAAAAAACATTTCCTGTTATTGATTTTATTTCTCATTTACTTTAATATGAAAGAAAAGTGCGTGGAAAACATTTTATTAATCTTATTTTGAAAAGGAGAAACTCTATGCGAAATCTCGACACACCAGTTAAACAGATCCGAAGAAAGATTTTTACAGAAATTGCGAAGATCGGATTTGAATCCACGGACGAATCCCTGATCCACGATATTGAATCCATTCCCTACAACATCGTAGAAGAACGTGCGAAATACCGTGAAAGTATCTACCGCGAAAGAGCTGTTGCAAGCGAACGTGTCCGCCTGGCCATGGGCCTTTCTCTCCGTCCGGAGAACCGTTCCGTCCATCTGACCGACGGAGTAAAAGCCAGCAACATTGACGAGAAATATTACGAACCACCTCTTATGCAGGTAATCCCATCTGCATGTTCCGCATGCGAATCCAACAAATACGAAGTCAGCAACATGTGCCGCGGCTGCGTCGCACATCCCTGTATGCTCACCTGCCCCAAAGGCGCCATCTCCATGGTAGACGGCAAATCCTTTATCGACCAGGATAAATGCATCCACTGCGGAAGATGCAAATCCGTCTGTCCCTACGACGCCATCGCCCACAAAGAACGCCCCTGCGAACGCGCCTGCGGCGTAAAAGCCATCGAAAGCGACGAACAGGGACGCGCATCCATCAATCAGGACAAATGCGTATCCTGTGGCATGTGCATGGTCAGCTGCCCATTCGGAGCCATCTCCGACAAATCCCAGATTTTCCAGCTGTCCCACGCCCTTCGCGAAGGAACCGAGATCATTGCAGAAATCGCTCCCGCCTACATCAACCAGTTCGGCGAAGACGTCACCCCGGGCAAATTCCGCTCCGCCCTTAAACAGCTGGGCTTCTCAAACATTTATGAGGTAGCACTGGGCGCAGACATCGGCTGCATCTCTGAAGCACACCACTACGCAAAAGAAGTAGCCACTGGCAATCTTCCGTTCCTCCTCACCTCCTGCTGCCCGTCCTGGTCCGTCATGGCAAAGAAATACTTCCCGGCCATGATCGACAACATCTCCCAGGAGCTGACCCCGATGGTAGCAACCGCCCGCATTGTAAAAAAAGAACACCCTAACGCCAAAGTAGTCTTCATCGGACCATGCGCCTCCAAAAAACTGGAAGCTATGCGCCATTCCGTGAGAAGTGACGTAGACTTCGTAATCACCTTCGAAGAACTCTGGGGTCTCTTTGATGCCAAAAATATCACCCCATCCACCTGCGAAGAACTCCCGGAAGAAACCCAGGCCGCAACCGCAGCAGGAAGAGGATACGCCATCGCAGGCGGCGTAGCCGGAGCCATCGAAAACTGCCTGAAAGAATACTACCCCGATGTACCCGTACACATCGAACACGCAGAAAGCCTTGCCGAATGCAAAAAAGTCCTCACCCTCGCCAAAGCCGGCAAAATCAAAAACTGCATGATCGAAGGCATGGCCTGCCCAGGAGGCTGCATCGGCGGCGCCGGAACCAACGCCGGCTTCGCCAAAACCTCCAAAGCCCTCAAAAAATACGTAGACACCTCAGAACCCAAGCTTCCCTCACAGGAACTTGAAAACCTGGAACTGAACTAATATATCGAAATATTTTTCCAGATAATTCCCAGAAATATTTTATACGAAACCAAAAACGGAGATGCAACCTTAATTAAACCTCAAGGTTACATCTCCATTTTTATCAACCAGGACAGGGCAAAGCCCGCCTCCGTCCCTCATCCACATCCTACCGTATAGCCAGACAGCCTACCACGGCCAACCCCTCCGCCACTACTGTCCGCCACTACCTCTCCACCGTCTCCGTGCTCTCCGGCCAGGCATACTCCTCACCTTTCAGACCCGCCAGAAGGCTCCGAAGCTTATATCCATAACTCCTCCCGGCAGCCCAGCCACCTCCATAAGGATTCTCCTGAATCCCCAGCCATTCCACATAAGGAGCACTCTCCCGGGCAACATATTGAAAGCGGTTATCCACACAGGCCTGGTTCAGATCCTCTGATGAGGCATAAGCCTTCAGATGCTGCACCTGCGCCCGGATCCCGGTCCTTACATCCGGAAAAGAATTTCCGGCAACGCCTCCACCCGTAGTCCCAAGCCCGGAAAAATTAAACTGCCCCGCGCTGGCATCCCCGCCAAACTGCAGCCATCCAGTCTCAAGCATCGCCTGCTCATAAACAACTTCTCCACGGACACCCTCCGCATCCGCCTCCTCTATCACAATCGTGCAAAACGAATCAATATCCGGTGCACCACCCTCTGTCAGGACATCCGAAGGATACTCCACATTCTGCGCCTCATACTGCGCCACCATATCCTCCACATCCACTGTGGTACACCCCATGATCGTATAATATCCATAAGTATTATCTGTGGAATCATCCACAAAACCATCTGCATTATTCTCTCCGGATGACTGCGGCTTCGAGATCTGCCCCTCCATGGAATGATCCACATCCTCTGCCAAAACACCTGCAGGCGTTCCGAACACCAGAACGCCTGCAAGCACCATCATCCGTAAACAAAAACGATTTCGGAATCTGTACATATCTAAATAATCAATCCTTTATTACTGCGCTTTTCTCATTGCAGCTTCAACTACATGACCTACAAGAACAGAAGTTGTAACACTTCCAACTCCACCAGGAACCGGTGTAATCGCATCAACGATCGGCTCAACTGCCGCATAATCAACATCACCGCAAAGTTTACCCTCAGCGTTTACATTGATACCAACATCGATGATTGTCTGTCCCTCTCTGACATAATCAGCACCAACAACACCAGCACGGCCAGCTGCAACGATAACAATGTCAGCCTCTTTTGCAACGGATGGCATATCAACGGTTCTTGTGTGGCAGATAGTAACTGTCGCATTTTTCTTAACAAGCATCATTGCAGCTGGTTTACCAACTACAAGGCTTCTTCCGATCACAACAGCTTTTTTGCCTGTGCAGTCGATTCCGTAATGATCCAGGATCTCCATGCATGCCTGTGGTGTACATGGCGGGAATCCGATCTTTTTGCCTGTGAATACACCGGACATGGAAAGATCTGTCATACAGTCAACGTCTTTTTCTGCTGCAAGAGCATTCTCGATCACTGCCTGATCCAGATGTTTCGGAAGCGGACGGAACAGAAGAACGCCGTGGATCTTGTCATCTTTGTTTACTTTATCGATAGTTGCAAGAAGCTCATCCTGGGAAACGTCCTCCGGAAGAAGAATCTTCTCACATGCAACCCCAAGAGTCTCGCAACGTTTGGTTGCTCCTCTCTCATAGGAAATATCGCTTGGATTCTCACCAACACGGATAATGCAAAGTGTAGGATTTACACCTTTTGCCTGAAGCTCTGCAACGTTAGCTTTGATCTTCTCGTTAAGAGCTGCTGTTACTTCTTTACCTAATAACTGCTTTGCCATTTGTCTGGTTCCTCCTATTTCAGTCTTCCGAGAACACTGTCAAATGTCTCGTCTGCGATCTTTGTATATTTCTCAAGCATAGCGTCTGCTTTTTTGTTTAATTCCTCTGCATACGCACGATCTGCCATAGACTTTGTATTGATGTATACATTCAGGCTTGCTCCCTTAAGAGCAGCTTTGCAGAATGCAGCACCTACGCCAGCATCACTGATCGCAAGCTTGGAACCTTTTGCGCCGAACTCAACGATAAGTTCAATGGCCTCACAGCATTTCTCCATGATCTCCATCGGAACAGAGCAGGCTTCTTTCAGAGCAGCCTCCATAACGCGGGCTTTCTCTGCTTTTTCTTCCTCTGTCTCTCTTGGCATTCCGTAAGCTTTGGAAAGAGGCTCAAATACTTCTGCGTCTCTCTCGATCAGATGAAGGAAATCTTTCTGAAGCTGATCACATTTCTTTTTCAGCTCCCACATCTCGTCCTCAACATCTGCATATTTTTTCTTGCCAACAGTAAGGCTTCCAACCATGTTTCCAAGAGCTGTACCAACCGCACCTACAAGAGCAGAAGCGCCGCCGCCGCCAGGAACCGGTGCCTTGGAGCTTAATACCTCAACAAATTCAGTACATGTACTGGTAGAAAATCCCATAGGACTCTCCTCCTTATATTCTTATTTTAGCACTCTTTAGAGCCCATTGGGGGCTTTTATAAAAAGCCCCCTCCGGTAGTTTTTGATCTTATGTTCCGATTAGAAGAGGCCTGTGATCTTACCTGTCTCATCTACATCGATCTTGGTTGCTGCCGGAACTTTCGGGAGACCTGGCATAGTCATGATCTCACCTGTCAGGGCAACGATGAATCCTGCACCTGCGGAAATCTTCAGGTTACGTACTGTTACCTCAAAGTCTGTCGGTGCGCCAAGTTTTGTCTGATCATCTGTCAGACTGTACTGTGTCTTAGCTACACAGATCGGGCAGTTGCCAAATCCAAGAGCTTCCAGCTGTTTTGCCTGTTTCTGAGCATTTGCTGTAAGAACAACTTTCTTACCACCGTAAACTTTCTGTACGATGTTATTCAGTTTATCCTCGATAGATCCCTCAAGCTCATAAGCATATGTGAAGTCATTCGGCTCCTCAACAAGACGGATCACTTCCTCAGCAAGCTTCATGCCGCCTTCGCCGCCTTTTGCCCATACCTCGGAAAGTGCAACGTTAACGCCAAGCTCTTTACATTTTGCCTCAACCAGGTCAAGCTCTGCCTTGGTATCGGTCGGGAATGCATTGATAGCAACTACACATGGAAGTTTGTATACATTCTTGATATTGCTTACATGTTTCAGAAGGTTTGGAAGACCTTTCTCAAGAGCCTCAAGGTTCTCGTTGTTCAGATCTGCCTTCGGAACACCACCGTTGTATTTCAGTGCACGAACAGTAGCTACGATAACAACTGCGCTTGGATGAAGGCCTGCCATACGGCACTTGATGTCAAGGAATTTCTCAGCACCAAGGTCAGCACCGAATCCAGCCTCTGTGATGGCATAATCAGCAAGTTTCATAGCCATCTTTGTAGCTGTTACGGAGTTACATCCATGAGCGATGTTTGCGAATGGTCCGCCGTGAACGATTGCCGGAACATGCTCCAGTGTCTGTACAAGGTTTGGTTTCAGGGCATCTTTCAGAAGTGCTGTCATAGCACCCTCTGCATGAAGATCACCAGCTGTTACCGGTTTCTGCTCGGAAACTTTACCATAGGTGTATCCGATGATGATTCTGGAAAGTCTCTCTTTCAGGTCTTTGATGTCGCTTGCAAGACAGAGAACTGCCATGATCTCAGATGCAACTGTAATGTCGTATCCGTCTTCACGTGGCATACCGTTTGTTCTTCCGCCAAGACCATCTACTACATTACGAAGCTGACGGTCGTTCATGTCCACGCAACGTCTCCATGTGATCTTTCTCGGGTCAATGTTCAGGTCATTACCCTGGAAGATATGGTTGTCGATCATTGCTGCAAGAAGGTTGTTTGCCGCACCGATCGCATGGAAGTCACCGGTAAAGTGAAGGTTGATATCCTCCATCGGAACTACCTGTGCGTAACCGCCGCCTGCTGCACCACCTTTTACACCGAATACCGGTCCGAGGGATGGCTCACGAAGAGCTACCATTACTTTTTTGCCCATTTTCTGCATTGCATCTGCAAGACCAACGGTTGTTGTTGTTTTTCCCTCTCCTGCTGGTGTCGGGTTGATAGCTGTTACGAGGATCAGCTTACCATCTTTCTTGTCACTCTCTTTTAACAGATTGTAATCAATTTTTGCTTTGTACTTTCCGTACTGCTCCAGATATTTGTCATCAATACCTGCCTTCTCTGCAATCTGTGTGATTGGAAGCATTTCGCACTCCTGTGCAATTTCGATGTCACTTTTAAATCCCATAATGTTACCTCCCTTTAGGTATTTTTACAGTTTTTAATCCCTTAAAACTGCATTTCTATAAAAACAGGTCCCATCCTGTTCTTAACTTTTTTAAAGACATTTCAAAAACGCCTTCAGAGATCCGATGATAACGTCTCCCATCACAGCCATGTCCTCAGCTGCAAAGGAAACCGGAAAATTATCGGAAAACAATATCTGTGAAGAAGGTGGAAATTCCTCATCACCCTCCCACAGGATCATCTGGATCAGATATCCGGGGAATATCTCCACCTGATAGGCAATATCGCCATGATCTACAGGAGCTGCATGGATGTGCTCCATGATCCCCTTAAAATCCTTCAGTCTGTTTCCATAGGTAAAGGCCAGACGCTTGATACATCTGCCATCAAACTGACGGAGATATACCTCCCCCCAGGGCATTTCCCTGTAGGTCTTAAATCTTCCGCTTCCCTGGGAATTATTTCCATTCAGCAGGAAACGTATGGTAAGGATCTTCGCATAGATCATTTCTTCCAACGGATAAAATCCCATATCATCTTTCTCATGAGTTACCTGAAAATCCGGCCAGGAAATATGATACACCGTTCCCAGAAATTTCAGAGTCAGCTGTTTTGTCTCTTCATCATAGGGAATAGAAAGCCTCCCGGCAATCTCTGCCGGGTCTGCTTTCTGGAACTCTTCTGTATAATGTTCCCAGGGCATCCTTTCCTTGCTGTCTTTTTCATAATTCAGGTCATTTATACTAAAAGCCATGTTTTACCTCTGCCATTTTAGTCTGTATTATCTCTTCTGCTGTTCTTCCATAACAGACGGAAACAGATGTGTATCCGTATGCGGAATAAAGCATGCACCTACAAACTCGTCCATATACGTAGGAACTGTGGAAAGTTCCAGATAAGTCATATTGGAAGCCAGCTCATAAGTTTTCTTCTCTGCTGATGTGGAATGAAGCATCAGATAAGCACCTGTAAGAGAAGAGTTTCCAATGTAATGGAACTTCTCAAGAGGAATATCCGGGAACATTCCGATATGCACTGCATTGGCCATATTGATTCCACTTCCGATTCCACCGGCAACGTATACATCGTCGATCATGGAAACATCGAAGTCAAGAGAATTCAACATGGTACGGATTGCTGAAAAAATAGCACCTTTTGCACGGATAAAGTTATCAATATCTACCTCTGTGATCTCTACATCCTTAACAGAGCCTGCTTCATCCTCAAATGCGATCACATAGCTTCCCATGCCATACTGATCGTGACGGACTCTCTTGCCCTCGCGGACAAATTTGCCCTTCGGATTGATGATTCCTGTCATAAAGAGTTCACTGATCACATCAATGATACCGGAACCACAAAGTCCTACCGGTTTGGTTCCAGGATCTCCTACAACCTTATACGTCGGCTCCATGGTCTCTTTATCAATGGTACATGCCTCAATGGCACCGTCTGTAGCACGCATACCGCAACTGATGTCTCCACCCTCAAAGGCAGGACCAGCGGAACATGCACAGCTCATCATGAAATCGGAATTACCGAACACAAGCTCTCCGTTAGTACCAAGGTCGATAAACAGAGAAAATTCCGGTCTGTTCCAGATCATACTTACCAGTGTACCGGCAGTGATATCTCCACCTACATAGCTTCCGATATTCGGAGCCATGATAATATGTGCATCCGGATTGATCTCAATTCCCACATCCGATGCAAACAAGGAATTTGTTTTGAAAAACGTAGGAATATACGGTTCCATACGAAGCGGATCCGCATTGATCCCTGCAAACAGATGATTCATGGTTGTATTAGAAGCAACACACATCCGGTAGATCTGCTCTTCCGGAAAATGAATGCTTCGGCACATCTCATGGATCATCGGGTTAATGGTCTCTTTGATCACCGCGTCCTGAAGTTTCTTCTTTCCACCAGGTTTCTGAGACTCGATGATACGGTTGATAACATCCGCACCAAAACGAATCTGTCCGTTTCCGGAAGAACTCTTGGCCAGGATCTCTCCTGTTTCCATATTGATCAGGACTGCCGAAACGGTTGTGGTACCGATATCTACAGCAAGACCACCGATCACAACATCTTTCTTACTGTCAAAAATATCATAAACATACATGTCATTTGGTGCTGTACGAACCACGCACTTCACAGAAAATTTACTCTCACGAAGTACATCTGGAAGCTTCTTAAGCACCGCATACGGAATTCTGACACGCTTCAGGTTCATAAACTTCTGAAGTGCACGGGTCAGTCTTTCATTATCCGGCATGGTATCATCCAGTGATGGAATATCCATCTGAAGTTCCACAACATCAAGACTGTTTGTAAGTTCTATGCCAGCCATCTCAACTTCATGCTTGGCATTTTCAAAAATAGCGATTTCTTCTTTTGAGCTCAAATCAGCCACTTTCATTCGGCTCTTATATGCGGATGCAATATCCGGAACAAGAACCTCCACATCTGCACTGATCTTGCTCATACAGGCCAGACGCCAACCTGCGCCATATTCTTCATCCGAAATATGAAGAGTTTTCTTTGAGTCCAGTTCTCCGCTTTTTAACTGTACCCGACATTTTCCACAGGCTCCGTTTCCGGAACATGGTGCATCGATAGCCACATTGGCACTACGAGCAACCTCCAGTAAATTATCCCCCGCATTGGCAAATGCTTCTACCGTACTGCCATTTTCAAAAGCAAAAGTCACCTTAAACATTCGGCAACCACCTTTCTCGCCTCGTAAAAGTTATTCGTCTTCCACCTGTGGCGTTGGGAGTTAGACTAAACTATATTAGTAAAAAAGAGGCTGAAGGCCGAAGCCCCCAGCCTCTGAAACAGCGCTCCTGTTTTGTTCACACGCCAAATTAGATCTCAAGGTAAGAATCTGCGTAAAGTGTGTTACCCTTGAATACGTCACAGGATTTGATTGTCTCCATAAGACGAAGGTCGTTAGGGTTAACGATTGCAGATGTAAGACCATTCATCATAGCCATAGCTACAAGAGCAGAGTCCATGATCGGACGGATATGTTTTGGCATACCGTTACTGTTGTTGGAAAGACCACCTGTGGAGTTCAGACCCATCTCGGAGAACATCTTGATTGCCTCAAGAACTTCCATCTGTTTGTCCTGCATTCCTTTTACAACAAGGAAAAGCGGATCAAACCAGAGATCCTCTGCTTCCATACCAAGGCCAAGACCTCTCTCAAGCATGTTCTGGCAGTGCATCATACGCTCGTCGTTGTCTGCTGCAACCATACCGGAAGAGCAAAGTGCGATACAGATCGCATCGTTAGCTGCTGCGAGATCAATATTGGAAATTCTGTCACCAGCATCTGCAGAGTTTACGATCGGTTTACCTTTGCTTCTGTTGTATACAGAAATACCAGCCTCGATTGCTTTCTGGTTTGTTGTATCCAGAGCAAGCGGAACGTTGTCAAACTCGGACTGAAGGAGCTGTACTGCCCATTTCATAAGATCCTCGCCATCGTTCTCAGCCGGTCCGATATTTACATCAAGATATGTAGCACCTGCATCAAGCTGCTGTTTCGCTCTTTTGATGATCGGCTCAGGATCTCTCTCAGTAAATGCTTTGTTTACTGCCGGTGCTGTTGTTGAAAGTCTCTCCCCAATTGTTACAAATTTTGCCATACTCGTGTTCTCCTTTACATATTAGTAGGATATGGCTGTGCAGCAACCCTGCACAGCCTCTTATAACTGTCGGCGGCATTGCCGGACAGCTGATTTCTCAAACCTTAAGATTATGCGTCAAGGTCTTTTAAGAATTTCACAAGCTGTACTGCTTCTCTTGGTCCTACGATGATCTCCCATCCAGGAAGCTTAGCCTCAAGGTCTCCCTTAAGAACTGCTACTTTACCAGGAATAACCAGTCTTCTGCATTTAACCTTCGGCTCAACATTCTCTTTGATGTACTCGGAGATGCTGTTTCCGGAGAATTTACCGGCTGCCCAGGATGTCAGTACGGAAAGTCCGCCTGCATCATTGATTACCAGGTTAAGCGGAACGCCGGAACGCTCCAGCTCGCCAGATACTACGAAGTATGTAAGAGCAAAGTCTACTGTTGTTACAACGAGAGAATTCTCGTCTGCTCCGTTCAGAGGATAGATGCCCGGCTCTACCTTCATTGGCTTCTGCGGGTCTGTAAATACGTTCTGACGAAGTCCGAACAGCGGAAGTGCCTCTGCATATGTCATCTGCTCCATAACGATGATGGAACCATATTTCATAGTAAACATGGAAGCAAGTGCTGCCTGTAAATGTTTGTCACCCTTCGCAAGTTTAACAAGGTTAACGATGGAAGGATAACCAAATGTTCTGTCCTGATTCTTAAGAGCTGCACGACGAACCTGTACAGTGTTTGCAAAAGTCTCTTTGATGTCAGCTCCTGTTGTGTCAAGTACGAGATTCTTGTTTCCAAGTTTCTCGATAGCTGCTGTAGTATCATATAACTCGTTGATGTCCTTACCGGATACACCAAGAACTACGCCTGCATCTGTAGCAACTTTGCTCATTGCCTCATAGTTGGAAGCGTTTGCTCCGTTAAGAACCGGTTTGCCGTCCTTACATACTTCAAGGGCAGCTTTTGCGATTTCAGGATCTGTACAGCCAAGGATCAGTGTTCTTCCAAGGCCTTTCGCCTTCTCTACAAGTGCTGTGAATTTTGCAGCATCTGCATTCTCATCGCAGTTTACATATACAAGCTCTACATGCATTCTCTCACCGATACGGTCGTAATCAACCTGTGGGATCTCTGCAAGTTTAGCTTCTACTTCTTCATCACTCATGCATGTGCAAAGTGATACGGCATATCTTGTTTTGCTTACGAATGTCTTCTCATGTCTGAAAAGAACAGTCTCTCCACCAAGTGTAAACTCTCCGTCGCCTGTTCCGATCTTGATAGTTTTCATTGGCGGTGCAGTTGCCTCAGAAAGAGATGCTAATGCATCCTCGGACATATGAGGACACTGCTCAATTTTCATAGCGCCCTGTGCAACTTTCATAGAGAAAGCCATACATGTAGGGCATCCACATTCCTTACAGTTTTTCTTTGGTGTTAATTTAAAGATCTGAATACCATTCAGTGCCATAGCTCTTTATCCTCCTATTTATTACGCAAGTGCTTTGATCAGCTTGGAAATTGTCTTAACGGATTCCGGATGTCTTAAGATAACTGCATCAGAACCAGCTGCAAGATCAGCTGCTGCTGTCTCAACTTCCATGTCGATTCCACGCTCGTCCTGTGGTCCCCATGCCGGCATGTCAGCCTCGGAAGCCATAGCCTCTTTAACATTCCATGTCTCTGCGGATACAGGTGTAATAATAGGCATCTGCAGCATGTTATCATCCTGGCCTAAAGCGGCACCTTTGATACGGTCCATAGTAGATACTACGTACTCATATCCATAACCAACTGCTGCACTACCGATATTCATAACGATCTTCTTAGCATCTACACCAAGCTGTGTAGTAACAACGTTAAGCTGTTTAGCAAGGTTGATATCAACGGCAGACTCAGCGCCTACGATCTGATTATAAGCAAGACCTGCTGCTGCACCGATTGCTTTGTAGTTCTCCTCTTTCTCGGAAAGGATCAGTGCGTTTCTGCCCTGAAGAGCCTCTGCAACCTTCGGAAGGAGCTCTGCATCCTTCTCAACATTCTTGCAGCCCTCTACAACCAGTGGACAGTCAACTGCATCTGCAACTTCTTTAACAACTGCGATCAGCTCATCGATAGATTTGTTAACACCGTTCGGGTCGCCGCCCTCAAGAATAAGTGCAACAAAGTCAGCACCCTCCATAGCTGCAGCTTTCTTAGCAATGTCAGCCATTGTAGTAGCGCCTTCATAGTAAGCTTTGATACCTTCAGATACGCCCTCAAGACCCATATCAGAGATCTCTACACCGATCTTCGGGCAGTTCTCTGACTCTGCGTCAAAGGAATAAAATGGGAATGTACAATCCCCACCAATTGTCACAGTCTTATCTCCGCTTCCGATTGTGACAGCATTAATCTTTGCATTGAACTTTTGTGGTTTCTGATTAAACGGCATTTTTCGTTAGCCTCCTTAAAAATAATAATTAAAAACTACAGAGCTTCTTATATTATACTACATAGCACCAGTTATTGGCAAGATGCAGCACTATATTTCTGTTAAAAAATCAACAAACTTTTTAACAGTTTACAAGAGAAAGGATGTCCGCACATCCTTTCTCCCGGATAAATTACATCATCGGATCAAGTCCGAGAGCCGGATGTCCTTTTTCTGTAAGGAATGCAACCAGTGTCTCTGGATCTTCTGCGATCGTCTCATCACCGATCATGTCTGTAAAGTTATCGATTCCGTAAAGCTCTTTTGCAGTCTTATTAAGTCTGTCAGCTACGAATTCTTTCAGTTCTTTTGGCATCCATACGATACGCTCGATACCGCCCTCAGCCTTCATGAACTTCTTGGAGGAAATGAAATGTTTACCATGTCCCATGAATCCAGGTGTCTGAACTCCACCACCTGTCATGGATGCCATCTCAGGGAATGTCATTCCAAGTGGTGTCATGCCTGCATACTCACGGTTAGCAATAACAACACCGTTGGAGAATGGCTCGATACCACAGATACACTCGAAGCATCCGCAGGAAGTCATCGGATCCTGCATGATGGAGTACAGTGTAACGTGCTCCAGAGCACCCTGGGAGAATTTCTGAACTGCCTCATCAACGTCCTCATAAGAACCAAGATTCTCATCGATCGGACGCTCTTTTGTGATGATCTGGCAAGGGCCAGCTGGGTCAAGCTGATGTGTAGCTTTTGCATCCAGCCATGAAACCGCACCGCAAAGACCAAGTCTCTCAGGTGTTACTACACATACGTGGCTTGGTGCGAATGCCTGGCAAAGGATACAGCTATAATATACGTCAACAGACTCATCTGTCAGAGTATCAAGACGCTCATCACGTTTGTCAAAGATCGGAATTGCAACCTCATGACGGATTCTTGTACACTCAGCAGGATCTGTATAGATAACAACCTCACATTTATCAACAACCGCATCGAACTCATTCTTAACAGATGCATAAAGAACCTCACCGATATGTTTGATTCTGAAGCCTGCATTAAATGCATCAATGCTGATACGGATACGCTGCATATCACGCTGTCCTGTATGGTATACACCCTCGATACAGTTGATATAGTTGTGGAATTTACGCTCGATAACCGGCTCAAAGTCAGACTGCATATTCTTACCTGCAACTTTAACAACATATGCAATGCTGTTCTTGCTGCCGAATTCCATCTCATCTACTTCAGGTCCGATTACTGTGATCTTGTGATCCTCGATCTCAGAAGCATCGCAGGTCTGTACAAGCTCTGCACAGTCTACACGGGAGCCATCGAACTCAACCTGCATATCTTTACGACGGATGATCTCACCCTCGAATGCAGATGCGAAAGCAACCGGAATATCAATATTTGTGATCTTGATCTTAATATCACGCGCCTCAAGAGAAGTAGCGTTAAATTTGCTTACGTCCTCCTGAACGATAAGGCTCTTCGGTACACGGAAGATATTCTCTGTCTCATTTGTAACAACCGGGAATCCAAGTGCGATAGCGCCTGCACCGCATGCTACGATCACATCATCCAGAGGTTTGAATGCGTTAACAAATGCCGGTACACGATCCATTGTGTATTTCATAAGTGTTCCTGCATCTCCAGGTGTTACGTTACCGAAGATCAGAGCTGCACGGATCGCAACGGAAACTACATGAACAACAGATGTAACATCTTTTCCAAGAGGAATAACACGAACGTTGGCACCTGTCTTCATTCCGGCTTCTGCAACCTGATCAATGATTCCGCCAACAAGTGTTACCAGGATACCCTGTGCCTGATAGCTCTTTACAAGAGCAACACCCTCTTCTGTAGTAGGAGCCGCACCAAGGATAACAGCAACGCCTGGGATATCGCCTGTTACAAGCGGTACACCGAGCTCACGGATAACAGCATCACCAAGATGTCCATAGCATGGCTCTTCGTAAGGAGTTGCTCCGTCGATATATTTCAGAACCTCGATGAACTCTGCGCAGAGTGCTGTAGCAACACCGGACATGAATGCATCGTTCAGTCTTTTCTCTCTTGTCATAAGTGTTTTTACAACGCCAAGAGCTTCTTTTAATTCTTTTAATGTTGTAACTTTTGTTCCTGTTACAGCATAGTAGCAAGGAAGGCTGTAAGCGGTATTCGGGAAGCTGACAGCTTTGTCTTCGCCATACTGAGCGATCGCGCCGTCAATAGCACCCTCTGTTAAACCATATACAGCATCGTTTCCGCCGAATACTCTATCAAATAAAGTCACTGTAATACCTCCTATTTTTACAGAATTGAATTCTGATCAATTTTGTCTTTGATTTTTCTGATTTCAGCTGTTACAGTTTCACTAAAATCGTAGGGAGATTTTCCCTGACGATCAGCATCTATAACTTCTGTATTGTAGTGGATCATTCCAAGCAGATCCTCTGCCGGGATCTTACTCCGGATAAATTCCTCATCCTCCGGATTTCTTACCTTATTGGCCACGACCTTAACCTGAGAAACTCCCAGATCCTTTGCAAGACGTTTAACATTCTTATATGTCTGTACACTTCTTGCCCCTGGTTCGATCACTACAATAAATTCATCCATGCTCTCCGTGGTGCCCCGGCCCAGATGTTCCAGGCCGGCCTCCATATCCATGATCACCACATCATCTCTGTGGATCACAAGGTTATTGATCACTCTTTTAAGCATCACATGTTCAGGACAGACGCATCCGCCTCCACCTGTTTCCACAGTTCCAAGGACAAGCAGCTTTACGCCATTACAGGTTTTTCCATAAGTATCCGGAATATCGTCTACCTTTGGGTTCAGTTTATAAAACTGATTCTGGCTGTTGGCTCCGGTGCGTTCTTCTATGAGCTTACGCATTTTTGAGATTGGAACAATAGAATCCAAGGTTTCCTCGTCAAATCCAAGGGCAAGACCCAGGTTCGCATCCGGATCCACATCCGCCGCAAGGACTTTTTTTCCCTCATCTGCGTATAGTCTTGCAAGTGTTGCTGCGAAAGTTGTCTTTCCTACTCCGCCTTTACCGGTTACTGCTATTTTCATTTTACGTCTTCCACCTTTTATAACATTTTAAAGATCGCAACGGATTAGATTCCTAATGCTGTTCTCTTCTCTTCAATTCTCTCGATCATAAGATCAACTAATTTCTCGATGTCTGTCTCTACTGTGTAAGCAGCACCTGTCCATTTTCTTGTTCCCTCTGTAAGAAGCTCGCACATTTCTGAAGAACCGGAAACATATGGATCAACGCCAAGGAATGTATCAATACCAGTACCAACTACGTAGTTACCGATGGATACAGCTTTTTCAGACATCCACTCAGGAGCACATCCTACTACAGGAAGCTGATTGATCTGAAGTCCTGCATCTTTTGCAAGTTCAGCAGCCAGGATCATCATACGGGAGATATCTACGCAGGATCCCATATGAAGTACTGGTGGGATATCAGCCAGCTCACAGACACGTTTCAGACCTGCACCGCAGAGATCTCTTGCGGATTTGTCCATCAGACCAGCTTTAGCAGCTGCCTGTGCGGAACATCCGGAAGCGATGATAATGATATCATTTGCGATACACTTCTTCATCAGTTCGATATGTGCATAGTCAGGACGGATCTTAGGATTGTTACATCCAACCATAGCAACAGCACCACGGATAACACCGGAAGTGATGCACTCAAGTAATGGTTTGGTTGTTCCTGTTACGTCAACCTGAGAGTTTGTAACACCATCAAGAACTTTGACGATTGCTTCTACTGAGTAACCAACAGTAGCTTTCTGTTTCAGCTGCGGGATATGTACAAGCTCAGGTTTTCTGTTCTTGAAGTTATCGATAGCCATCTTAACGATTGCTTTTGCATTTTCTCCTGCTGTTTCAGCGTTGAATCTGATAAATTCAGAATCCGGCATCTGAGCGATCGGAGAAGTTGTAACAAATTTAGTATGGAAACATTTGCTCAGAGGTCCTAATGCAGGGAAGATACACTGAACATCAACTACGATCGCCTCGCAGGCACCTGTCAGCACTACGTTCTCCTGCTGCAGGAAGTTACCAGCCATCGGAACACCACGACGCATAGCTACCTCGTTAGAAGTACAGCACACACCGGAAACGGTGATTCCTTTTGCTCCTACAGATTTTGCATAATCGATCATTTCTTTGCTGTCTGCATACTCACAGATCATCTCAGAAAGACTCGGATCATGTCCGTGCACAACAATGTTTACGTTCTCTTCAACCATTACTCCAAGGTTAGCCTCTGTATCAAGTGGCTTCGGAGTTCCGAATAATACATCAGAGAACTCTGTTCCCATCATGGAACCGCCCCATCCATCAGCCATACCGCAGCGAAGAGACTGTTTTACAAGCGCCTCCGGAAGAGATGAACATCCCATATGAGACATATGCAGGGAGCTTGCAACCTCACGGTCGATAGCACGTGGTGCGATTTCGTTCTCGATCAGTTTTTCTTTCTGTCCTGCAGGCATTCTGTCAAGGAATCTCTGATATCCGAACGGTTTACCATATTCCATAAGACCGATCTCAGCCATCTCATGAGCCAGATCATAGATATCCTTGCCTTCTGTTTCCACGCCCCACTCTTTAGCGATGCGAAGCAGTTTCTCAGGATCTTTTACCTGATAATTTCCGCCCTCTTTTGCACAGTACAGTGTATGGCAGATCTCACGACCATGATCGGAGTGAGTAGCTGCACCACCGGCTGTAAATTTAAGGAAGTTTCTTCCTACGATACCATGAGCATCACATCCGCAGATTCCTCTTGGAGCCTTTGGTGTAATACGACACGGTCCCATTGCACAGATACGGCAGCAGATACCCTGCTCACCGAATTTACAGTGCGGAGTCTGGTTCTTTGCACGGATCTGCCATGCATCTGCTCCTACCTTTGCACCTGTCTCGAGAAGACGGGCTGTAGCGGCTTCAAATTCCTCCACTGTAGTTAATTTGAATTCACTCATTATAGACCTCCTTTAATAGCACATCTATTTTTATTTTTCTTTTTATAATAAGCCCAGGGCAGGAACCCATCCCCACCCATGGGTTATTTTCTTTTTTAAAAAAAGGTTTATATTCCATTATAAACCTAATTTATCAAAAATTTCAAAAGCTGCTTTTCTCATCGGATTATCCTCAGGAAGAGTAACGGTTGGTTTACCATCGCAGTCATATTCATAAACTGCCTCATCCTGTGGTACCACACCGATCAGATCGAGTCCCTGATTCCGGATTTCCTCAAGGATTCCTGAATTCAGTTCTGCTTTTGGCGCGCGATTGATAATAAGACCTACTCTGGAAGGCTTCATATCGCATTCCTTAATAAGTTCTGCGATCCTGCCAACTGCCTGAACGCCTCTTCTGGAGCAGTCACTTACAAGAATTGCTGTCTCCATGCTCGGAAGGATTCCTCTGCTGATATGTTCCATTCCGGCTTCGTTATCCACAACAATATACGGATAATTTTTCTGGTATTTGGCAAGCTGTGCCTGAAGCAGACCATTTACAAAGCAATAGCAGCCTTTTCCCTGGGTTCTTCCCATTACAAGAAGATCATAATCATCTTCCTCTGCAAGAGCATCCTCAAAACGTACCTCCGCATAATCTGCCTTGGACATTCCTTTGGGGATCGGGCTTTTCTCTGTCATCTCAGCATGTGCGATCTCCTCGCGGACATCGCCAAGAGTCGTATCTACTTCTACGCCAAGAACCTCATTCAGATTTGAATTGGCATCTGCATCTACAGCCAGTACAGGTCCTTTTTTCTTTTCGCAGAGATACTGGATCAGCATTCCGCATAATGTAGTTTTTCCAACGCCGCCTTTTCCGGCGACTGCAATAACATGTGCCATAAAACGGGCACCTCCTGATTTTATATCTGTTATGCCGGCGCATAAGGGAGGTGCCTGATACTGTTCTGACACCTCCGCATCGTGCCGGAATTCTTATTTATTTCGTTGATGATTAGATAAGTGTACGAAGTCCGGATCTGTCAATGATCTCGGATACATCTTTCCATTTGTTTAATGCATAAAGATGGATACCGTCAACACCAAGAGCGCGATACTCATCGATCTGTCTGATGGTGTATTCGATTCCTTCTTCTTTGAATCGTTTAACCTTGTCCTCATAGAACATGTCAAATGGTTTACCGTCAGCGTCTTTTGCGTTGAACGGATTCGGGAACAGCCAGTTTCTGGAGATCAGTCTACAAAGCTCGCTGTCCATCACACAGCCATTACGTGAAAGAGCCATGTTAATGGTAGCTGCCTGATCCAGGATCGGCATTACTCCAACATCTACAGGCATTGTCACACCAGCCTCACGGATAGCGTCCAGCCAGTATTTGAACTGTTCCATATCCCAGCAAAGCTGAGTCATAATGTAGTCAGCGCCATTGTCCTGTTTCTGTCTTAAAACAGCGATATCCGCATCCAGGCTTCTGCATGCGATATGGCCTTCCGGTGAGCCGGCTACTGCGATCTCAAATTTATCGCCAAATTCATCGCGGACAAATTTAACAAGATCGGTTGCATAATTGAAGTCTCCACATGTTGTTGTCTCACCAAGCGGAATATCTCCACGAAGCGCAAGCATATGGTCTACGCCTTCAGCCAGATACTGTTCCAGTTGCTCTTTGATGCCTTCTTTTGTATTCTTGATTACTGTGAAGTGTGTTACAGGAGTGGTTCCTGCATTCTTGATCATCTGGCATACTTCTCTGTTTGCGCCGACATTTCCGCCGCCGGCACCGTATGTACAGGAAATATACTCCGGTTTATACTTCATGAGATGTTCAATGGTTCCCGGCAGATTTGCCATGCCTTTTTCTGTCTTCGGTGGAAAAAGTTCAAAGGAAAGCAGCATTTTTTCTCTCATTGCTTCAGATAATTTCATTGATCGTCCCTCCACGTCTTAGTGTTATTATATTTTTATAGGAATGATCTCTGTCATTCCCTCAGCTCACATTTCCATAAAACTGCTGTAATATCAGTCACACTGCAGTTTCACGATACTGTTCGCCAGATCTACCATGAGAATACTGCCCTCTACCACGCGCTCATCTCCCATGATATCACGAAGGATCAATTTATTTCCGTCCACATCAATGCGGCTTACATTTTTAAAAATTACTGAATTATCTTCTTCTTTATATACAGTTGCAAGACACATAATCAATTCCTCCAAATAAGCGGTTTTCTGTTCTTCCGCTCTGCTGTCAAAATCATTCTGTCAGTTTATTTCAGTTCTTCCTTAACAAGGGTAAGGGCAAGTCCTAGTCTCATATTACCCTTCTGGAAATCGGATACTGCTTCCTTGATTGTCTTGGCAGCTGCATCCATGTTAAGTTTCTTAAGGTTGTCAGCCATCTGGTCAAGTTCTGCCGCATGATGCTCATTATGCTGCAGCATATAGGTAAGAAGTGCTACAGTCTCATTCTTGCAGTCACCGGACTCGCAGGAACCGCAGTGGCCATCGCCGTGTGTATGGCTGTGGCTGTCTCCTTCTGCATGACTGTGTGTATGGCTGTGAGTCACTCCATCCTCGTGAGTGTGCTCATGTGTATGTTCGTGGCTGTCCGCATGTCCATGCTGAACAAGGTTGCCATTCTCATCTTTGATTAAATGCATAAATACCCCTTTCCTGTATCCGCAGGGCGGACACGCTCATGACAAGAATTTATCAATTAAATTCATTATACATCTTTTTGTCTCTATTATCAAGAAAATTATTATAAAAAATATCCAAAATTATACGCCATTTTTCCTGATTTTTCAAAAACTTTGACAGTTAATTAACTCGATTGTCTCGATTTTAACGAAGTTAGTTTCTTCAAACCATATAATATTTCCTATAGCCGCTTTAAAATTCGGACCAAGCTTTATCACTTTTGTAATATATTTGATGTGATTCTTTCATATTTTTGTGCTATAATGGCAAAAGCATGGGAAACAGAACAAACAAGGAGGAATTATTTTGAGAGAGACTGTTTTTCTGAATAACGACAGAGAAATGCCCCTCCTGGGGCTTGGTGTATATAAGTTGCCCGACGACGTACAAGCTGAGGCTGCCATCACTTCTGCAATCTCTGCCGGCTACCGCATGATCGATACCGCATCCGTTTACAAAAACGAAGAAAGTGTGGGACGTGCCATCGCCAGATGTGGTGTTCCCCGGAAGGATCTTTTTATCACCAGCAAGATCTGGAACACAGCCCAGCGGCTGGGTGATGTTCAGGGTGCTTTTTCCCGCAGTCTTGACCGTTTGAAGCTCAGCTATGTTGATCTCTGCCTGATTCACTGGCCAGTTCCTGGCTGCTACCTGAGCACCTGGAAAGAACTGGAAAAAATCCTGGAATCCGGGCGTGCTTTGAGTATCGGCGTCAGCAATTTTGACATCCGGCATCTGGAAGAGCTCCGTAAAATTTCCGGAATTATCCCGGCTGTAAATCAGATTGAATGTCATCCCCTGTGTTATCCATCCGAACTGATCGAATACTGTAAAGCTTTTGGTATTCAGGTACAGGCTTATGCCCCTCTGGCAAGAGGCGCCTATTTTGACAACGATGTCATGTGTGTTCTGGGAACCAAATACGCAAGAACTCCTGCACAGATAGGTCTTCGCTGGGCTGTTCAGAAGGGAATTTCCGTTATCCCGAAATCCAGCAATCCGGAACGCATCCGAAGTAACGGAAATATTTTTGATTTTAATATCGAAGATGAGGACATGGCAATCATTGATACGCTTAATGAAAATCTGCATACTTCTCATGTTCCGGAAGATCTCCGTGACATTCAATTTTAACCAAATCAAGTAAGTCCCCTGCGGGGTTGCGAAAAGCAATAAGTAGTGGGTGGGGACTTGCTTGTATCAGGAAGAGTGCAAGCTCCTCCTGATAAACTGCGGAGCAGTTATTTGGTGTAGAGCTACGTAGCGAAGCGGATTGCGAATATCCGCTTGACTTTTTTTATAATAACGCAAAAAAGATATCTGCCGGATTCTGACTGATCTTCCGGCAGATATCTTTTTATTTTCTAACTGAATTTCCTATATTTGAAACGGACGGATATTTACCTGGCTCATACATTTTCCCAGGGGAGCATCGGTGTTTCCACTTTTTTGTCACGCAACATCAGATCCATTACCGCTTCTGCTGCAGATTTTCCCTCAAAAAGTACACGGTTCACTTCCGTTATGATAGGCATCTCCACTTCATATTTCTCCGCAAGTTCTCTTGCGGCTCTTGCGGAATAAACACCTTCCACAACCATCTGTACCTTATCCATAGCCTGTTCCATTGTACATCCCTGACCGATCAGATATCCGGCTTTTCGA
This sequence comes from Blautia sp. HA9023, assembly GCF_056504095.1. Classification (NCBI taxonomy): domain Bacteria; kingdom Bacillati; phylum Bacillota; class Clostridia; order Lachnospirales; family Lachnospiraceae; genus Blautia; species Blautia sp. HA9023. The sequence goes on along the minus strand of NZ_JBWLUR010000001.1, from coordinate 88,670 downwards.
TTACGGCTGTGTACGCTCGCACAGGTTACGATCAGATCACCAATTCCGGAAAGTCCGTAAAACGTTTCCATCTGTGCTCCCATTTTCTTTCCAAGCCTTGCAATCTCCGTGATTCCCCTGGTGATCAGAGCTGCTTTTGTATTGTCTCCATATCCCAATCCGTCAGCGGTACCTGCTGCCAGTGCAATCACATTCTTAAGTGCTCCCCCAAGTTCTACTCCCAGAATATCCGGCGTTGTATACACGCGGAATACAGGACTCATAAAAATACTCTGAAGATATTCTGCAGTCACCCTTGTACGTGCGCTGACCACGCAGGTCGTAGGAATTCCTTTTCCAACTTCTTCCGCATGACTTGGACCTGAAAGAACTGCCACATCTCCCTCAGGAATTTCTTCCTCAATTACGTCACTGAGTGTTTTCAGTGTTTTTTCTTCGATACCTTTTGCAACATTGACAATCTTCTGACCCTTCCTGATAAATGGTGCCATTTTATGAGCCGTACTTCGAATGTACGGAGAAGCCACTGCCAGCACTGTTACATCAGCACTTTTAATCGCCCGTTCCAGATCTATCAGAATTTCAATGTCTTCCGGAATCTGTACACCTGGAAGCCGGTCAGGATTTTCTCTTTTTTCCCGGAGTTTACGGGCATCCTCCGGTCTTGCCGACCAGAGGAGAACTTCATGGCCGTTATTATACAGCAGGAGCGCCAGAGCCATACCCCAGCTTCCTGAACCCAGTACGCTGATTTTCGCCATAAATCTTACCTCTTATTTTTTATTCTTACTGCTTAAAAACACCTTATTTTCTGTTCCGTGAAGCAGCCTTACAATGTTTGCCCTGTGCCTGTAGAAGGCCATTGCCGTAAGAACTGCCATCACAATATAAAGTTCCATTGTATGTGGCTGATCCATCCCGTATTTCCCCATATGTCCAAAAACAAGGACCAGGATAAACGCTGCCGCATAGGCACTGAGGGAACAGAGAGATACATAATGTGTTGTAAAAAACAGTACAAAAAAGACAACTGCACATACAATAAAAATCCGACAGTCAAAAGCAATGATCATGCCTACAGAGGCCGCAATTCCTTTTCCACCGCGAAATTCCATGGAAATTGGGAAATTATGTCCCAGAATACAGCCCAGTGCAGCATAAAGCGTCAGAAGCGGGAGAATACCGCTCATGGAGTTCCCATAAATCATTCTCACGATCACAATGGCAAGCACACACTTCAGGCAGTCTCCCAGAAGTGTAAGCGCTCCCGCCTTTTTTCCGAAAGTGCGGAATGCGTTGGTCGTTCCCGCATTTCCGCTTCCATGCTCTCTGATATCTGTCTTGTGAAGCTTTCCTATAATATAACCTGTCTGAAAAAGTCCGCATACATAACCGATAACAAGACAAATAATACGTTCCATATTTTTATTCCTTTTCCCCGCGCTCGCGGATGATGAATTTCAGGGAAGTTCCGGAGAATCCAAAGGCATCCCTGATCTTGTTCTCCAGATATCTTACATAGGAGAAATGCATCAGTTCCTTATCGTTGACAAAAATTACAAATGTGGGCGGTTTTACCGCAACCTGTGTCATGTAGAAGATCTTCAGTCTTCTACCACGGTCGGACGGCGGCTGCTGGAGAGCAACTGCCTCGGAAAGGATCTCATTGAGAACACCAGTCTGGATACGGAGTGTCTGATTCTCGATAACTGTATCGATATTCTCAAAGAGCTTCGGAAGTCTCTGGCCTGTTTTTGCAGAAATAAAAATAATCTGTGCATACGGCATAAAGGAAAGGATCTGACGGATCTTCTCTGTATGCTTGTAGATGGTCTTGTCATTTTTCTCAATGGCATCCCATTTGTTTACAGCTACAATGATACCTTTTCCTCTGTCATGGGCGATTCCCGCGATCTTTGCATCCTGCTCGGTAACTCCCTCGGAAGCATCGATCACAACTACGACCACATCTGCACGCTCTACAGCTGTTACTGTACGGATAACACTGTAGCGCTCGATCTCTTCTTTTACTTTTCCTTTACGGCGAAGTCCTGCAGTATCAATAAATACATAATCCTTATTGTTCCAGGTAACCTTGGTATCAATGGCATCACGTGTAGTTCCCGCAATGTTGGATACGATCACACGCTCCTCACCAAGAAGTTTGTTGATCAGAGAAGATTTTCCAACGTTTGGCTTTCCTACGATGGCGATCTTCGGGATATCGTCCTGATCTTCCTCCTCGCTCTTATCTGGGAACTCTTTGATCACCTCATCCAGCATATCTCCAAGACCCTGTCTGTTGGCTGCGGAAATTGGGATCGGTTCTCCGATTCCAAGATTATAAAATTCATATACATCCATCATGTACTTCTGATGGCTGTCCACTTTGTTGACTACAAGGCGTACCGGCTTGCCACTGCGGCGGAGCATATCTGCCACCTTGGCGTCAGAATCCACAAGCCCCTGGCGGACATCTGTGATAAAAATAATCACATCTGCCGTGTCAATGGCAATCTGTGCCTGCTCTCTCATTCTGGAAAGAATGATGTCACTGCTGTCCGGCTCAATTCCACCTGTATCGATCAGGGTAAATGTCCGGTCAAGCCATGTGACATCTGCATAAATTCTGTCACGGGTTACTCCTGGTGTATCCTTTACTATGGAAATATTATCACCTGCCAGAGCATTAAACAGAGTGGATTTTCCTACATTAGGCCTTCCCACTATTGCTACTACTGGTTTGCTCATAAATCTGTCTCCTTCTTGTTGGTTTATGTTTCAGAGGGTTGATCACAGCTTCCACCAGATCACGTCCTCCTGTGTCTACGATTACAATTTCTGTTTTCAGTGCCTCTGAAAGTTCTTCCAGTGTCATATCATCCAGAAAAATCTCTTCATCACCTTTCAGCATACTGCACGGGATCAGAAGTTTTTCTCCCAGGTCAAGGTCGGAAAGCTGTTCTTTCAGATCCTGCCCTGTGATCAGTCCGGACACCGTGATCTTTTCACCGAAAAAGCGATTCTCGATGGTCGTGACCGGAATCTGCACATTGGGAAATTTTTTCTTGATTTCTTCTATATAGCGGGCAATAAAAGGCGCCGCCAGTTTTCCTGTGGCGATCCTTCCTGTCACTTTACGGTCGTCACCGGTAAGTTTCTTAAGTGTTTCCTTTACTTCGGTTTCCAGAAGTCTTAACATGCCCACGCCATTTTCAAGCTGCAGATATCCGTCGTATTCCTCCTCACAGGGAAGCTCCCTGTCAGCCAGAATATACCACTCATCCGAAGCATGGATAAAATGAATCCCGTACTTCTCCATCATAATCTTCTGCCAGCGTTCAATCTGATTCAGAACTTTTTCTGCATCTTCTTTATTAAAAGGCTCCAGAGGATAGAGACCTTTTCTGTATTTGGTAAGTCCTACCGGCACAACAGAAACACTCTGAAGAACCGGAGCATAAGCGGAAAGTTTCTCAAGGCTGTATTCCAGCTCATCCCCGTCATTGACACCTTTGCACAGTACGATCTGTCCGTTCATGGTGATCCCTGCGTTATACAGCATATCCACCTTCTCTAGGGCCTTTCCCGCAAAGCGGTTATGCAGCATTTTGCACCGGAGCTCCGGATTCATTGCCTGGAATGAAATATTGATCGGTTCCAGATGATAGCGGATCACTCGCTCAATATCCTTCTCGCTCATATTGGTAAGCGTCACATAATTTCCCTGAAGAAAGGAAAGCCTGGAATCGTCATCCTTAAAATACAGCGTCTCACGCATATCCGGCGGCATCTGGTCAATAAAACAGAACATGCACTTATTTGAACAGGAACGATAGTCATCCATCAGTCCCCCGTTCTCAAATTCTATTCCAAGGTCTTCCTCATATTCCTTCTCTACCTCCAGCTCCCACTCTTCGCCATCTGGCTTCTCTACCAGAAGCACCACAAGCTCTTCATTCATGAGATACCGGTAATCGAAGACATCCTCCACAGGCTGACCGTTTACAGACACAAGTCTGTCCCCCGGTTCCAGCCCCAGCTCCTCGGCAATACTGTCGGGCAGCACCCTGGAAATCATATGCTTTCTTAATTTCATCATTATCTCCCTTTTCTATCCCGTATATAATAACAACTTTGCTCTTAAAAATCAACACTTTGAGAAAACACCTTGACTGACACGTGGGTCTGATGTTATAAATAGACTGAGAATTTTTAATGACATACACTTAGGAGGAATATTATGCCAAACATAGAATTGCTGGAAAAGTCTATGCCTGTTGCCCCGATCCGAATCGCCGCACTTGCCGGATGCCGCGAACTGGCCGAGGAGGTTGACAAAAAGCTGGTTAAATTCCGTAAAGAACTTGTAGCAGCCAAGAAATCCACCATTATCCCACAGGGCTATGCAGAGAAATCTTTCCTTGTAGACTGCGAATGCCCGCGTTTCGGAACCGGTGAAGGTAAAGGTTACATCAAAGAATCCGTTCGTGGTACAGACCTTTACATTATGGTAGATGTGACCAATTACAGCCTTACTTACAGCGTATGCGGCCACGAGAACCACATGTCTCCGGACGACCATTACCAGGATCTGAAGAGAATTATCTCCGCAGCCACCGGTAAAGCACACCGTATCAACGTTATTATGCCATTCCTTTACGAGGGACGTCAGCACAGACGTACCAAGAGAGAATCTCTCGACTGTGCACTTGCACTTCGCGAGTTAAGCGCAATGGGTGTTTCCAACATCATTACTTTTGATGCTCATGATCCACGTGTGCAGAACTCTATTCCGCTGAAAGGCTTTGATAACTTTTTCCCGACATACCAGTTCCTGAAAGCACTGGTCAAAAATGTCCCGGATTTCAAACTCGACAATGATCACCTCATGATCATCAGCCCGGATGAAGGCGCTATGTCACGTGCTGTATATTTCTCCAATATCCTTGGAGTTGATATGGGTATGTTCTACAAACGCCGTGATTACTCCACTGTTGTCAATGGCAAGAACCCGATCGTTGCTCATGAATTCCTCGGAGATTCCGTAGAGGGCAAAGATGTTGTCATCATCGACGATATGATCTCTTCCGGAGAGAGTATGCTGGATGTTGCCCGTCAGCTGAAAGAGCGTAAAGCCGGACGTGTATTCGTCTGCACAACCTACGGTCTGTTTACAGACGGCGTAGCCAAATTTGACGAATATTACGAGAAAGGCTGGCTGGACAGAGTCATCACAACCAACCTTAACTACCGTATTCCGGAACTTCTCGACCGTCCATACTATATCGAAGCAAATATGAGCAAATATCTTGCAAGTATCATCGATATCATCAACCATGATGTATCTGTCGAGAAGGTTCGTTCCAGCAACGAAAAGATCATGGATCTCATGAAAAAAGTCAACGAACAGTAAGAAATGCTCCCAGGTTTCCACGTTTCCCGTGAGAAGCCCTGTGCGAATAAAGAAAGAGCGGATTACAGCAGGTGCAGATGCCCGGCATGGAAATCCGCTCTTCTTTTATGCCTGCATCCAGAAAGATCCTTCGGTTCGCCTCCCACAGATTCAGCTGATATTTTCCATCTGGTTTCTCATAAAAAAGTACATCCCAGTATTTTTCTTCAAATGCTTCTTTAAACTGATCGATCACATCTTCACTGACTTCATAACAGTCCTGACAGATAGACGGACCGATGGCTGCGTAAAGTTCTGAAGGGTCTGTCTGAAATTCCTCAGCCATTTTTTCCACCGTCACTTTACCGATCTTTCCTACCGTACCTCTCCATCCGGAATGTGAGAGTCCTATCGCTTTATGTACCGGATCCACAAAGAAAAGTGGTACACAGTCCGCATAAAAGGTCGCCAGAACCAGTCCAGGAACATTGGTGATCATTCCATCCACATCCGTATAAGGCCTCGGTTTTGTGATTCCATTTCCCCTGTCTGTTTCCGTGACCACATGCACATTGGTGGTATGTGTCTGATCAGAAGTTACGATATCTCCCATGGAAAATCCCATAGCATCAGAGAGTCTGCGGTAATTTTCCCGCACTGCATCCTCGTTATCTCCTCTTGTAAAGCTTAAATTCATGGATTCATAAATTCCCTGACTCACTCCGCCCAGACGGGTACTGAAGCCATGTACGATCCCGGGAATTTTCTCAAAGGCAGGATACGTCAGCCACGTAACCCCGTTCTTCTGATTTACATTCATTAATTGCTTATCTTTATACCATTTTATTTTCATATTATGTAACCAGCCCTTTCATCTGCAAAAATCAAAAGCATTTTTTATCCAGTGGATTTTTTCTCCGTCAATTCCCACTACATCAAAACGGCAGGGAGGAAATTCCCGGTATCCATGTACAGCCAGGTAAAACATTGCCACTCTGCTGATGATCCGCTGTTTTTCTCTCCCTACCGCCGCAAAAGAACTTCCACTTCTTCCGTTCTTTCTGTATTTCACTTCTACAAATACCAGATATCTTTCATCTTGTGCAATGAGATCAATCTCACCGCTTCGACAGCGAAAATTTTTTTCCCTGATCTGCAGTCCCCTCTTTTCCAGGAACACTGCCGCAATTTCCTCATAATAACTGCCCTTCTGTCTTTTATTTTCTTTCAGAAAAACATAACCTTTCTGTTTTTGATGTCGGTATCTTAAGTATCTTATCCGTTATACAAAATGTGTGATAAACGTTTTCCGGTGTATCGGACTTGGCCCGTATTTCTTCAGTGCTTCAATATGTGCTGCAGATCCGTAACCCTTGTTAGAGGCAAATCCATACTCCGGAAGAACTTTGTCATATTCTTCCATCATCCGGTCTCTGGTCACCTTTGCCACAATACTTGCCGCTGCAATGGATACGCTTTTTGCATCGCCCTTGATAATGGGTACCTGAGGGATCTGAACCTCCGGTATGGTAACTGCATCGTTCAAAAACAGCTGTGGCTGCACAGAAAGTTTGCTTATCGCCTGACGCATTGCCTCATAGGTTGCCTGCAGGATATTGATCTCATCAATTCTTTCCGGACTTGCCATTCCGATTCCAACAGAAACTGCACCTTCCAGGATCACATCATACAGCTCTTCTCTCTTTTTGGCTGTAAGCTTCTTGGAATCATTCAGCCATAAAATATCGCAGTCTTTCGGAAGGATCACCGCACAGGCTACAACCGGGCCGGCAAGCGGTCCTCTTCCCACTTCATCGATCCCGCAGAGATACCCAAGATGCTCATATTTATGTTCATATTCTTTCATGATTTCTGTGCGCGCACGTTCATTTTCCAGTGCCTGGAGCTTTTTACGATACTGCTGGATCAGTTTCTGTACACCGCTTCTTTCATCGTTTTCATAATGCTGAAAAAGGGCGTTGTATTCGCCCTCCTTCGCTGACGCAAAATGCGCCCTGATATCTTTCATTGTTTCCATTATGCTTCCTCTGTTCCTTTCGGAAATTCCAACGTTACTTTTCCAAGTTTTCCGGAACGGAATTCTTCCAGCAAAAGACGGGATGCTTTTTCATAATCAAGTTCTTCACCTTTTTTCAGACATCCTCTCGCTTTTGCAACTGCAGTAAGGATATCCAGCGGTTTCTGTCCTTCTTCCACGCTGTATCTCTCTTTGAGTGCTGCCGGGTAAAATTCCTGCAGATATCCGATCAGACCCAGGGCAAGCTCCTCAATATTCAGAATATCATCCTTTATAGAACCGATATAGGCAAGACGCATTCCAACTTCCTGATCTTCAAATTTGGGCCAGAGAATTCCTGGTGTGTCCAGAAGTTCCACACTTTTATTCAGACGGATCCACTGTTTTCCCTTCGTAACTCCCGGTTTATTTCCAGTCTTGGCACATGCTTTTCCTGCAAAAGTGTTAATAAATGTTGATTTTCCAACATTCGGGATGCCTGCTACCATGGCACGTACCGGACGGTTTTTGATTCCTCTTCTTCTGTCCCGCTCTGTCTTTTCCTTACATGCTTCTGTAATTGCCGCAGAAACAGCTTTCATGGAGCCTTTATTACGGGAATCGATACTTACCGCATAGATCCCTTTTTCTTTGAAATATTCCATCCAGGCACGGTTCTGTCTCTCATCGGCAAGGTCTGCTTTATTGAGAAGGATCATACGTGCCTTGTTTTTTCCGAGTTCATCAATATCCGGATTGCGGCTGGAAAGCGGAACCCTTGCATCTACAAGCTCAATGATCAGATCGATCAGCTTGATATCTTCCTGCATCTGGCGTTTCGCCTTTGTCATATGGCCTGGATACCACTGTACGTTCATAATTCACCTCATTTTTTATCTGATAAAACCTATTTTACTTTTGGGAGAAACTGTAAACCATATCTTCCCTACAATATATTTCTTGCTGATATTTCCAATATCGCTGAAACGGCTGTCCTCGCTGTTATTCCGATTATCTCCCAGAACAAAATACTCTCCACTTTCCAGTGTGATAGCACTGTCTGCAAGTCCGCCATCTGCGATTTCCTGATAAGCACCATTCTCTTCGTAAACATTTCCATTAATGTAGATCTGGCCTTCTTTTATCTGAACTGTTTCGCCTGGAAGGCCGATCACACGTCGGATATGCAAAGCCGCATCATCACTGGCACTTGTTTTAAAAACAATTACATCCCCACGTTTCGGAGATTTTATCTTATACAATGCTCTGTTTACAAAGAATTTCTGGCCTACCGAATACGTAGGTTCCATAGCACTCTCCTGCAATGTCACAGTCTGAAATGCAGAAATCGCAACCAGCACAGCAAATACCAGCGTTACGATAATCTCAAATACCCACTTGACGATCCCTCTTGTGCGGTCATCCCGAAGTCTTTCCCTTGCTTCGGAAACAGCTCGGCTTTCTTTCAGATCTTCAATTTTTCTCTTCTTATTTAATCCCATATTCTATCCCCTGTATGCATCATTATTTTGCATACCTCTTGATGTAAAAAGAGGGACAATAGCAAATGTTATTGTCCCTGCCTCTTTACTTATGAAATTATTTTACAAGCTCTTTAACCTTAGCTGCTTTACCTACGCGATCTCTCAGGTAGTTCAGTTTCGCACGGCGTACTTTACCATGACGGATAACTTCAACCTTAACTACGTGTGGGGAATGAAGCGGCCATGTTTTCTCAACGCCTACACCGTTGGAGCTCTTTCTTACTGTGAAAGTCTCTCTTGTACTTCCACCTTGTCTCTTAAGTACTGTACCCTCGAAGATCTGAACACGCTCACGTGTTCCCTCTTTGATCAGTGCGTGTACTCTTACTGTGTCTCCTACGCGGAACTGCGGTACTTCAGCTTTCAGCTGAGCGGACTCAATGTTCTTAATAATTTCGTTCATGTCTTTCTCTCCTTAATTATACTGGATGTTCTTAATACGCATGTGGTAACAGAGGACCATCTTTTTTCACAACATAAGTGATTATACACTAGATAATATTCTATTGCAAGAACTTTTTTCCTGAATTTTCGAGTTTGTTTACCAGCAAAGTACCTCATGTCCTGTCTCTGTGACAAGCACCATGATCTCCCATTGCGCAGACGGCAGGCCATCTTCTGTCCGCACTGTCCAGTCGTCAATCTCATCTGTATAAATTTCGTCAGATCCCATATTAACCATTGGTTCAATGGTAAAGATCATTCCCGGTACCATGAGTACACCTGTATCTTCTTTGGAAGTGTAACTTACCCACGGATCTTCGTGAAACTCAAGACCTACCCCATGTCCGCCGATTTCTCTGACAACTGTGTATCCATTCTCCACTGCGTGCTTGTGCACAGCACTTCCCATATTTCCGATCGGTGTCCATGGTTTTACCTGCTCAAGGCCAAGCTCTACACATTCTTTTGTCACACGGACAAGTTTTTCCTTCTCCGGGCTTACCTCTCCGATACAGAACATACGGGAGGAATCAGAAAAATATCCCTGATAGATGGTAGATACATCTACATTGACAATATCTCCTTCTTTTAAAACGATCTCTTCATCCGGGATTCCATGGCATACTACCTCGTTGATCGATGTGCATACGCTCTTTGGAAAACCTTCATAATTAAGTGGTGCCGGAATTCCACCATGACGTACCGTTTCTTCATGTACCCAGTCATCAATCTGCTGTGTGGTCACACCCGGTCCGATATGCTCTGCAACATAATCAAGAACTGCGATATTGATCTTACAGCTCTCTTTGATCTTTTCAATCTGTGCAGGTGTTTTAATCAGATCATGGTCAAGAACTGCATATCCTTTCTTTTTCATAAGTTCCATTTTTTCATCAAATGCTTCATGGCATTTTTTATATTTCTTTCCGCTTCCGCACCAGCACGGATCGTTTCTTTCGATTTTCTTTGCCATTTCTTTTCTCTCCTTTTGCAGTCTGACTCTCTGCTTTTTCTTTTGTATTTTACACAGGACATGAAGTGCTTTCTATTCAGCTGCATAACATCTGCCTGTTATATTCCTGCAGATCAATCTCTGCCTGATTTATCATAGCACAACTTTCATTTATAGAAAAGTACTCTTTGTGTTTTTGGTTTGTTTTATTTAACTTTTATGTTACTAATAATGTCGATTTTTTTCGAATTATATGAAGTTTATTGTTTTTTCAAAAACTTCGATTATAATAAAGTTATAAAATTTGTCTGTGGAAGGAGATTTACAAATGAAAAAGCTGAAACAATTATTACTTATCTTAGTATTGTCTCTGTCTTTAACTTCACCTGCTGTCATCCCGGCTATGGGAACAACTACCGTTTCTGCCGCCACTGTCAGGAAACCATCTCTCAGTAATTCAAAACTTACCATTTATACAGGAAAGTCTGTACTCTTAAAGGTAAATGGAACTTCTGGCAAAGTTAAATGGATTAGTCAGAATAAACGTATTGTGACCGTAGATTCCAAAGGTAAAGTCACTGCCAGGGGTGTCGGAAAGACCATCATTTTTGCCAAAACCGGGAACTATACATTACGCTGTCAGATTACTGTAAAAAAGAAAGTCGCTTCCAGGCCTCAGGTTCAGTCTTCCGTGTGGATTCCAGCTACAGGAAAAAAATATCATCGAATTCCAAACTGTGGAAATATGAATCCAAATCGAGCGCATAAGGTTACTCTTAGTCAGGCAAAACAGCGTGGCTATACTGCATGCAAAAACTGTTACCGATAAATAAACATAAAAAAGACCGCTGATTTATCTTTATCATGTATCTCTTATAAAGATAGGTCCGCGATCTTTTTATTATGTCCTATTATATGTAAATTATTTCTCTACTGCCGGCTGACGGTTACCCCCGGTAGCCATTACCCTCATTCTTCCAAGTGCACTGGATACTGCTGGTATGGAAATCACTGCAATTGTGAGTACTCCTTCCAGAAGAATATAGCTGTAATTGTAAATGATCGGATATAATGCTGTCAGAGACTTCGGAAAATTATCCGGCATATAATCCATCCAGTATAGATATCCGCCGAGCGCATGGAACGCACCCCTTGCCAGGATTGCTACAATGTAGGCTTTCAGAAGACCATATTTTTTTGATTTTGTAAATAATCCGGAAAATCCCATTGTCTCTCCTCCTTATGCCTAAATCGAGTTCAATGGTTAATGTTCAGGCTTCTTTGGTCTTACCCATTGTAGCATATGGAGAGATGAATGTAAATGAGGGGTGTGGGAAAACTTTTTTGTATGTGACGGTATGCATGTGACAAAAACGGGAGAGAAATCTGTGTGTTGATTTCTCTCCCGTTTTACTCTTTCCCTTGTAGCTTGAAAACTACATACATGTGTTTGTTGATGGTTAATCGTTTTTGTTGAATCAAATTTAACCTGCGTGCCGATTTGCCTTTTTTCACGGGCTCGCAGCTAAAGCTGCATCGCCTGTTCTTTTAGGCTACTCCAGCGGGGGTCATCTCACGACTCCGTCGTTCGATGTCATTTGCTTCGCAAATGTTCAAGTCAGCTAATGCTCATACGTCCACAAGCAAGCTTGCTCCCGTATGACCCTTACCTGCCTTGCCCGCTTCCTCGGCTGGTTGGTCAAGCCCTCACCCGATTAGTAACAGTCAGCTCCATGTGTTACCACACTTCCACCTCTGCCCTATCTACCTCGTCGTCTTCAAGGGGGTTTACTTCACTAAGAATGGGATATCTCATCTTGAGGGGGGCTTCACGCTTAGATGCCTTCAGCGTTTATCCCTTCCGGACTTGGCTACCCGGCCATGGCTTTGGCAAGCCAACCGGTCCACCAGCGGTTCGTCCATCCCGGTCCTCTCGTACTAAGGACAGCTCCTCTCAGATATCCTACGCCCACGCCGGATAGGGACCGAACTGTCTCACGACGTTCTGAACCCAGCTCGCGTACCGCTTTAATGGGCGAACAGCCCAACCCTTGGGACCTACTACAGCCCCAGGATGCGATGAGCCGACATCGAGGTGCCAAACCACTCCGTCGATGTGAACTCTTGGGAGTGATAAGCCTGTTATCCCCAGGGTAGCTTTTATCCGTTGAGCGATGGCATTCCCACTTAATACCACCGGATCACTAAGCCCTACTTTCGTACCTGCTCCACCCGTCGGTGTCGCAGTCAAGCTCCCTTCTGCCTTTGCACTCTTCGAATGGTTTCCGTCCATTCTGAGGGAACCTTTGGGCGCCTCCGATACCCTTTCGGAGGCGACCGCCCCAGTCAAACTCCCCGCCTGGCATTGTCCCACCGCCGGTTCACGGCGGCTGGTTAGAAGCCCAATATCACAAGGGTGGTATCCCAACAGCGGCTCCATAGCAACTGACGTCACTATCTCTCAGCCTCCCACCTATCCTGTACATGCAACACCGGACCCCAGTGCCAAACTGGAGTAAAGCTCCATGGGGTCTTTCCGTCCTGGCGCGGGTAGCCAGCATCTTCACTGGCACTTCAATTTCACCGGATGTATTGCCGAGACAGCGCTCAAATCATTACGCCTTTCGTGCGGGTCGGAACTTACCCGACAAGGAATTTCGCTACCTTAGGACCGTTATAGTTACGGCCGCCGTTTACTGGGGCTTAAATTCAAAGCTTCGACGTATGTCTAACCTCTCCTCTTAACCTTCCAGCACCGGGCAGGCGTCAGCCCATATACCTCACCTTTCGGTTTCGCATAGACCTGTGTTTTTGCTAAACAGTTGCTTGAGCCTATTCTCTGCGGCCTGCTCTCGCAGGCACCCCTTCTCCCTAAGTTACGGGGCCATTTTGCCGAGTTCCTTGGCAATACTTCTTCCGCCGGCCTTAGGATTCTCTCCTCATCCACCTGTGTCGGTTTACGGTACGGGTACAATATAAACAATAGCGGCTTTTCTTGACGCATGGCTCACGGGCTTCGTTACTATATTTCACTCCACATCACGTCTTCCCATTGCATGGCGGTTTTTCCTACCATACTGGTACCTCGCTTGTACCGGGCTTTCCATTCCCGGCTCCCGCTCTCCTTACGTGTCCCCACAGTTCTGTTATACTGCAGTACAGGAATATCAACCTGTTGTCCATCGGCTACGGCTCTCGCCCTCACCTTAGGTCCCGACTCACCCAGGGCAGATCAGCTTTACCCTGGAAACCTTGGATATTCGGCCTAGAGGATTCCCACCTCTATCTCGCTACTCATTCCGGCATTCTCTCTTCCATATAGTCCACAGCTCCTTACGGTACTGCTTCTTCCCATATGCAATGCTCCTCTACCAATCCTTACGGATTCCTTAGTTTCGGTGGCGCGTTTCAGCCCCGGACATTTTCGGCGCAGGACCTCTCGACCAGTGAGCTATTACGCACTCTTTGAATGTATGGCTGCTTCTGAGCCAACATCCTGGTTGTCTTCGAAATCCCACATCCTTTTCCACTTAACGCGCACTTTGGGACCTTAACTGTAGGTCTGGGCTCTTTCCCTTTTGACCGCCCAACTTATCTCGTGCAGTCTGACTCCCGGTGATATCTACACGGCATTCGGAGTTTGATATTCTTCGGTAGGCTTTGACGCCCCCTAGGAAATTCAGTGCTCTACCTCCGCAAGACTCACACCGAGGCTAGCCCTAAAGCTATTTCGAGGAGAACCAGCTATCTCCGGGTTCGATTGGAATTTCTCCCCTATCCACACCTCATCCCCACCCTTTTCAACGGATGTGGGTTCGGTCCTCCACTACCTCTTACGGCAGCTTCAACCTGGACATGGATAGATCACCCGGTTTCGGGTCTACTCCTACTGACTCTGGCCCTGTTAAGACTTGGTTTCCCTTCGGCTCCATCCCTTGAGGACTTAACCTTGCCAGTAAGCGTAACTCGCCGGACCGTTCTACAAAAAGTACGCGGTTGTGCTCATATGGCACTTCCACAGCTTGTAGACACAGGGTTTCAGGTTCTCTTTCACTCCCCTCCCGGGGTCCTTTTCACCTTTCCTTCACAGTACTATGCGCTATCGGTCACTAAGTAGTATTTAGCCTTAGGGGGTGGTCCCCCTTACTTCCCACAAGGTTCCTCGTGTCTCGTGGTACTCCGGATCCTGCTCAGTCAGCTTGGTTTTCACGTACGGGGCTTTCACCCTCTCTGGCCGGCTTTCCCAAAACCGTTCTGTTAACCTCGCTGAATCTTAAATGCAGTCCATGACCCCGGCATGCACGCACACCGGTTTAGGCTCCTCCGCGTTCGCTCGCCGCTACTTACGGAATCGATGTTTCTTTCTTTTCCTCCGGGTACTTAGATGTTTCAGTTCCCCGGGTTCCCTTCCATACGTTATGGATTGGCGTATGGATGCATGAGGTCTTCTCATGCGGGTTTCCCCATTCAGACATCTCCGGATCACGGGATATTTGCTCCTCCCCGAAGCTTTTCGCAGCTTATCACGTCTTTCATCGGCTCTTAGTGCCAAGGCATCCGCCCTGTGCCCTTATTGCTTGACCTTTCGCTTCATCACCCTAGCGTAGGTGATGCGGTCTCTTGATTCTCTGTCTTTAGATACTCACGTATCTTCCGACATGTGTTTGATTACTCTGTTCATAACAGATAAATCGATGTCTTCCTATCTTTGCGTTTGCATTAATTTCTTAATACTTTGCGTTTAAGGATATTTGATTAACTTAATCAAATCTCATGTATGCAGTTTTCAAGGTACAATGCTGACTGATGTTTTATCAGCCATTTAAAAAGAAAATATCTTTTCTTCTTAAATCACTGGTAAAACCAGCATCTATTTCATCAGGCTAAGCCTGCTTTTTCTTTTTTGATCTGGCGCCCACCTGCTCTCCCACACCGTCTCCAGTGCAGTACCATCGGCCGATTGGGTCTTAACCGTCGTGTTCGGGATGGGAACGGGTGTGTCCCCCAACCGCATCGGCACCAGAAATCTTTCAGCTTGATAGCTAAACAGTAAAACACATCTTCTCTACTTTTTCCTTAGAAAGGAGGTGATCCAGCCGCACCTTCCGATACGGCTACCTTGTTACGACTTCACCCCAGTCATCGGTCCCGCCTTCGGCAGCTCCCTCCTTACGGTTAGGTCACTGACTTCGGGCGTTACTGACTCCCATGGTGTGACGGGCGGTGTGTACAAGACCCGGGAACGTATTCACCGCGGCATTCTGATCCGCGATTACTAGCGATTCCAGCTTCGTGTAGTCGGGTTGCAGACTACAGTCCGAACTGGGACGTTATTTTTGGGATTTGCCCACCCTCGCAGGTTCGCTTCCCTTTGTTTACGCCATTGTAGCACGTGTGTAGCCCAAATCATAAGGGGCATGATGATTTGACGTCATCCCCGCCTTCCTCCAGGTTATCCCTGGCAGTCTCCCCAGAGTGCCCATCTTATATGCTGGCTACTGAGGATAGGGGTTGCGCTCGTTGCGGGACTTAACCCAACATCTCACGACACGAGCTGACGACAACCATGCACCACCTGTCTCCTCTGCCCCGAAGGGAAGGAACGGTTAAGTTCCGGTCAGAGGGATGTCAAGACTTGGTAAGGTTCTTCGCGTTGCTTCGAATTAAACCACATGCTCCACCGCTTGTGCGGGTCCCCGTCAATTCCTTTGAGTTTCATTCTTGCGAACGTACTCCCCAGGTGGAATGCTTAATGCGTTTGCGGCGGCACCGAATGACTTTGTCACCCGACACCTAGCATTCATCGTTTACCGCGTGGACTACCAGGGTATCTAATCCTGTTTGCTCCCCACGCTTTCGAGCCTCAACGTCAGTTACCGTCCAGTAAGCCGCCTTCGCCACTGGTGTTCCTCCTAATATCTACGCATTTCACCGCTACACTAGGAATTCCGCTTACCTCTCCGGCACTCAAGACGGGCAGTTTCCAATGCAGTCCCGGGGTTGAGCCCCAGCCTTTCACATCAGACTTGTCCATCCGTCTACGCTCCCTTTACACCCAGTAAATCCGGATAACGCTTGCCCCCTACGTATTACCGCGGCTGCTGGCACGTAGTTAGCCGGGGCTTCTTAGTCAGGTACCGTCATTTTCTTCCCTGCTGATAGAAGTTTACATACCGAGATACTTCTTCCTTCACGCGGCGTCGCTGCATCAGGGTTTCCCCCATTGTGCAATATTCCCCACTGCTGCCTCCCGTAGGAGTCTGGGCCGTGTCTCAGTCCCAATGTGGCCGTTCACCCTCTCAGGCCGGCTATGGATCGTCGCCTTGGTAGGCCGTTACCCTGCCAACTAGCTAATCCAACGCGGGTCCATCTTATACCACCGGAGTTTTTCACACCGGACCATGCGGTCCTGTGCGCTTATGCGGTATTAGCAGTCATTTCTGACTGTTATCCCCCTGTACAAGGCAGGTTACCCACGCGTTACTCACCCGTCCGCCACTAGAAACCAGCTAAATCTGCCGAAGCTTCAATAAAAGGTTTCCCGTTCGACTTGCATGTGTTAAGCACGCCGCCAGCGTTCATCCTGAGCCAGGATCAAACTCTCTGATAAAATGTGTCAGCAATCCAGTGATGCTCGCATCAACTTGATTGCGGTTCACACTGATTAAGCCAGAGGCTTAAGAAGTGTTTGATTCGATCACTCAAGACAACCGTTTGGCTATCTCTCGTTTTTACTGCTTTTGGTTTGTTTAAACCGTTCTTTAAAATGTAAAGAAATTTTCGAGAATCGTATGTGTTTCACTGTTTAGTTATCAAGGTTTTTTCGTTCTGTCTCTCAGACAGCTCGTTTATTTTATCTCATCTCTTTTTGTTTGTCAAGTACTTTTTTCAAGTTTTTTCAAACATTTTTGAGTTAAGATTTTGTTGTCGTTTTGTTGACGACTTGGATACTTTATCATATCTTCTGTCTTTTGTCAACTGTGAATTTCATTTTTCTGAAATCCTTTTTAATTGTTTGCTTTTCAAAAACAATTATTTGCGACAGCTCAGTTATAATACCACTGGGAGTTATGCTTGTCAACCATAAAATTCAAATTTTTTTGGATTTTTTGGAAGTTTATCTTAAAGATGCAATTTTTCTTCTTCCATTCGCTGGTGGCGCTACGGCGGTCGCATTTTCAATGCGGTAAGTGCGAGGGAAGGCGATCTCAAAGTTCCGAAGCCCGAACGCCCTCCCTCGCGCTCCCACCCCGTTGGGCACGGAAAGGAGTGTTACATCTTTGATGTGTAACACGGTTGACTTTTGTCTGTATGCTGCGGTATTCAGAGTGGGACGCTGTGCCGATCTGGGTTCCTGGGTTCTTCGGCACTTATAGTGGAATGGTATACTGAGCTGGTTTCCGAATTCTTCAATATTTACAGTGGAACGTTATACTAATCTGGTTTCCAAACTCTTCAATATTTATAATGAGTCGTTATTCCAATCCTTCTTCTGGTCTCTTCGGTATCTGCGCTGAGACGCTACGCCGATACAGCTGCCCTTTCACAATCCCAGGACAGGACGCCCTGCGTCCGCTTCCGTCCCCTGCCCGGGTTTTATCTTTTTTCCTGCCGGCTGGAAGTGTCAGCCAGAGGGAGAGGATATCGATTCGGGCTGTTGCGGAGGAGGGGTGATACAACTTAGGTCCCGGGAGAGGGCGTTATTGCGGCAGGGTCAGCTGTTTGAGCCACTGGCGAGTTCTGGCCCTGCCGCAATGGTTTTAGCCATCTCACGGAACCTTAGTTGTATCACCCGACGGAGTCCCTGCCCAAGCCGATATCCTCTCCCTCCTGGCGTCCGCCTTTCCATCCACCTCACAAAGTCCCAGTACTCCTCCGACAAACCCCAAACAAAAAAGCTCCAGGCCATGTCCCAAACAGCCTGAAGCTTCCATCAATCCCAATTTACTTTTTCTTAGCACTCGCCTTCCCAGTACCCGAATCCTTCGCAGAATCCTTCCCCGACTCCGCCGCTGTCTTATCCACACTAGAAGAAGCATCCCCCTGCATAATCTTATTCAACTCCTGGATCATCTCCTCATCCTTCAAACGGAACTTCACCTCCACGCGCCTGGAAGCATCTTTGTCTACTTTTCCATCCGCATCCAGAACCGGATCCGACATGGAATGCCCATTAACCGTCAGACAATCCTGCAATTCCTGAACCTGTACATCCTTCAAAAACTCGCTTTTGATATCCAGAAGATATTGAGCTACTGCCAGAGACCTTTTCTGAGACAGTTCCAGATTATAACTGTAATCTCCGTCAGTATCCGTATATCCATCAATAATAATCTCACCCAGATACTTTTTATAAGAATCATTCAGCAGCACTTTACAGTATGTAGGAAGCACCATAGACAACGTCCGTTTACCGGAATCTGTCAGTTCCGCCTGATCATAATCAAACATAACACTGGCATTCAATGTCAGTGCACCTGTCTGAGAATCAATATCCACATTCAGATTCTTTTTTGCAAATTCCTTCTGTAAAGCCTCCACGACCTCAGCCTTCACACCAATAATTTTATCGATCTTTTCCTGCTGCGTATTCAGGAGTTCTGTTTTTTCATCCAACGCAGACTGCTGTTCTTCCAGAGTATCCTGCTGTTTTGCAAGTTTTTTCTTCTGGGAATCCAGCTTTTTCTCCTGTTCTGTAAGCTTCTTTTGCTGCTCCTCAAGTGTTTTCTGCTGCTCCTCAAGTTTCTCTGCCAGAGAAGTCAGCTCCTTATCCTGAGACTTGATCTGTTCATCTTTGGACTTGATCTGCTCATCCTGGCTCTTTAACGTCCCCGCCTGCTTATCCAGCGCACTCTGTTTTTCAAGAAGCTCCTCCGTATACTTTTCCTGAAGAGCAATTTTTTCATCCCGCTCCTTCAGACTGTCATTATAACTCTTCTGTGCCTGAAAAAGAGTCACACACATGATCAGTACAAAAAGCAGTAAAACCCCCGCCATCATGTCTGAATAAGAGCGCCAGATATTAAACCCGTGATCCTCCGGCCTTCTTTTTTTGTGCATCAACAATTCCTCTCTTCTTATTTAAACAAGCCAAAACGCCCTTTCTGGGCTACTTTCGTCATTTCACGGATACTTCTCTCGATCTCATCAAGAAGAGCCTCCTGTCTCGCTCCCTGGCCATCCAGAAGATCTTCAAGACTGGTAAGTTTATCTTTCAGTTCCTGCACGCCTGCACTGCCACCATATCCCCATGGCTGTCCCGCAACAAGATGAATATCCCGGTTGTTCTTTGCAGTCTTGATCTCAGAAAGAAGCCTGCGAACTTCATCCAGAGTACTGTTTACCATTTTCTGGCTCTCTGTAAACTCGTTCAGTTTCGTCTCAAAGCTCTCGATCAGCTTTTTATCTTCCCGCAAAAGTTCTGCACTGATCTTATTGGAATCTGCGGCAGTCTTCATTCCCTCTGCGGCACTGTCCACATACTGGCGCATGGACTCATTACAGGATTTCCATAAATCTGCAGAAGCTTTTTCATTCTCATGCATATGCTCTGCCAGTTTCTCATAATCCCTTTTCTGGAGCTGCTGAATCATCTGGTTATCACGGATGATCCGATCTGCAGTCTTCATATATTTACTCTGCATCTCGTCAATTTCCGCAATCGCGTCACGCATGGCACGTTCCTGTTTTGAAAAAGTCTCACTTAACTGGCTGCTCATCGTCTTATACAGCTCTGACGTGTATTCTGTATTATCTTTCTGAGCCTTCTTAAGTTCAACCAGCGCATCATTGAAATCCTCAAACTGAAGCTGAAACGATCCATGCATCTCACTCAAAAATGAATCCAGGATTTCCCTGATCGCATCCTGCTGACCCTTCGTAACAGACGCGGTAAGTACATCCAGAGAATCATTCATCTTCTGGAATGTAGGTGTGATAACTTTTTCGAAGCTGTCCGCCATCTGTACAGAAAACTGTTCTGCCATCTGTTTCATAGCTTCTGTCTGAGTCTTCTGGCTGGAAACCAGAAGATTCCAGGATTCATTCTCCGCAGTCGGCAATACCAGAGCATGAAAACGGTCCAGAAAATCCTGCATTGCCTGAGACATAGACGAATAACCACTCTTCATACCAAATGTATACACAACCGAAAGTGCGACACCATAGATAGAAGTAAGAAAGGCAACTTTTATACCATCTACAAGAGCAGATACAGAATTTGTCATTACCTCATAATCTGTAGGCTGAAAATTTTTCAGTCCCCAGACAAGACCAATGAATGTTCCAAGGATACCAAGACTTGTAAAAATATCAGGTGCCATTTCCAGAAGTCTTTTGTGAATATGAACATCCACATCATCAATATTTACAAAGTCCTCAACCTCAGCGATTCCTTCTTCTGTCCGGCTGATGCTGTCCACAAAATCATCCATTTTTTTATCCAGATACCGGTCACCGAAGATTCCTCGTAACTGCCCGATTTCTTCCTTCTTCGCCCTTCCCGGAAGCTGGAATACATCGGTAATCTCACTGGCTCCATGTTTCAGCGCAGTCGTCAGGTTATCCATTCTGTACAGTCCGGCAAAAAGACCGACAGCATAAATGATCACCATAATTCCCAGAAATGCAAAATTATAAAACAGTACATTTCCGGAACCCTTTCCCACATAAGCGGTCAGAGTCGCTGCTGCCACTGCAACAAGCAGAAACAGCACTGTATTCATAAACTTTTTTCCCATAATCTGCCTCCCCGTATTTATTTTTGAAAAAAGTTTTCTTTTTTATCATACTATCATAACCGCATTCCCAAAACAACCAAAAAGGACAATTCCCGCAAAAAGAATTGTCCTTTCAACATTTTTCTTATTTATACTTTTATACGACAGGCTGCATCATCACTGATCAGAATCCGATGTCCCTGAACGCCTACGATTACTCCACCGAGAATCCTGCTTATGATCTGCACGGTCTTTCCTTCACTGACATCATACCGCCTGATCTGTTCCATAGTTTCCGGCATTCCGGTCATCCACTTGATCGTGTAGCTTTCCCCTGCTTTTGTTTCATTTAATGACTGCATATACTCACCCCATTCCATATGTCACATCACTGTCAGCACTTATTCTCTCTCCGTCAAGTGGATCAAAGCATTCGCTGCTTGCTCATAATCGAATAACTGCTTCGCAGTTTAACTTCCTTGATTCGGCCAAATAATTTCAACGCAATTCTGCATTTTTATATAATTAGGAGAGTTTAACTTTTATTTTTCTGAATCATTTATTTCTTTTGTATATTTTATCTCAATTTATTACGATTAGTCAATTGTAACCTGTATATTTTTACCAAAAAACGCAGAACAACCATTACAGTTATTCTGCGTTTTTCATTATTTTTTATGCATAAACTTTATCTTCTTCCAGAAGCGTTGTTTTTCCATTCTTCACTTCCACAAGATTGACACAGCAGTTTGGCGGGACACAACCGCGCCAGAAATTTTTCGGATCCGGATCCACATTCTGAAGAAGCGCCCGGACTGCACATCCATGGGAAGCAACCAGAATCGTTTTGTCCGCAAGCGCCGGATCTGATGTTTTTTCATCCCAGAAATCTTTTGTCCTGGCAATCACATCAAAAATATCCTCGCCGTTTTCCGGCCGTTTAAAATTTACCGGATCACGGAAAAAAGTCTCAATCTGCGGATCAATATAATTGCCAGCAGCATCTCTTACCTGGTCGCCTTCCAGCATACCAAAGTTAATCTCCTGAATCCGCTTATCCGGTATGATCGGGACATCACGTTTTCCCAGAACACATTCTGCTGTCTGCCTTGCCCTTGAGAGCGGACTTGTAAAACAGATGTCAAATTTCACCCCCCGGAGAGCTTCTCCCGTTTTTTCAGCAAGGAGAATGCCTTCCTCTGCAAGAGGCACATCGGCAATACCCTGAAGTTTTTTTAATTTATTCCACTCAGTCAGGCCATGTCTTACAATGTAGATCAACATCAGCTTCTCAGCTCGATTCCAAGTCCGTTAAGACCATTCATGATCTTTTTCATTGCTGCAGAGATCTCATTTTCACCAAGAGTCTTGTCGTGAGCACGGAATACCAGAGAATAAGCCATGGATTTAAAGCCTTTCTCGATCTGTGCACCCTCATAGATATCGAACAGCTGATAGCTTTCCAGGATATTTCCGCCTCTCTGATCAAAGATTTCCTCGATCTGGCCGGCAAGAACTGCATGAGGAACTACAAGACTTAAATCACGTGTTACAGCCGGATATTTGGCAATTCCTGTATATTTGTGGTTGAAGCCTGCAAATTCCAGAACATCCAGAATATCAATAACTGCGATATATGCCTTTTCTCCGATAGAATAATTGTCTGCAACAGATGGGTGAACCTCACCTAAGTATCCGACAACCTTACCCTCGTAGATCATATTTGCCTGTCTTCCAGGATGAAGGAATGGCTTCGCGCTGTTCGGATCGTAGGTAACTTTTTTCTTCATTCCGATCTTCTCGAAGAACTCCTCGCATACACCCTTCATATCAAAGAAATCGCCTTTTCCGTACATTCCAAGTGTAAACATGGTACGCTCATCCGGAAGCTCTGTGACCGGAAGGGACTTCGGAAGATAGATATTTCCAAGCTCGTAAAGACGAACATCTTTATTACGTCTGTTATAGTTTGTGGAAAGGGATGCCAGCATACCGTTCAGTGTGCTTGTACGCATGATGCTGTAGTCCTCTCCAAGAGGATTACTGATGGTGATAACTTTTCGAAGATCACTGTCCTCAGGAATGCAGAGCTTGTCAAATACCTTCGGGCTTTCGAAAGAATAGGACATTCCCTCTGAGAATCCGCAGTACTCTGCAATATCTCTTGCGACTTCCTGGATACGAAGCTTGAATGGAAGCTTACCTGTGGTAGCCTCTCCGGTAGGAAGTGTCATCGGGATCTTATCATAGCCGTAGAATCTTGCAACCTCCTCTGCAACATCTGCATTGCAGTGGATATCCTGACGGAATGTCGGTGCAACGATCTCGTCTGTTTTCTCATCATAAGCCAGCTCTACACGTCCAAGATAACCGAGCATCTCTTCTTTTGTAAGGTTGGTTCCAAGAAGTTTGTTGATCTTCTCAGGCTCAAATTTTACTCTGGATGGCTCTCTTGTCTCGTTGCAGACATCAACCATACCACCTACAACCTCGCCGGCACCAAGCTCTTCCATCAGCTGGCATGCACGGTCGATGGCAGCCTGTGCGTTGTTCGGGTCAAGGCCTTTCTCAAATTTACCGGATGCATCTGTACGAAGGCCGATTCTCTTGGAAGAAAGACGGATGCTGGTTCCATCAAAGCATGCAGCCTCAAAAAGAACGGTTTTTACATCGTCTGTGATCATGGAGTTCTCGCCGCCCATGATACCAGCGATGCCGACCGCTTTTTCGCCGTCACAGATCATCAGAACGTTCTCATCCATGGTGCGCTCCTGGCCATCCAGTGTAACGAATTTCTCATCTTTTCCTGCGCGGCGCACAATGATCTCTCTGTTTGCGATGGTATCCAGGTCATAAGCATGCATTGGCTGGCCAAACTCTTCCATTACATAGTTTGTGATATCAACCAGGTTGTTGATCGGGCGGATTCCATTGGAAGCCAGGCATCTCTGCATCCACTTCGGGGACGGACCGATCTTGACATTTTTTACAACTCTTGCACAGTAACGCGGGCAAAGCTCCGGATCCTCTACAGTAACCTTTACATAATCGGAAGCTTTCTCATCATTTTCCTTAACCTCTACAACCGGCGGACAGAATTTCTTCTGGAAGGTTGCTGCTGCCTCTCTTGCGATTCCAAGAACGCCGTAGCAGTCTACACGGTTGGAAGTAATCTCGTACTCAAATACCACATCGTCAAGACCAAGTGCCTTAATCGCGCTCTCACCAACTACTGCATCCTCCGGAAAAATATAGATGCCGTACTCCGGTGCCTCCGGGTACATCTCTCTTGTACTTCCAAGCTCCTCAATAGAGCACATCATACCACAGGACTCAACTCCACGGAGTTTACCTTTTTTGATCTTGATTCCACCAGGAGTCATTTTTCCATCATGACCGCCTGCAACACGTCCACCGTCAAGAACAACCGGAACTTTGTCTCCCTCTTTTACATTGGGAGCACCTGTTACGATCTGTACGCTCTCTGTTCCGATATTTACCTGGCAGATGATCAGTTTATCTGCATCCGGATGTTTCTCAATCTTGTCGATCTGGCCGATCACGATCTTATCAAGATCTGCATCCAGTTCTGTAAAGCCCTCTACCTTTGTGCCTGTTAATGTCATGGCATCTGTATATTCCTGTGCCGTTACATCCAGATCCGGCACATATGTTTTAATCCAAGATAATGAAGTATTCATTTTGGTTGTCCCTTCTTTTTTCTATATTTACTGTCAGACGGATATTTACGATCCGCATTCGCTGTTTTAGAACTGTTTCAGGAATCTGCTGTCGTTCTCATAGAGAAGACGCATATCATCGATCTCATATTTCAGAAGTGCGATACGCTCCAGACCTACACCAAAAGCAAATCCTGTGTACTCATCCGGATCGATTCCGCACATACGGAGAACATTCGGATGAACCATACCGCAGCCAAGAATTTCAATCCAGCCGGAACCTTTACAGAAACGGCAGCCTTTTCCGCCACATTTGAAGCAGGAAACATCAACCTCAGCACTTGGCTCTGTGAACGGGAAATGATGCGGACGGAATTTTGTCTTTGTCTCCGGTCCGAACAGCTCTTTTGCAAACTCCTGAAGAGTTCCCTTAAGGTCTGCAAAAGTAACGTTCTTGTCAATAACAAGACCTTCGATCTGATGGAAAGAAGGAGAATGTGTCGCATCTACTTCATCAGAACGGAATACACGGCCAGGCGCGATCATACGGATCGGGAGTTTGCCTTTTTCCATCTCACGTGCCTGAACCGGTGATGTCTGGGAACGAAGCAGAATGGAATCGTTGATAAAGAAAGTATCCTGCTCGTCTCTTGCCGGATGGTTCTCCGGAATGTTCAGTTTTGTAAAGTTGTAATCCGCATACTCAACTTCCGGACCTTCTACAACCTCATATCCCATTCCGATGAAAATACGCTCAACTTCTTCCAGAGCGATGGTGTTCGGATGACGATGACCAATTTTTGCTTTCTTTGCAGGAAGTGTTACATCGATCACTTCGGCCTTCATTTTTTCCTCGCGGACTTTCTCCTCGAAATCTTTCTTGGAAGCTTCCAGAAGTTCCTCGATCTTGGCTCTTGTCTCATTGACAAGCTGACCAACTTTCGGACGCTCTTCCGGAGCAACATCTTTCATACCTTTTAAGATTGCTGTAAGCTCACCTTTTTTTCCAAGATATGCAACACGCACATCATTCAGCTTGTCCAGGCCCTCGGATTCCTCGATCCGTTTTCTGGCATTCTCAGCCAGTTCCTGAAGTCTTTCTTTCATATCCATGGTCTATTTCTCCTTTAATTAAAATAATCAAATGATACGCCGCCTGCCCCGAAAATTCAGATACAGGCAATAAAAAAACCGTCCCTTATAAAAGGGACGGAATATCCGCGGTACCACCCAGTTTCCCATGAAAAGATCACGGGCACCTCTTATCTGCTTAACGCGCAGCGCACGTCATCTCCTACTGTTACTTCAGAGAGGAAGCTCCGGTGGGAAATTCAAGAATCATCTGAACCCGGGGAAGCTTACAGCCGGCGACCTCCCTTCTCTGTGAGAAAATGATCCTCTATAAACACCTTCACAGCTTTTCTGTCTTTTAATACTATGCCACAAGGTCTGCTTTCTGTCAAGCGCAAAGTCAGGATTCTTTGGAGCTGTTTTTTTCATTTTCTTTCTTGGTAAGGAGAGTTTTTACGGATTTCTGGGCTTTTCGGAACTCATTTTCGAAGTATGCATTAATCTCTGCCCCGTAAAGAATCAGGTTCATACACACATACAGCCACAGCATTACCATGATCAGTGCAGTCAGGCTTCCATACATATTTCCGAAATTCGGAAAAAATTCAAAATACAGAGAAAATCCATAGGAAAAGATTAGCCATGCCATAGCAATGATAAACGCTCCGGGAAGCTGGCTTTTAAAGGTTGCCTTCCGGTTGGGCAGCACTTTATACAACACCAGAAATACCACAAACAGTACCGCAAACACCAGCAATGTCCTGGCTCCCATGATCCTGGCCATCAGTCTTCCCAGAATTGGAATCGTTTTTTGTACAGCCATCTGGATCCGGTTACCAAGGACCAGAACCAGAAGGGTAACAATGATCGCCAGAACAAACAGCAGCATATAAAAAACCGAATAGATCCGGTTCATCAGCCAGTTTCGTGTTTCCTTCACATGATAAATGGTATTCAGACCGTTAATAATAGCCTGCATTCCCTTTCCGGATGCCCAAAGCGCCATCAGCGCAGACAACGGGACGATCGCTGTGCTTCTTTTGTACACTTCCACTACAATGCTCAGCACAAAAGTCTGCAGATTTCCGGGCACAAAACCGACAATGGCGTCCCGGACTACATTATAGCTTAACGGTGTGTAACGGATCAGTGTTGTGAGAAAAAGGATAAACGGAATAAATGACATGATCAGAAAGTATGCTGCCTGCGCCGCATATGCACTGACATGATCTCCGTTTGCCCTTCGCACAAACCCCAGCATGAGCTGGATTATATTTTTCTTTTCCTCGTCCATGCTGACCCCCTCAAGTTTTTTTACCAGGAAAACCGTTCAAAGCCAATCTTATCCTGGATTTTCGGAAAAGCTTTTACTTCCGGCTGTACACTTTTATGTTCGCCAATCATCTTTTCCATCCATATCATATTATACCAGCGGTTAAACTTATATCCGCATCTGTGGAACTCTCCCACGCGTTTATATCCAAAATGTTTATGAAAGTCCACACTGGCATTAGTCAGATATTCATCTTCTTTCGGTGCCACCGCAATACACGCATTCAGGTTCAGCACTCCCATCTCCGCAAGAAGACTTTCCAGGGCACGGTAGAGTCTTCCGCCTGCACCGCTGCCTCTTCGATCATGTTTCACATAGATGGACATTTCGGCGCACCACCCATAAGCAGCTCTTGGATGAAAGGCAGAGCCATAGGCATAACCCAGGATTTCTCCGTTCTCTTCTGCCACAATATATGGATATTTTTCTTTTATGTTATGAATTCTTTCCGCAAATTCCTCTGTGGACGGTGTTTCATATTCAAATGTGATCGCCGTTTTTTCTACATAGTAGGAATAAATCTCTACCAGTGCTGCCGCATCTTTTTCTTCTGCCACACGTATCTGCATTGCTTTATTACACCTCTTTTATTTTTTGTTTCTTCCCTATTTCACCCAGAAACGGTAAACCGTCTCTGAACTGTATTCTTCACCGGGACGCAGGATCGGAGAGTGGAAATCGTCCACATTTACCGCATTTGGCTCCACCTGTGTTTCCAGGCAGAATCCATACCGTTCATGATAAACATGGTCGTTCTTACCCTTCTCATCCTTGACAAAATTACCTGCATAGAACTGTACACACGGGCAGTCAGAAGAAACTTCCATTCCAATCCCGGATTCCTTACAGTACGCACTGGCAATGGAACGGACATTACCCTTGGCATAATTGTCAGTTACATAGTTATGATCATAACCACCCGTAAACTTCAGCTGCTCAAAATCAGCCTCAATATCTCTGCCGATTGGTTTCGCAACATTAAAATCCATCGGCGTTCCTGCTACCGGCGCATATTCACCGGTAGGAATGGACTGACTGTCTTTCACAGGAGTAAAATATTTCGCATGAATGCATACTTCCTGGTCAAGTACATCTCCACTGCCCTCCCCTTTCAGATTAAAATAGGAATGGTTGGTCATATTGGCAACCGTTGCCGCATCGGAGCGTCCTCTGTAAAAGATCTTCAGTTCATTTTCCTCGGTGAATTCATATTTCACAACAATCGAAAATTCTCCCGGAAAACCATTTTCACCATCCGGACTGATGCGGAAGAAATCCACGCTGTTCTTATCCTGGGAAATTTCTTTTACCGCCCAGAGTTTTTTCTCGAAGCCATCAGGACCACTGTGCAGATTATTATGATTTTCATTCTCTGTAAGAATCACTTCTTTATCATCAATAAAAAATCTGGAATTTTCGATACGGTTTCCACTTCTTCCAATGATCGCACCAAAGAAGCAGCCATTCACTTCATAACTTTCCATATCGTCATATCCCAGAACCACATCCTTAAGTTCTCCATTCTTATCCGGCACGCATACTTTCACCAGGATAGCGCCATACTGAAGTACCTCGACATAGGCACCCTTTTTATTCTCAAGATGATAGATCTTTACTTCTTCCCCTGTAGGAAGTGTTCCAAATTTTCTCTCAGAAACACTCATGCTGTAATTCCTCCCATATATGAAAAAAGAGCCATCAACCGGCTCTATGTCTTTAACCGATTAATCCCGGGATGCCGTTCCCTTATTTTTGACGCCTAGCAGATGCTAGGTGGGTATCCTCAACAGTGTCTTCTGCCTACCACGACGTGAGGTCTGACATCCAACCTGCGATTTTGGATTCCCAAAATGTCAATGTAGGTTCAAAAAGAAAAGGGGGATCGAACATTCCAGGATTCGGTTTTCGTTGTTTTTATTATAAACCAGTATTTGTGCTTTTTCAACAGAAAATACACATTCTTACTGATTTTTATTATTTAATGTTAAGAATCTCTTTTACTGCTGCTGGCATATCCACTGCATCTACCACTTTATCATGAAGAACCGGTGCAGTACGGATCTCCTCAACAGCACGCGGAACCGGCACTTTTGAAAGCGCGGATAATGCATCTACCAGGCCAAAATCATCCAGATCTTTATGATCTTCCCCAAGCGCATCCATAACACTTCTTGTAAATTTATATGGACTGGCTGTAGAAGCAATAACAGTTGGAAGATGATCATCTGTCTCACTTACATATTTCTTATATACGCCTGCGGCAACTGCAGTATGTGTATCAATTACATAATTGCTGTCTTTATAGATTTCGCTGATGGTATTTGCAGTCTCTTCCTCACTGCAGAAATTACCATAGAAATCGCCGAGCTGTGCTTTCATCTCTTCTGTAATGGTATACTCTCCGCCCTCACTTAAAGATTTCATAAGCTCTGCACATTTCTCAGCATTCTCTCCTGTAAGGCGATAGATCAGACGCTCCAGGTTGCTGGAGATCAGGATATCCATGGAAGGAGAAGTCGTAAGAATGAAATCTCTCTTTCTGTCGTAGGTTCCTGTGCGGAAGAAATCATAGAGAACACGATTCTCATTGGATGCACAGATCAGTTTGTGGATCGGAAGTCCCATCTGTTTTGCATAGTATGCGGCAAGAATATTTCCAAAGTTTCCGGTAGGAACTACCACATTGATCTCCTGTCCGTCTTTGATCTTACCGTCACGTACCAGTGTTGCATAAGCGTATACATAATATACAATCTGCGGAACAAGTCGTCCGATATTGATAGAATTTGCGGATGAAAACTGGAAGCCTGCCTGATCCAGCTCTGCTGCCATCTCATGATCATTAAACATCTTCTTAACTGCAGTCTGGGCATCGTCAAAGTTTCCGGTAATACCTACCACATAAGTATTGGCTCCCTTCTGGGTTACCATCTGTTTCTCCTGAATCGGGCTGACACCATGTTTCGGATAGAATACGATAATTTTGGTTCCCGGTACATCTGCAAAACCTGCCATGGCAGCTTTACCGGTATCTCCGGATGTTGCGGTAAGAATTACGATCTCATTTTTCACATGGTTCTTCTTCGCTGCTGTTGTCATCAGATGAGGAAGGATGGAAAGGGCCATATCCTTAAACGCAATAGTTGCGCCGTGGAACAGCTCCAGAAAATAAGCTCCACAGGCTTCATGAAGAGGAGCGATCTTTTCTGTATCAAATTTGCTGTCATATGCCTTGCTGATACAGTTCTTAAGCTCTTCCTCTGTAAAATCTGTGAGAAAACGGCTCATTACCTCATATGCTGTTTCCTGATAAGTCATCTGAGCCAGTTTGTCCATTGGTACATCCAACTGTGGAATGCGCTCAGGCACGAACAGTCCGCCGTCCTCAGAAAGGCCTTTCAGTATGGCCATTGACGCTGTAACTGCCTGCTCTTTTCCTCTGGTGCTTTTGTACAATACCTGCATTGGTGTTCCGCCTTTCTATTGTAAAATATTCGTTTTCTTTCTAACGTTATCACATTATAGCATGGAATTATGGAAAATGCCACCACTTTAAAAAAAACCTGAAATTGTTTTTCTCCAAAAAAACAAAACGCCGGCTCTTTTTCTCTGCTGGCGTTCTGTCCAGTGCTGAATCAGCACTTTTTATTTGTATGTATAAAATTCATGGACTCCATACTTGAAAAGCTTTCTGAGATCTTTTTCAAACCATTTAATGTTATGAGCTTCCGCCGCGGATTTCTGGATAAAAAACAATGCCCCTTCTGAATAATCGGTGCCTTTTAGTGCTTGTTTCACAGCTTCCTTTGTTTCATCCGAGACCGTAACTTCATTGATTCTTCCATCATAGGTAGGTGAAAACTGTGGTACTCCATCGCTGTTATCCCATACAACTTCTGTCACTGTATTGGGAAAATCATCACTTTTCATGCGGTTCATGATCACATTTGCCACCAATACACGACCTTTGATGTCCTCACTGCCAGCTTCTGCCTCAACAATACGCAGAAGCGTATCATAATCCTCATCTGACATCAGCGTAGGATTCTCGGCAAGTGTAATCGACCTTGCATCCAGTTCATTCACTTTATTTTCCATGGAGGAGCTTACATTGAGATCTGCTGTGGTATTCTTTACAGTCTGTACTCTCTGACCTACGATCACCTGCTCACAGGAACTTCCAATCCTGGTTACTGTACTCCCCGACACAGGTGTGTCGGAAACTCCGGAAACGACTCCCGCAATTCCTGTAGGAACAGCTACCTCTTCATCCGAAGATCTCGTTCCACCATCCGAAGCAGCATAGACTTTACTGCCATTGCCGTTTTCTGCAAATCCTCTTGTTCCCAAAGAGATCACCATTGCAAAAACTGCACACACTGTCAGTACTGCAAAACTGCGCACGGAATTCCTTGCGGTTTTTCCATTTTTACGTTCATCCTGTATTTCTGCAGAATCCCGTAAATCTTTCTCAACTTTCATAATTTCATTCCCTGCGTTATATTTTCCTTTCTTTGTTTACATGTTTGTAACATTTCTGTAATGTATAAGAAAATTATATTTAATAAAGTGTGATATGTCAAGCTTTTTCAGCTATTTCTGTCCATAATAACAGCATTTATTTGTTATCCACATCCCTTCCACATTGATTCCACATACGAATCCGCAGTTATACACATAACTATCCACTTTTTGAAAACAAACAAGGACAGATAGTAAATACATTTTTTTGTAACAATTGTACTCTTGTACTGTAAAAAATGTATTTCTATCTGTCCTTGTTTCTGTCAGAACAGTTTTTTCTTTCCGGTTATTTATCATAGTGTTTCCAGAAACGCTATAATTGATTATAATATTGCGGCTTCATACAGTCAAGGATTTCCGTCCGATCATAATCGACAGATTCCTATAGCTGTTGCTGTTCACTTTATAATCAAAACAAGGTTAACCTGCTTATTTATACTGACAGAGAGCCTGTACAAAAAGTGTAGCATATACACACAGATCGATACTCCAGGCTCCCAGAAACAGTCCCCACGGAGTTCCATTCGTACCTTCCGCAAATCTCTTTGGCTTCAATGCAAGCACTACCGGCAAAAGCAGCGGCAGGAAATAACGTCCCTGAACCCCCAGAATCTTATCATACCCATAGGCCGTCCACTGACCATAAAGAGTAACAAAAATCAGGCCGAAAACCAGAATACTGATACCTGCCAGCATTATTTTTGCAAAAGGATCCATACGAATTCCTTCCATATCGTTATTTCGTGAAACCTGCAGTAACATCATAACAAGATAACCCACTGCCAGAAGACTGCAGACTGGAATATTCAGCCAGCCAAGGGTACTTCCCACCATTTCTGTAAGATAAGCCAGTCCAAACGCATCCAGGCTACGTACAAAGGTAAGTATAAAAGCAACCGGATTTTTCAGGATTCCGATAAGCTGGGCAGCCGTATCTACTCCCGGCTGCGACTCGCAGAGATATCCGGACGCAATTGCAAGCCAGCCAAAGCTCAAGAGCAGGATCATTGTCCCCGCACACGCCACATGAAGCCAGTAGTTCTTTTTATTCCGGAACCGCTCCTTCGGAATCAGAAATAAAAAGAGACAAAATGGCATATAAACAACTTTACACAAACACAAAAATCCCGTCACTGCATACATTAACACAAGCTGTCCTTTTTTCATTACCCGTTTTTCTTTATAGCGCATGTACAGTACAAACACGATCATGGCTACTGTCAATGCCAGTGCCAGCGCATCTGCAGACATGGAATTTGCGGACTGGATATTCATGGGCACGAGTCCCAGCAATGCAATAAAGTTTTTACCCACAGGTGTAAAACGGATCGCCAGAAAGAAAATCAGACCAAAACATAACATATTGGCGACTCTTCCTCCATAGGCAAGAACAATCGGACGATCTGTGAAAAGATCTGCGATCCGAATCCCTATAGCCTGTGGCAGATAAGATGTAGGCGCATACAGAGCTGTATTTCCAAATCCGTAGAACTGTGTTTTTCCGGTATCGATCCGCTGATTAATATTGCCTCCGATATCCCAGAGTGAAACATGGTCTTTGGAGGAAAAATCAGGGATAAGGCCGCTGTTAAAAGTTCTCCCATATGAAAACAGATCATTCCCCCCATTCCCCTCTGAAGTCATATGACCTCTGGAAACTTCATAACTTCTCAGAAAATGGCTGTATTCATCCGGTGAATTAAAAGCAGGAACTGCTGCCAGAGTAGTAAAACTCATAAAAAGATAAATTACTGCAAATAATACTTCGGTCTTTACTTTTCTCCTTCTGAGAAACGCAAACACCAGCAGCATAATCACTGACGCCGCTGAAATAGCCATGAGCACAAGTCCCTTTGAAAATGGTCTGGAAATAGCACGGTAAGCAAGTGTCTGCGTGCCGTCTTTTTTATTTATCACACCGGCAGCCACACCTGTATCCCCTGTTGCTTCATCCAGGATGATCCGAAATTTCCGGCCTTTACAGTTTAGGATTCTCTGATCCAGTTGAAAATACGTAGTATCGCCTGCAGATATTGTCAGCCGATTTGTTTCCCAGTCCTGAATTTCTTTTTCTTCCTGATAAAGTGTTACATGAAAGCTTCCTGTGACAGACGCACTTTCCGTAGATAAAAAAAGTTCTACCCCGGAAAGCCGGTTTGTTTTGCAAAAGAAACTTGTTTCAAATTTTTCTCCGGATCCGATCATCACTGATGTTTCCGGTCTTTCCTGCTGTTTTACATTGCCAAGGACCTCTGCATCTGCCAGAAGATATACTCCAAAGACCAGGATCGTACCAAAAATCAGGATGTATTTTATTATATCCTTCAGATCAGATGACAGATGACAAGTTCTTCTGCTTTTTTTCTCATTTTTCATATTGTACCTCTTATGTTTCCTGTTATTCTCACATTCCGAACCATTATATCATCTGTACAATAAAAAAAGAAGCGGCTTTTTGCGACAGCTTCTTTTTTTATATCTGTTCTTATCGGTTATTGATTGCAGTTACCAGCGCATCGATAGACGCACGGATGATATCCGGATCAACGCCAGCTCCCCATGCAAGAGTACCATCCGGTTTGCGGATTCCCACATACGCAATCGCTTTGGATGTGGAACTGCGCTCCAGCGCATGCTCCTGATAAGTTTCCAGTGTATATTTCAGCTCATAAGCTTTCTTCAATGCATTACTTACTGCATCAAGACGACCATTGCCGGTAGCTTCTGTAACAATGGTTTTTCCACGGAATGTAGAAGTAACCTGAGTTACAATGCCACCGTCTTTCTGCTGGAAATGAACTTCGTTAATGCTGTATGGCTCAACCACATTTTCGAAGGTAGATTTGAACAGGCTGAAGATCTCGTCCGGATGAAGCTCTTTGTGTTTGTGATCGGACACTGCTTTCGCTGCATAACCCATAGCTTCGCGCATTTTCGGTGGAAGGTTCAGTCCGAATTTTGTTTCCAGGATATAACCTACGCCGCCTTTTCCGGACTGGCTGTTGATACGGATAACATCCGCATCGTAATTTCTTCCCACATCTGTCGGATCGATCGGCAGATACGGAACAGTCCAATGCTCCAGATCTCCATTCTCTCTCCAGTGCATACCTTTTGCGATAGCATCCTGATGAGATCCGGAAAATGCTGCAAATACAAGAGCTCCACTGTATGGGCTTCTCTCATAAATCTGCATTCCTGTACATTTCTCATAAACCTCACAGATATGTGGCATATCAGAAAAATCGATCTTCGGATCCACGCCCTGGGAATACATATTCATACCCAGTGTTACAATATCCACATTACCGGTACGCTCGCCATTTCCAAAGAGAGTACCCTCAATTCGGTCAGCGCCTGCCAGAAGGCCCATCTCGGAATCTGCAACACCGCATCCACGGTCATTGTGAGGATGAAGGGAAACGATTACGTTTTCACGGTATTTCAGATTGTCACACATGTATTCCACCTGGCTTGCATACACATGCGGCATGGAATGTTCAACAGTAACAGGCAGGTTGATGATTGCCTTGTTATCTTCCGTTGGCTGCCATACATCAAGAACTGCGTTGCAGACTTCCAGTGCATATTCCGGCTCTGTTCCTGTAAAACTCTCCGGGCTGTACTCAAACTGGAAGTTACCCTCTGTCTCATCTGCCAGTTTTTTCAGAAGAGCTGCGCCATCTACCGCAATCTTCAGGATCTCTTCTTTGGATTTCTTAAATACCTGCTCTCTCTGAGAAACAGATGTGGAATTGTATACATGAACGATCGCTTTCGGAGCACCCTTTACGGCCTCAAAAGTTTTGCGGATGATGTGCTCTCTTGCCTGAGTCAGTACCTGAATGGTAACATCCTCAGGAATCAGGTTCTGTTCGATCAGGGTACGAAGAAACTCATACTCTGTCTCTGAAGCTGCCGGAAAACCCACCTCAATCTCCTTAAAACCGATTTTTACAAGAAGCTTGAAAAATTCCACTTTCTGCTCCAGGCTCATAGGAATCACAAGTGCCTGGTTTCCGTCACGAAGGTCTACAGAGCACCAGATCGGAGCCTTATCCACATACTCTTTCTCCGCCCATTTCATACATTTCACCGGCGGCATGTGAATACTGACGTTTGTACTTAGATGGTGTCATCATTTTCGTTTTCCTCCATTTTCTCTTCCATTAATTTTTTTGGTTTCTGTAATTTCATTTTGTATTAAGACATAAAAAAATCTTCCGGCTCTGCAGATTCTGCAAGAGACGAAAGACAACTGCTGTCCTACGCGGTACCACTCTTATTTCATGAATAAAAAATCACACACTTGACAGATACGGAATGTAAAAACATCCTTATATCCTCTCCGGGTAACGGCGGACACCGTCTGCGCCTACTCTCTTATAGGATTTCGGGCAGATGCTCCGAGGCGAGTTCCACAAATCCCTTCCACTGCTTCTCACCGGCCAGCAGCTCTCTGTGCTCCGCTCAATGTGTACTATTCCTCATCTATGCATTTCTCTTTTTGAAACTGGTATTAGGTTAACACGTTACGATAAATTTGTCAATGGTGTTTTCTCTTTGACATGTAAGATCCAAACCAGTAAATCAGGCCTCCAACGCCTCCACCCAGAGTATTGTAAAACAGATCTGAAAACTGAAAAGTTCCAAGACGCAGGAACAGCTGCAGAAATTCAATGGACAGAGAAAACAGAAATGTGATCTTAAGTCCCTTCCATATAGTACCGCAAAATGTCATTTTTTCCGTAACTTTATCACGAACAGTCCAGAAAAAAAGAACCGTAAACGGAATGAACAGCATCAGATTCTCAATGCACTCTGTTGTAAGCTGCCTGCTCCCATCTTCCGCATACTTCCAGATCCACCAGTTTCCAAAAACATCAGAAAGAGGATTCATCCACATATCACGGTTCAGCAAAGTACGGAACAGTATCATAGTCGTATAAAACGTAAGAAAAAACAGTTTCCGAAAAAACAGATCCTCACGAAAATATTTCCACCAGACAGAAAAAGCCGCCTTTAATCCCCTTCCACCAGTCTCGTTATGATAAGCAAACAGATAAAAAAACAAAGTCAGTACTGAAAGGGCTACAGAAAACCAGAAGGGCTGATACAGTGCAGTCAGTACATTCGCTGTAATATTCGCTATAATATCTTTCATTTGTATATCCTTTCCGGATACCTATCGCAATTCTCCGATATATTTATCCGGTCTTTATACTACTATATTTTCTTCATAAAATCCAGGATGCTTATCATCTGCATCCCGGATTTTTGTTTTTTCAGCCTGGTATTACAGAAACATATCCGCTGGCACTGACCGCCCTGCAGCAGTCTTTATAAACTTCAATAAACTCATATCCGCCACGCATGGCAATGGTACGTGCCTTTTCGAGGCCATCTGGAAGTGTTTCTCCTGTTTTATAATGTTCAATGATGCCACCTGTAAGATCCAGTGTATGCACTTCATAAGGCTTTCCGAGATAACAGATGGAAACATATCCAAGCAGGACGCCTCCAAGCTGAACTTCCGGAAACTCCTCCTGTATCGTGCGGATGATATCATTTACTTTATTCTGATTATGAACGTGTCCGCCCGCATCCAGTTTATGCAATGCTTCCATATATTCTTTTGATCTTTTTTTTCTCAGCAGCTGATCTAGTTTCATCTTATCCATTTGCTGTTGTTGCTGCTCATGCTCCTGATTTCTGGTTGCACTTAAGATATTATTATTTACAGTTTGTGACTGTGTCTGATTCTGTGGTGTTCTTAACATCGGTCTTGGCATGATCCACACTCCTTATACAAGAACTTTTCGCGTCTTTGGTCCACTTTTCTTCTGGATAAGTTCCTCTCCACCAATCGGCTTTCCGGAAGCCGGTACTGCTCTTTCCTTCCCCCAATCCCTGATCGCTTCGATTTTTTCCGGGCTTGTCTGAGAAAGTGGAACTACATTGTTAAATGCAGTTACTATATTCTCCTCACTTAAAATAAAGTTTGCATTTGCGATAGACCGGTACGCCAGATCTCTGACTGTAGACTCCAGATCTGCTCCTGTAAATCCATCACTGATCTCAACTACTTTATCTGCAAATTCACCGGAAAATTCCAGATTTAAATATTTTCTCATATATAAAGACAAAATATCTCTTCTTTCATCTGCGGTAGGAAGATCAACAAAAAACAGCTCATCAAATCTTCCGCGGCGGAGCAGTTCTGACGGCAGCATGGACACATCATTGGCTGTTGCTACAACAAACACCTGTTTTTTGCATTCCTGCATCCAGAACAGAAACTGTCCAACCATTCTGGTGGACACTCCTCCGTCTCCGGCGCCTCCGGTAGCTCCGGATAATCCTTTTTCAATCTCATCGATCCATAAGATGCAGGGAGATACATTTTCAGCTGTTGTCAGTGCATCTTTCAGCTGCTGTTCTGACTGTCCTACATAACTTCCCTGCACTGTGGCAAAATCCAGCCTGTAAAGAGGCAGTTTCCAGTTTGCGGATATGGATTTCGCAGATAAAGACTTTCCACATCCCGGAACTCCTACAAGCAAAATCCCTCTCGGTGGCTGCAGACCTTTGGAACGCAGCTCATCTTTCTTTTCCGGTGTGAGAAGTTCTTTTTTTTCATCCAGCCACTTCCGGAGTCCTTCCAGTCCACCTACATCCTTTACACTGTCGTCCACTTCGATCTTCTCAAGTCCGGAAATATCCGAAAAAAGACGGTCTTTCGCAAAACGTACTTCATCCATATCTGATTTCCGAATACGTTTGTTGGCGATCAGTGCGGCGATCACATTCTCCGCTTCAATTCGTGTAACTCCATTTAAGGTTGCAGCGGCCTCCCGTATATCTGTATTATCCCATTCAATAGGAATTTCATTTCGATAATCATCAATATATTCTTTGATTATGGAATACATTTCTTCTTCATTTGGGAGATCGATCTTGATCGTCATTCCCTGGCGCTGAAGCTGATTCCAGACTGGCGCGTTGGTAAATACAATGACAACTCCACCAGACTCATTAGCCAGATTTACCAGTGCCAGTATCTGTTTGGAATCGCTGTTTTCTGTGCTCAGGTCCGGAACTTCTGTCAGAATGATCGTTTCATACTGCTTGCGTTTCATCTGCTCCGTCATATAATCAATCGCACCATAAACGGATTTGTCATCACTGAGATTCTTATCCGTTGCCAGATCATAAACTCCCTTTGTCAGCGTATGTACATGAAACGGAAGCTGCAGATCCTCGGATATCTCTTTCAACATCTCCAGTGTTCTGCCAGGTTCTATGGTATTAATTGCAATAAAAGGAATTCTTGCTATAGAATACCGTGTCAAAAGTTCCTTGCTTTTAGCTGTATCACTCATCTGTCTTCTCTCCTAAAATGAATTCACCCTGTGATTTCTGACAATGCTGGACATTCTTCCGCTTCTGTCATTTTTCGCAGAATCTTCCAGCGATTTCTGCATATTATCCGCCTGTTCAATAACCAAAGCCAGATAATGCTTTCTTTCATCATCCGGTAAAGCAGGCAGATCGATTGCATTTGCAAGGAATGCCATTTCTTTTCTTAAGGATAATATTGCCTGAACAATGGCGCCTTCCTGTCCATGAGATCTGGACAGATCCTTCTGAAACTTATCCGAAGCAGCATTCATACGAAAATTCACTGCTTCGATCAGTTTCCGTGAAAACCTTTCTGCCACACCTGACTGCCACTGTATGGACCCTGCCTTCATTGCTCTTAAGACATCTTCATCATTTTTTTTATTTTTGAAATCGGTTAATACTGTAACCCATTC
Source organism: Blautia sp. HA9023 (assembly GCF_056504095.1). Classification (NCBI taxonomy): domain Bacteria; kingdom Bacillati; phylum Bacillota; class Clostridia; order Lachnospirales; family Lachnospiraceae; genus Blautia; species Blautia sp. HA9023. The sequence goes on along the minus strand of NZ_JBWLUR010000001.1, from coordinate 49,175 downwards.
TGAGTATGTATTTGGTACTGCTGTCATTTTTTCTTCTTCCTCCTGACCATGATCTGCGGCGGAACTACATCCCAGGAAGGAAGTCCCTGTGCAAATACACTTACCGGCTCCTTATATTCTTCCACCTCCGGCTCCGCAAAGTTAAATGCCATTTTTTTCCGGACAGGCTTACTCTGGATCGGTGGATCTTTTCGGATTGGGGCAACTGCCGTTTTTTTTGCCGGTTCAAATGCCGGAGCAACCTGGGATGCATTTTTGCCCATATTTCTCTGTACGTCCTGAGCCGGAGCTGCCGGCTGCTGTCCTGCTGCCTTTGACTGTGCCGGAACTGCTGCCGGCTGTGGTGTAACCGGGTCACTGCTCGTTGTGCTTTCTGCCTCGTCTAATTTATTTCCACAGACCGTGCAAAAGCGAAATCCCTTTTTATTCGCATTCTGGCAAACCGGGCAGATTACCGTACCAGAATTTTCATCTTTTTTCTCTTCTTTCTTTAAAGAATGACCACAGGCAATACAGAAACTCCCATCTGGATCATTCAATGTATTGCAGACCGGGCAGGGAACTTTCTGTCCACTGGCCACGGAATTCACAAAATCAGCTCTCATTTTTGCGTCCATGTCTCTTCTCCTTTACATCTTGACTCTTCGATTGGAAGTTGCCAGTTTTCTTACATACTGATCCGGAGACAACTGTTCCAGAAAGTCAATGACCTGCTCGCTTTCGCTATCTTTATCCGCAAATTCAATACGGAAATCAACAACTTCTGCCAGTGTAGCACGAATGATCTCAGAACCACTGCTGCGTTTTTTCTCATAACGCTCTGCAATATTCTGTCGCTTGTTTTCTATATCTTTTTTCTTTGAAAAATGGTTAAGGACCATGCCTACACCTGCAATTACAGCAATAAGGCCCAGGAACTTATTTCCGAACAGAAGCATCACAAGTCCGATCACTCCGACTGCAATTCCGCCATACAGACAGAACTGCTCAAAACTGCTCATTACGCATGTTGCAAGTTCCGCATCTCTTTCTGAACTGACAAGTGTACTGAATCTTTCAAGAAGCTCATTCTCATTCTGACCATCGACAGTTGTATCATTAAATGTATCAACATTTATTTCTATTTCATTTGGAATCTTCATACGGTTCTGGGCAACAACATCATTATACGCATTCATCACCCAATCTCTTGACAAAGCAAATGCAAATTTCTGTGTTGACACACTGGAGTGGGCTGTTTCCGGCTTCATGGCAGCGTCTGTCAAAAGCTGCGTGAAATCCTTATGTGTCTCAAAAGCCGTCTGCTCTACATTCATATTCTGGCGGGCACGACTTTCATCGCCTCTGAAATCTACGATAAACTGTTCAAATTTTTCTTCTTTTCGAAGAGGCAGTTCTTCATCATCAAAATCCGTTACCAGACTGTCCAGAATATCATCCAGCTGTTCTCTCACAGTTGCTGTAGAGACTTTCTGTTCAAAAATCCCGATCAGATATTCAAGCATCTCCGCATGAAGATGTGCACCCTCCAGAATGTCCTCCAGTACCGGCCATGTTTTGCTGTATTTTCTCAGGTAGGTATAAGAAGAAGTATCTATCGGTTTTCTCTTAAGGTTGATCGCCTCTGACCACTGCTGTGTCTGTTTTTCTGTGAATCCCGGCTTCTCTTCCAGATGCTGCAGCCATTCATTCATCTGGCGGGAAATAACGCCCTCTGTATCTGCGCCAAACAGACCGCTGGCAAACGCATCCAGAACAATGATCGTCTTTCGGTCAAGGTTTTCCTCATCCTGGTTTGCAAGATATCTCTGCGTCCATTTCAGACACGCTTCTTTTCGATCCGCACGGCGACAGATCAGTGCAAAAAACAGTGATGTCTTTTCATCGTTGCGTTTGATGCCTTCTTTAATGGCTTTCTCTGCAAGTTCCGGCTGATCGTTAATCCATGCCGCAAGTGCAACAAGACAAGGTGCAAGCCAGTAACCTGGAGTGGAAATCATCAGTTCCTCTGTTGCATTACTGATCGTATCTTTCTTTACAATTCCAATATCATCTGCCTGCAGGATTCCGGTTGTTGTACGACGTACAATATCATAATGTCCATATTTCTTCTCCAATTCCTGCCTGATCTTTACAAGTCTCGTTTCTGCCTGATTAAGCCGGTTTGCTCTTTGCTGAACACTGACAAAATCATGAAATTCCTTTGCCAGACTCCCAATCTCATCATAGACAACCTTTATGTTGCTGTTGACTGCCCCTACATTGGAATCCAGTGTCTGAAGATCATTGTGGATCGCTCCAAGATTGTGTTCAATGGTTCTAAGATCCGCCTGTTCAATTACTCTATCCGACATCTTTTCTCCTCCTGTTTCCGGTTACATCACTTCTTACAGGAAATAAATTATAAATATTTATGCTTTCCCGATCTGTTTTTGTAACTTATTCATACGCGATGTCTTAATTTAAGCACGCTATTGTTATATTATATCTAATTTTTCTCCAAAAAACAACTATCCCCGACAAATCCTCCATTTTCCCCAATGTCTGAGGATACTCCCAAAGACTATCTTTCATCTGCAAAAAGCAGTTGCATTTGCATTGAATTTCTGTTATAATTTTCTTCGTTACGGGGTATGGCGTAGCTTGGTAGCGCGCACGGCTGGGGGCCGTGAGGTCGCAGGTTCAAATCCTGTTGCCCCGATTGAACATTATAAAATGCTGTAAAACCAGGGATTTCCGATGAATCGGAAATCTTTTTTATTATCCGGAAATGATTATTGTTGATTACTATTGTGATTACTATCTACCCCTTTTTGGAAAGGAAGGCTTCGTATGCAGGATAACCTGTCTCTCTATCATATTTTTTATACGGTTGCCCGTACCGGCAGCATCTCCCACAGCTCCAGAGAACTTTATATCAGCCAGCCGGCCATCAGTAAGGCAATCCAGAAACTGGAACAGAATCTGGACACCCTACTTTTTAAACGGAGTTCCCGGGGTGTAACTCTGACCCCTGACGGCGAACTTCTTTTTGAGAAGGTAAAAGAGGCTCTTTTCCTTCTGGATGAAGGCGAAAATTCCATCCGTCATAATCGATCCCGCGATATCCCAAAGCTGCGTCTGGGAGCCAGTTCCACTCTGACCAGATATGTGCTGCTCTCCCACCTTGAAAATTATATTGCACATTTTCCCCATGTACGCATCACCATTTCCTGCCAGTCCACCTATCAGACACTACATCTTCTGGATGAGGAAAAAATCGATCTGGGGCTCATCGGACGGCCACAGAAGCTTCGCGGATATTATTTTCATCCCCTCTTAAAAATCCGGGATACTTTTGTCTGTACGCGGCAATATCTGGAAAATCAGAAAAAACTCTATCCCGACGAACCACTGATCCAGGCGGCGACTTTTATGATGCTGGATGAGGATAATATCACCCGACAGACTGTGAACGCGCAGCTGAAAGAACATCATGTGGAGCTGAGTCATATCCTGGAAGTAACAACTATGGATCTTCTGATCCAGTTTGCGGAAATTGGTCTTGGAATTGCCTGCGTGATCCGGGATTTTGTAAAAAAAGAACTGGAAGAAGGGACACTGGTAGAAGTACCGGTAGGATTTTCTTTTCCTCCACGTGAGATCGGGTTTGTATGCAGACAGAAAGATGCGAATTTGGATTTGATTGTGCCGTTTTTTGGGGATGGACAAGGGAATTAAGTAAAAAATTCAAATAAATACTATAAAAAACCATCTGATCATAATGACCAGATGGTTTTCTTCATAGTAGCCAGTAACAAAAAAGTTTCATGCCACTTTATTCATGCGCCTATTTTTTGACTCAAACTCCGCTTCGCTTCGTTCGAGTAGCGCAAAATTTATTGCTTTGCAATAAATTTTGCTTAGTTGTTGATAAGCTTATCTTCGCCGTTCCAGCTGTAGAGTTTACGGATCTCCTCGCCGACTTTCTCGGACTGATGCTCAGCAGCTAATTTTCTCATCGCTTTGAAGTGAACCTGTGCACCTGCATCGGACATGTCGAGTAAGAACTCTTTTGCGAATGTACCATCCTGGATATCGGAAAGAATCTTCTTCATCGCTTTCTTTGTATCCTCTGTGATGATCTTCGGTCCTGTGATGTAATCGCCATACTCAGCTGTGTTGGAGATAGAATATCTCATTCCAGCGAATCCAGACTGATAGATCAGGTCAACGATCAGTTTCATCTCATGGATACACTCAAAGTATGCGTTTCTTGGGTCATAACCAGCCTCAACAAGTGTCTCGAAACCAGCCTGCATAAGTGCACAAACACCACCGCAAAGTACAGCCTGCTCACCGAAGAGGTCTGTCTCTGTCTCTACACGGAATGTTGTCTCAAGAAGACCAGCTCTTGCTCCGCCGATACCGAGACCATATGCAAGTGCAAGATCCTGAGCTTTTCCTGTGTAATCCTGCTCTACTGCGATAAGACAAGGTGTTCCTTTTCCAGCCTGATACTCACTTCTTACTGTATGGCCAGGTGCTTTAGGAGCGATCATTGTTACATCAACGTTCTTCGGTGGCTTGATGCATCCGAAATGGATATTGAAACCATGAGCAAACATAAGCATATTGCCTTCTTCAAGATTCGGCTCGATAGACTCTTTGTAAAGTTTAGCCTGTAACTCATCATTGATAAGAATCATGATGATATCTGCCTGTTTGGCAGCCTCTGCTGCTGTATATACCTTAAAGCCCTGCTCCTCGGCTCTTTTCCAAGATTTGCTGCCTTCGTACAGACCAATAATGACGTCACATCCGGAATCTTTTAAGTTCAGAGCATGTGCATGTCCCTGGCTTCCGTATCCAATAATTGCAATTTTTTTACCATCCAGTAAACTTAAATTACAATCTTCCTGATAAAAAATCTTATTAGCCATTTTGCTTTCCTCCTCTGATGTTCATCACATCTTCTTCATAAAAATTATTTATCGTTAAGAGAGTGGCTGCTCTCCTAGCAAACATATGTAAAAAATTTACAGGTAACGGACATCGTCGCTGCCTCGTGACAGACCTGTGATTCCTGTTCTTGCAAGCTCAAGGATCTCATAGTCAGCCATCAGCTCCACAAATGCCTTCAGCTTGTTCTGGCTTCCTGTCATCTCCATGATAAGAGAATCCTTACTCACATCCACTACCTTGGCACGGAAGATATCCGCAATGGAAAGTGCTCCCTGTCTCTGTTCCGGCTTCACAGCGACCTTGACGAGCATCAGCTCACGGGCAACGCTGTCATCCTGCTCAAGGATCTTGACATCCTGCACATCCTCCTGCTTCGCCAGCTGCTTGGTGATCTGCTGGAGCATCTGATCATCTCCCTCACAAACAACTGTCATGCGGGAATATCTCTGATCCGCGGTCACACCTGCGGTAATGCTGTCGATATTATATCCACGGCGGCTGAAAAGACCAGCCACACGGCTAAGGACTCCGGAAGTATTATCCACAAGGATGGATAGTATTCTCTTTTCCATAATACACCTGCTTTCAACACTTTTATGTATAGAAAACCGACTTCGTCAGTTAACGCTTTAATCTAATAAACATTTGCTTTGTTATCATTATAACAACTTCGAAAATTTTGTCAATCAAAATTTTCCGTAAAATTCCTTCAAATTAATAAGAAGTGTTTTTATCCTCAGATCAGATATTTTTTCTTAAGCTCTTCGGATGCTTTTGGTGTCAGATAAAGTTTTCTCCGCAGAAATCTCTCGATTCCTCCGTTTTCTTTTTCAATGACATCAAAAACCGTATTGATGTAAGATTCCTTCACCTGATAAAAAGCTTTCAGATCTGCAAGTTTCCGGCTGTTTTCCGGCCTGTCTGCACGGTAAAGCCTCCGCATGTATTTCAGTTCTTCCTCAAGACATGGATTCGACCGCATGTAATCCCTTCGTATTGTTTCCTTTGGCACTCCCAGTGCGAAGAGCAAAAGTGCCGTCCCGACTCCTGTCCTGTCTTCTCCCGTAGTACTGTGAAAAACAACGGCTCCATTTTTTACGTGAAGCAGTACATCCAGAAAGCGCGCATACTGTTTCAGGGAATATTCATCGGTAATAAGACTTCGATACCGTTCCTGTATATATCGTTCTCCTTCCCCGTAACAGGACATCACACGTTCAAAAAAACTGTTTCCGTTACTCTCCTCATCACGGATTGGAATATGGTAATACTCTACACCCGCCATAATGTCATCCGGTTTTTTCTTTACTTCCGCTGCAGAGCGGAAATCAATCACTGTTTTTACGTTATACTCTTCTGAAAGGATTCTGGTATCTGCTATGGATGCGTGATAGATTTCACCACTGCGCAGAAGTTTTCTGGGAAGAATATGCAAACCATCTTCGGTCATCAAAGCGCCAAGATCTCTTGTATTTGGAAGGTTTTGAAGCGGAAGCCTGCTTCCTTTTGGAAAACCCACCGCGAGATCCGGATTCAGTACTTTCAGAAGCCGGAGACAGTCCTGTACTTCCTGCTCTGTCATATCAAATTTATAACGTTTCTGACGCCTGGTTATAATTACCAGGTAATTGATGATCAGCTGTTTTTCGCTGGTTTTATCTGCTCCTTCCCGGCGCATATACGCCCAGAGGATATCTTTACAAGGAAGACTGTTGAGCATCATATGTCTGGTAAATACAAAAAAGCCATCTTCGATCCGTATTTTTCCGTATCTCATTTTTTCTTTCTCCTTCTCGACCCCTGTGCTGCTTTTTCGCAACACTTTTTATCATACCAGAATTTTACAGTTCCGTATACCTTGTTTGACAATTTTCGCAGATTCGATATAATGAATGAAGATATTTTACCTCAGGGAGGCTTTCTTTTATGGACAATCTTATTTTCTGTCTGAACGTTACCGTGCCTATCTTTCTTACTCTGCTCCTTGGATATTTTTTCCGGAGAATCGGACTTTTTGATGAGGCATTTGTCAACCGTATGAACAAATTCGTATTCGTCATCCCGCTGCCAGTTCTTCTGTTTCAGGATATCGCCAAGATCGATATTTACGAAGCATGGGATTCCAAAATGGTGATCTTCTGTTTTCTGATCACCTCAGTCAGTATCATAATTTCCGTACTCCTGTCCCGCCTCCTCCATCCATCCGATATCCGGGGCGAGTTTATCCAGGCATCCTACCGCAGCAGTGCCGCAATCCTTGGCATCGCTGTTATCCAGAATCTTTACGGAAACGCAGGCATGGCACCGCTGATGATCATTGCAAGTGTACCTCTTTATAATGTGATGGCCGTTGTAGTTCTCTCTGTCTTTAAACCGGATCAGGGAAGGCTGGATGGAACTGTTCTGAAGCGTACTTTAAAAGGCATTGTCACCAATCCCATCATTCTCGGTATTGTTGCCGGTACACTCTGGTCTCTTCTTCGCCTTCCCTTTCCGAAGATCCTGGACTCTACCGTAGGCAATCTTGCCAAAACTGCTACTCCTCTTGGTCTCATGGCCATGGGTGGATCTCTTCATTTTGGGAAAGCTTTTTCCAGGCTCAAAGCATCCGTCGCCTGTACCTTTATGAAACTGATCGGTTATGAAGCTCTTTTTCTGCCCCTTGCCATCCGATGCGGTTTTACAAAGGACAAGCTGGTTTCCATTATCATTATGCTGGGATCTGCCAGCACAGTTACCTGTTTTGTCATGGCGAAAAATATGGGACATGAAGGCTCTTTTTCTTCGGGAGTCGTGCTTCTCACTACATTGTTCAGTGCTTTTACCCTGACATTCTGGCTGTTTCTCTGTAAAAGCCTGGGTCTGATCTGAACACCATCATAATACAAAAATGCTGTGGAAAATGTTTTATGTACATCTCCACAGCATTTTTTATTTTCAGATCAGTTTCAGATATCTCAGCCCATCCCGGATTCCATAATGGAACATATCGGACGTAACATAATCTGCCAGTTCTTTGATCTTCGGGGAAGCATTTCCCATGGCAACTTTTGTTGCAGCGTATTCAAACATGGCAAGGTCATTGTTGCTGTCTCCAAAAACAATGGTATCTTCCCACGGAATATCAAACAGGCGGATCACTGCCGCGATTCCCACCGCCTTATTAAATCCTTTTGGCACAAGTTCAATGGTATTTCCCACAAATGAACTGCTGCCCTCATGACGGATGATATCATAATATTCTGACAAAATGGACAATGCAGCCTCTGCATCACACCCTGCAGTCATTTTTGCGCTGATCTTATTGATCCGCATGCAATCCTCATTTCCACGGATCGGTCTCCATTTATCACCCAGAGATTCCGTGATCAGGCTGGCATACCAGTTCACTTCATCGGTATATTCCTCTTTGTCATAGTACATGAAATCCGCACCTTCCATTACCGGAATCAGGCCGTATTTTCTTAAAACCTCCACGGAAAGTTTTGCAATTTCTGGTGTCATCTCTTTGTTAAAAAGTCTCTTCCCGTCTTTTTCAATGGTGGACCCGCAGGCACTGATCATTCCGGTAAAAGGAATCTGCTCCAGATACCAGGAAACAAAGGCGCGGCTTCTTCCTGTACAGAGCCATGCTTCGTGTCCATTATTTACCAGCGCACGGATGGCTTCAATGGCACTGTCCGGCACACCTTTTTTCATATCGCAGACAGTTCCGTCCGCATCAAAAAATACTGCTTTTCTGCTCATTTTCCTGTCCTCCGATGTCATCTGTAAAATACCTTTACCGCGCGGATCAGGCTTTCCGTATCTTTCACTCCGGCCGTCTCATAAGCGGAATGCATTGCCAGCTGAGGAAGGCCGATATCTACCGTATTCATGGCTGCCTGGGTGTTTGAAATATTTCCCAAAGTAGATCCACCGGCAATATCAGAGCGGTTTACAAATGTCTGATACGGCACATCCGCTTCTCTGCAGAGCTCCTTGAAAATCGCTGTGGAGATCCCATCCGTACAGTATTTCTGGTTCGCATTATATTTGATCACGATTCCACCATTCATCACCGGACGGTTTACAGGATCTGCCTTGTCTGTATAATTCGGATGAAGCGCATGTGCATTATCCGCAGAGATCATAAAGCTCTCCGCAAGGGCCATCAGATAACTTTCCTGATCTCCGCCAAGGGCCAGATTGATCCGGAACAGCACATCCTTAAGAAATGTGGATGCTGCTCCCTGTTTTGTGGTACTCCCCACCTCTTCGTTATCCAGTACACAGTGGACTGCAATATTTTTCTTTTTATCTGCCTGAAGAAAACCTTCCAGCGAAGCGAAAGCACACTGCAGATCATCCAGCCTTGGACTGGAAACAAACTCATTCCGGGAACCCCAGATCGTTCCGGGCATCCGGTTATAAAGAAACAGATCATGTCCCAGAATATCCTCCGGCCGAACCTCCGCCTCTTCTGCCATCATCCGCATGAAATTTCCTTTTTCACCACTGCCACTGTACAGTGGAAGCATATCTTTCTGAACATTGTAATGATAGCCTCCGTTGATATCCCGGTTCATATGGATGGCAAGGCTTGGGATCATGACCAGATCTCTGTCAATATTCACAAGTTTTTCCAGGATTTTTCCGTTCTTGCGGACGATCATCCGGCCTGCAACAGAAAGAGGACGGTCAAACCAGGTAGACAGGATCATTCCTCCATACCGCTCCACATTCAGTTTCACGTAAGCTCCGTTTACGGACATCTCAGGATTTTCTTTTATTTTAAAAGACGGAGAATCGCTGTGGCTTGCAATGATATGATATCTTCTGCAGTCATTGACAGGAATGGAAAATCCAATGATGGCGGAATGATTTCTCATGACAAAATATTTTCCGCCTTTTTCCAGGTTCCAGCTTTCCTCCTCTTTCAGTTCTGTAAAGCCCTCCTCCAGAAAACGTTTTCTTGTCTCTTCTGCCGCCTGAAAGGCTGTGGGGCTTTTGCTGATAAATTCCAGCAGTTTCTCTGTTGTCTCTTCGTACATAGTATTTCTCCTCTATCCGGCCCGTATCACCGGTCCGTTTTGCTATTGCCCATTATACGGCAAATTTTTTTTCAGAGCAATACTTTTACCCAAGCGCCTGAAAGATCCAGGATACCACAGGAAGTGTCAGGACTGAACATAACGTAGTAACCACAATTCCTCCCATTGCATAATCTCCATCTGATCCGGAGGCATTTGCCATCATTACCACCGACGACATCACAGGCATGGCAGAAGTCAGCGCCATAGTCATCCGGATATCTGCCGGAATAGGGACAAGCCTCAGCAGGATATAAAAAAGCACTGGAAATCCAATCATTTTTATCAATGTGATCCCATAATAATCCGGCTTCTTAACAAAGCTTAACACATCAATGCAGGCAAAAACACCTCCCAGATAGATCATTGCCAGTGGTGTTGCTGTCGCTCCCATCTTCTGAAGTGCCGTATTTAAAACCAGTGGGATCCTGATTCCTGTCAGTACACAGATCATTGCCAGAATAATGGCCACCGTTACAGGATTGATCAGTTTTTTCGGATTAAAAGTTCCGCTTTCTTTTTCTGAGGAAGTCAGTTTTACCCCCAGAGTCCACAACATCAGCTGATCAATAATCGTAAAAACAGCCATATACAGCATTCCTTTTTCCGGATATATGCTGACAACAATAGGAATTCCCATAAATCCCACGTTTCCGAATACAGTCATTGCACGATATAATTGCGAATGTTCTCCATGAAGATGAAATACTTTTCCGGATAAGGTGCCCAGGATCAGCAGACACACATACATCACTGCCGCAATTCCGAGGATGGACAATGAGGAAAAAAATGACTGCCGATCCACCCCGTTTACCGTATTGATAAAGATCATCACCGGCAGTGACAGTTTGATCACAACTTTTGAAATGATCTCCAGATTTTCCCGTGTCAGTACTTTTGTGCGGATCAGGATCACGCCTGTGATAATGTAGATCACGAACATTCCGATCTGTTGCAGTAAAACTGTTAATGTGTTCATTTTTTTAGAACCCCTCTCTTAAAAATATGTAGTGTAATCCCTGTTAAAGCAGACATTCACATTCATTTTTGCAATTTACATTCAAAAAAATAATGCACCCGGTTATCATAACCCTGCGATGCATTATTTCCTGTAAGATGTTTTCAAAAACACCCTGCGACTATTTCCTTCATATTATCATATCTGGCATATATTTACAATGCGGTTTCTCCTGATCTGCCATCAGATTTCCGCTTTTTTCCGTACCCACATATACTGCGCGAATTTATCTCCAAGCTTATTCAGGATCATGGTATAAGCTGCCCCGAACACATTGGCCCCGATACGCAACAGCACAGCTGCCGGCATTCCAAACAGTCCTGATGCGATGGACAGCGCTCCAAATGTATTAAATGCCGTCTGCCACGCATAGCCTGCGGAATATCCCACACCGATTCCTCCGATCATTCCGATGTAAGGGTACATGGACTTTGGAAGCACCAGATAAAGCACCACAAACAGCAGGCATCCCACAATGTTGAACATGCCTCTTTTTCCGGCTCTGACTTTACAGTCCTCAGTGAATGGCAGGCACACCGACATGCAGGCAATTCCGGCCCACATTGCTCTTGGAAGTCCAAGAAGTGACATGATCAGCATGGCGCTGGAAACGATCAGTGTCAGCCGCAGGTACCATCTGCCTCTTGCGGAATGCAGGTCAAATTCCCGGAACAGATCCAGAAATGTTCTGCGATACGGACGATTTTTCTGATTCTTATAAAAGATCACCATGCAAAGGAACATTCCCACAAGAAGGCCCTCCACGCGAAGCAGATACGCTTTTCCGGTTACGTCATATCCCATCAGAAGCAGATAACCGAGGACAAATGTGGAATGATTATACATAATTACATTGTGGCATCCCAGGATCATCAGCAAAAGGATACTTACAGCGTTTACAAAAAATGCCGGCACCGGTGAAACCATATTGGACAGTCGCGGTCCTATGATCAAAATACCAAAGATTCCGGCAATGGACAGCAAGCCATGTGTGGTCCGGATCCCGAAATCCGCCTGTCTCAAAACCAGCACTGCCAGAAGTACGGTTACTCCTACAACACTGTTATCATTGCCGGTTATCTTACTGTACAATGTCACAACCGCCACACAAAATGCCATGACAAGATATACTTTAAAATTATAGATCAGAATGTGCCTTCGTTTTTCTTTTTTGTCTGTGGTATTTCGAATCAGCTGTTTTGATCCGGTTGAGCTTAACTGTAGTTCCTGATAAAATGTCATTCTCATCGCTCCTTTTGTAAAACGGACATTCTCATTCCGCTTTATCATATGTTCATAAACGCAATTGTTTTACAACGCATTTAAAGATACAAACAGCCATTATACTTGGTTTATTCAGAAACGTCAAACACTTTTTTCAAATTAACGCAGTTCCGCGATCCTGGTCACTGCCACATAAATTTCCTGAATCTTATACCAGGTTGGATAATCCACCACTCCGGACGTGGGAAGTCCAAATACATTCTGAAATTTTTTCACAGATGCCGCAGTAGCCGGGCCATAAATACCGTCCACAGTTACTGTCGGAATGGCTGGATAGGCCTTTGCTATGGCATTGAGCTGTTCCTGGATCTGCTGTACTTTTTCTCCGGTGACTCCAATAGTCAGGTCATATCCAGGCCAGGATGCGGGAATCCCGGAAACTGCTTCCGCCACATTGATATACATATCGTTTCCATAGAAACTCCGCAGGATCTCAATCGCAGAATATCCCTGGTCTCCCAGCGCCTTGCTTCCCCACTGAGTCATCCATCCCCTATCCCTGCACTGCACCTGACGCCCGTCACAGTACTGGGTCAGGATTGGCTGACGCACATCCGGCCTTGAAAGATAATTTTCAAAAAGTTCGTCTACGATCCGGTCAATACTCTCAAAAATATTCCGGCCATTGATCCATTTGTGGTCGTATGCGGTAGAGGATGTGATGGTATAATCATAGCCTTTGTTCCGGTACCATTCCGTATACACCCGGTTTAATGTAAACGACATGATCGCCAGGACATTTGCGCGTATTGTATCATCCGGCCAGGTAGCGTAGATCTCGCTGCTGGCCACATTTTTGATATAATCTTTGTAACGTACATAATAGTTCTGCGCATTAGTATCTCCTACCGGTCCATCATGGACTACGATATACTCCGGGATCACCACCCGGCTTAAAACAATCTCTCCAGATTCATTTACCGGCTTGATCTCAGCCTCAGGATTTTTGGGCGGATACTTACCAAACAAGGTGTGAGGGCCGATCACAATGCGTTGATAATCCTCTCCTGCGCCTCTCTGTCTCATAAGAGATGCCGGCTGCTGTGCGATCACCTGGGGAAGAACTTCCGTTCCTGCCACTTCTTTTGGTTCAAAACCATCTGCACTGATCTGAACGGTATATTCCGCATAAGGCTGCTCTTCCACCGGCTTCATGCTGTATTCCAGAGGAGGAGCTGCCAGATCCAGCATCGGTGTTTTTCCGGAAGAATCGGTGCGGACTTCCTCGATCACATTATCCGGTACTCCCGTATAAGAAATCCGCACTCTGGCATTTTCCACAGGGCGGTTATTAGCTCCGTCCTGCACCGTCACCTGCAGCCGTCCCTGATCCGGGGTATCCTGCTGCATGGAAAGATAAGAATGATTTTTCATAAACAGAGACTCCTTTTTGTGCCTGAAAACACACTGACTCTCTGCCAGTATATGCACAAAATCGAAAAAATGCCATATATCTTACTGTGCTTCCTCCCAGTAATCTTCCGCATCCTGAATATCATCAAATTCATCTGCATGATCATAGTAAAAATCTTCCGGATTATCGTAGTCCTGCACATCATACATATCTTTTCTGGTATTATTCCTGCTGGTATTTCCACTGTAACTATTTTTTCTGGATGCTGTGGACGGAACAAACTCAACTACACTGCTGACCCGTCCGTTTCTGCAGACTGCCATGATTTTTTTTGTTCCGTTGCTGTTATACCACATATATCTGTACTGAATATCCTGTGTCCTTTTTCCCGGTGTATCCCGCCAGTAATGTTCTGTTCTTTTCTCTTTCGCCCTTCCCAGAAGCGTAATATTTATATATTTTTCTTTCATTCCTTTATATGGCTCATCTTTCTTCCTCATTTTTTCCTCTTCTTCTTTTTCTTTCTGTGCCATATATTTTTCATACTGTACTTCTGTATCTTCTTTAACCCTTTTCATTTCTTCTGCATATTTACCACTGTACTTATCCTCTTTCGGAAAATTCCATATGAGTTTATGCAGCTCCTCAATTCCTTCTTCGTTCTGAACAGCTTTGCAAAACTTTGCATACCGGATAATATATTCTGCATCCTCATAATTTCCCGGAAGTTTTTCAAGTAATTCTATCGCTTCATCATATTCACCTGCATCCATGCATTCTCCCGCTTTTTCATAACATACATTATTCTGTTTTTCCTTAAATTCTGCATTTTTTATCTGGATTGCCTCATCCGCTTTTATGATCAGAAAAGGTACCGCCAGAACAACTGCTATCAAAGCCGCCAGTATTAAAATATTCTTTTTCAAATTCCCATATCTCCTTCTCTTTTGCTCTGATATCTTCATTATATAATAAATATCTGCACAGAAAAAGTGCTGTATCATCTTCTCATAGATCATACAGCACTAAATATTTGCCTTATTTTGTCAGATATCAGAAAATCTTCAAAATATCATTATACATAACCACAACCATCAACGCCATCAGAAGCATCAGTCCCGCAAAATGGATCATGCCTTCTACCTGGCGATTTACCGGTTTTCTCCGAACTGCTTCTACCACCAGAAATACCAGCCTTCCCCCATCCAGTGCCGGAAGAGGAAGCAGGTTCATCACTCCCAGGTTGGCCGAAAGCAGAACTGCCATATTCCAGCATGTTCATCCAGATCATCAGTGTTCCTTCGCTCTTGGACTGTTCGTAAGTATCACCGATGGCATCCACAACACCAACCGGGCCGCTTAAGTCTTTCATTCCAAGATGACCGGTCACAAGCTCTTTCAGACTTAAGATCGTAGTGCGGATCATGTATTTTACTTCCACCGCACCGTATTTCAGAACATTGAAACCGGAAGTCTTTTCGCTGTATGTGTTATATCCGAAACCGGAAACCGGTGTCCTGTATTCTCTTGGTGTAATCTCCGCCTCATATTCCAGCCCATTGCGTTCATAAGTGATCGTCACAGGTTCATCAGACAGTGGATGCTCCTCGATATATTTTTCATATGCATTTCCATCCGGGACTTCCACACCGTTGATCTTCGTGATCACATCGCCCGCTTCCAGACCTGCTTCTTCCAGTGGCATTCCCTTGATCAGAGATTCCACTGTCATGGAATTTACATCAGAACGGTTGAAACCAAGGAGATACCGTACATTCACATCCGGCTTATAAGAGATCTCCTGTTCATTTCCATCACGTTTTACCTTCAGATGGATGGTCTCTCCCTCTTTCAGTTCATTGAGATACGAATACACATAGAGATCTTTTCCCAGGTCAATGTGATATCCCTGGTACTCTGTGATCACATCGCCTTCTTTCAGGCCTGCCTTTTCTGCTGCGGAACCTTCTGTTACCTGCAATACAGTTGCAGGATCATAGCCAATACAGCCCACAATGATCACAGACAGGACAAAGGCCAGCAGAAAATTAAATACCGGACCAGCGGCAACCACCGCAATCCTGCCCCACACAGGAGCAGAATTAAAGGTTCCCGGACTGTCATCTTCCGCATCTTCTCCTGCCATGGCACAGGAACCGCCAAGAGGAAGCAGTTTCACAGAATAGCGGGTGCCACCTTTTACCGTACTTATGATCCTCGGACCCATGCCAAGAGAAAATTCCACCACCTCAATGTGGTTCTTTTTTGCCAGGAGAAAATGTCCCAGTTCATGGATCAGTATCACAACGCTGAAAATAATTACAGCAATCACAAATCTCAATTTACCACCTGCTTTCGATCCACTGGTAAGTATCCTGCTCTACAGAAAGGATCTCATCCAGATCCGGATGCGCGATTTTTTTATGTCGTTCCATAGACTGTGCAATAATCTCATAAATATCCAGAAAGCCAATCTTTTCTTCCAGAAATTTCTTTACCGCAAGCTCGTTGGCCGCATTAAAGACAGTCGGCATACTTCCCCCTTCCCGGGATGCCTGGATTGCCATAGGAAGTCCGCGGAATGTGTCCATATCCGGAACCTCAAATGTGATCTCACGGAGTTTCGTGAAATCAAGACGGTCTCCATCCAGATAACGTCTGTGTGGATAGTACAGAGCGTACTGGATCGGGAGTCTCATATCCGGAGTTCCAAGCTGTGCCATGATCGCGCCGTCTTTAAATTCCACCATGGAATGAATGATACTCTGCGGCTGCACCACCACCTGGATATGATCCAGATCCATATCAAACAGCCATCTGGCTTCCATAACTTCCAGGCCCTTGTTTACCAGGGTCGCGGAATCTACGGTGATCTTCCGTCCCATTACCCAGTTTGGATGTTTCAGAGTATCTGCAACCGTGACATTTCGAAGTTCTTCTGTAGTACGTCCGCGGAACGGGCCGCCGGATGCCGTGATCAGAAGTTTATGGATCTCTTTGTTTTCTTCTCCGTGGATAGCCTGGAAAATGGCGCTGTGTTCACTATCTACCGGAAGGATGGATACACCATATTCTCTTGCCATTGGCATGATTAGATGACCTGCCGTGACAAGAGTCTCTTTATTGGCCAGGGCAATATCCTTTCCGGCACGGATTCCCTCCATGGTAGGACGGATCCCGATCATTCCCACGATCGCAGTGACCAGGATATCGGATTCCGGCATGGACGCAAGTTCCAGAAGCCCTTCCATTCCGCTGACTACCTTTGTGTCAGTATCCGCAATACGTGTTTTCAGGTCCCGGGCTGCCTTTTCATCCCAGACCGCTGCCAAAATCGGGTGAAATTCCCGGATCTGCTCTTCCAGTTTCTCCACACTTTTTCCCGCACTGACTGCAACAACACGAAGGTCTTCGTTTTTTCTTGCCACATCCAGTGTCTGGGTTCCGATGGAGCCGGTAGAACCTAAGATTGCAATATTTTTCATTTCAATATCTCCTAAATTCCAAGAATGGTTTTTGCAAGATAGTAAATAACAGGAGCTGTGATGATCACGCTGTCAAAACGGTCCAGGATTCCTCCATGGCCCGGGATCAGCTTACCATAGTCCTTGATGTTCTGATTTCTCTTGATGGCAGATGCTGCCAGATCACCTACCATGGAGATCAGCGCTCCAACTGCACAGATCAGGGCATACTCTGCCATTTTTCCCTGTGTGGCCGCTGCATAGATCACTCCAAGAAGCGCCGCTCCCACAACACCGCCTACTGCTCCCTCGATAGATTTCTTAGGGCTTAAAACCGGAGCCATCTTATGTTTGCCAATGAGCATTCCCACACAGTAGGCACAGGTATCACAACCCCAGGAGCATAAAAATATCAGCCATACCAGGAATTTTCCATCCGGAAGGTTTCTGGTAAGATAGATAAAGGAAAGCATCACCGCAACATACACCATTCCGAAAAATGCTGCCATCACCTGTTCCGCACGGTATTTCGGATAACCGAATACATAAACAAACAGGATCAGGATCATACTGATGATGATCGCCATTGTTCCATAACTTCCAAAATCAAATCTCATGGCAATATAATAAAGCACTGCTCCAAGATATCCCACAAGTTCCAACACGGTAACGTGCTCATCACTTACCTTCATTACCTTGTAAAGCTCTCTCATTCCGATCAGTGAAACAGCCAGAAGTGTAAAAAACAGGATCCAGCTGCCGGAAATAATAGTTGCCAGGGCAATGATGACAAGGATGATACCGCTTATCAGTCTTGTCTTAAACATGATCTACTCCTCCTTGACACCGCCGTAGCGTCTGTCCCTCTGATTATATTTCTCGATGGCCTTGATCAGCTCTTTTTTATTAAAATCCGGCCATGCAACCGGTGTAAAATAAAACTCCGAATAAGCCAGCTGCCAGAGCAGGAAATTGGAAAGGCGCTGCTCTCCGCTCGTACGGATCATCAGATCCGGATCCGGTACACCGGCAGTGTCCAGATAGCTCTCAATAGTCTCTTCTGTAATGCTGTCCGGCTCGACTTTTCCGTCTTTTACATCCTGTGCCATCTTCTGCATACCACGACGGATCTCATCCCGGCTTCCGTAATTTAATGCCAGCTGAAAATAAATTCCGTCAAAATCTTTGGAATATTCCTCAAGTTCCCGGACACTCTGCTGGATATCCGGTGCAAAAGCAGTAATATCTCCGATAACTTTCATCCGCATATTATTTTTCTTGGAAATCTTGATACATTTCTTAAGGTAACTGCGGAACAGTTTCATCAGTGCCTCCACTTCCTCCCTGGAACGTTTCCAGTTTTCTGTGGAAAAAGCGTAAACGGTAAGGTATTTCACTCCCAGGTCTTTAATATCGTAACAGATATTTTCAAGATTGGCACATCCCTTTACATGTCCATAAGTTCTGGGCATTCCACGTTCTTTTGCCCACCGTCCGTTTCCATCCAGAATGATCGCAATATGATTTGGTACGTTCATAAATCTCCTCCATACAGAAAGAGAGCTTCTTCAAAGAAGCCCTCTTTATCCTCGTATCTCTTACAATTATACAGTCAGAATCTCTTTAGACTTGTTCTCAATCGCCTTGTCAACTTCCTTGATGTACTTATCTGTAAGTTTCTGGATCTGATCCTCAAGCTCTTTGATCTCGTCCTCAGAAACATCCTGTTTTGCAAGTTTTTTAAATGCATCGTTGGCATCACGACGGATATTTCTTACCGCAACCTTGGCACCTTCGCCTTTTTTCTTAACGTCTTTTACCAGCTCTTTACGACGCTCCTCGGTAAGCTCCGGGAAAACAAGACGGATCATTTTTCCATCGTTGTTCGGATTTAATCCCAGATCAGAGCAGAGAATTGCTTTCTCGATAGCTTTGATCATGCTGGATTCCCATGGCTGGATCTGGATCATACGTGCCTCCGGCACAGAAATGTTTGCAACCTGCTGGATCGGAGTCGGTGCTCCATAATAATCTACGGTAAGTTTGTCAAGAATATGCGGGTTTGCACGACCGGCTCTGATCGTTGTCAGCTCACTCTCCAAAGCATTCAGTGTTTTTCCCATTTTTGTTTCGTATACCTGAATTCTCTCATCCATTTCACATATCTCCCTGTATGGTTATTTTTTATTATTCCCTTCCGATTACACAGTTACCTTTGTTCCGGAGAACTTACCGTGTACGGTGTTGACGATGCTGTCTTTTTCATCAAGACCGAATACCAGCATCGGCATCTTCTGCTCCATGCACATGATGGAAGCGGTAAGATCCATAGCTGCCAGTTTCTTGGCAACCACTTCATCAATGGAAATCTCATCATACTTCTTGGCATCCGGATTTACCTTCGGATCGCTGTCATAAATTCCATCAACAGCCTTTGCAAGAAGAATGGCATCTGCACCGATCTCAACGGCACGAAGTACTGTAGCTGTATCTGTAGAAAAATACGGATGACCGGTACCACCTGCAAAGAATACAACTTTCCCTTCTGCGAAGCTTTCTTCTACAGCATCTTTGGAATAAAGAGTGGTAAATGCACCACATACAAACGGGGTAAACACCTCTGTCTTAAGTCCCACATATCTGCAGATGTCAGACACATAGATACAGTTCATGATAGTAGCAAGCATACCGATCTGATCCGCCTTGCTTCTGTCCATGGCTCCGCTGGTACGTCCTCTCCAGAAGTTTCCACCTCCGATCACGATACCAACCTGAAGTCCTTCATCCACGATTGTCTTGATCTGTTTGGCAACCTCTGTAACAGTTGCTTCATCAAAACCTCTCTTCTGCTCTCCTGCAAGAGCCTCTCCGCTTAATTTCAGTAACACTCTTTTCATATGTTTATTCTCCTTTACCATACGCCGGATACAACTTCATTGCCGTCATCGTCAAAAGTTGTGGATACCGTAAACGTATCATAATAATAATAACCTGTCTTACCGGACTCCGGCTCGTCCTCATAATCACTGCCATTTGGGCTGCCGCATGCATTCTCAAGTTCAGACATGGACCGACCGATATAGCCAGCAGCTACCGAAGCCGGATCATCATCACTGGATGGAGTTTCTGTTGGATTCGGAGTATCTGAAGATGAATCCGATCCTGAATCCGATGAAGATGAAGAATCACTGCCGTTACCGGAATCACTGCTGTCTGAATTATCTCCACTGTTATCCGTAGAAGAAGATGTGGAATCTGTACTGCTGGAATCTGTACTATCCGTGCTGTCAGTACTGTCTGTAGAATCCGTGCTGTCGCTGGAATCGCTCTCTTCACTGTCATCTTCAATACCAAGTCTTGCCTTTACATCTTTCAACGTAGAAACCTCCTTGGTGCTTCCACTTGTCAGATATGTAGCATATGGGATTCCATCTTCGCCTTCACCATCCATGCACAGATTCAGCTGTGAAATTGTCAGAAGCGGCAGCTGACGGAAAAAGCAATCATTCTGATCTTCGTCCGAAAATGTCACACGCACATCAAAGCTTGTAACTGCATTACCATCGTCATCTTTCTGGCTCTTTTCCATATAATAAACAGCCTTGTCATTGGAAGCCAGTGTAAACTTACCATTTACAAGATCACTGCCCCATGTCTCATCACTGTCATCTCCGTCATCTCTCGTAGGGCGGACATAAATCGCAGAGATTGTAGAATCTATTTTATTTGTGAACACAATACTTGTGGTTGTCTCGCTCTTGGTTCCCATCACATTCTTGATATTTGCTGTATCGTCTGTAGATGTCTGCATTTCTACCACATCAGACTTCGCTGCTTCTGTCACAGTCGGTGTCACCGTTGCTTCCACTTTCTGCTCAGGTGCCACAGAACTCTTCTTACCGCATCCGGCCGCAAGCATACTTGCCGCAAGAATTCCTGCAAGAATCAAATAACGTTTTTTCATTATATCTCCTCCATATAAAATGGTTCTATTTGCTGTCAGCTTACCTCTTTCTATTATTACAGAGTATCACTTTCTTGTCAACCTGACCGGTTTGAATTTCACAGAATCTTTAGATTTTTCAGACTATGTCAAAAATTAAAACATCTGCGGTCAGAAGCCGTTTTCTCTTCTTTTTTTCCGCATGTCGCGGCGCATTTTTGCAGCTTCATTCCGGGCTTTTTCTGCTTCTGTGGTAATGATCAGTTCAGGTACCTGGATCGGCTTCTGATTTTCATCTACAGCTACCATTACAAAGAATGCCCGGTTTACAGTACGGCGCATACCATCCGGCTGCTCCACATACGTATCGATCTCGACTTCCATGGAGGTTCTTCCAACATCCGTCACATATCCCTTAAGTACTACGATCTCACCCTCATAGATCGCATGCTTGAACTGAAGATTGTCCACCGCGGCAGTTACCACACGATAGGTTTCCGCATGCCGCATGGCCACCACACCGGCAACCTCATCCAGCCACTGCATCAGCGCTCCGCCAAAAAGCCTTCCGCCTCCGTTCAGATGCTGCTGCATGATCAGATGAACCTGTTCTGTCATGGACGCTTCCACCGTTTTTTTACGTCTTTCCTGTACCTCTGCCATTTTTCATTCCCCACTTTTTATCATACTTTTTTCCAGCAGAAACCGGTCGGTTAATAAAGATTTTTCACTTTAAACTCTCTCTCTGCTTCTCTTCTCTGATCTTTCTTGGCAATATCCTGGCGCTTATCATAAAGCTTTTTGCCACGTGCCATGCCGATCTCTATTTTTACCAGACTGTCCTTGAAATAAACCTTCAGAGGTACCAGGGTCAGTCCTTTTTCCTTTAATTTGGCTTCGATCTTATTGATCTCGTAACGGTGCAGAAGCAGTTTCCGCACACGAAGGGGATCTTTGTTAAAAATATTTCCTTTTTCATAAGGAGTGATATGCATTCCATATACATAAACCTCCCCGTTTTCCACCCGGACAAAAGCCTCCTTGATGCTGCATTTGCCGGAACGTAAAGATTTTACCTCGGTTCCCGCCAGTGCGATCCCGGCCTCATAGGTGTCCTCGATAAAATAGTCATGAAAAGCCTTTTTATTATTTGCGATCAGTTTCATTCCTGTTTTTTTTGCCATTTCGCGCTCCTTCAGTCTTCTTCGGCCAGAACAAAATCCACGGTTTTCAGCATTTTATCCGCATCTGCCACACGGACACGGACTTTCTGCCCAAGGCGGAAAATCTTTCCTGTCATGTCTCCCCGCAGTTCATATGCATCCTGGTCAAATACATAATAATCATCCCGTAATGTGTTGATATGGATCAGTCCTTCCACAGTATTTGGAAGTTCCACATAAATGCCCCATCCTGTAACACCGGAGATGATTCCCTCATACTCCTCACCCAGATGATAGGACATATACTCTGCTTTCTTCAGCTTGTCAGATTCTCTTTCCGCCTCATCTGCACGCCGTTCACACACACTGGACTGGCGTGCCACTTCATCCAGGATCTCCTTGTAATGCTCGGTACGTCCTTCTCTTACCAGTCTGCCTCTCAGGCGGTCATGGATGATCCTGTGGATCTGAAGATCCGGATATCTTCGGATCGGAGAAGTAAAATGGCAGTAATATTTTGCCGCAAGGCCAAAATGTCCGCTGCATTCGGTGGTATATTTCGCCTGTTTCATGGTACGCAGTGTCAGACGGCTGATCTGTGCCTCATTTGGCATTCCCTCGATGCTTTCCAGGATCTCCTGGATCTCACCTGGTGTGATCTCCTGCCCGGATTTCTGTATATTAACTCCTTCATTATGAAGAAGCATCAGAAGACTTTCGATCTTTTCCGGATCCGGGTTCTCATGAGTTCTGTATACAAACGGATAATCTCCGGTACAGTATTCCTGCGCCACGGTTTCATTGGCAAGAAGCATAAAATCCTCAATGATCCTGGTTGCCACATTGGCTTCATATGGCTGTACGTCAATAGCTTTCCCTGCAGCATTGAGAATGATCTTGCTTTCCGGAAAGTCAAAATCAATGGAACCTCTTGTATGACGGCGGCTGCGTAAGATCCCGGAAAGTTCCTTCATCAGAAAGAACATGGGAATCAGGGATTCATAACGTTTCTTCGCCACATCGTCAGTATCTTCCAGAATATTTTTTACATCGGTGTAGCACATACGCTGATCTACGCGGATCACTGTTTCCGCGATCTTATGGGAAATTACCTTACCTTTTTCATTGACATCCATCAGACAGCTTAAAGTAAGACGATCCTGTCCCTGGTTCAGAGAACAGATTCCATTGGAAAGCCGTTCCGGAAGCATAGGAATCACACGATCCGCAAGATAAACCGAAGTTCCTCTCTTCAGTGCTTCCCGATCAAGGGCACTGCCACCCTGGACATAATTGCTGACGTCTGCAATGTGTACCCCCAGATGATAGATCCCGTCTTCTTTTGTAAGGGAAATGGCATCATCCAGATCCTTTGCATCCTCGCCGTCAATGGTAACTGTGACAAGATCCCGAAGATCCAGTCTTCCGTCCATATCTGCTTCCTGCACATGATCCGGCACACGGTCTGCCTGACGGAGTACCTTATCCGGAAATACACTTGGAATGTTAAAACTCTTCACAATAGCAAGGATATCTGTTCCCGGTGAACGTAAATTTCCCAGCACTTCTGTGATCTTTCCTTCCGGCTTCCGGTTTCTGGAACCATAGTCCACGATTTCCGCAACTACCTTATCGCCATCTTTTGCCCCCATGGAATTTTTCCTGGTAATAAAGATATCTTTGGAAAATTTGGGGTTATCACTGATCACAAAGCCGTAATCACGGCTGCTCTGGTATGTTCCAACAATCGAAGGCATTCCCCTCTCCAGAACCTTCAGAACAACGCCTTCCGGACGCTTGCCCTCTTTATGGCCATTCCGTACAAGGATCTGTACCTTATCCTGATGCATGGCACTTCCCGTGTCATTTTCTGGAATAAAAATATCCTGTTCCTGGTCTTCCACTTCCACGAATCCAAAACCCTTGTAATGGCCGATGAACGTTCCTTCCATGATAGTTCCGTCCTTCTCGGAAAAATGACATTCCTCATTCTCATGTTCCTTACGTTCTCTTCCCTTACGGCCACGCTCCTGCTTCTCTGCCTTCAGAGCATCTTTTTTCTTCCGTCTGTCTCGGCGCTTGCCGGAAACCTTGCTGTATCTTCCTTTATTATCCACTTCCGCCTTTCCCTGGGCACAAAGCTCGTCCAGCACATCAAAAAGCTCTTTTTTCTCACTCTTATCCAGCTGGAGGAGAGATGCTATCTCCCGCAGCCGCATAGGTTTATACAGCGGATCTCCCAGAAGCTCCATTATAAACTTTTTTCTTTTTTCAAAATTTTTCGATCTTTTCACATTTTCTCCTGTTTCTATTTCATTTTTACCCTGTTATCATTCCAGAGGAAGTCTCACCCGTGACCCTGTATCAACGCAAAAACACTCCTGCTGATTAACAAAAGAAGTCTCCATCCGAGGTTCTTCTGCATGCTAACGCAGCAAGAGTGTTCCCAACTTCTGTTCTGCTCCTGGCAGATCAGATAATGTTCAGTACGATTGACAGTACAAAGAAAATAACTCCCATGATAATGGTACCTCTTACGAGACCACCTTCCATGGAACGGCCCTTATTCTTACCCCAGTAAGTATCAGCTACTCCGGCGATAGAGCCAAGACCCTGCTGCTTGCCCTCCTGCATCAGTACGACAACAGTCAGAGCGATACAATCTATTGCATAAATTACAGTCAGAATAATCTTCAAAATGTTCACGCGGTTACACCTCCTAATCAACTAGAGGTTATTTTACCATAGCTAAACCGGGATTTCAACCATTTTCCGTTTATTTTATGCAGGGCTTTTTCTGAGATCTTTTTGCAAAAGGATCGGCATATCTTCCAAGGGTCCCAAGCTGTTCATGGATCCGCAGAAGCTGATTATACTTGGCATTCCGGTCCGAACGGCAGGGCGCACCTGTTTTGATCTGTCCGGCTCCGCAAGCTACCGCCAGATCTGCGATAAAGGAATCCTCGGTCTCGCCGGATCTGTGGGAGATCACCGCGCGATATCCCGCATGCTGGGCCATCTCCACTGCATCCAGGGTTTCCGTGAGGGTTCCGATCTGATTTACCTTGATGAGGATGGCATTGGCGACTTCAAGCTGAATACCGCAGCGCAGACGTTTGATATTGGTGACAAACAGATCATCTCCCACAAGCTGGACCTTTTTTCCCAGATGTTCCGTCAGGTATTTCCAGCCTTCCCAGTCATCCTCCCAGAGCCCATCCTCAATGGAAACAATGGGAAATTTTCCCACCAGTTTCTCGTAGTACTCTGTCATCTCCCTGGCATCCCGGTAGATCTTTTCCCCTTTCATGCGGCTCTCCCCTGGGAAAAAGTACACGCCTTTTTCCTCATCATAAAGTTCACTGGAGGCTGCATCGATGGCAATGGTGATCTCTTCACCAGGTTTGTATCCTGCTTTTTCCACTGCATGGACGATCAGGGTCAGCACTTCCTCTGAATCCGGAAGATCCGGGGCAAAGCCTCCTTCATCACCAACTGCTGTGGAAAGTCCTTTTTCCCGGAGAAGGAGCTTTAAGTGCTGGTAAACTTCCGCACACATACGGATACCTTTTTCCAGACACCCTGCCCCGGTTGGCATGATCATAAATTCCTGAAGATCTACGGTGTTGTCCGCATGCTTTCCCCCATTTAAAATATTCATCATCGGCACCGGAAGCTGCATGGTATGACAACCTCCAAGGTACTGATAAAGAGGAAGCCGGAGTGCACCGGCTGCAGCACGGGCCGTTGCCAGGGATACTGCCAGTGTGGCATTGGCTCCTGCACTGCTTTTGTTTTCCGTTCCGTCCGTTTCGATCAGAAGATGATCGATCCATGCCTGGTTCAGGGCATTTTCTCCGATGATGGCATCCGCCAGACGGGTATTGATGTTCTCCACCGCTTTTTTCACACTCTGGCCCAGATATTCCTCACGGTTTCCGTCCCGCAGCTCCACAGCCTCAAATTTCCCCGTGGATGCTCCGGACGGCACCATGGCTCTTCCCGTAAATCCGTTGATCCCTATGATTCCTTCTCCTACTGTTACTTCCGCTTCCACCGTAGGATTCCCCCTGGAATCCAGGACCTGTCTAGCGTGAACTTTTCGAACAGGCAGATAACGTAGCATAAGTTTTCCCTCCTTGAAAATAATAATACTGTTTATGATCTCCTGCGCTTTTTTGTTCTCTTCTTATGTTCATAAGGGTAGCTTGTCCGAAAAGGTTTTGGTCTATACGTATTCTCCGGCGTCAATATTATCTGAATATTTCAGATATTTTATTTTAGTTATTCTTCTCTTTTAATTTATTTTTATTATTTTTCAAATTTAGTGTTGACAATATCGTTTTTATCTGTTATAGTATAACCATCAAATAAAACAAACGGAAAACAAAAAAACAAATCAAAAAGGAGCGTGAACCCACCGAAAACATAACTTACTTCCCATAATCTAAGAAAGAGAGGTACAGTCCACCAGAAGATTTAAAGATTTCCCATCATAATTAAAACAAGGAGGTACGGACCACCGAGAACGTAAATTTTAATTCCGTATAAGTTTTAAATCTAAGAAATGAGAGGTATATTCCATTGGATAATGAAAATTGAAAGAGTCATCGGCAGAAGAAATGAATCGCTGATGACTCTTATTTTTTGCCTATTTTTGTCCTGTCTCTCCTGAATATCCTACTTTTTTACAATCTGCATGACTACATATTTTTCTCTGGTTGACCATCCCATTTTTATAAAGATCATTCCATCACAAAACTTTTCCGCTAAATGTACATTTATGTTCTCATCCATCATATTTTGCTGAACATAGTCTCATTATCATCTATATTCATATCTTCCTCTGTACGTTCATAAGCATATTAATAACTCCATTTTCTCCGAGGTTACCATGAAACGAAAACATATCTACCGTCTTATCTTTTGCTTTGTCATGGCTTTTGCTTTTGGCAGTCTTGTGGGAAAGATCTCTTCCCATTTTTCTTCCGGATCACGATCCGACCAGAATTTTATGAAAAAAAGCCAGCCCTCTTCTGCCTCTTTGTCCTCTCAGAGTGAAAACTGGGGGCTTGGTTTTCAGGAGAAGGGCACACGGCCTACAGGAAATGCTTCCATAGAGGAACTGAAAAAATACAATGCCTGGTACGCAGATGATACTGATGAGAAAAAAATATATCTCACTTTCGACGCAGGCTATGATAATGGAAACACACCTGCCATTCTGGATGCCTTACATAAACATCACGTACATGCCACATTTTTTGTTGTGGGAACTCTGATCCGGGAAAAACCGGAACTGATCCGGGAAATTGTGGATGCAGGCCATACCGTTGGCAATCACACCATGACCCACCCGGATATGTCCGGCATCTCCACAAAAGAGGCTTTTCAGAAACAGCTGGAAGATGTGGAGGCTCTTTATAAAGAAGCAACTGGAAAAGAAATGACAAAATTTTACCGTCCGCCACAGGGGATCTACAGTACAGAAAACCTCCAGATGGCAAAAGATCTGGGATATCACACGTTTTTCTGGAGCCTGGCTTATGTGGACTGGTATCAGGATAAACAGCCCTCAAAAGAAGAAGCCTTTGAAAAACTTCTGGGGCGGATCCATCCGGGCGCTATTGTACTGCTGCACAGCACTTCCTCTACAAACGCTTCCATCCTGGATGAACTGCTGACGAAATGGGAAGAGATGGGATACACTTTCGGAACGTTGGAAGAACTTGTAGAAGCCGCCTGAAAAAAATCGCACATACCCTGTGCATCCTCAGTACCACAAGCACTGATCTTCCAGCTTCTGGATCTTCCAGATAAACGTATAAAAAATCTGCCCCGGAACTATATTCTCATACGTCCCGGAGCAGATTTTTCTGTGCTATTGATTTAGAAGGTGTTCTTCTTATTTAATTGTCTTATTTACTGAACTGCTTTGAATGCCTCATCAAGATCCTGGATAATATCATCGATATTCTCAGTTCCGATAGAAAGACGGATTGTGTTTGGTTTGATTCCCTGATCAAGAAGCTCTTCCTCTGTGCACTGGCTGTGTGTTGTAGTAGCCGGATGGATAACCAGAGATTTTACATCTGCAACGTTTGCAAGAAGTGAGAACAGCTCAAGGTTGTCGATGAAATCTTTTGCCTTCTGTGCGTCTCCCTTGATCTCGAATGTAAAGATGGAACCACCGCCGTTCGGGAAGTATTTCTTGTAAAGTTCCTGCTGGCTTGGATCTGTGGATACAGACGGATGATGAACTTTCTCTACCTGCGGATGGTTGTTCAGGTACTGTACAACTTTCAGTGCATTCTCAACATGACGCTCTACACGGAGAGACAGTGTCTCAAGTCCCTGAAGGAAGATGAAGGAGCTTACTGGAGAAATGGTTGCTCCTGTGTCACGGAGAAGGATTGCACGGATCTTTGTAACAAATGCTGCTGGTCCGCAAGCTTTTGTGAAGCTTACACCATGGTAGCTTGGGTTTGGCTCTGTAAGAGATGCAAATTTGCCGGATGCCTCCCAGTCGAACTTACCACTCTCTACGATCACTCCACCGATTGTGGTTCCATGACCGCCGATGAATTTTGTTGCAGAATGAACAACGATATCTGCACCATACTCGATCGGTCTTACAAGGTAAGGTGTTGCAAATGTGTTATCTACAACAAGCGGGATTTTATGTTTGTGAGCGATGTTTGCAAGAGACTCGATATCTACAACATCGGAGTTCGGGTTTCCAAGAGTCTCGATGTAAACAGCTTTTGTGTTTTCCTGGATCGCATTTTCTACTTCCTCAAGGTTGAATACATCAACAAATGTTGTTGTGATTCCGTATGACGGAAGTGTGTGCTCCAGAAGGTTTGTTGTTCCGCCGTAGATGTTCTTTGCTGCTACGATATGGTCACCCTGCTGTGCAAGGTTCTCGATCGTATAAGTGATAGCTGCTGCACCGGATGCTACAGCAAGTGCTGCGGAACCACCTTCCAGTGCTGCGATTCTCTTCTCAAAAATATCTTCTGTCGGGTTTGTAAGACGTCCGTAAATATTACCTGCATCTGCAAGTCCGAAACGTGCTGCTGCATGATCGCAGTTGCGGAATACATAGGAAGATGTCTGGTAGATCGGTACTGCTCTTGCATCGGTAACCGGATCCGGTGTTTCCTGTCCTACGTGAAGCTGTAATGTCTCAAATTTGAATTTTCTCTGATCTCTTGTAATTTTGCTCATGTGTTTGTCCTCTTTTCTTTTATTCTTTATATTCGATATAGTGTATTAATTCTTCATGATCATCTGCTTATCAGCGACAACAACACATTCGCTTCTCTTCGATAAACACCCTGGTTGACTTCTGTAAAATCTTCATGATTTCCTCCTGATCATCACGTTGCTCACCTTGTTTTGTGTGCTCCGTTTTTTGATGATGCAATCATATCACCCTTTTCCTAGTATGTCAATGGGTTTTATCGTTTTAGGTTCTCACCTTTATTTATGACTGGCTATAGATTTTGTTTATAACGCCACCACCTACAACTTCGGCTCCGTCATACATTACCACAGCCTGGCCTTTTGTGATCGCTCTCTGCGGTTCATCAAACTTCACATGAAGGATGCCATCCGGTGTCTGCCATGCAGTGGCTGGCTGCTCTTTATGACGGTAACGGATCTTGGCGGTCACTCTCTTCGGCTCACTTAAATTATCCACGGAGATCAGGTTTACACTGTCTGCCTCCAGCTCACTGCTGAAAAGATCTGCGTTGTCACCGAGAACAACCGTATTGGTTTTCGGGGAGATCTCGCAGACATAAAGACGGCTGGCTGCCGGAATACCAAGGCCACGGCGCTGGCCGATGGTATAATGGATGATTCCTTTATGGCGTCCGATATAGTTTCCTTCTTTATCTACAAAATCACCTTCCGGTGTTTTTTTGCCTGTATATTTCTCGATAAATTTCGCATAGTCGCCATCCGGCACAAAACAGATATCCTGGCTGTCATGTTTTCTGGCATTGATAAAACCATGCTCTTCGGCAATCACACGGACCTGATCTTTCCGAAGGCCTCCAAGAGGAAGTTTTACATATGCCAGCTGTTCCTGGGTCAGCATATAGAGCACATAGGACTGATCCTTGGTGTCGTCCACTGCTTTTTTCAGAAGATAGCGGCCTCTGTTCTCATCGTACTCCACTCTTGCGTAATGTCCGGTTACAATATAATCGTAGCCGATCTCCTGCATACGGTGGAACATTTTGTCAAATTTCAGATAACGGTTGCAGTCGATACATGGATTGGGTGTGCAGCCGTTTTCGTAAGCCTCCACAAAACGATCCATAACTTCTGTATGGAAATCTGCGGTAAAGTTAAATACGTAGTAAGGCATATCCATCTGATAAGCCACGCTTCTGGCATCCTCCACATCGTCCAGGGAACAGCAGGTCTTTTCCCTATGGACACCGATATCCTCGTTGTTGTAAAGTTTCATGGTTGCACCGATGCACTCGTCACCGGATTCCTTTGTCAAAAGAGCTGCCACGGAGCTGTCCACACCGCCGCTCATTGCTATGATCGCTTTTTTCATTTATATCTTAACCTTTCATTGATGATCTTTTTTCACACAGCAAAAGTACGGGATTTCTCATCCCACACAGCTGTAATTTCGCATTTATTATAATATGGCAGATATCCTTTGTCCACGATTTTTCACCCGGAACCTTTGCTTTGCTTCTTTCCCGCAGGCTCTCTTTGGTATATAATAGAAAATATTTTTCAGAAAAGGATGTGACTATATGAAGCTTTCCCTGTTTTCCACGCTGCGGGGATACCGGAAAGAATACCTTCTCAAAGATATTTTTTCCGGTATCATCATCGCCGCAGTTTCCATTCCTATCTCCATGGGATATGCCCAGATTTCCGGAATTCCGGCGGTATACGGACTGTATGGTTCTGTTCTGCCGATCCTGCTGTTTGCGCTCTTTTCCACTTCAAGGCAGTTTATCTTCGGAGTTGACGCGGCACCTGCTGCCATTGTAGGCGGCGCACTGTCTACCCTTGGCATTGCCGCGGAATCGGAAACCGCCATGGATTATGTCCCTGCCATTGCACTTTTTGCAGGCCTGTGGCTGTTTGTGTTCTTCCTGCTCCATGCGGATAAGATCGTGGATTTCATCTCCACACCGGTAATGGGTGGTTTTATCAGCGGTATCGCAGTCACCATCATCCTGATGCAGATCCCGAAACTGATGGGAAGCCCGGCAGGTTCCGGTGAACTTCTGGAGCTGGCAGAGCATATCTTCGCTGCCGCAAAAAATATCAGCTGGCTTTCCCTCTGCATGGGACTTGGTGCGCTGATACTGATCCGCATATTCAAAAAACTGGCGCCGAAATTCCCCATGGCCATCGCGATCATGGCCCTGGGTGTTCTCTCCACCGTTGTTTTTCATGTGGATGAAAAGGGCGTTGTGCTTTTGCAGTCTGTAGAACGTGGCCTTCCTTCCCTGGTGATCCCGGATTTCGGAAATGTTGATCTGACCCAGGCAGCAGGCCGCGGCCTTATGGTTGCCGTTGTCATTATGGCGGAAACCCTTCTTGCAGAAAACACTTTCGCCTTTCGCAATGACTACAAGCTGAACGACCGTCAGGAGATCCTGTCCTGTGCAGCGGGAAACATTGCGGCTGCCGCTGTTGGATGCTGCCCGGTAAACGGCAGTATTTCCCGTACCTCTCTCAATGAACAGTACGGAGGAAAATCTCAGGCAGTTTCCATCACTGCCGGGATCACCATGGCTCTGATCCTTCTTTTTGGCACCGGATTTATCGGATATCTTCCGGTTCCTGTGTTGACAGCCATTGTGATCTCTGCTCTGATGGATGTGGTGGAAACCCATCTGGCTGTACGTCTTTTCAAGGTGAGCCGCACAGAATTTTACATTTTTATGGCTGCCGGTTTCAGCGTGCTCTGCCTTGGAACCATCTATGGCGTTATCATCGGCATCCTGCTCTCTTTCGTAGCTGTGATCCTGAAAGCTACCAACCCGCCACGCTCTTTCCGTGGCATGATCCCGGGCAGAGATGTTTATTTTGATCTTTCCAGAAACCGTTACGCCTATCCCATCAAAGGCGTTGTCATCTACCGTTTCAGTGAGAACCTGTTTTTCGCAAATGTAAAGATCTTTCAGGAGGATATTGAAAACAGCATCCAGAAAGATACAAAAGTGGTGATCGTAGATGCCAGTGCCATTAACAGCATTGACGTTACTGCTGCCGACCGTCTGGATGCCATCTCTGCAAGCCTGAAAAAACGAGGGATCCGTTTTTACCTCACTGAACATTCCACTCAGATCAATGACCAGCTGCGTCAGTTCGGCATCGGCCATATGATCAAGGACGGTATGGTCCGCCGTACCATTCTTGCCGCCTTACATGACGCAGGGATCGAAGCTCCTTATGAACTGGATGTTCCAAAGGAGGACGAGGCAAAACTTCTCCGCCGCAGCATCGCCTTTCTCCCGGCAGAGGAAGAAGATACCCTGGAAGAGTTTGCCTGGGCTTTCGGAGATGATGCGGTAAAAGAGATCGAGGAATCTGTCCATCACATTATCGAACAGTTACATCAGATCCCGGATATTGAACGTCTCTCCGAAGAAGGTCTGGAAGAACTTCTGGATAACTGGCATGGCCTGGGGCTTCTGGATGAAGATGAACTTCTCCGAAGGATCGAGTTACATATGGACGAACTGCCGGAAGAGCTGACTTCCGACCGGAGACTGATCCTTCAGCTTCTGGAAAAACGCCGTGGCAAACTGAAAGAAAAGATCCTGGCCGAACACCCGGAAGTTCTGGAACGGCTGGAACAGCGCAGAAAGAAACTGGAAGAACGGCTGGAGAAACAGAATCCGGAAGCCGTTCAGAAGTGGAAACACTGGAAAGAGGAACATCTCAAAGACTGATTTCTTTATATTCCTCACAGATATTGATAAACTCCTGCATTACAGCGGAAGGCCTGCGGTCTTTTTTCCAGGCAAGAAGGATCCTAGTCGTAAGCTTCTCTTCTTCGATGATCCGGATCGGAAGATCTGTACAGAGGTCTTCCATGGATCTTGGAAAAACGGCAGTGGCAAGGCCTTCCTGCACCCAGAGCATAGCATCTCTGGGATCGTCGCAGACACAGAAAATATCCGGTTGGAGATTTTTTTCTCCAAAGGCTTTCATCAGAAATTCTTCATATCGCCGGTAAATAATAAGAGGGCGTCCGGTCAGTTTCTTAAGGCTGATGCCCTCTTTTTTGTTCCGTTTTCCGGGAATGCCGGAGGAAGAACCGCGATCATGGGTTCTTCCGAAAGCTCCAGATAATTTAATCCCTCCAGCTTGATAGGTGTCCGCACCACAGAGACATCAATGATCCCATCCATAAGATAGTTCAGAAGTGTGAAGGTAATGGCATCCCGCACCTCAAAGTTTACATCGGAATTTTCCCTGGAAAATCTGGAAATATAAGGCATAATGGTGGTTACTGTGGTGGGCGTGATCCCGATACGTAAGACCTGCTTTTTCCCTGCCTTGGATACTTCCAGCTCTGTGGAACGGACATAATTTAAAATATTCTCCGTCCTGTCATAAAGAAGCTTTCCCGCTTCTGTCAGTGTCACCCCTGCCCTGGTCCGCTCAAAAAGCTTCACATTCAGCTCTGCTTCCAGCTGTTTGATCTGGTAGCTTAAGGGCGGCTGGGACATATTCAGTCTTCTTGCAGCTTCATGGATACTTCCCGTTGCCGCAATCTCATGAAAATATTCCAACTGTCTGATCTCCATATCCTTCTCCTTTTAATTGCATATAATAATTTCTGTAATTTCCGCATTCCGTTCCCGGATGATCCGCATCAAACACTCTCTGTCTTTGTGTCAAGCGGATATTCGCAATCTATATTCTTCTGTACTGCATACTAATGATTTTTTCATTTTTGCAGATACTATGATCATCTTCCCATAAACTCACGTTTTCTTCAATATAATTTTTATATTATAATACATTAAAAACAATATTATACGTATCATCCCTAAGGGAGTATAATAACAGAGGTTTATTGTAATAAAAAGGAAATGGAGGAAAGAAAAAGAAATGCGAACACTCGCAAAATATCTTCGAAACTACAAAAAAGAAAGCATTCTGGCTCCTTTTTTCAAGTTTCTGGAAGTTGTGTTTGACCTGCTGGTGCCTATCGTCATCGCCCAGATCATTGATGTGGGTATTGCCCATAACGATCACGGCTACATCGTACAGAAATTCTTTATCCTGATACTGATGGCAGCCGCAGGACTGGCAGTCAGCATCACAGCCCAGTTTTTTGCAGCAAAAGCCAGCGTAGGTTTTGCCACAGAAGTACGTCAGGCAGTTTTTGACCATATCCAGAAGCTTTCCTATACAGAGCTGGATACCCTTGGAACCGATACCCTGATCACCCGTCTGACCGATGACGTAAACCAGGTACAGAATGGTGTAAATATGGGCCTTCGTCTTCTTCTTCGAAGCCCGTTTATTGTTTTCGGTGCCATGGTGATGGCCTTTACTATCAACGTGCGCTGTGCGCTGATCTTCGTAGTTGCCATCCCGATCCTGTTCCTGGTTGTCTTTGTGATCATGTTCTTAAGTATCCCTCTTTTCAAAAAAGTACAGGGACGCCTGGATACTGTCACACGCCTTACCAGAGAAAACCTGACCGGTGTCCGTGTGATCCGTGCATTCTGCCGGGAAGATCACGCAGTTGCGGAGTTTGACGAAAGTAACCTTGCTCTCACAAAGCTGAATGAGTTTGTAGGAAAAATCTCCGCACTTTTAAATCCGGCCACCTATGTACTGATCAATATCGCAACCGTGATCCTGATCCAGACTGCAGGCGTACAGGTCAATCTTGGAAACATGCAACAGGGTGAAGTCGTTGCCCTTTACAACTACATGGCACAGATGATCGTGGAGCTGATCAAACTTGCTTCCCTGATCATCACCCTGAACAAATCCATGGCCTGTGCAGACCGTGTTGCCGGAATCCTGAAAGTAGATTCCACCATGACTTACCCGGAGAAAACTTCCGCACCGGCAGCTGCAAAGAACGACTGTGCCGTTGCTTTTGACCATGTGACCTTCTCCTATGCAGGAACCGGCGCACCCAGCCTTTCGGACATCACTTTTTCCGCAAAAAAAGGCTCTACCATTGGAATCATTGGCGGTACCGGAAGCGGTAAGTCCACCCTTGTGGATCTGATCGCACGTTTCTATGACGCAAGTTCCGGAACCGTTACCCTGGACGGCCAGAATGTACAGACCTATTCTCAGAATGAGCTCCGGGAAAAAATCGGCGTGGTTCCTCAGAAGGCAGCACTTTTTCAGGGAACCATCCGCGAGAACTTAAGCTGGGGACGGGAAGACGCCACAGATGAGGAAATGTGGGAGGCTCTTACCACTGCCCAGGCCCGTGAGATCGTGGAGAAAAAAGATGGCCAGCTGGATTTTAAGCTGGAACAGAACGGCCGGAACCTTTCCGGTGGCCAGCGCCAGAGACTTACCATTGCCCGCGCCCTTGTGAAAAAGCCGGAGATCCTGATCCTGGACGACAGTGCCAGTGCTCTTGACTTTGCCACAGATGCGGCACTTCGGAAATCTCTCCACCAGCTTGGCGGAAACACCACCACTTTCCTGGTATCCCAGAGAGCAGCCAGTATCCGTCAGGCCGATCTGATCCTGGTACTGGACGACGGCCAGCTCGCCGGAAAAGGAACCCACCAGGAGCTTGTTTCCACCTGTGAAACTTACCGTGAGATCTTTTTCTCACAGTTCCCGGAAGAACGGATCAAATATGAAAAAGCAACCGGAAAGGAGGTCCTGGCATGAGTAAAACATACAAAAAATCCCAGAACAAAAACAGCATGGCAACCTTCTTCAAGGTGCTCCGCTTTATCGGAAAATACCGTTTCCTTCTTGTCTTAAGTGTAATCCTTGCCGCAGTTACCGTAATTTTGCAGCTGTATGTTCCCGTACTTTTCGGCTATGCCATTGATGAGGTGGTTGCTGACCATGAAGTTGATTTTGGCAGAATGGGATTCTATCTTTCCCGTATTCTTGTCATGATCGTGCTTTCCGGTATTGCCACCTGGGTCATGAGCATTATCAATAACCGCATGACCTACCGCACAGTACAGGATATCCGTGCGAAATCCATCCGCCATATCCAGAAACTTCCGCTGTCCTACCTGGACGGACACAGCACCGGTGATATCATCAGCCGTGTCATTGCGGATACAGATATTCTTTCCGATGGTATGCTCCTTGGATTTACACAGCTGTTTTCCGGTATCATCACCATCATCGGAACTTTGATCTTCATGTTTTCCAAAAACGTGTGGATCACACTGATGGTCATTGCCCTGACACCGGTGAGCTTTTTTGTGGCAAAATTCATCTCCTCCCATTCCTTCCAGATGTTCCGTGCACAGAGTGATGCCCGTGGACGTCAGACTGCACTGATCGAGGAAATGATCGGAAATCAGAAAGTGGTTCAGGCATTTGGCTATGAGAACCGTTCTTCGGAGCGTTTCGCTTCGATCAACGAGGAGCTTCGAAATGCCAGCCAGAAAGCTGTTTTTTACAGCAGTCTCACCAACCCGTCCACACGATGTGTCAACAACATCATCTATGCAGGTGTAGCTCTTGTAGGTGCATTCCTGATCCCGGGCGGTCATCTGACAGTAGGTGGGCTTTCCGTCCTGTTGGCCTATGCTAACCAGTACATGAAACCATTTAATGATATCAGCTCTGTGATTACAGAGCTTCAGAACGCTCTGGCCTGCGCTACCAGGATCTTTGACCTTCTGGAAGAAGAACCGGAAAGCCCGGACCCGTCCGGAACTCTTGATGATGTAAAAGGTGCCGTAGATATCCAGAATGTTTCTTTCCGCTACGAAGAGGACAAACCTCTCATTGAAGGATTTAACCTTCACACAGAGCCTGGCCGACGAATCGCCATCGTAGGTCCCACCGGCTGTGGTAAGACAACTTTTATCAACCTGCTAATGCGTTTCTACGACGTCACCGGCGGAAGTATCTCCGTAGACGGAAAACCGATCACCGAAGTTTCCAGACATACCCTCCGCGGAAGCTATGGCATGGTTCTCCAGGATACCTGGATCAAACATGGAACTGTCCGCGACAACATCTGTATCGGAAAACCGGATGCTTCGGATGAGGAAGTGATCCAGGCAGCAAAAATGTCCCACAGCTGGGAATTTATCCGCCGTCTTCCAAATGGCCTGGATACCATTCTCTATGAAGACAGCTTAAGCCAGGGACAGAAACAGCTTCTCTGTATCACCCGTGTCATGTTGTGCCTGCCACCGATGCTGATCCTTGACGAGGCAACCTCCAGCATTGATACCCGTACTGAAATACTGATCCAGGAAGCCTTCGACCGGATGATGCAGGGCAGAACAAGCTTCATTGTTGCCCACCGTCTCTCTACTATCCGTAATGCGGATGAGATCCTTGTCATGAAAGACGGAAGCATCATTGAGCAGGGAAATCATGAGGAACTTATGGCAAAAGGCGGATTCTATCAGAATCTTTATAACAGCCAGTTTGTGAAAGTTTCTGAATAAAATATCGAATTTATAAAATTCAAAAATCTCCGGATCACAGTTTTTCTGTGCCGGAGATTTTTTTATACCATTTTGTTCTATTTATATTTTGACCGGAGAAGCCACTTCTGATCGATCACTTTCAATTCTTCTCCAAACCGGATATGAAGCCTTACTGAGCCTGGAAGCTGCTCCACATGTTCAATGTTTCCGGTTCCGAATTTCGGATGGCTCACATCCTCTCCGATCTCGTAGCGCACAATGCTGTTCCGGGTATTTTCATGCTGCTGTTTTCTCCGGTAAGTATCCCGTACTGTTACTGTCCGGTCATGGATCGGGCTTCGGAGTTTTTTCTCATAGTCATGTTTCATCAGGGCTTCCCCTGCCTTATAATATGGCGTTGGCGCCGCGCCGGTCAGGGAACAGCAGTATTTCCAGGCACTTCCGTGGGTTCCGTGCTGCCACTGATACTCTTGGGGAATGTGAAAATTATGCTGCATATAATGGGCATATTCATGTTTGTAAAGGTCCAGCCTATCCTCTTTTTTCAGAGGATTTTTTACCGCGTAGCCGATAAACAGCAGGGAAAAATGAAAATGCTCTTTTTCGTGGTAACTGCCTCTTGTATAGGATCCCAGAAGATCTGGCTCCATACCAAAGGTAATGGGAATCTTCGCTCCATTGAGATGAAATTTTTTATCAAATTCCGCATAAAGGCTGCGGATCTGGGCTGTAAGTATGGGAATTTCTTTTTGCAGAGCCTGTGCAAGTGCCTGGTCGATCATTGTTTATAACTCCTCTATATTTTAAAAATACAAACTCTAGTACTATAGCACTTTCTTTCGGAATTGTAAACATCTTCTGAACGTGTATTGCCGGCAGTCGCTAAGAACCGCCGGCAATACCCCTTATTAACCGATCAGGAGAAATCCGCACCATGGCAGGCACTGACTGAAATCCCCGTTTTCCAGAAGGATGCGGATCATTGCCGCAATGCTGAAATAAGCCAGCATGGTTCCTGCCACACCAAGTACAGCCAGAACTACAGAGCCATAAAATTTACTGTGATATTTTTCTGCCCATCCCCATACTACCGATATCGGAGAAGGTTCTTTTTTTTCCATATGTATCAACTCCTTTTTTTCATGATCCACGGATCCCCAGCAGCCGGAACCATCCGGCAGAATAAAATTCCCGCAGGCTGTTCATGTAGGAATTGGCTTTTTCCCTGGGCATGTCGTGGCGTACTGTCTCAAACATGCCGTTAAACATGCTGCTTGCTACCATGTGGATCAGATTTTCATCCAGTTCTTCCAGATGATAACCCGCTGCTTTCATTTTTTCCATAAGGACAATACTGGAATTGACTTCAATCTCCGTGAGGACATCCAGATAGTGTTCATAGCGGGTTCCTGTGGAACAGCATACGATCAGCTTAAATGCATCAAAATGATCATAAATGTATTCCACCATCC
This sequence comes from Blautia sp. HA9023, assembly GCF_056504095.1. Lineage (NCBI taxonomy): Bacteria > Bacillati > Bacillota > Clostridia > Lachnospirales > Lachnospiraceae > Blautia > Blautia sp. HA9023. The sequence goes on along the minus strand of NZ_JBWLUR010000001.1, from coordinate 9,838 downwards.
AGGAATAGCCTTCGTCAGACACCTCCGGAAGTGTCTGGACCTGGGCATCCACCGGCTGGTCTGCAAATCCCTTCTGGATAGCACGGTATCTCTCCTCCAGTACTCTGGCCGGTTCTTCTACCAGTACATCAAAGAGAGATTCCTTGTCTGTGTAATAGCGGTACAGTGCACCGGTTGTCACAGACAGTCTGGATGCAATCCCGCGCATGGAAGCTCCCTGAAAACCTTTTTCCAGAAATTCCTGCTTTCCCGCTTCCAGAAGATCTGCCGCCAGTTTCTCATTTACAGGTCTCATATGTTTGTCTCCTTTATTCAATAACGCCGTTATTTAATAACAATGTTATTTTAAAATAACTTTCTTTGTTTGCCAATCAGTTGAGTTAAATTAAACTATCTTTTTTCAAAATTTTTTCTGCTTTATAAATGAGTATGCAAAAAGCAGCTGCTCTCTGCACAGAAAATAAATTCTGTGCAAAAAACAGCTGCTTCATAAATTCAAAATATCTTTAAACATCCAGCTCTTTTCTTACATCCGGGAACATTTCCACACATCGTTTCAGGATTCCCTGCATGTAAGCAATGGCAATTCCATAATTGGTGATGGGGATTTCCTGGTCCAGGGCGCATTTCTGACGGTAGCGCATTTCCCGCTCGTTGAGCATACATCCGCCACAGTGCACGATCAGGCTGTATTTCGTTACATCCTCCGGGAACTCTCTTCCTGAGGAATACTCAAATTCCAGATCTTTCCCCGTATAATTTCGGATCCAGCGTGGAAGCTTGACTGTTCCGATATCATCACACTGTCTATGATGGGTGCATCCCTCAGAGATCAGGATCTTATCTCCGTCTTTCAGTCGGTCAATGGCTGCTGCACCGGCTGCCGCTGTTTTCAGATTTCCTTTAAATCTGGCAAACAGAATTGAAAATGAAGTGAGCCAGATATCCTTCGGTGTTTCTTTGCTGACCTTTGCAAAAACCTGGCTGTCTGTGATCACAATTTTGGGGCTCTTGCCCAGGGTTTTCAGTGTATTGGAAAGCTCGTTTTCTTTGATGACAATGGCTGCTGCTCCGGCTTCCAGCACATCACGGATGGTCTGCTGCTGCGGAAGGATCAGGCGGCCTTTTGGCGCGGCTTTATCAATCGGTACTACAAGAACCGCAAAGTCTGACGGCTCCAGGAGATCTCCTACCAGACGTAATTTCAGATCATCGGTTACTGCAAGAGATGCGATCTTTTCTTTCAGTTCATAGATGTTCTGACCTGTTGCCGCACTGGCGTAAATGAAGGGTTCCTGATTCCGATCCGGAGAATCCGCATTTATTTTCTGATTTTCCGAAAGAAGGTCGGATTTATTGTATACAACCAGGTACGGAATTTCCTTTTCTTTAAAAATGTGGATCAGCTCCTCATCCACATTGGTTTTTCCAAGGGTAGCATCCACAACAAGAACTGCCACATCCACACGGTTCAGTACCTGTTTTGCCTTTCGGACTCGAAGTTCTCCAAGATGTCCTTCATCATCAATACCCGGCGTATCAATAATTACAACCGGTCCCATTGGAAGCAGCTCCATGGCCTTGCTCACCGGATCCGTGGTAGTTCCTTTAACATCGGAAACCACAGCAAGTTCCTGACCTGTCACTTTATTTACAATACTGGATTTTCCTGCATTTCTTCTGCCAAAAAAACCGATATGTACACGGTCTGCTGACGGTGTTTCATTCATTCCCATAATTTTTCCTCTTTTCTTTCAGCATCAGACAGGTCCTCATCCATTCCTGTTCTCATCCACCTGTTTCATATTTCATAAGATCATTCGACCTTTGCTCCCGGCATTATCTGTTGATGTGCAAAAGCTTACGCCTCTGTTCCTGCCCTCTGCTTATTGCTTTTCGCAATTGAAGCAGGGGACTTACTTGATTTGGTTAAACGATCTCAGAATAATCAATTTTTCTGTCTTTAAAATAATATTCTTTATCCCGCTCATTCATTTCTCTCAGCACCCTGCATGGATTACCGACTGCAACCACATTGGAAGGCAGATCCTTCGTTACTATACTTCCGGCCCCAACTACAACATTATCACCAATAGTAACTCCCGGTAACACAACAACTCCAGATCCCAGCCAGCAGTTCTTACCGATATGAACTTCCATATTATACTGATATCCTTTTTCACGAAGCTCCGGTAAGATCGGGTGCCCCGCAGTTGCGATGGTCACATTTGGACCGATCATGGTATAATCGCCAACATAAATATGACCGTCATCTACCAGTGTCAGGTTAAAGTTGGCATAGACATTTTTTCCAAAATGGACATATGCACCTGCCATATTGGCGTGAAGCGGTGGCTCGATATAACAATCTTCACCAATCTCCGCAAACATCTCTTTCAGCATTTCTTTTATCCAGCTGTGTAGGGCGTGTCATATTGAAATCATAAAGCCTGTCCAGTTTCCTGATCTGATCCTGAAAGATTTCATCGTCATTAGGGAGATATAATTCTCCTGTATGCATTTTTTCTCTCATTGGGCGCATGGCAGCTCCTCCTTTTTGTATGTTTTTTACAAAAAATAATATATGGATTATGTTATCATATCGTATATTTACATACAAGCATGAAATTTCTGAATAATCCGAAGTTTTTTCGTGAATCTGTTATGTTCATATATGATCTGTAGCTTCATCTGCTGTTTCTTTTATAACAAAAAGTAATGATCAGGACGGGATTTTCCAGGCATGTCAAGCGGATATTCGCAATCCGCTTCGCTACGTGGCTCTACACCAAATAACTGCTCCGCAGTTTATCAGGAGGAGCTTGCACTCCTCCTGATACAAGCAAGTCCCCACCCACTGCTTATTGCTTTTCGCAACCCCGCAGGGGACCTACTTGATTTGGTTAAAGAGTTTGGAATATTATAAAAAAAGTCTCTTCCAAAAGGCAGGTTTTTCAATCCTTTCTTCTTAAAGAGACTTTTTTGTTTCCATAAATATTATTTATTTCAATGCAGCTCCAGCTTTAAAAGCATCGCCCACCTTTTCGCCAAGACGGATATATGCGTTGTTAAACGGATCAAACGTGATCGGTGCAGCTTTTACTACATCTACATTTCCGTTTTTGTCCAGAACACGTTCGTCCACGCTGACATTTACGATCTCACCAACCAGACGGCAGGTTTCTTTGTCGTAGCTTTTCAGTTTACATTCTACACAGATGGGAAGCTCTTTGATGATGGGGGCATCTACTTTTTCGGACTTTTCTGCTGTAAATCCGGCTTTTGCAAATTTATCCGGCTCTTTGTTTCCGGAAACAATTCCCACATAATCGCAGGCTGTCATATGATCCACATCCGCCATGCTTACTGTGAAAGTGCCTTTTTTCAGAATATTTTCGGTTGTTTTGTGACTCTCACTGACACAGATGGAAATTTCCTTATCATCACTGATTCCGCCCCAGGCAGCATTCATAACGTCCGGTTTGCCATCCTCGCCATATGTGGCGATCATTAATACTGGCTGTGGATAGGTATAAGGTTTTGCACCAAAATCTTTTCTCATGACTGTTTCTCTCCTTTATATTCGTTATTGTTGTTATTTTTTATGAATTCCCGCACAAGCTGCAGGCCTCCTAATGGAACACAGAATTTATCTCTGTGCTGTCTGCACTGCTGATACGTTTCTTCCAGATCAAACCACTGTACCTCTTCTACTTCTTCTTTCTGAAGTGTAAGACGATCGATCTCTACCGGATGATCGTAGATATAAACAAAGGCAATCTCTTCATCCCGGAACATTTTTCCATGAAATTCTTTGGCAAAAGATATCGGGAATTTTCCTGCAAACTGCAGATCTTCTGGCACTGCATGTATCCCCAGTTATTCCTTTAGTTCCCGCAATGCTGATTCCAACGGTTCATCCCCTGCCTGTATGTGGCCTGCAGATGAAGTATCAAATTTTCCTGGAAAAGAATCCTTGTTTCTGGATCTTTTTTGAAGAAGGATCTCTGTTCTTCCATTTTTCCGGCGGATGATCCAGATATGCGCAGTGCGATGGCGGATTCCCTCTGCATGGGCAATGCTCCGTTCTACGGTCTTTCCGGTGGGATTTCCGTTTTCATCTATGATATCAAATATTTCCATTCTTATCTGTCTGCTTCTTTCTCTTATAATTATTCTTAAGTGAATCAGATGATTTTTTATCTGATTACCAAAATGTCTGGGAACTGACAAAATTTACTATAGTATATATTTTAACATGATTTGAAAACAGTTTCCAGTCTGTTGTCGGAAAACCGGCATCTGTATTGCCTGTTTTTCTTTTCTTTGCTATGATATTTCTAACCACAATAATTATTTGACGGGAGGTTGATTTTATGTATTGTATTTCTTTTAATGATATCATTGAACTAAATGGACTACTTAAAGATCAGGGACTTCATTTTCGCATTCATCTTCGTGATGCTTGTGGAAAACAATCCTGTTGGATCGAACCGCTTGGGAATTGTGCATGTGAAGGACATTTTGATGAAATGTATCAGGTTCTGGAGAATTTTTTTGCAGGAAAAAGAGCCTCGATCGAGTATGATGAGAGTAAACTGAATTTCTGGATTTTGTCTGCAGATTGAGGATTCGCCATCCCGCAGGAGACTTGCCCGATTCAGTTAAAACAGATATTATGTGAAAATATAAATATGCCTGTAAACAGCACTCTGTTTACAGGCATAAAAAAACTCCCCCTGTTGGACTCGAACCAACGACACTGCGGTTAACAGCCGCATGCTCTACCGACTGAGCTAAGGAGGATTATTTATTAAGGTTTGTACCTTAAAAACTACATACATGTGTTTGTTGATGGTTAATCATTTTTGTTGAATCAATTTTTAACCTGCGTGCCGATTTGCCTTTTTTCACGGGCTTGCAGCTAAAGCTGCATCGCCTGTTCTTTTAGGCTACTCCAGCGGGGGTCATCTCACGACTCCGTCGTTCGATGTCATTTGCTTCGCAAATGTTCAAGTCAGCTAATACTCATACGTCCACAAGCAAGCTTGCTCCCGTATGACCCTTACCTGCCTTGCCCGCTTCCTCGGCTGGTTGGTCAAGCCCTCACCCGATTAGTAACAGTCAGCTCCATGTGTTACCACACTTCCACCTCTGCCCTATCTACCTCGTCGTCTTCAAGGGGGTTTACTTCTTAAAGAATGGGATATCTCATCTTGAGGGGGGCTTCACGCTTAGATGCCTTCAGCGTTTATCCCTTCCAGACTTGGCTACCCGGCCATGGCTTTGGCAAGCCAACCGGTCCACCAGCGGTCCGTCCATCCCGGTCCTCTCGTACTAAGGACAGCTCCTCTCAGATATCCTACGCCCACGCCGGATAGGGACCGAACTGTCTCACGACGTTCTGAACCCAGCTCGCGTACCGCTTTAATGGGCGAACAGCCCAACCCTTGGGACCTACTACAGCCCCAGGATGCGATGAGCCGACATCGAGGTGCCAAACCACTCCGTCGATGTGAACTCTTGGGAGTGATAAGCCTGTTATCCCCAGGGTAGCTTTTATCCGTTGAGCGATGGCATTCCCACTTAATACCACCGGATCACTAAGCCCTACTTTCGTACCTGCTCCACCCGTCGGTGTCGCAGTCAAGCTCCCTTCTGCCTTTGCACTCTTCGAATGGTTTCCGTCCATTCTGAGGGAACCTTTGGGCGCCTCCGATACCCTTTCGGAGGCGACCGCCCCAGTCAAACTCCCCGCCTGGCATTGTCCCACCGCCGGATTACGGCGGCTGGTTAGAAGCCCAATATCACAAGGGTGGTATCCCAACAGCGGCTCCATAGCAACTGACGTCACTATCTCTCAGCCTCCCACCTATCCTGTACATGCAACACCGGACCCCAGTGCCAAACTGGAGTAAAGCTCCATGGGGTCTTTCCGTCCTGGCGCGGGTAGCCAGCATCTTCACTGGCACTTCAATTTCACCGGATGTATTGCCGAGACAGCGCTCAAATCATTACGCCTTTCGTGCGGGTCGGAACTTACCCGACAAGGAATTTCGCTACCTTAGGACCGTTATAGTTACGGCCGCCGTTTACTGGGGCTTAAATTCAAAGCTTCGACGTATGTCTAACCTCTCCTCTTAACCTTCCAGCACCGGGCAGGCGTCAGCCCATATACCTCACCTTTCGGTTTCGCATAGACCTGTGTTTTTGCTAAACAGTTGCTTGAGCCTATTCTCTGCGGCCTGCTCTCGCAGGCACCCCTTCTCCCTAAGTTACGGGGCCATTTTGCCGAGTTCCTTGGCAATACTTCTTCCGCCGGCCTTAGGATTCTCTCCTCATCCACCTGTGTCGGTTTACGGTACGGGTACAATATAAACAATAGCGGCTTTTCTTGACGCATGGCTCACGGGCTTCGTTACTATATTTCACTCCACATCACGTCTTCCCATTGCATGGCGGTTTTTCCTACCATACTGGTACCTCGCTTGTACCGGGCTTTCCATTCCCGGCTCCCGCTCTCCTTACGTGTCCCCACAGTTCTGTTATACTGCAGTACAGGAATATCAACCTGTTGTCCATCGGCTACGGCTCTCGCCCTCACCTTAGGTCCCGACTCACCCAGGGCAGATCAGCTTTACCCTGGAAACCTTGGATATTCGGCCTAGAGGATTCCCACCTCTATCTCGCTACTCATTCCGGCATTCTCTCTTCCATATAGTCCACAGCTCCTTACGGTACTGCTTCTTCCCATATGCAATGCTCCTCTACCAATCCTTACGGATTCCTTAGTTTCGGTGGCGCGTTTCAGCCCCGGACATTTTCGGCGCAGGACCTCTCGACCAGTGAGCTATTACGCACTCTTTGAATGTATGGCTGCTTCTGAGCCAACATCCTGGTTGTCTTCGAAATCCCACATCCTTTTCCACTTAACGCGCACTTTGGGACCTTAACTGTAGGTCTGGGCTCTTTCCCTTTTGACCGCCCAACTTATCTCGTGCAGTCTGACTCCCGGTGATATCTACACGGCATTCGGAGTTTGATATTCTTCGGTAGGCTTTGACGCCCCCTAGGAAATTCAGTGCTCTACCTCCGCAAGACTCACACCGAGGCTAGCCCTAAAGCTATTTCGAGGAGAACCAGCTATCTCCGGGTTCGATTGGAATTTCTCCCCTATCCACACCTCATCCCCACCCTTTTCAACGGATGTGGGTTCGGTCCTCCACTACCTCTTACGGCAGCTTCAACCTGGACATGGATAGATCACCCGGTTTCGGGTCTACTCCTACTGACTCTGGCCCTGTTAAGACTTGGTTTCCCTTCGGCTCCATCCCTTGA